>NZ_JCANTA010000003.1:0-578354 GCF_059570575.1 Streptomyces sp. CNX435 | reverse complement strand
GGGCAGCAGGCCGGTCGCGAGCAGGGTGGCGATGCCGATGGGCACGTAGATGATGAAGATCCACGGCCAGCTCAGCCACTCGGTGAACACACCGCCGAGGAAGACCCCGGCGGTGCCGCCGGCCGGGGCGGCGGCACCGTAGAGGGCGAGCGCCTTGCCCAGCTCCCGGGGGTCGTGGCTGAAGAGGATCATCAGCAGGGTCATGGCGGACGGCGCGATCAGCGCCCCGCCGACGCCCTGCACGGCCCGCCCGGCGATCTCGACCCCGGCGGACTGCGCCGCCGCAGCCACCACGGAGCCGGCGATGAGCACGCCCCACCCGGTGACGAACACCCGCCGGGCGCCGAAGAGGTCGGACAGCCGCCCGCCGAGGAGCAGCAGACCGCCGAAAGCGACGACGTAGGCGTTGAACACCCACTGCAGGTCGCCCGGTGAGAAGCCCAGGTCGCGCTGCATCTCGGGGAGCGCGACGCCGATGATCGAGGTGTCCATGATGACCATGAACTGCGCGGTGGCGAGCACGAGCAGTGCCCACCAGCGGCGGGGATTGACGGATGACATGGCAGTACGCCTCCTCGGTGTCTCATACCCCCTGGGGGTATGAGACAGAGATATAACATTACCCCCGGGGGGTATGCAAGCCCCCGGGGTGGCTCGGGGTGACGTCCGGGCCGGGGTCGGGGTGATCCCCGAGGCGCGCGGGCCGCTTCGTCGGTTGACTGCGGTCAACGACCCGCGCGAGCGGCGCGGGCCGACCTGGACAGGGGGATGACCATGACCGACGGCACGCGTACGACGCCCCGGCGCTGGAGGCTGTGCGCCGCGGTGGGCGCGCTGGTGGTGGGGGCGATCGCGCCCGCCGCGGCGGTGGACGCGGGGGAGCGGGGCGACGGGTTAGCGGCGCCGCACGACGCCACGCAGGCGGCGCTCGACGCGATCGTCGCGGAGGGCACGCCCGGCGCGCTCGCCGCGGTGCGCGAGGGGCGCGGACGGTGGTCCGGAGAGGCCGGGGCGGCGGACCTGGCAACGGGCGAGCCGCGCCGGAACCGCGACCGGTTCCGGGTGGGGAGCCTGACGAAGACGTTCACCGCCACGGTCCTGCTGCAGCTCGACGCGGACGGCGTGCTCTCGCTCGACGACACCGTCGAGCGCTGGCTCCCCGGCGTCGTACGCGGCAACGGCAACGACGGCCGCAGGGTCACCCTGCGGCAGCTGCTCAACCACACCAGCGGGATCTTCAACTACAACCGCGACGAGGGCTTCCTCGCCAGGTTCACCGGCGAGTCCTTCCTCGACCACCGCTACGACGGCGCCACCCCGGAAGAACTGGTCGCGATCGGCCTGTCCCACCCGCCCCTCTTCGCACCGGGCACGGGCTGGGAGTACTCCGACACCAACTACATCCTCGCCGGGATGGTCATCGAGCGCGCCACCGGCGACGACTACGCCACCCAGGTCCGCCGGCGGATCCTGGGGCCGCTGAAGCTGCGGGCCACGTCCGTGCCCGGCTCCGCCGCCGCGGTGCCGCGCCCGCACGGCCGCCACTACTCCAAGCTCTACGACGAGGACCCGAACGCCCCGGTCCACGACGTCACCGAGTTCAACCCCTCCGTCGCCGGCGCCGCCGGGCAGGTCATCTCCGCCACCCGCGACCTGAACCGCTTCTACCGCGCGCTGCTGCGCGGGGAACTGCTGCCCCGTGAGCAACTGGACGAGATGCTCACCACCGTGCCGATCGACGAGGAGGAGTCGGGTACGGGCGGCGTACCCACCGCCGCCTACGGCCTGGGCATCCGGTCCGACCGGCTCTCCTGCGGCGTCACGGTGTGGGGCCACGGCGGCCAGGTCCCCGGCTCCCTGTCCCGGGCGGCGGCCACCCGCGACGGCCACCACGTGCTCACCCTGAACCGCAACGGCGACTGGGGCGGCCAGGGCGGGGAGGACGCGGTGCTGGAGGCCGAGTTCTGCGGCTGAGGCAGCCGGCGGTTGCGGGGCCGTGACCGGCGGCCCGCAACCGGCGGTCGGCGCCCGGCGTCCGAGGTAGGTACGGACCGGGGGTGCCGCCCGCGTCCGTGTGGGTAGCCTGCTGCCGGCGGACGCCGGACGCCGGACGCCGGACGCCGGACACCGGACACCGGACACCGGACACCGGACACCGGGCGGCAGCGGCGGCGTGGCGGGGCGACTTGGGGGGAGTGCCGGGGATGGCGGGGGAGTCACCGGTGGGGATACCGGCGGCCGGGCCGGACGAGATCGGGCCGTACCGGATCGTCAGGCGGCTCGGCTCGGGCGGCATGGGGCAGGTGTATCTGGCGCGCTCCGCCGCCGGCCGCCCGGTGGCGGTCAAGACCGTCGACGCCGGCGGCCCGGTCACCGACGACGCGCGGCGCCGGTTCGCCCGCGAGGTCGACCTGGCGCGCCGGGTCGGCGGGGCATACACGGCGGCGGTCGTCGACGCCGACCCGGAGGCGCCGGTGCCGTGGATGGCGACCGAGTACGTCCCCGCCCCGTCGCTGGCCGAACTGGTCCGTACCCGCGGCCCGCTGCCCGTCGAAGCCGCGCTGTGGGTCGCGGCGGGCACGGCGGAGGCGCTGGCGGCGCTGCACGACCGGGGGATCGTGCACCGTGACCTGAAACCGTCGAACGTGCTACTGCCCGTCGACGGCCCGCGCCTCATCGACTTCGGCATCTCGCGCCCGGCCGACCTCACGCGCACCACGGTCAGCCTGGGCAGTGTGGCCTTCAGCGCCCCGGAGCAGGCGCGCGGCGAGGCCAGCTCGCCGGCCGCCGACCTGTACGCGCTCGGGGCCACCCTGTTCTACCTCGTCACCGGCCGCCCGCCGTACGCCGACACCGCCGACTTCTTCCGGCTGCTGCCCCGCGTGGCCCGGGCCGAGCAGGACCTGACCGGGCTGCCGCCGGAGCTGGCCGACGCGGTGCTGCCGTGTCTGCGTGCGGAGCCCGCGGAGCGGCCGGACGCGGCGGCGGTCGTCGCCGAGTTCGGCGGGCGGCTGGCGGCGCGGCCGGGTGCGGCGGGCGGTGGGGACTGGCTGCCGCCGGAGTGGCTGGCGGCGATCCGGGAGCGGGAGGCGCGGGAGCGGGTCGCGGTGGAAGAGCCGGGCGGTACGGAGACCGGCGGTCAGGAGCCGGGCGTGGCGGAGCCGGGCGGCGCCGGTGCGACACGGGCGGCCGGGGACGTGGCGCGTACCACGGTTCTACCGGCCGGCAGCGCCCCGGAGTCCACTCCCACCGCCCCGGACGCGGCGGTGCACGACCGTCCTCCGGCCGCCTCGCGCCGCCGGCGCAGGCTGACCTGGCTCGTCGCCTCCGCCGCGGTGGTCGCCGTCGCCGCCACCTCGATCACGCTCGCCGCGCTGGCACAGGACGACGGCGGGCAGAGCCCGCCGTCGTCCGCCGGTGACGGCGCCAACGGCAACGGCGCGGCGGACCGCGACCCGCCCGCCGACGACGCGGCCGACCCGGACGGCGAGGACAGCACCACCAAGGACCCCTACGCCGATCTGGAAACGGAAGAGGACGTGGCGAGCGCCAAGCTCATCGACTCCGTACGCAAAGGGGACTGCCTGACGGTCCACTACGACGTCGTCGGCTTCGCACCCGAGAAGGCCGCACCCGAGAAGGTGCCCTGCGACTCGGCGCGCGCCGCCACCCGCGTCACGGGCAAGTCCGAAGGCCTGTCGGACGACTGCCCGACGCGCCAGGACAGCCTGGAGTGGTCGCTGTACGGCTACGACACGGGGCTCTGCCTCGACCGCAACTTCCAGGTCGGCGACTGCTTCCCGGTCCGGGAGTACATCGGCGGGCAGCGCGACCGCGGCTACGCCGTCTCCTCCTCCCGCCGCTGGGTCGCCCAGCTCGCGTCCAAGACCGACTGCTCCGGCGGCAGTCCGTCGCGGATCTTCGAGCGGCTGGCCCGGGTGACCGCCGTGCACCCGGCGTCGGCCGCGGACGACGGCGTGTGCGCCGACGCCTGGACCGCGCAGAGCGGCACCAGGACCATCTGCACGGAGGTGATCGTGTGAGCGCGGGCGAAGTCGCCGGGCGGGGCGACCGGTTCGGCCCGTACGAGGTGCTGCGGCTCCTCGGCCGCGGCGGCATGGGCGAGGTGTACCTGGCCCGTTCGCCCGCCGGCCGGCCGGTCGCGGTGAAGACCCTGCTCTCGGAGACGGCGCCGCTGGGCGCGGAGGATCGCGCGCGGTTCGCCCGCGAGATCGCGCTCGCCCGCCGGGTCGGCGGCGCGCACACCGCCGCCGTCATCGCGGCGGACCCGGACGCGGCGGTGCCGTGGATGGCGACGGAGTACGTGGCCGCGCCGTCGCTCGGCGAACTGGTCCGCGACTGCGGGCCGCTGGACGATCCGGCGGCGGTGGCCTGGGTCGGCGCGGGCGTGGCGGAGGCGCTGCTCGCCCTGCACGCCGCGGGCGTCGTCCACCGGGACGTCAAGCCGTCGAACGTGCTGCTGCCCGTGGCCGGCCCGAAGGTCGTCGACTTCGGCATCGCGCACGCCGCCGACCTCACCCGGACGCAGGCGACGCTGGGCACCATCGCCTTCACCTCGCCGGAGCAGGCGCGCGGCGAGCCCAGCACGCCGGCGTCGGACGTGTACGCCCTGGGCGCCACGTTCTTCCACCTGGTCACCGGGCGGCCACCGTACGCCGAGAGCGAGCCGCTGCAGCTGCTGGTCCGGGTGGCGGAGGCGCGCGTCGAACTCGACGGGCTGCCCCCGCAGCTGGACGACGTCGTACGCCCCTGCCTCCGCCTGGCGCCGGCCGACCGGCCCACGGTGCCGGAGGTGCTCCGCGCCCTGACCGCCCGCGTCGCCGGCCGGCCGGACGCGGTCGGCGGCGCCGGCCTGCTGCCGGGGGAGTGGCTGGAGCGGATCGCGGGCTACGAGCGCGCGGGCGCCGCGGCGGCGGCGGAGGCGGAGACGGCCCCGGCGCTTCAGGATGCGCGCCCGGCGGAGCCGGATGAGTCGGCGGCGGCGCCCGGCGCCGTGGGGACGGGTGAACGGACCGGGCCGGCCGGGCCGGACGGCGCCGGGGCCACGGCCGCCGACGCCGCCGGGGGCACCGGAACGCTCCCCCTTGGCGCCGCAGGTTCCGACGCCGACGCCGAGCCCGACACCGACGCCGCCGACGACCCCGCCGTCGCGCCCACGGCGCCCACCGCGCCCACCCCGTCCCGTACCGCCGGCAAGCGGGCCGCCACCGCCCCGCCGCAGCCGTCGCGCGGACCGGCCTTGGTCGGTGCGCTCATGGTCCTGCTGTGCGTCGGCGTCGCCATCGCCCTTGTCGTCGACCGTCTGCCCGGCGACTCCCCCAGCGCGCGCGGCTCCGCCCCGCCGGCCTCCCCGGCCGACGGCACGCCCGCCGCGCAACCCCCGTCGCCGCCGCCCACCCCGACTCCCGGCCCCACCCCGCCCAAGGCCGAGATCGCCGGGGTGGACGAGGGCGACTGCCTGAACCTGCGCCATCCCCCCGACCCCAACCTGGCCATCTGGGACCCGTGGTACGGCGCGGCGGAGCTGGACCCCGTGTCCTGCTCGGCGGACAACGCGTACGTGAAGGTGACCGACCTGCGCTGGAGCGAGTCCTTCGCCGACCCGGTGTGCCCCCGCGGCGAGGGCCGCGACGAGTTCTCGGTCAACTACGACACGGAGGACGGCGTCGACAGCATCGCCGCCGTCGCCGTCTGCGTCGCGCGGGAGTTCCGGACGGGGCAGTGCTTCCCCGGTCTCCACGCTCCCGACAAGCCTTCGGACAGCCGCGCGAGCTTCCTGTCCGTGACGCGCTGCAGCAAGACCGAGATCCCCGAGGTCGACAACCGTATGTACCGCATCACCGGCGTGGAACCGCTCGTCGATCCGCAGACCTGCCCGCCCGGCACGACGAGCTACTGGTCCTTCGAGGACCGCGGCCTGGCGCTCTGCGCGACCACGCTCTGAACCCGCGTCACGTCCGCCGGGCGGCGGCGGGTAGCGTGCCTGCGAGCGGCGAGGGGAGATCACCGGTGCAGATGCGGTCGGGCACGCACGGTTCGCCGGACCTGCGCGGGCGACCCGGCGCGGACCCGGGAGCGGAGCCGGCCGACCCGGAGGTCGTGGCCGAGGCGCGGCGCCGCAAGGAGGCCGCGCTGCTGGACTTCGGGGTCGGGCAGAGCGTCGTGGCCTCCTGGCTGTACGCGAAGTGCCACCGCCACATCGCCACCACCGCCGTGCCGACCGCCGCGGTCACGGCCGGCGGCGACGGCCGCTGCGCGCTGCTCTACAACCCGTACTTCTTCGCGTCGCTGGACTTCGACGGCGTCAAGTTCGTGCTGTTCCACGAGGCGCGGCACCTGATGCACCGGCACCTGTACGTGGACGAGGAACTGCGCTCCGACCCGGTGTTCACGCTCGCCGCCGAGGTGGCGGTCAACCACGTCGCCCTGCGCCGGCTGGGCCGCTCCGGGCTGCCCGAGGCGGTGCCCGCCGGCGGCGGGGCGCCCGAGCCGGTGGGCGTCGACCCGGACGCGGTGTACGGCGCGTACCGGGACGACCTGCGGCGGCAGGGGCTCGCCCCGCTGCCGTACGACGAGTTCGTCCGCACCGACCTGACGGTGTACGGCGAACTGCGCCGCATGCAGGCGCACGAGACGCCCCGGTCCGCCGCCTACTGCGTCCACCTCGCCGGAGACGCCCCCGGCCCCGACGTCCCTCTGGACCCCGAGACCGTCGGGCAGTTGGGCGACGACGTGCTGCGCGAGGTGATGCAGTCCGCGCTGCGCGGCGGCCGGGCCGCGCGCGAGGAACTGCTCGGCCTCGCCGACCGCAGCGCCGACGGCGGCGAACGGCTCACCCGGCTCTGGGGCCGCCTGGGCCTGGACAAGCTGCGCGGCACCACGCCCCGCACCCGCCGGGTCGACTGGTGGCAGCGGTGGCTCACCGACGTACTCGCCTCCAAGCTGACCGAGAGCGAACGGCTGGTCTACCCGAAGAAGCACGGCGCGGTCGTGCTCGCGCTCGGCCACGAGCCGATGCTCACCCGCCGCGGCCCGGAGCGTACGAAGGTCGTCCTCGTCGCGTTCGACACCTCGGGGTCGATGCCCGACGCCGTCGTCGAGTGGCTCACCACCCTGGTCGGGCAGACGGACGGGGTGGAGAGCCACTGGCTCGCCTTCGACGGCGTCGTGGTGCCGTTCGTCCCCGGCGAGCGGGTGACGGGCGGTGGCGGCACGAACTTCCAGAACGTCGTCGACTACGCCGAAGGCCGGCTGGAGGTCGCCGGCAAGACCTTCGCGCACGAGCCGGACGCGGTCGTCGTCGTCACCGACGGCTACGCGCCGCACGTCACCCCCGCCGACCCCGATCGCTGGATCTGGCTGATCACCGACGGCGGCGACGACTGGCCGGAGCACCACCACCGTCCGATGGCCTGCCACCGGGTCACGTCACCGCGACAACCGAAGAGCCCGGAGAGCCCGGAGTACCCGAGGAGAAGCACATAGTGGCCGCCGCGACACCGTCCCGGGCGACGACGCCCGCACCACCGCCCGCGGACCGGCAGTGGAGGGCGAACGCCACCTACCCGGACCCGCCGCCGGAGGGCCCGACGGCCAAGCTGGAGAAGTTCATCGACGCGATGATCGCCACCGGCCAGACCGGTCAGATCTTCGGCGAGCACGGCATCGGCAAGACGTCCACCTTCGTGTCGTACGTGCCGAAGCGCTACCCCGGCACTCGGCTGGTGGTCCTGCCCGCGGCCAACCTCGCCCCGGACGACCTGTTGATCAACGCCCCCGTACGGGACGAGCGCAGCGGCGAACTGGCGCTGCGCCAGCTCGTGATGCGCCAGCTCGCCCCCGGCACGCCGTTCGTCCTGCTCGTCGACGACTCCCTGCAGGCGGGCAACACCGTGCAGTCGCAGCTCATGCAGATGGCCTGCAACTGGACGCTCGGCGAGTACGACCTGCGCGAGCTGGGCTGCGTCGGGGTGTTCCTCACCGACAACGAGTCGCTGGCCGAGACCAGCGTGCGCCGGTCCGACCTGGCCATCCTGGACCGGATGGTCACCCTCCGGTTGACCGCCAACGACACCGCGTGGCGGCACGCGCTGGCGGCCCGGTTCCCCGACTGGGACCTTCGCGAGGTGTTCCGGCAGTGGGCCGCCCTCGACCCGCACCTGCGCGGCCTGTTCTCGCCGCGCACCCTGCAGCACGTACTCGACTGCGCCCGCGCCGGCTTCCCGCTGGCCTGGGGGCTGCCGCTGCACAACGGCCGCCGGCTGGCGCTGGTCGAGCACGGCGCCGAGGGCACCGGCGGCGCGCCCGGCCGGGACCGTACGGAGGAGGTGCTCGACGCCGTCGCCGCGGCGGTCGGCGCGGCCAACCCCGCCACGGTGAGCGATCCGGTGCGCCGCATCCTCAAGGCCGCGGCGGCGCACCGCTGGGCGGTGCTGCTGCAGGGGCCGCCCGGCTGCGGCAAGACGGAGATCGCCAAGCAGGTGGCCAGGGAGGAGACCGGCCGCGAACCGGTGTACTTCTCGCTGCCGGTGACCAACGTCGAGGACCTGTGCGTGCCGGTGCCGACCGCGGACGGGGCGCTGGAGGCGATGCTCGCCAGGTCGCTGCTCGACCCGGAGCCGAAGGTGCTGATCTGGGACGAGTACAACCGGCCGAAGGACAAGGCGACGTACGCGAAGCTGATGGAGATCACCCAGGAGTGGACGCTCGCCGGCCGCCCGCTGCCCGGGCTGCGGGCGCAGGTCGCGCTGCAGAACCCGCCGTACCACCTCGGCCGCAAGATGCTGGTCAGCAGCAACAACGTCGCCCAGGCCAGCCGGTTCACGGTCAGCTACGAGGTGCGGCCGGAGGACATCCCGGCCAACGAATGGCTGATCTCGACCTACGGGGAGACGGCCGAGACCGTCCTCGAATGGTGGAAGAACGACATCGATGACGAGGGCCGGGACTGGGTCACCAAGCGCACCCTGGAACGGCTCATCAAGCTGCACCGCGCGGACATGCCGCTGGAGCAGGGGCTGATCTACCTCGGCGACGGCGAGTACGCGCCGGTGCCGCTGTCCGGGCTGGAGGCGCGCCTCGCGGAGCGGCCGCAGATCGGGCTGGCGGAGCTGGCCGCCGACCTGACGGGCTGGCAGGCCCGGCTGGCGGCGGCCGTCGAGACGTCCGCGGAGGGCACCAACGACACCGACCTGGTGCACCAGGTGTTCTCCAACGCGGAGGTGTCGCAACTGAAGCGGCACATCGACGTGGTGGCGCGGCTGCTGCCGCACCTGCCGCCCAAGCTGCGCGCCACCTACCTCGTGGGGCAGGCCAAGCCACGGCAGCGCTTCTGGATCGCCGCCCTGGCCCGGATGGGCGAGCTGGCCCCGGCGCCCTCCTACTCCTCCTCTTCTTCGTCCTCCTCTTCCTCCTCCTCGTCTTCTTCGTCGTAGTAGTCCTCCCAGTTCTCGTCGATGTCGTCCTCGCTGAACGGGCGGACCATCGGCACGGAGACGGTGGACTGCTCGTGGTCCACCGTCCAGGAGTTGCGGAAGAAGTCGAACTTCAGGTGGAAGAGGCCGTCGTGCTCCGCGAACAGGATCGGCGGCACGAGGAAGTGCGCCACCTCGACGGTGGCCGCGGTGGTGACGAAGTCCTTCGCCGGCGGTACCGGCGGACCGCCCTGGCAGGCCGCGAAGTTGACCGGCGCCGGCGCCTGCTTGCCCAGCACGTGGATGCGGTTGCCCTCGACGACGAACCGGTCCGGGTCGAGCACCACCTCTTCGCCGAGCATCATGACCGGCGCCGGGAGGACGTCCGCCTTTGCGGAGTCCTGCGCGCGCACGTAGTGCTCGATGATGTCGGCGTTGCGCGTGGTGTCGAAGCGCGGGCCGAGCACTCCGCCGTCGCAGATGCCGCACGCGCAGTCGGGCAGCTCGTGGGTGGCGGGCCGCTCGGGCTCCGGGAACAGCATGCTCTTGTCGAACGGGGCGATCGGTGACGCGCCGCCCCAGTCCGTCAGCAGTGCCGGTATCCAGTCGGTGCCCTCGGCCTCGACCACCGTCGTGTCGCACTCCGCGCGGAACGCGCTGTTGCCGACCTTGCAGTTGAAGTAGTCCAGCAGCGTGATCGCCGCGCACTCGGCCGGCGACAGGCCGCCGGCCGCGGGGAACCAGAAGTCGTGACCGTTGGCGACGAAGTCCAGCCCGCGGAACCGCTTGTGCAGGAACGGCTCGCCGGCCGTGCCCGCGCCGAGGTCGCCGCTCCAGTGCGCCGCGGCGACGCGGTTGTAGTAGTCGTCGGCGTGCCGGGCGAGTTCGGGGGCGAAGACGCTCTCGCCGGTCAGGTAGGTCGCCTTGGCGAACAGCGCGCCGATCTCCGGGTCGTGGGCGACGTCCGGTTCGGTGAAGACCAGCTCCGTACGGAGGAAGACCTTGCGCCCGTCGCGGTACGGGGCGCCTTCGTGCTCGTACCGCTGGTCGAAGACGATGCAGGTGAAGGGCTCGATCTCGGTGAGTCCGGCGCCGCCGGTCAGGTCGAGGACGGGCGCGCCGGAGCCGCCGGTGAGGTACAGCAGGAGGGTGTGGCGGGAGACGTGGCCGCGCGAGGGGTCGTAGTACGGCGTGTCGAGGTGGCGGTGGAAGTTGGCGTCGTCCGGCTTGAAGCGGTTGCACCGGAAGACGGGGTTGACGTGCGAGAAGCCGTCGCGTCGCGTCCCCGGCACGGCCTTGGCCACCGCCTCGGTGAGGGCCTCGGCGAGCAGGGCCGAGTGGAAGATGAAGCGGTCGCCGCCGCGGGAGCCGGCGTTGAGCGGCGGCACGTAGAGGTCCAGGGCGTCCAGGCTCTCCAGCCGTGCGCGCGCCGCCGCGGGCAGGCGGACCGAGAACGTGTACGCACCCTTCGCGAACTCCGTGCGGTCCGTCAGCTCGAACTCCAGCCCGGCGCCGGCGAAGTGCCGGTCGAGCGGGAGGATGTTCTCGTACGTGCGGAACGACAGCTCACGCGGGTCGGCGAAGACGGCCGCCAGATACGGCGCCGTCTCGCTGGGCCGCGCGAACAGCTCCCGCACGTCCGCGTCGATGCGCTCGGCGTCGACGAAGCGGACCGACTTGAACCGCGCCGTCGGATGCCAGGAGACCGCGAGCCCGTCAAGCACGGTGGTGGGCTCGGTGTCGGTGGCGTCGACCAGGGCGCGGTACCGGTCGACCTCCTCAGCGGGGGCCTGCCCGCCGGCGGCGGACAGGGCGAAGAACCGGTCGCGGAGCTCGGTGCTCACACGCTCCTCCAATAGCTGCGCAGTGCGGGCGGGAGTCGGGGTGCGGACGCGAGTCTGCGCGCGCCGGCGTCGCCGACATCGGCGGCGTAGAGCAGCAGCCGTGCGAGCGAGTCGAGGAACGGCGCCGCAAGCAGGGCCTCGGCGCCCTCCTCGCCGATCTCGTTGTAGCGCAGGTCGAGTTCGGTGAGATCGGCGAAGGCGTACAGCGCGCGCACGCCCTGCGCGGTGAGCTCGTTGCGCTGGAGGTGCAGCCGGCGGACGCCGGTGAAGAACGGGTTCGCGGCCAGGGCGGCCAGGCCGCTGTCCCCGACGTGGCAGTACCGCAGATCGAGCGAGTCGATCCGGCAGGCCGTCGACGGGGCCGGGGCCGCGAGGGTCTGGCCGTCGGCCGCTTCGCTGCGGAAGTACGGGGACACCGCCAGGGCCTTGGCGCCGAGGGCGCCGATGCGGAGGTAGGACAGGTCGACGGAGGTGAACGGGGCCAGGTCGAGCGTCGCGAGCTCACCGGCCTCGACGGAGGCGGACGGCAGCGGCTCACCGTCCTCGTCCGTGTCGTCGTCCCAGTGGTCGTACTCCTCGTCCTCGTCCCGCTCGGGCGGCGCGATCCGCAGCGCGGTGGCGAACGGCGCGGCGCGCAGGGCCCGTTCGACCAGCCTGGGCGTGTCGTCGTCCTCGTCCCAGGTGACGGCGATCCCCGTGGCGAACCCGTGCCGGCGCTCCGTGGCGGTGACCCCGTCCGGCAGCTCCGCGTCCCAGCTCTCCCGGTGCTCCGCCACCAGCGCGTCCATCTCCCGCTCGACGGCCTCCCGGCCGCCGCCCGGGGCGACCCGGGCGCGCCGCTCCGCCAGCCGGATCAGCTCCGCGCGGGGGTCGCCGCGCTCCCGTAGCCGGTCGCCGTACGCCACCCAGGACGCGAGGTCGTCCGGGCGCTCCCGCAGTGATCTTTCAAGGGCCCCTAAGGTCATGGCCGGAGGCTAACAGCGGCGACTGACACACCGGTTCGGGCCCAGGAACATCGCTTCGGCCCCGGGCTGTTGACGACCGACGGACGCGCTGCACCAACTGAAATCCACCTATCAGACTGGATATCCCTCCTTCGAGTGGTACATGCCTCCAGGTGCAGGAATGAGCCGTCACCGCTGGCACGATGATCCACATCTTCCTCCCCGGACCGCACGGGTCCGAAGCCACCGTTCTCCAGCAGAGATTTGCCGGCACCCGCAGGAGGTACCTCGTTGTCCCCTAGCCAGGTCTCCGCCGAGCACGGCAGCGGCGACGCACCACCCCGCGACCACCCGCCCGGTCCGACGTCCGACACCCTCCCGGTGACCGCCGGGCAGCGGGAGGTGTGGCTCGCCGAGCAGCACTCCCCGCGACACCGCTCGGCCCTGCGGCTCGGCGAGTACCTGGCGATCGACGGGCCGGTGGAGCCGGGTCTGTTCGAGGCGGCGCTGCGCCACGTCGTCGGCGAGGCCGACGCGCTGCGGGTGCGGCTGGTGCCGGGCGCGGACGGTCCCGTACAGGTGCTGGAGCGCGAGCTGCCGTGGACGCTCGCCTTCGCCGACCTGAGCGACGCCCCCGACCCCGAGGCGGCCGGGCGGGCGTGGGCCGACGCCGACGTGGCCCGGCCCATGGACCTCGCCGCGGGGCCGCTGTTCAGCTTCGCGCTGCTCAAGCTCGCGCCGGACCGGTTCTGGTGGTACCACACGTACCACCACGCGGCGGTCGACGCGTTCGGCTACGCGCTCGTGGCCCGCCGCGTCGCCGAGGTGTACACGGCGCTGGTCCACGGCCGGGACCCGGGCCCCTCGCCGTTCGGCCCGCTCGCGGCGCTGGCCCGGGCCGACCGGGAGTACCAGCGGTCCGCGGAGCGGGCCGCGGACCGCGCGTACTGGACCCGGCAGCTGGCCGGCTGGACGCCCGGCGCCGCGCCCGCCGCTGCCGCGGAGGCGGCGGATCCGATGGATGCGGGGGACGCGGCGGACGCACGGGACGGGTCCGACGAGGGTGCGCGGCTGCCGAAGCAGCGGCCCGCGGCCGAGGGCCGCGCGCCCGCGCACCGCCCCGTGCCGCGGACCGCGCTGCTGCCCCTGCCGCGCCCGCAGGCGCTCCGCGTCGCGGCCAGGCGCGCCGGGATCTCCCGCTTCCGCCTGGTTTTCGCCGCCGTCGCGCTCTACGAGCACCGCCGCACCGGCGCCCGCGACATCGTCGTCGGCCTGACCGTCGCCGGCCGGGTGGGCGAGGGCTCCCGCGCCACTCCGGGGATGCTGGCCAACAGCGTCCCGGTACGCCTGACCGTGCGGCCCGGCATGCCGCTGCGCGACCTGCTGGCCCAGGTCGACGAGCGGATGCGCAAAGCGGTGGAGCACCAGCGCTACCGCGCGGAGGACCTGCACCGCGACCTCGGCCTGTCCCGCGGCCCCGGCACCGCGTACGCGCCCATGGTCAACCTCATCGGCTTCGACTACGACATCTCCTTCGCCGGCCACCGCTGCACCGCCCACAACCTGTCGTTCCCGCTCGGCGCCGACCTGATGATCATGGTGTGGGACCGCCGGGACGGCACCGGCCCGCACATGCGGCTGCACGCGCCGCCCGGCGCACCCGGCGCCGCGGACCTCGCCGGCACCCAGCGCAGGCTCCTGGACTTCCTCGCGCGCGTCGCGGACGCCGACCCCGACCTCCCCGTCGGCAGGCTCGACGCCCTGCCCGCCGGCGAGCGGCGGCAGTTGCTCGCCCTCGGCGACGCGGCCCCGGCCGCCGCGCCGGCCGCGCCGGTGGGGGCGCTCTTCGAGGCGCAGGTGCGCCGGACCCCGGAGGCGCCCGCGCTGGTGTCCGGCGCCACCACCGTGTCGTACGCGGAGCTCAACGCCCGCGCCAACCGGCTCGCGCACGCGCTGGCGGCCCGCGACATCGGGGCGGAGGACGTCGTCGCCCTCGTCCTGCCGCGGTCCGTGGACCTGGTCGTCGCCGAACTCGCCGTGCTGAAGGCAGGCGCCGCCTACCTGCCCCTCGACCCCGGATACCCGCCCGCGCGGCGGGAGTTCATGCTCGCCGACGCCCGCCCCGCCCTGGTCCTGGACGACCCGCGCACCCTGGCGGGGATGGCCGCCGCACAGCCCGCCACCGACCCGGGTACCGCGGTGGACCCACTCCGCCCGGCGTACGTGATCTACACCTCGGGCTCCACCGGGCGCCCGAAGGGCGTCGTGGTGCCGCACACGGGCGTCGCGTCCCTCGTCGCGTTCCACACCGAGCGGCTGCGCATCACCCCCGGCAGCCGCTTCCCGCAGCTCGCCTCGCCCAGCTTCGACGCCTGCACCTGGGAGATGTGCGTCGCGCTGCTCACCGGCGCCGCGCTCGTGCTCGCCCCCGAGGACGACCCGCTCGCCGTCCTCACCGATCCCGGCTTCGGCATCACCCATGCCTTCGTGCCGCCGTCCGCCCTCGCCGTGGTGCCCGAGCCGGACAGCCGGGTGGGGACGCTCGTGACCGGCGGCGAGCCGGTGCCGGCGGGGCTGGTCGCGCGGTGGGCCCCCGGCCGGCGCATCATGAACGTCTACGGGCCGACGGAGACCACCGCGATGGTGACCACCAGCCGCCCGCTCACGGCCGACGGCACCGCTCCGCCGATCGGGCAGCCGCACTCCGGCACCCGCCTCTACGTCCTCGACGGCGCGCTGCAGCCGGTGCCCGTGGGCGCCGCCGGCGAGCTGTACATCGCCGGCGTGGCCCTCGCGCGCGGCTATCTGCGCCGGCCCGGGCTGACGGCGCTGCGGTTCGTGGCCGACCCGTACGGCCCGCCCGGGACGCGGATGTACCGGACCGGAGACGTGGTGCGCTGGCGCGACGACGGGCAGCTCGACTACCTCGGCCGCGCCGACCGCCAGGTCAAGATCCGCGGCTTCCGCATCGAGCAGGAGGAGGTCGAGGCGGCGCTGCACGCCTGCCCCGGGGTGGCCCGCGCCGCGGTCCTCGCCCGCCGCGACCCGCCGGGAGGCGACCTCCGGCTCGTCGCGTACGTCGTGGCGGCCGAGGACGGGCTGCGGGCGCCCGTGCTGCGCGAACGTCTGCGCGCGCGGCTGCCCGACTTCATGGTGCCCTCGGCGTTCGTCATCCTCGGCGACCTGCCGCTGAACGCCAACGGGAAGATCGACCGCGACGCGCTGCCGGCTCCCGAACCGGACCCCGGCGAGGCCGTGGGCGCGCCGCCGCGCACCCCGCGCGAGCGGCTGCTGTGCGAGCTGTTCGCCGACGTGCTCGGCGTGCCGCAGGTCGGCGCGGACACCGACTTCTTCGCCGCCGGCGGCCACTCGCTGCAGGCGATCCGCCTGGTGGCCCGGATCCGCACCGCCCTCGGCGCCGACCTCGCCCTCAGCGCGCTGTTCGAGGCGCCGACCGCCGCCCGGCTCGCGGCCCGGCTGGACGGTGCGGACCGGGCCCGGCCCGCGCTGACCGCGCAGCGGCGGGCGGAGGCCGTGCCGCTGTCGTACGCGCAGCAGCGGCTGTGGTACCTGCACCACGCGGAGGGCCCCGGCGCCACGTACAACATCCCGCTGGCGCAGCGGTTCACCGGCGAGGTCGACCCGGACGCGCTGGAACGGGCACTGGGCGACGTGGTGGCCCGGCACGAGAGCCTGCGCACCGTCTTCCCCGACCCCGACCCCGACCCCGACCCCGACCCCGACCCCGACCCCGACCCCGACCCCGACCCCGACCCCGGCACCGACGCAGACACCGGCACCGGCACCGGCGGTGCGCCGCGGCAGCGGATCCTCGGCGCCGCCGCGGCCCGGCCCGCGCTGCCCGTCACCGAGGTCGCCGGCGAGGCCGAGCTGCAACGGCGGCTGGCGGAGGCCGTACGGTACGCCTTCGACCTCGCCGTCGAACCGCCGCTGCGCGCCGAGCTGTTCGTCCTCGGCCCCGCCGAGTCCGTCCTGTGCCTCGTCATCCACCACATCGCCGCCGACGGCTGGTCCATGGCCCCGCTCACCCGCGACCTGGCGACCGCGTACGCCGCCCGCCGCCACGGCCGGGAGCCCGACTGGGAGCCGCTGCCGGCCCGCTACACCGACTACACCCTCTGGCAGCGCCGGCTCCTCGGCGCCCCCGACGACCCGGACGGGCTGCTGCACCGCCAGCTCGCCCACTGGACCTCGGCGCTCGCCGGTCTGCCCGACGAGATCGCGCTGCCCCGCGACCGCCCCCGGCCCGCCCTCGCCTCGTACCGCGGCGGCCGGGTCGAGCTGCACGTCGACGCCGAACTGCACGCGGCGCTGGCGGAGTTGGGGACCCGCTCGGGCGCCAGCCTCTTCATGGTGCTGCACGCGGGCCTGGCCGCGCTGCTGACCAAGCTCGGCGCGGGCACCGACCTGCCCGTCGGCAGCGTGATCGCCGGCCGCACCGACCAGGCCATGGACGACCTGGTGGGCTTCTTCGTCAACACCCTCGTGCTGCGCACCGACACCTCCGGCGACCCGGCTTTCGCGGAGCTGCTGGCGCGCGTACGGGACACCGCGCTGGCCGCGTACGCCCACCAGGACGTGCCCTTCGAGCGGCTCGTCGAGGCGCTGGCCCCGCCCCGGTCCCCGGGCCGCCACCCGCTGTTCCAGATCGCGCTGTCCGTCGACGCCGACGAGACCGCGGAGTTCACGCTCCCCGGGCTGCGGACCACCCGGCTCCGGGTGCCCACCCAGACCGCCAAGTTCGACCTGGACATCGGCATCGGCGAGCGGCGCTCCGCGACGGGCGAACGCCTCGGCCTGACCGGCACCCTCGACTACGCCACCGACCTGTTCGACCACGGCACGGTGCAGGACCTCGCCGACCGGTGGGTGCGCCTGCTGCGGGCGGCCGTCGCCGAACCCAAGCTGCCCCTCAGCCGTCTCGACGTGCTGTCCGCCGGCGAGCGCCGCCTGCTCACCGGCGGCGGCGCCGGCACCGCCGCGGCCCCGGCGCCGCCCGCGCGCACGCTCCCCGAGCTGTTCCGCGCGCGGGTACGCGCCACCCCCGGCGCGGTCGCCGTCGCGGCGGGCGGCACGGCGGGCACGTACACCGAGATCACGTACGCCGGGCTGAACGCCCGCGCCAACCGGCTCGCGCACGCCCTGGCCGCGCGCGGTGCCGGCGTCGAGGACGTCGTGGCCCTCGCCCTGCCGCGCTCGGCCGACCTCGTCGTGGCCCTGCTCGCCGTGCTCAAGGCCGGCGCCGCCTACCTGCCGCTCGACCCCGGCTACCCGGCCCCGCGCCTCGCCGCCGCGATC
The DNA here is from genome assembly GCF_059570575.1 of Streptomyces sp. CNX435. Lineage (NCBI taxonomy): Bacteria > Bacillati > Actinomycetota > Actinomycetes > Kitasatosporales > Streptomycetaceae > Streptomyces > Streptomyces sp. CNX435. Next base: position 560,813 of record NZ_JCANTA010000003.1, on the reverse strand, counting down.
GCCGACGCCCGGCCCGTGCTGCTGCTCACGGACACCGCCACCGCCACCGTCACCGCCGCCGCCGGCGGCGCCCTCGGCGCCGGGATCCCGCGGCTGCTGCTCGACGCGCCCGAGACCACCGCGGAGCTGGCGGGCCTGCCCGACGCCGACCCCGAGCCCGCGCTGCGGCCCGACCACGCGGCGTACGTCATCCACACCTCCGGCTCGACGGGGGCGCCCAAGGGCGTCGTGGCCCGGCACGCGAGCGTCGCGGCGGTGGCCGAGCGGTACCGGGAGCGGGTGTTCGGCCCGGCCGCGCGGCGCGCCGGCGGCCGGCCCCTGCGGGTGGCGCTGACCGCCTCGGTGTCCTTCGACGCCTCCTGGGGGCAGCTCGCGGCCCTCGCCGGCGGCCACGAGCTGCACGTACCGGACGCCGCCACCTTCACGGACGCGGACCGCTTCGTGGCGTGGCTGATGGAACGGCGCATCGACGGCGTCGACGCCACGCCCTCGTACCTGCGGGTCCTCTGCGACCGCGGCCTGTTCACGAACGAACGCTGGCGGCCCGGCCTCGCCGTCCTCGGCGGCGAGGCGCTGCCGGAGGGGCTGTGGCGCGAGCTGCGCGCGGTGCCCGGACTGACCGCCCACAACATGTACGGGCCGACCGAGTGCACCGTCGACTGCGTGCAGGCGCGGCTCGACGACGCCGACACGCCCGTCCTCGGCCGGCCCGTCCCCGGCGCCCGCGCGTACGTCCTGGACACCGCGCTGCAGCCGGTGCCGCCCGGGGTGCCCGGTGAGCTGTACGTCGCCGGGGCCGGCCTGGCCCGCGGCTACCTGCGCCGCCCCGGCGAGACGGCCCGGCGGTTCGTGGCCGACCCGTACGGCCCGCCCGGTACGCGGATGTACCGCACCGGCGACCTCGCCCGCCGACGCCGCGACGGCCGGCTCGACTTCGCCGGGCGCGCCGACGACCAGGTCCAGGTCCGCGGCCACCGCGTCGAACCCGGCGAGGTCGAAGCCGCCCTCGCCGCCCACCCCGCGGTCGCCCACGCCGCCGTGACCGCCCGCGCCGACCGCCACGGCGACATCCGGCTGGTCGCCTGCACGGTGCCCGCCGCCGGCGGCGACCCCGACCCGGCGGCGCTGCGCGCCTTCCTCCGCGAGCGGCTGCCCGCGCCCGCCGTGCCGGCCGCGTTCGTGGCGCTGCCGGCGCTGCCGCTGACGCCGAACGGCAAGGTCGACCGCCGCGCGCTCCCCGCCCCGCCCACCGCCGCCACCGCCGGCCGCTCCCCGCGCACCCCGTACGAGAAGGCCCTGTGCGAGCTGTTCGCCGAAACGCTGGAGCTGCCCGCGGTTGGCGTCGACGACGACTTCTTCGAGCTGGGCGGCCACTCCCTGCTCGCCACCCGGCTCGCCGGCCGCATCGGCGAGCGGCTCGCCGTTCCCTTCCGCCTCTCCGCGCTCCTGGAGGCCCCCACCCCGGCCGGACTCGCCCGGCAGCTCGGTGCCGACGGGCCGCGGACCACCCCCGCATGGGTGCCGGACACGGAGGCGAAGCTCAGCCCCGCCTTGCGCTTCGCCGCCGCCCCGCCGCCGCCCGGCGGACCGCGCGAGGTGCTGCTCACCGGCGCCACGGGGTTCGTCGGCGCGTTCCTCCTCGCCGAGTTGCTGCGCGCCACGCCGGCCCGGGTGCACTGCCTCGTGCGGGCGCGCACCGCCGCCGAGGCGCGTGCGCGGCTGGCCGCGGCCCTGCGGTCGTACGACATCGACATCGACATCGAGACCGACATCGACGCCGACGTCTCTGCCGCCGACGACGCGCGGACCGTCGTCGTCCCGGGCGACCTCGGCGCCGTCGACCTCGGCGTCGGGCCGGAGACCTGGGCCCGGCTGCGCGACGGCGTCGACACGATCGTCCACGCCGGCGCGCGCGTCCACCACCTCTCGCCGTACGCCCGGCTGAAGCCGGCCAACGTCGAGGGCACCCGCACCCTGCTGGGGCTGGCGGGGGAGGGGCGGCCGAAGGCGTTCCACCACCTGTCGACGCTCGGGGTGTTCCGGGCGGACGGCCCGGACTCCCCGCCCGTCACCGAAGAGTCGCCGACCGGCGGCGAGCAACACCCCTATGGCAAGGGCTACTCCGCGAGCAAATGGGTCGCCGACCGGCTGGTGGAGCGGGCGTTCGACCGCGGCGCGAGCGGCGGCATCCACCGGCTCGGCCGTATCTGGGCGCACTCCGCGACCGGCGCCGTCAACCGCGACGACATGTTCTCCCGGCTCCTCGCGAGCTGTGCCGCCCTGGGCTGCCACCCCGCCGACCCGGCGCTCGACGAAGCGCTGCTGCCCGTCGACGTCCTCGCCCGCGCCCTCGTCGCGCTGGTGCTGCGGAACGACGGCGGCCCCGGCACCGTCCACCACCTCCACCACCCGCACCGCACCGCCCCCGGCGCCGTCATGGCCGGTCACGACCGGCTGCACGGCACGTGCTCCGCGGAGGTGCCGCTCGCCGGGTGGCTTGAGCGCCTGCGCGCGGCGGGCGAACGCGGCCGTGAGCTGCCGATCGAGCCGTACCGCGAATACCTGGAGGGCCTTGCCGGGACGGCGGCGGAGAAACGGCCGCCGCAGCCGGTGTTCGACAACGGCAGAACCGTCGGGCGGCTGCGGCGGTACGGGATCGACATCCCGGACGTCGACAAGACCGCCGTGGCCGCGTACTGGACCTTCATGAACCGGTAGCGCGCGCCCGTCGTACGAGTACCGATCGTCCGCGCCGCCGCGGCGGCGCACCGCTTGAGAGAACCGGTGGTTGACCCGATGACCTCGACCCTGGCCGCAGGCCCGCACGCCAACGGCGTGGCGGTGGCGGCACCGCGCACCGTCAGCCGTACCGGGCGGCGGGAGCGGGCCAGACCGCGCCCGCGCTCAATCCTGCCCGGCCGGCAGCGCTGGGAGGTCGACCTCTTCCGTGGCAGACCCGGGCTGGCCCGGGTGGCGGAGGCGTCGCTGCGCCAGGCCCCGGGCATCGAGGACGTACGCGTCAACCCGGTGACCGGCCGCGTGCTCCTGCGGCACGACCACACCCTCGGCCCGCGTGACGCCGCCCGGCTGCTGCACCTGGCCGTCGATCGTGTGCTCACCGCCCTACACACGCCCTCCGCGGACCTGCTGGGCCGCGACCCGGCCGCCCCGCCCGCCGCCCCGCCCGGCGGCGCCGGGGCAGGCTCGTACCTTCCCGAAGCACGCCCGCGCCGGGGTACCGAAGGCGTGTCCCGCCGGCTGCCCAGAATCCTGGGCCTCGGCTGCGCGGCGGCGGCCCTCGCCGGCGGGCCGCTCCTGCTGCGGCTCCTGCGGCGCCCCCTGCTCACCCTCGGCGCCGCCGCCGTCGCGACGACCGTCGTCGTCCGGCGCGCCTGGCGCAGAACCGACCGGGCCCGGGAGGGGCCCGACGGGGCCGGCCCACCGAGCCACGCCGTGCGGCGCATCGTCGGCCGGCACCGGCGCAAGTTCGGCCTGGCGGCGCTGCTTTCCGCGCTGTCCACGCTGGCGGAGATGGCGCTGTTCGCGCTCACGCCGTCGATCGTGCTGCTGGTCGCCCGCGGCGGCAGCGCCACCCTGACCCGGTACGGCATCGTCGGCATCTCCGCCCAGCTGGGCACCCTCGCCGCCGCCGGCGCGCTCGCCTGCGGCGTCATGGCCGGCACCGGCTACGCCGCCGGCGTCGCCTGGCGCGGGGTGGCCCAGGACGTCGAGGACGACTGGCGCACCCGGACCTACGCCCACGTCCAGAGCGTGGCACCGGCCGACCTGGAGAACGAGCGCGTCAGCCGCGTCAACGCGGTGCTGTCCGAGGACATCGGCCAACTCGGCACGTTCGTCGGCACGAACATGCACGACGTCGTGCAGATGGGCGCCGGACTGGCGCTGCTCGTGCCGATGTTCCTGCTGCTCGCCCCGCAGCTCGCCTGGATCGCGTTCGCGCCGATCCCGCTGGTGGCCTGGCTGTCGTTCCGCTTCCACGAGCGTGCGGTGGCCGACACCGCCGCCTGCGGCGAGCGCCGGGCGCAGCTGAACAGCCGGGTGACCGAGAACCTGTACGCCCACACCACCATCAAGTCCGCGACGACGGAGGCGCACGAGATCGCCCGCATCGGCGAGCTGAACGGCCGGTGCAGCGAGGCCAATCGGTCCGCCGGCCGCAGCGCCGCGCTGCCGCCGCAGATCCTGCGGCTGGCCGGCGGCTCGGCGCTGGTGGGCACGGTGCTGCTGGGCGGGCGGGCCGTGCTGCGGGGCGAGTTGGCGACGGCGGCGTTCGGCCCGTTGATCGAACTCCCGGGCATCGCCATGCTGAAGCTGTCCCGGGTGGGCAGCGCCTCCGACCACTACCAGCGCACCCTGGCCGCGCTGGACCGGATCGAGCGGCTGCACGAGCTGCCGGTGGAGCCGGTCGGGACGGCCACGGAACCGGTCGGGGCGGACGACCCGGCCGCGGCGGGCCGCGAGTTGCCGCCGCACCGTGTACGCGGGCGCATCGAGCTGCGGAAGGTGACCTTCGCCTACCCCGGCCGCCCGCCCGCGCTGCGCGACACCTCGCTGGTCATCCCGCCCGGCCGGACCACCGCCCTCGTCGGTACCACCGGCGCGGGCAAAACCACCGTCGCCAAGCTCCTCATGCGCTTCCGCCACCCCGAGCGGGGGCAGGTGCTGCTCGACGGCACCGACGTGCGCACCCTGGCCCTGCCCGAGCTGCGGAAGGCGATCGGGTACGTCACGCAGGAGCCGTTCCTCTTCGACGCCACGATCGCGGAGAACATCCGCTACGGCACCTTCCACGCCAGCGAGGACCAACTCGTCGCCGCCGCCCGGACGGCGGGAGCACACACCTTCATCGACAGCCTGCCCGACGGTTATGACACGAGGGTGGGGGAGCGCGGCGCGGCGCTCTCCGGCGGGCAGCGCCAGCGCGTCGCGCTGGCCCGTACCGTCCTGCGCGACCCGCCGGTCGTCATCCTCGACGAGGCCACGTCCGCCGTCGACAACGAGACCGAGGCCACCATCCAACGGGCCCTGCAGGTCTTCGGCATGGACCGCACGATGCTCGTCATCGCCCACCGGCTCTCCACCGTCCAGGGCGCGGACCGCATCTACGTCATGGGCGCCGGCGGAGTGGTCGCCGAGCGGGGCACGCACGACGAACTCGTCGCGTCCGGCGGCGTCTACAGCTCCCTGTGGAAGCTGCAGTCCGGCGGGCCGGCACCCGCATAACAGGTGGTCATTCCTTCGGGTGGTGACGACACGCGAGACCGACAGAAAGCCGCTGAACCGAGACAATGGATGTCCGTTGAGAACCAGGAGCGTGGAATGACGCACGCGACCACTCCGTTCGAGGACGACGAAGCCCGCTTCCTGGTGCTCGTCAACGTCGAGGGCGAGCATTCGCTCTGGCCGGCCTTCGCCGAGGTGCCGAAGGGCTGGACCGTCGCCCTTCCCGAGGACTCCCGGCAGGCGTGCCTGGAGTACGTCGAGAGGACGTGGACCGACATGCGGCCGCGCAGCCTCGCCGAGGCAGCGGACGGTGGCCGATGACGCCGCCGACCGCGCCGGCGCCGGCCGGCTCCGCGCCGGCCGGCGCCGAGCCCGAACTCCCCTCCGCCGGCACCCCGTACGCGGCCTCCCCGGAGTTCCGCGCCGTGCTGGCCCGCTATCCCGCGCTCGCCGGCTTCGCCGCCCGCGTCACCGACTTCCTCGACCGGCACCTGCCCGAGCCCGTCACCGAGGGCGCGGCCCGGCCGCCCTGGCTCGAACTGCGCGGGCACGCGGCCCGGGCCGGCCTGACGGGCTTCGACGTGGCGGGACCGGCGGGCGCCCGGGCCCGCGGGCGGGCCGGCGGCACGGACCGCGGCAACGGCCGTGCCGGCGCGGCCGGTCGGGGCGGGGACGCGGAGGTGCCCCCGGGACTGGAGCGGGTGGCGCAGGGGCTCGCGATGTTCCTGGCCGGACGGCGCGACTGCGACGCGCGCGAGGTCTTCAGCTCGGGCCACGGCGCGATGGCCCTGCGGTACGGCTCGCCCGCGGTCGCCCTCGCGGTACGCGACCGGGTGGTCGAGCGCGGCGAGTTGGCGGGCGTCGCCTCCAGCGAGCCGCACTCCGGCTCGGACCTGCGCGGCCTGCGCACCGTGGCCGTCGACCACGGCGACCACCTGGTGTTGTCGGGGACCAAGGGCCTGGTCAGCCGAGTCGAGGAGGCCGTCGGCTTCGTCGTCTTCTGCAAGGTGGTCGCGCCCGAACGGGCCACCGCCCTGGCGGTCGGCGGCGACGGCATCGACGGCGACGGCACCGACCGGGACGGCGCCGACGGCGCCGACCACGCCGACCGCGTCAACGGGGACGGCGCGGGGCTGCGCGAGGTGCCGCTGTCGGCTCTCTGGCTGCCGATGGACGCCCCCGGCGTCCGCACCCGGACCGCCGCCCCACTGGGCCTGCGCGGCTGGAGCCTGGGCCACCTGCACTTCGACGGCGTACGTGTCGAACGCGACCGGCTGCTCGGCGCCCCGGGCGACGGCCGCCGGATCTTCGACGCGCACTTCGCCGGCTGGCGCGTGATGATGGCGCTGGTCTGCCTCGGCGCGGCCACCGCCGCGATCGACGAGGCGATGGCCCGCACCCGCCGGCGGAGCGTCGGCAGGACGTCGCTGTCGACCATCCCGTCCGTGGCCTCCCGGCTCGGCACCGCGGCGGCAGAGCTGCAGGCGGCCACCGCCTGGTGCTTCTCGCTGCTGGAGAGCATCGACCGGGACGCGGACGCCGTGGACTTGGCGGCCTGTTCCGCCGCGAAGGCGCTGGCCACGGACGCGTCGTACCGCGCGGTCGACCTCGGGCTTCAGCTCCACGGCAGCGACGGGTACACGTGCCACACCCCGATGGAGAAGCGCCTCCGCGACATCCGCGGGCTCCGCATCGCCGACGGCCCGAACGACATCCTGTACAGCGTGCTGGCGCACTCGCTGCTCGAAGGCTCCCGGGCGGGCGCGCGCGTCGTGCGGCAGCGGGTGTGAGCGGCGCTCAGGGGAGCTTGCTCCGGAGCGCGGAAAGATAGAAAGGGATTCTCTTCACGGCCTTACGCGATACCGGGAAGACCTCGATCTGACCGCAGCGGTGGTCGTTGATAGTGAGCGTATATTCGCCGTCCGCGTGACGCAGTTCTGCGGAATAGATGATTCCGTCACGCCGGTTTTCTTGTCCGTCCACGCGGGAAACGATAGGCCACGTGGAGATGCGAAAGACCGACTCAATCCCGCGGCACTCGAAAGAGTGAATATTCGCAGGTCAGGATGGTGGTGAGTCCGCTTCATCCGCTAAACTCGAAAATGGCAGACGGGGAACGTGTAACGACATCGTGAACGAATTCGAGAGGGGCGGGCACCGACAATGCTTCCTGTGCTTCCCGTGTTTTTGGTCGGGGCGGCATCGGCGCCGCTTATCAAGAAAGTGGTGAGGCCGGTTGTTCGCGGCACCATCAAGACGTCCGTGAAGCTGGCGGTCGATGTGAAACGGGCCGCGCACGAGATCAACGAGGACATCAGCGACATCGCCGCCGAGGCGAGCGCGGAGGCGTTCGCCGCGGACGTCCGGGGCGACGCGGACGTGCCGCGCCAGGGCACCAAGAAGGCGCGCGCGGGCAAGGCGGTCGCGGCCGACTGAGGCGGGCCGGCCGACCCGACATCCCGGGCCCGCGCCCTGTTCCGGCGCTGGACCCGGATGCCACACTGCTGACGTGATCGCGTCGCCCGTGGAGCCGTCTCCGTTGCGGAAGGGCGTGGTCGTCGTCGGTGCCGGGGTCGTCGGCGCCTCCGTGACGTACCATCTGGCGCGCCTCGGTGTCCCGGTGGTGCTGCTCGACCGTGAACCGGCCCCGGCGTCCGGCGTGACCGGCGCCTCCTTCGCCTGGATCGGCGGCACCGGCGGGGACTGGCCCGGCGGCGCCGAGGACCTGCGCGGGTCCGTGCTCGCCGACCACCGGCGGCTGGAAGCCGAGGTGCCGGGCTACGCCGTCCGCTGGACGGGCTCGCTGACGTGGACCGGCGAGACCGCGCCCGACCCCCGGCCGGTGCCGGGCGGTCGCCGGGTCGTACGGGACGACATCGCGGCGCTGGAGCCCCACCTCCGCGACCCGCCCGCGCACGCCCTCCATATCCCGGGCGACGGGGGCCTCGACCCGGTGGCGATGACCCGCGCGCTCATCGCCGCCGCGTGTGCCCGCGGCGCGACGGTGATCGCCGGTACGGCCGTGACGTCGCTGGAGACGTCGGGCGGCCGGGTGGTGGGCGTGCGGTCGCCCACCCGTTTCCACGCCGCGGACACCGTGGTCCTCGCTGCCGGCACCGGCGTCGCCGCGCTGTGCGCACCGCTCCCCGCCGAGGTGCGCGTCCCGGTGTCGCCGGCGCTCCGGGTGCGGGTCGCGGCGCCACCCGGCCTGGTCAAGACCATCGTGTCGGCCCCGGAGTTCGAGGTCCGGGAGGTCCGCGACGGCGAACTGCTCATGACCCTCCCGCGCGTCGACGACCCGTCGCCACCGGCCCTGGAGCGGGCCGCCCGCGACGCGCTCCGCCTCCTCGAAAACGCCTTCCGCGGCGCCGGCACCTGCTGCCTCCTCGACCACCGGCTCGGCCACCGCCCGATGCCGGCCCACGGACCGCTCATCGGCCCCGTGGCACCCGACCGGTCCGCCTACGTCGCCGTCATGCACTCGGCCATCACCCTCGCCCCCACCGCCGGCCGCCTCGTCGCCGCCGAACTCACCACCGGCGAACCGGCGCCCGAGCTGCACCGCTGCCGCCCGCCCGGCGCCGCCCCGTAGCGCGCCACCCGGCGGGCGGGTCGGTGGGCAACGCGGTGGACGACGTGATCCCGATCGGCCAGATCCTGGGCTGGGTCGTCAACCTGGCGGTGGTGGAGGTGCTGATCAGACGGCGCCGAGCCGGTGACGCCGGCGCGCGCGGCTCATGAGGGGCCGTCGGCGGGCGGCAGGGCGGCGACGACTTCGGCGGCGGCCCCGGCGAGGAGTTCGTCGTCGGGAGCCGCGTCCCGTGCGGGACGGTGGGACGTGATCGCCATGACGAGGGGCGGGCGGTCCGGGGGCCAGACCACGGCGATGTCGTTGCGCGCGCCGTACGTGCCGCCCGTGCCGGTCTTGTCGCCGACCACCCACCCCTCCGGTACCCCGGCGCGGATCAGGGTGTCGCCGGTGGTGTTGGTGCGCAGCCACGTGGTGAGCTGCGCCCGGCCCGGCCCGTCGAGCGCGTCGCCGAGGACGAAGGCGCGCAGGTCGCGGGCCAGCGTGCGCGGCGTGGTCGTGTCCCGGGTGTCGCCCGGCGTCCAGCGGCTCAGTTCGGGTTCGTCGCGCACCATGCGGGTGACGTCGTCGCCGATGGCCGCCAGCTCGGCGTCCATGCCGGCGGGGCCGCCGAGTTCGGCGAGGATCAGGTTGGCGGCGGCGTTGTCGCTGAAGCGGACGGCGGCCGCGCAGAGTTCGCGGAGGGTCATGCCCGTCGCGACGTGCTCGGCGGTCACGGGGGAGTGGGCGACGAGGTCGTCCGCGGAGTACGTGATCACCTGGTCCAGCTCCCGCGCCCCGCGTGTGCGCAGCACCACACCCGCGGCCAGCGCCTTGAACGTGGAGGCGTACGGGAAGCGTTCGCCGGCGTGGTACGCGACCTCGCGCCCCGTGCCCGTGTCGACGGCGTAGACGCCGAGGCGGGCGTCGTACTCGCGCTCCAGGGCGGCCAGTTCGCGGACGTACGGCTCCGCGGACGGCGACGGAGACGGCGCGGGAGAGGACGCACGCGCCGCCGGCGGGGCCTTCGCGGCGGGGCCGTCGTCCCCGCAGGACGCCAGCGGTACGAGGACGAGCGCGCAGAGCGCGCCGACCGCGGCGCGGTGGGGGCGGGTGAGCCGCATGCTCCGGGACCTCCGGGGGTGATCTGTGCCGCCACCACCCTCACCCATCGGGCGATCACACGTCCACCGGTCACGCCGCGGCCCAGCTCGACCAGTTGGCCGCCATCGCGCACACCCTCGCCGCGGACCGCAGACCGCGCTGACGCCCGCGCCCGTCGGGCCGGACTTCACCGCGAGCCGGTCCGAGGACACGGAGAGCCGGCCGCCCGGCCCCGCGCCTCGCCGGCCGGGGAGAAAGAGGGCGGGAACTGTCCGCTTTCGCTTCTACGGTGACGGGGAGCCGACAAACGAGAGGCACCACCCATGACCATCGTCGTCACCACCCCCGCCGGCCGCGTCGGATCCCGCGTCGTCCGCCTCCTGCTGCAGGCCGGCGTACGCCCCCGGGTGCTCGTCCGCGACCTCGCGCGGCTGGACCGGGCGACCGGCGACCTCGTCGACGTACGGCGCGGCGACCTGACGGACACCGCGTTCGTCCGCGAAGCGGCGGCCGGCGCGCGGACCGTCTTCTGGGTCGACCCGACCCTGCCCATCGATGCCGACCCGGTCGCGGCCTCCGAGCGGACCGCAGCCGGCGTCGTCGAAGCCGCCCGCGCCGGCGATGTCGCGCGGGTCGTACTGCTCAGCAGCGTCGGGGCCGAACTGCGCCACGGCGCCGGGCACATCGATGCACTCGGCCGGATCGAGGAGAGCCTCGACGCCACCGGCGCCGACGTTCTCCACCTGCGCTGCGGCTACTTCTTCAGCAACCTCGTCATGTCCCTGGACGACCTGGCCCGCGGTGTGCTGCCCACGCAGTTCCACCCCGAGCGCCCCATGGCGTGGGTCGACCCGCGCGACATCGGCGACGTCGTCGCCGCGCGGCTGCTCGCCGAGGACTGGAGGGGGCGCGTGGTGCAGGGCGTGCACGGGCCCGAGGACCTGAGCTTCGTGCAGGTCGCGGAGATCCTCACCGGGGCGCTGGGCCGGCCGGTGCGGGTGCGGGCCGTCAGCGACGACGACGTACGCGCCGCGCTGACCGCGGCGGGGCTGCCGCCGGGCGCCGTGGAGGGCGTCGTCGGCATGGCCGCCGGCACCCGGGACTTCGTCCCCGAGCAGCCGCGCGACGTGGTCACCACCACGCCCACCACGCTGGCCGCCTGGGCGTACGGCCACCTGCGGCCGATGCTCGACGAGGTGGTGCGCGGCGCGGCGAAGGACGGCGGGTCGAAGGGCAGTGAGCCGAAGGGCAAGGAGCCGAAGGGTGGCGAGGCCGCGGACTGACCGACCGTTCTACCGCCCGGCCCGCCCCCGCACAGTGGCCGGCGGACGCGCGGGCCGCCGCCCGCGGCGCGGCGGAGGGGAGCGAGCGCGTACGGTGCGGCCGACCGGCCCGGCGCCGCCGGAGCGGGCGCGGGGCCACGGCCGCACCGCGCCCGACGCCTCACCTGACGGCCCCGGCCTCCGCCGCACCCCCGGCCGCCGCCCGGCCCCCGCCCCGCGGCAGGTGCCGGAGCGTGAACACCCCCAGCGCGGCGTGCAGCAGCGCCGCGACGAGCGCGGCGGCGTGCAGGCCGGTGACGAACGCGGACTCCGCGTCCCCGGCCGCCGCCGCCGTGATCCCAGGCACCTGCAGCGTCTCCGTGAGCGTGCCGGCCAGGTCCGGCCCCCGCAGGCGGAACACCAGCGCCGAGAGCGAGCCGAGCAGGGCGATGCCGAGGGCGTTGCCGATCTCGTTGCTCGTCTCGGCGATCGCCCCGGCCGACCCGGCGCGCTCCGGCGGCACCGCCGCGACGGCCGTGTCGGCGACCACGCTGAACGAGATCCCGTAGCCGACGCCGGTGACGACGGTGGCCGCGACGTACCAGCCGGTGCCCCCCGAGGCGCTCGTGGGCAGGATCAGCAACAGCCCCCCGGCGATGAGGAAGTGGCAGGTGAGCAGCGCGGCCCGGGTGCCGGTGCGCGCGACCACCGCCGGGGTGACGACGCAGGTGACGGTGAGCACCACGGCGCCGGGGAGCGCGACGAGGGCCGCATCGAAGACGTCCAGCCCGCGGACGGACTGCAGGTAGACGCCGCCGAGGTACGCCACCGCCGACCAGGCGGCCAGCGGCAGCAGCCCGGTGACGGCCGCGATCGCGAACACCCGGTCGCGGAAGAGCCGGAAGTCGATCAGCGGGTGCGCCAGCCGGAGCTGCCGGCGTACGAACCACCACAGCACGGCGACGCCCGTGGCGCCCGCGACGAGCGGAACGGCCGCCGGCCCTTCGGCCGCCGCCCGCTTGATCCCGTAGACGCTCAGCAGGATGCCCGCGGCGGAGAGCAGCACGCTCGGCGCGTCGACGCGGCCCGGTGCGCGAGCGCGTACCTCGCGCAGCAGCCGCGGGGCCAGCAGCAGGAACAGCGCGACGACCGGAAGGTTGATCAGGAACACCGACCCCCACCAGTAGCGGGCGAGCAACTGGCCGCCGACGACCGGGCCGATCGCGAAGCCGGCGGCGAAGGCAGCGGCGAAGATCCCGATCGCCTGCGCGCGCCGCCGCGCGTCGGTGAACAGCTCGCTCAGCACCGCCAGCGCCGACGGCAGCAGCGTGGCGCCGGCCACGCCCATCAGCGCCCGGAACGCGATCAGCGCCTCCGGCGACGGAGCGTACGCCGCACCCGCCGAGGCGGCGCCGAACACCGCCGCCCCGGTCATCAGCAGCCGGAGCCGGCCGTAGCGGTCGCCGAGGCCGCCGAACGCGATGAGCAGGGAGCCGACCGCGAACCCGTAGCCGTCGAGGATCCACAGCGCCTGGTCCGCGGACGGCGACAGCTCCGCGGAGACCTGGGGCATCGCCAGGAACAGCACCGAGCCGTCCATCGCGACCAGCAGCACCGGGCCGAGCACCACGAGCAGGCCGAGCCACGCCCGCGGTCCGGGGGCGGGAGGAGGGGAAGCACGCTGTACGTCCATGGCCACGACGGTGCTCCGCCGCGCGGCTGCCCAGCCATCCCCGCGTCGTGGGTACACCCGGCAGGGATACCCGGGGCCGCCGCGCCCCCGCCGGTCGCGACGTAGCCTCGGCACCATGGAACTGGAGAACCTCGGGGCGTACCTGAAGAGCCGCCGCGGCCGGGTCACGCCCGCCGCCGCCGGGCTCGGCACCTACGGCGCCGCCCGTCGCGTGCCCGGGCTGCGCCGCGAGGAGCTCGCGCAGCTCGCCGGGGTGAGCGCCGGCTACTACACGCGGCTGGAGCAGGGGCAGGCCGGCACCGCCTCCCGGCAGGTCCTCGACGCGCTCGCCCGGGTGCTGCGGCTGGACCCGGCCGAGACGGCCCACCTGCACAACCTCGCCCGCCGCCCCGCCGCGCCGCGGCTGGCCCGGCCCGCCCCCGAGCAGCCGCACCCCCGGGTGCTGGCGCTGCTGACGTCACTGGCCGAGACGACACCGGCCGTCGTGCTGGGCCGCCGCGGCGACGTGCTGGCCTGGAACCGCACCGGCCACGCGCTCGTCGCCGAGCACGTCGACTTCGACGCGCCCCGCGAGCCCGCGCGCCGGCCGTCCGTCCCCCGGATGTTCTTCCTCGACCCGCTCGTCCGGGACCAGCACGCCAACTGGGCGGAGCTGGCCCGCATCCACGTCGCGTACCTGCGGCTGACCGCGGGTCGGTACCCGGCCGACGCCCGCCTCGCCGAACTGATCGGCGAACTCGCCATGGGCAGCGCGGACTTCGCCCGGCTGTGGGCCACGGGCGACGTCGCCGACTGCACCGTGGGCACCATGAACCTGCGGCATCCCACCGTCGGCGCGTTCGACGTCGACTACCAGGTCTGGCTGCAGCCCGACAGCCCCGACCACCGGCTGGAGGTCTACACCCCCCACGACGCCGCCTCGGCCGACGCGCTGCGGCTGCTGGCCGCCCGCCCGCAGCGGGCGGACATCTGCCACGATGCCTGACATGACCTCGGCGAACGAGCAGGGTGAGCGGAACGGGCGGGAAGGGCGGGGCGAGCAGGGGGAGGAACGGGAGAAGAGCCGTCAGGCCGCCTCCTTCGGAGCCGCCGCCGACGCCTACGAGCGCGGTCGCCCGCCCTACCCGCCCGAGGCGGTGGACTGGCTGGTTCCCGACGCCGCCCGCGCGGTGGTCGACCTCGGCGCCGGCACCGGCAAGCTGACGCGCGCGCTGCGCGCCCCCGGTCGGGAACTCGTCGCCGTGGAGCCCTCCGCGGGCATGCGCGAGCAGTTCGCCCGCGCGCTCGCCGGCTCCCCCACAGCGCGCAGGGCGCGCGTGGGCGGCGCCCCCAGGCTCCTCGCGGGCACCGCCGAGGCGATCCCCCTGCCCGACGCGAGCGCGGACGCCGTCGTCTGTGCCCAGGCGTGGCACTGGGTCGATCCCGAACGCGCCGTCCCGGAGGCCGCCCGGGTGCTGCGCCCCGGCGGCCGGCTGGCGCTGGTGTGGAACAGCCGCGACGAGTCGGTGCCCTGGGTCGCGGAGCTGGGCCGCATCCTGCGGGACTACGCCGCGGCGCCCACCGAGGACCGCCAGACGGACCGGGTCGGCGAGCCGTTCGGCCCGGTCGAGCGGTGCGACTTCCGCTGGCGCCACCCGATGCCTGCCGCGGAGATGGTGGACATGATCGCGTCCCGCAGCTACGTGATCACGCTGGCGCCCGCGGTACGCGCCGGCCTGCTGGACCGGGTGCGCGCGCTGCTCGCTGAGGAGCGACCGGGTGAGATGCCGTACGTGACCGAGTGTCATCGCGCCCACCGATGAGTTTCGCGGGGCCGGGCGGTCTATCCAAAGGGAAAGGCAATTCCCGAACGCCGGAGGAGCACCATGACCGCCAAGGCACTACCGCCCGTCGTCGACGCCGAAACCTGGCGGCGCGAGCTGGACGACCTGCGCGTCCGGGAGAAGGCCGCGACCCGGGAGCTGGACGCCATCGCCGCGCGGCGGCGCCGGCTGCCGATGGTCGAGATGCCCGACTACACCCTGGAGGGTGAGGAGGGGCCGGTCCGGCTGGTCGACGTCTTCGACGGCAAGTCGCAGCTGATCGTCTACAACCACATGTGGTTCGAGGGCAAGGAGTGGCAGTGCGGGGGCTGCACGAGCCTCACCACGCAGTACACCCGGCTCGGCTTCCTCGACCCCTACGACGCGCGGTTCGTCATCGTCACGCAGGGGCCGATCGACGAGGCGCTCGCGTACAAGAAGCGCGTCGGTAACAAGATGACCTGGTATTCCACCGCGAACAGCGCGTTCGGCGCCGACGTCGACGCCCCGCCCGGCGGCGGCTTCGGGTTCAACGTCTTCCTGCGCGACGGCGACACCGTCTACCGCACCTGGCACACCACCGGCCGCGGCGCCGAGCAACTGAGCTACACCTTCCCGCTGGTCGACGTGCTGCCGTTCGGCCGCCAGGAGGAGTGGCAGGACTCGCCGGAGGGCTGGCCGCAGTCGCCCACGTACAGCGGGTGGCTGGACTCGCCGGACGTCGCGCGCCTCTACGGCGAGGACGCATAGCGCCGTAGTGCACGCGCCCCGCCGTCAGGGGCCGCGCGCCGGACGACGTCGCGGCGGCGGTGGCGTTCCTCGCCGCCCGCGACGCGGCGTGGGTCACCGGGGTCCGCCTCCCGGTGGACGGCGGGCTGCCGGCGGGCCACCTCGCGATGTCCGCGGCACGGCAGGCGGCGAGGCGTAGTCGGGCACCGGCTGTAACGTTCGGGCCAAGGTGCGATTCCGCCGCCCGCGTCCGGTTACGCTTCGCGGGGTAGCGTCAGTCTTGTTGGCGAGGGCCCCTCAGCTGCGGAGGACCGATGGCGGTGCCGAGGCCGGCAGCCTACGACCCGGATAACCGGCTCGGTGACGAGCACGAGCGCGGCGGCCGGCCCGTGTGCAGATCCGTCCTCGGCTCCCGGCTCCGCCGGCTCCGCCAGAACCGCGGCATCCAACTGCAGGAGGCCGCCCGCGCGATCGGTGCCTCCGTCGCCAAGCTCTGCCGGCTGGAGCGGGGCCAGGGCGGCTGCAAGGATCACGACGTCGCGGCGCTGCTGGACTTCTACGGCATCGTTGACGAGGACGAGCTGGACGAGTACGCCGCGCTGACCCGCGGCGCCAACGTGCCCAGCTGGTGGCAGGAGTACAGCGACCTGGTACCCAGTCAGGCGGAGACCCACCTGGGCCTGGAGGAGGCCGCCACCGTCATCCGCAGCTACCAGTCCCAGCGCATCCCGGACCTGCTGCAGACCCCCGCGTACGCCCGCGCCGTGATGAGGCTCGGCTTCCCGCGCGACCTGGTGCAGACGGTGGAGCGCCGCCTGCACCTCCTCGAACGCCGGCAGCAGGCACTCACCCGCACCGACCCGCCGCGCTGCTGGGTGCTGCTGGACGAGGCGGCGTTACGGCGCTCCGTCGGCGGCCCGGGCGTGATGGAAGAACAGCTGCGGCACCTGCTCCGGCTGCACGCCGAGCACCCGACGGTCACGCTGGACGTGGTGCCACTGGCCGAGGGCGGGCCGGCGGCGGTGTCGCAGCCGGTGACCATGCTGCGGTTCGCCGAGCCGGAACTGCCGGACGTGGTCTGCCTCGACCAGCTCTCCGACACGGTGCGCATCGACAAGCCGAGCGAGGTCGACCGCTACCGCCTGGCCATGGACGACCTCGCCGCGGCCACCAGCGCCGGCACCGACGCCGGGGAGTTCCTGACCCGCCTGCTGCACGGCCGCTGACGGTCCCGCACCGCCGTCGGCCTGCCGCCGACCTCGGGGTGCGGCACGGGCGACACACTCCACCGGCCCCGCTGTCCCGCCCCCGCGCGCCCACCGGCCACACTGGCCCCATGACGGAAACGGAAGCCTTCGCGTACGACGTGATCGTCCTCGGCGCCGGGCCGGTGGGCGAGAACGTCGCCGACCGCACCCGCGCCGCCGGGCTGTCCACCGCGATCGTCGAGAGCGAGCTGGTCGGCGGGGAATGCTCGTACTGGGCCTGCATGCCCAGCAAGGCCCTGCTGCGGCCGGTGATCGCGCGCGCCGACGCGCGCCGGGTCCCGGGGCTGAGCGGGCTGGTGGCGGGCGACCTCGACGCGCCGGCGGTCCTGGCCCACCGGGACGAGTACACCTCCCACTGGCAGGACGACGGCCAGGTCGGCTGGCTGGACTCCGTCGGCGCCGACCTCTACCGCGGCCGGGGCCGCCTCGCCGGGCCGCGCACCGTGACCGTGACCGACGCCGACGGCGTGGTACGCACCCTCACCGCCGGCCACGCCGTCGCCGTCTGCACCGGCAGCCGCGCCGTGGTGCCCGACCTGCCCGGGGTCGCCGACGTCGCGCCGTGGACCAGCCGGGAGGCCACCAGCTCCGCGGCCGTCCCCGGCCGGCTGATCGTGGTCGGTGGCGGCGTGGTCGGCGCCGAGATGGCCACCGCCTGGCAGGCCCTCGGCTCCCGGGTCACCGTCCTCGTCCGCGGCGACGGCCTGCTGGACCGCATGGAGCCCTTCGCCGGCGAGCTGGTCGCCGAGGCGCTGACCGAGGCCGGCGCAGAGATCCGTACCGGCACCTCCGTCACCTCCGTGACCCGCGAGAACGGCACCGTCGTCGCGACCACCGACGCCGGCGACACGGTCGAGGCCGACGAGATCCTCTTCGCCACCGGCCGCGCGCCGCGCACCGACGACCTCGGCCTGGAGACGGTGGACCTCGCGCCCGGCTCCTGGCTGGACGTGGACGACAGCCTGCGGGTCACGGGCAGCGAGTGGCTGTACGCGGTCGGGGACGTCAACCACCGTGCGCTGCTGACCCACCAGGGCAAGTACCAGGCCCGGATCGCGGGCGCCGCGATCGCCGCCCGGGCACAGGGCGTACCGCTGCTGGAGTCGGATCCGTGGGGTGCGCACGCCGCGACCGCCGACCACGGCGCCGTCCCGCAGGTCGTCTTCACCGACCCGGAGGCCGCGGCCGTCGGGCTGTCGCTGGCCGAGGCGGTACGGGCCGGCCACCGGGTGCGCGCGGTGGACGTCGAGCTGAGTTCGGTCGCGGGCGCGGGGCTGTACGCGGACGGCTACCGCGGGCGGGCGCGGATGGTCGTCGACCTGGACGACGAGATCCTGCGCGGCGTCACGTTCGTCGGGCCGGGGGTGGGCGAGCTGATCCACTCGGCGACGGTCGCGGTCGCCGGGCAGGTCCCGGTGAGCCGGCTGTGGCACGCGGTCCCCTCGTACCCGACGATCAGCGAGGTGTGGCTGCGGCTGCTGGAGGCGTACCGCGGCTGAGCACGCCGCTCGCGTACGGGGTACGGGAGACCACAGCCTCCCGCGGATCCCTTCGTGGCCGGGATCGCGCTCCTCCGCGACCTGTGGCGGGCCCGCTTCGGCGGGTCCTGGGAACCGCCGCCGGCCGGGGCGCGACGTGCCCCGTACGCCCGAAGGCGCACGGGGCACGCGGGCTCCGGACTCTCCGGACTCAGAGACCGAACTCCGTGGGCGACAGCCCGAGCGCCGTGCACGCCTCGCGGATCACCTGCTGCTCGGCCGGGTCGATGTGACCGTCGGCGCCCGCGATGACGAACCCGGTCTGGATCACCGCCCGCGCCTCCGCGGGCTTCTTCTGGGCCTTGGCGATCTCCTGCATCGCCTCCGCCTTGCCCTGCGGGAAGTTGACCGTCAGCCGGTCCAGATGCTTGGTGAAGCGCTGCCGCAGCTGCTCCGGCGGGAAGTTCTGCAGCACGTCGTTGCTCACGATCAGCGAGTCCATGCGCTCCCGCTCGGCCGGGTGCACGTGCCCGTCCGCGGCGGCCACGAGCGCGCAGATCGCCATGCTGGCGTCCCGGTACGCGCCGCTCTTCAGCTCCGTCTTCATCGAGCTGAGCTGCGTCTTGAACATGCTCACGAGCTGGGCCTTGGACCCGCCGCCCGAGCCCGCCCCGCCGGAGCCCTGGCCGCCGGGCCGCGCACCGCCCCGGGATTGCTGAAGCCCCTTGGCCTGGTCCTTGATCCGATCAAACATCGACACTGAATGCCACCTCGGGTTGCGGGCGTGCCGCCCGACTCGTCGGTTCCGGTCGTCGTACGGAAGACCGCGCTGTCGCGGTCAGTCACTTAACGCCCCCGCGGGACGTTGAGGTTCCGGATGCACCCGTCCGGGGGAACCGGCGGGGGCGCGGCGCCGTCGTAGCGGCGTACGGGGGAATCGAGGGGGACGTATGACGGGGGACTCGACCGTGGCGTGGCGGCGCCGCGGCGTGTGGACGGTGGCCGCGGCGGTCGTCGCGGGCGTGCTGCTCGTGGCGAGCGTGTGGTGGGCGGTGGGCAACTCGACGGGATCGACCGGGTCGCCGGGCTCCGGTCCGGGCGGCGACGGGGACGCGGTGGTGCCCGGGGCACAGACCGTGCACTTCGAGCAGGGGCACGGGCTCGCGGCGGTCAGCACGATGCTGCGTTCACCGGCGGACGTGAAGGTGTTCGCCGGCTGGTATCCGCAGGACGGCATCGGCGTCGAGCTGCGGGAGAAGCTGCTCGACCGCGATCTGGGCGCCGAGGCGCTGGTCGCCCTGGCGTGGAGCAGCGGCTGCACCAGCGCGGAGGGCGCGGTGCTGACGTACGCCGAAGGCACCGGCTACTCCGCGCGGCTGACCGGCACCACGACGTACCAGACGTGCGCGAGCCCGTGGGACGTGCTCGCGGTCTTCGCCGTCCCAGAGAAGGACGTCGGCGCGAACCCCGCCATCGGCGGCACCTCGCCCGACCCGCCGGGACCGGCCACACTCCTCGCCTACGCCCCGCTGGACGACCGCGCCGCGGCGGCGCGCGAGCCGCGGGCCGCCGAGGTCAGCCAGCCCGACCAGTTCGACACCTTCGTACGCCCGCTGCCCGGGGAGGCGGCGACGGTGCTGGCGGGCGAGCTGGGGAGCGGCTACGACTCGGAGCTGCCGGGCCCGGCGCGGCGGTTCGCCTTCGAGGGGCGCGGCTGCGGCGACGAGGTGCTGCTGGAGATCACGGCGGAGCGGCTGCGACCGCTGCCGGCCGGCGACTCGTGCCGGGACCCGGAGCCGTACGTCGCGGTGTTCTCGGTGCCGGCCGACCGGGTGCCGTCGAGCGCCGTGGTCGGCGGCTGAGGGACGGGCCACCGGGGCTGATGCTGGGCTTCGAAAGTTTCGCTCTACATCGCGAAAGTGACTGGAAATCACTGTTGTCATGTCCTGGACGTATACCTACCGTGTGGGAGCGCTCCCGCTCTGTTTGGAGGTCCTCCCATGCGCTTCCACCCGCTCCGCCGGCACCGGGCACTCACCTGGGCGGTGACCGCCGTCCTGGCCGTCGCGGCGATCCTCGCCGCGACCCTCGACGCGCGGCCGGGAGCCGCCGCCGAGCGCTTCGAGCCCGTCGCCGATCCCGTTGCCGAGGCCGATCCGCCGGTCGAGGACGACGGCGCCGACTGCCCCGTCCCCAGCCCGACCACGCCGAGCAACTCCCTGCTGCCCGACCCCTTCACCCGGCTGGACGGCACGCGGATCTCCACCACCGCCGACTGGCGCTGCCGCCGGGCCGAGATCAGGGAGCTGGCGGAGCGCACGATCTACGGCCAGAAGCCGGCGAAGCCGGCGAGCGTCACCGGCAGCGTTTCCTCGACCGGCATCACCGTGAACGTATCGGACCAGGGCCGCAGCGCGAGCTTCTCGGCCAGCGTCGACCTGCCGAGCGGCAGCGGCCCGTTCCCCGCCGTCATCGTCTACGGCGGGTTCGGCGCGGACACGGCCGCGATCAAGGCCGCGGGCGCCGCCGTCGTCAACTTCGACCCGTACGCCGTGGGCCGCGAGGGCACGCCGCGCGACAACAAGCAGGGCGCCTTCTACAGCGTCTACGGCTCCTCCAGCAGCACCGGGCTGCTCATGGCCTGGGCCTGGGGCGTGAGCCGGATCATCGACGTGATCGAGCAGTCCGACGGCGGCGTGCTGCGCGCGGAGGCGACCGGCGTCACCGGCTGCTCCCGCTTCGGCAAGGGCGCGTTCGTGGCCGGCGCGTTCGACCAGCGCATCGCGCTGACCATGCCGATCGAGTCGGGGACCGCCGGCGCGCCCGCCCTCCGCAGCGTCGCACGGGAGAGCGGCGCGCAGCCGCTGACCAGCGCGTACTCCGAACAGCCGTGGCTGGGCGACGAGTTCGGCTCGTACCAGGGCAACCCGGCGCAGCTGCCGGTGGACACCCACGAGATGGTCGGCATGGTCGCCCCGCGCGGGCTGTTCATCATGGAGAACCCGCACGTCGACTGGCTCGGCGCCACCTCCGGCAGCGTGGCGGCGCTCGGCGGGGCGGAGGTCTACAAGGCGCTCGGCGCGGGCCAGAACATCAGTTACTGGTCCGACGTGCAGGACGGTACGCACTGCGCGTCACGGTCCGAGTGGCGCGCGCCGCTGCAGCAGAGCATCGCGACGTTCCTGAAGGGTACGGGCAGCGCCCCCGGCGTGTTCCGGATCTCGCCGAAGAAGCCCGGCAACCTGGCCGAGTGGCGCAACTGGCAGACCCCGGTCCTCACCGCCGGCGGCTGACCCGGCGGGCCCGCCACGCCCCCGCCACCCCCTCGGCGTACGCCGAGGGGGTGGCCCTGCGCGGGAGAGGCGGCGGTCCCTGTGAGACGTTGTGGTTGACCATCGGTGCGCGGCGGGTCGCCGCGGCGCCCGGGGCGGCGACGTGACGAGGAGGAGCGCTGAGGTTCGACGTGGCCGACGCCGTCCGGCGGCGTCCGTTCCTGGCCGGCCTCGCCGAGCGCGTCCGCGCGCCCGCCGTGGGGCAGACGCTCCGCGCCACCATGGCCGCGACCATCGCGTACGTCGTCGCCCTCCCGCTCAGCAGCGGGCCCAAGCCGCTGACCGCGCCGCTCACCGCGCTCCTCGTCGTCCAGGTGACCTTCTACGCCACGCTCACCACCGGCATCCGGCGCGTCAACTCCGTCGTCCTCGGGGTGCTCATCGCCAGCGGCTTCAGCCTCCTGGTCGGGCTGAGCTGGTGGAGCCTCGGGCTGATCATCTTCGCCTCGCTGGTGGCCGGCCGCGTCGTGCGCGTGAACGAGTTCGTGCCCGAGGTCGCGATCAGCGCCATGCTCGTCCTCGGCGTCACCCACGTGGGCGACACGGCGTGGGCGCGGATCCTGGAGACGCTCGTCGGCGCCGCCGTGGGGCTGGCGTTCAACCTGGTGCTGGCGCCCCCGGTGTGGGTGGA
Source organism: Streptomyces sp. CNX435 (assembly GCF_059570575.1). Lineage (NCBI taxonomy): Bacteria > Bacillati > Actinomycetota > Actinomycetes > Kitasatosporales > Streptomycetaceae > Streptomyces > Streptomyces sp. CNX435. Next base: position 538,702 of record NZ_JCANTA010000003.1, on the reverse strand, counting down.
GACCGCCGGCGAGGCGATCGAGGACCTGGCCCGCCGCATGCGCCGGCTGCTGCTGCGCAGCGCCGAGCAGCTGACCGTGGTCACGCCGCCCGCCGTGGCCGCCGACCGGCTGCGCGCGGCGCGCGAGCTGGACGACTCCATCGGCGAGGTCGACGCCTCGCTGCGCCGGGCCGAGGACAGCCTGCGGCTCAATCCCCGGGTGCGGGAGGCCCTGATGCACCGGGTGGTGCTGCGCACCGGGCTGGACGCGCTGGAGATCTGCGCGGTGGTGGTGCGCACCCTCACCCGGGGGCTCACGGACCTGGCGAAGGCGCGGGAGGGCGGTGAGCCGCTGTTCCCCCGCGACGTCGGCGCGGCGCTGGAGGACCTGTTCGGGTACGTCGGGGACGCGCTGGTGAGCTTCGCGCAGCTGGTGTCGACCGAGGTGTCCGCGAGTGCCGAGACGGCGGCCGGGCGACTGGAGGGCGACCTCGGGGCGGCCCGTGCCCTGCGCGACCGGGTGGAGGCGCTGCTGCTGGACAGCGTGGAGCGCGACGAGGAGAACTGGTTCCTGTACGGGGCGCTGCTCGCCGACCTCAACCGGATCCTCGACGAGCTGGACACCGAGCACCGCTCCGCGCGGTTGCTGGAGGGGCTGGACCGCAGCGGGCGCGACCTCCGCGAGCACCTGCCCCGACTGCCCCGGCTCCGGGCCTGGCTCACCCGCTGAGCGCGCCCCGGCGCCCGCGCCCCGGTCCCCGCCCCGGTCGCCGCGGCGGTACCCGAGATCGGCCGTTAGACCCCGCCCGGGCGTGGTACCCGCCCCCTGTGACCTGCACGAAGGCGACGCGTACGGGACCGGGCCGGCCCACCGCCGTTCCGGCGGTCCGCACACCGCGCCCAGCACGAGCAAGGAGAACGACATGACCGCCGCCGCCGTGGATCCGCGCCTCCCCGCCGCGCTCGGCCGCCGGCTGCGCGTCGACGCCGTACGGGCCGCCGACGCCGCCGGATCCGGCCACCCGACCTCGTCGATGTCCGCGGCCGACCTGATGGCCGTCCTGCTCGCCGGGCACCTGCGCTACGACGTCGACCGGCCCGACCACCCCGGGGCGGACCGGCTGGTCCTGTCCAAGGGGCACGCCTCGCCGCTGCTGTACGCGGCGCTCAAGGCGGTCGGCGCCGTCGACGACGAGGAGCTGCTGACGTTCCGGAAGCTGGGCAGCAGGCTCGAAGGCCATCCGACGCCGATGCTGCCGTGGGTGGCCGTGGCCACGGGGTCGCTCGGGCAGGGGCCGCCCATCGGCGTCGGCATGGCGCTGGCGGGCAAGCGGCTCGGGCACCTGCCGTACCGGGTGTGGGTGCTGTGCGGCGACAGCGAGATGGCCGAGGGATCGGTCTGGGAGGCGTTCGAGCACGCCGGGTACGAGCATCTGGGCAACCTCACCGTGATCGTCGACGTCAACCGGCTCGGCCAGCGCGGACCCACCCGGCACGGCTGGGACCTGGACGCGTATGCGCGCCGGGCGCGGGCGTTCGGCTGGCACACCGTCGAGGTCGACGGGCACGACGTCGCCGCCGTGGACGCCGCGTACACCGAGGCCGAGGCGGTGACCGACCGGCCGACCGCCGTGCTCGCCCGCACCGTCAAGGGCAGCGGGGTCGCGGCCGTCGCGAACCGCGAGGGCATGCACGGCAAGCCGCTGCCCGACGCCGAGGCGGCGATCGCCGAGCTGGGCGGCACCGGCGACGCCGTGCGCGTCGATCCGCAGGCCCCGCCGCCCGCCGCCGCTCCGCCGCCCGCGTCCGCGTCGCATCCGGCGCTGCCGCTCTACGACGTCGGGGACTCGGTGGCCACGCGCGACGCGTACGGGCAGGCGCTGGCGGCGCTCGGCACGGTGCGGCCGGACCTCGTCGCCCTGGACGGCGAGGTCGGCGACTCCACGCGGACCGAATTCTTCGCCAAGGAGCACCCCGACCGGTACTTCGAGTGCTACATCGCCGAGCAGCAGCTGGTCGCGGCGGCCGTGGGCATGCAGGCGTGCGGCTGGACGCCGTTCGCCGCGACCTTCGCCGCGTTCATGACCCGCGCCCACGACTTCGTGCGCATGGCCGCCATCGGCCGGGCGAACCTCAACCTGGTCGGCTCGCACGCCGGCGTCGCCATCGGCGAGGACGGCCCGTCGCAGATGGGGCTGGAGGACCTGGCGATGTTCCGCGCCGTGCACGGCAGCACGGTGCTGCACCCCTGCGACGCCAACCAGACCGCGCGGCTCGTCGCCGCCATGGCGGACGGCGACCTGACGGGTGTGCGCTACCTGCGCACGATGCGCGGCGCCCGGCCCGTCCTCTACGGGCCCGACGACGACTTCCCGGTCGGCGGCAGCAAGCTGCTGCGCGCGTCGCCCGGGGACCGCGTGACGATCGCCGCCGCCGGGGTCACCGTGCACGAGGCGCTGGCCGCCGCCGACCTGCTGGCCGCGGAGGGCATTGGGGCGCGCGTGCTGGACCTGTACTCGGTCAAGCCCCTCGACACCGACGCCGTACGCGCCGCGGCGGAGCTGACCGGCCGGGTGCTCACCGTCGAGGACCACCGCCCGCAGGGCGGTCTGGGCGACGCGGTGGCGGAGGCCTTCGCCGACGGCCGCCACGTCCCGCGGCTCGCCCGGCTGGCGGTACGCACCATGCCCGGCTCGGCGACCGGGACGCAGCAGCTCGCGGCGGCCGGCATCGACGCGGCGGCGGTCGCGGCGGCGGCCCGCGACCTCGTCGCGGCGGACGGCGCCCGGGGCGCCTGACAAGGCCGTGAACAGCACCGGACAACACCGGACAACACCGGACAGCACCGGACAGAACGGATTCCGAGCTGTGGAGGACGGACCCGTGACGAAGAACGAGAAGCGCACGGTGCACGCACTCCTCGACGCGTACGGACGCACGTACGCCGAGGACGCGGGCATTCGGCTCAAGGACACCCCCCAGCCCCTCTACCAGCTCCTCGTGCTCTCCTGCCTGCTCAGCACCCGGATCCGGGCGAGCGTGGCGGTCGCCGCGGCCCGCGCGCTGTTCGACGCCGGGCTGCGCGGCCCGCGCCGGATGGCCGACGCCACCTGGCAGCGGCGGGTCGACGCCCTCGGCGAGGGCGGCTACCGGCGCTACGACGAGAGCACCGCCACCCGGCTCGGGGACGGCGCCCGGCTGCTGCTGGACACCTACGGCGGCGACCTGCGCGAGCTGCGCCGCGAGGCGGACGGCGACGTCCGCCGACTCAGTGAGCTGCTGCAGCAGGTGCCCGGCCTCGGGCCCACGGGCGCGGCTATCTTCCTCCGCGAGGTCCAGGGGCTCTGGCCGGAGGCCGCCCCGTACGTCGACGCCAAGGTCGTGCAGGGCGCCGGCCGCGTGGACCTGCCGAAGGACCCGGCCCGGCTCGCCCGGCTGGTGGGCGAACCGGAACTGCCGCTGTTCACCGCGGCCCTGGTGCGCTGCGCGCTCGACAAGAGCGTGGCGGACGACGTCAGGGAGCACGCGCACGCGTGAGCGCACGCTGCGTACGGCCGGGCACCGGCCCGGGCTGGTGCCCGGCCGCATGGCACCCTCGTGGCATGAGCATCGACGTCCGCCCCGCCGACGTCTTCGAGGACGTCCGGGCCGTGCTCGGCCCGAAGTCCCCGGGGGCCAACGTCTGCTGGTGCCTGAGCTACCGGATCCCGTCCCGGCCCAACAACGAGCTGCGCGGCCCCGCCCGTGGCGAGTACGTCGCCGGGCTGTGCGCCGCCGAGCCGCCGCCCGGCGTGCTCGCCTACGACGGCGACGAGCCCGTCGGCTGGGCCGCCGTGGCGCCGCGCGCGGACACGACCTTCGCGCGCAACCGCAAGATCCCGCACGTGGACGACCTGCCGGTATGGTCGCTGTGGTGTGTCCGGGTACGCCCCGGCCACCGCAGGCAGGGCATCTCGCACGCCCTCATCGCCGGCGCGGTGGAGTTCGCCCGCGCCCACGGCGCCCCGGCGGTCGAGGCGTACCCGCTGGACAGCGGCTCCGCCAGGGTCGACCTGACGATGGCGTACGCCGGGATCCGGAAGAACTTCGAGCGCGCCGGCTTCACCCACGCCGCCGACACGACCTCGGTGCTCTCCGGGCACCCCCGGGTCCTGATGCGGCTCGACCTGCGCTGAGCGGCGGAGCGGGGCACCCACGCACCCGCACCCCCGCGCTCACGCACCCGCACCCACGCACCTCGGACCCGTGCCCCGCTGCCCACGGACCCCCGCGCCCGCGCCGGGAACCCGGGGCTGCGATGCCCCCGGGCTGCTCCCCCCGCCGCGGGGCGGGTGTCCCCGCTATCCGCGGATCAGTCCTCGCCCGGCAGGCACTCACGCCAGGCGACGTGGTACGTGGTCTCGATGTCTCCGTCCGTCGAGTCCATGGTCAGCATGCTGGTGGTCGTCGTGGGGTCCGAGGTGCCGGCGTTGACCCGCAGCTCCGTGTTGATGTTGAAGTTGCGGATCTCCCCGCACGGCGCCCAGACGAGCGACTCCAGGTCGGTCTCGTCCGTCGCGGTCCAGTTGTCGTCCATCGGCCCGGTGAAGTTGTGCGTGAAGGTGTCGGTGTCGGGCGAGCCCTGGAAGTAGTACGACGCCTTCTCCATGCCGGTCGCGCCGTCCTCCAGGTAGGCGTACCCCCGGTAGTCGACGCTGGCGATGGCGTAGGTGAAGCCCCCCGGCACCTTGACGGCCAGGTTGAGCTGGCAGTTCTTGCGGAAGTCCGTCGGCGTGGAGCCGACCCCGACCACGGCCGCGTAGTTGCTGTAGGTCACGGTGAACGCCTGGTTGTCCTCGGACACCGCGATGGCGGCGCTGCCCGGCTCACAGCCGGTGCCGTTGACGGTGAGCACCTCGATCGCCATCTGGTCGGGCGGTACGTCTTCGAAGGAGGGCGGCGTCGCGATATCGTTGGACGGCGACGCGATGGGGCTGCTGACGGTCGCGGCCAGTAGTGCTGCCAGGACACTGCCTGCGACAAGAGTCATGGTTCTCCAATCGGTCGGATGGGCCGTTTCCCGGGCACGGCAATGCCCAAGAGCGGGCCATGCGGGCGGAATCTGGCGAGCGGGCGGCAAAGGGGCCTGCTGGCCGGATTCCGTCAAGACACACCGGCGGCATACCGGCGCTCAACGCGGGACGGGCAGGAATTCCGCCGCCGTCTCCGAATGCGTACCGCGGGTAAGGTGCTTACCCGTCGCGGTATTTCAGCACTCCTTCCACGCCAGGTGGTATTTCGTGCTCACCGCGCTGTCGGTGGAGTCCATCGTCATCAGGCTCGTCGCCTGCTGGTCGGAGGAGCCCCGGTACACCCGGAGTTCGGTGTTGACGTTGAAGTTCCGCTGCTCGCCGCAGGGCGCCCACACCAGCTCGGCCCACTCCTTGGAGTCGGTCACCTGCCAGTTGTCGTCGTACGGGCCCTCGAAGCTCTGGCTGCTCGTGGCCGTCTCCGGCGAACCCATGTGGTAGTACGACGCCTGCTCCAGGCCCGACGCGCCGTCCGCCAGGTACGCGTAGCCGCGGTAGTCCACGCTCTGGATCGCGTACGTGAACCCGGAGGGGACGTCCAGCACCAGGCTGAGCTGGCAGTTCTTGCGGAAGTCGATCGGGCTGGCGCCGGCCCCCGCCGCCGCCAGGTAGTCGCTGTAGGTCACGGTGAACGCCGTGTTGTCGGCGTTGGCCGCCACCGCCGCCGTGCCGGCGGAGCACCCCGAGCCGTTGATGGTCTGGATGCTGACTCTTATCTGCTCGTCGGGTCCGTCGGCCGGATCCTCGTCCGCCGCCGCGGTCTGAGCGGAGAGGGTGGTGGCGACTAAGGCCGCCAGGGCTCCACCAGCAATCAACTTACCGGACATGTTTCTCCTATCCTTTGTCTCCGGGCCGGGCCGGGACGAAACCGGCGCCGACCGCACTGAATTGGGCACGGGAGAGCCGGATTGCGGCTCGTGAAAGCACATGCGCCGCAGGCGGGCCGAGACGGTGCGGCCGCTCCTGAGGGTGGCGCAGAGCATGGCGAAAGAGCTCCCTCACGTCCGAGCGGGCGCGAGGGTGAAGAAAGGGGAGAGCGGCTTCGGGGACTGGGAAGCATTCGTGCGGAACGCTGTGGGTGAGGGTGCCGTACCGAATGCGTCCCCGACCTCAGTGGAGCGTGAGGTGGGAGCGTTCTCATGCTAGGGCTATGTAAAGCTCGTGTGAAGAGGAATTTCACGAGGGGAACACGGAGTCCGAAAACGGGTTCTCGCCCGGGTTGGCATCATGGCGGCGACTGTCAAGTCTACGCGGGTAGCTGCTCGGAATACGCGACGGTAAGGAGACAACTTCTTCGGACGCCCGGTACGGGCCGCCGGAGTCCGGCCAGAATCGCGCGTATGCGGTGTGGACGGTTACCCGCGGAAAGGCCGTTCGGCCCACCCCGCAGGGCCGTCCGGCGGATGGCAGGACGGGGGCTGCCGGGCTGCCGCTTCCGGACGTACGGACCGAGGTGGTCGCGGCATGGACCGGGCGGGGGCGGCGCCCATCCCCGATCACGGAAGACGGCCCGGGCGCCACGGGTGTGACTGAATTCCGCACCCTGGGTACTTGTGCGGTGATCAGCCCCGTCTTCTTCGTATCGGGTGAGAGTGAATGGTCGACCGCTTCGCCGTTCGGCAGTCGGTGTTCGACACCGCGGCGGACAGCGGCCCGGGTGAGCTGCCCGGCCGGCTGTGCCGGCTCCTCCGCACGGAGCTGGGCCTGGACGCGGTGGCGATCTCGCTGTCCGGCCACACCCCGTACCGGCAGGTGTACGGCGCCTCCGACGCGATGGCGCTGCGCCTGGAGGAGCTGCAGTCCGAGACGGTGGAGGGGCCGTCCGTGCGCGCGTCCGCCCTGGGCCGCCCCGTTGTCGTCCACGACCTGCACGGCGACGAGCGGTGCTGGCCGGCGTTCGGCCCCCGTGCACGGGAGGAACTGCCCGACATCGGCGCCGTGTTCGCCTTCCCGATGCGGTTCCGGCAGCGTGTCCTGGGCGCCGTCTGCATGGTCAGACGCGCGTCAGGCGGCCTGACGGCGGCCGAGTACGAGCGGTGTGCCACGGCGGCCGACGCCGTGGCCCTCGCGGTGCTGGACGGCTTCCACCGCGTGCTCCACCACACCGTGCCCTTCCCGCGGCACCCGGCGTAACCGTTCCTTAAGAGGAAGGATGTCTAAAATGCCGCCAGTTGGGGTACGCGAGGCTGATGAGAGTCGGCGTGATCGATGCGGGTTCGAACACGGTGCGCCTGGTGGTCGCGGACGCGGACGGCCAGGTGCCGCTGCCCGTGCACACGGCCAAGCGGCAGCTGCGGCTGGCGGAGTTTGCGGACGCCGACGGGCGGCTCGGCGAGCGGGCGGTCGGGGAACTGGCCGCGGCCGTCGGCGCCGCGCGCGAGGAGGCCCGGCGCTGGGGGGTCGCGGAACCGTTCGCCTTCGCCACCGCGGTCGTCCGCGACGCCCCCAACTCCCGTGACATCTGCCGCGCCGTCCGCGAACGCACCGACGTGGCACTGCAGTTGCTGCCCGGCGAGAAGGAGGCGGAGCTGACGTTTCTGGCGGCCCGCCGGTGGATGGGCTGGCGGGCCGGGCCGATGGCCGTCCTCGACATCGGCGGCGGCTCGTTCGAGGTGGCCTGCGGCCGCAGCCGGCTGCCTGACTTCGCCATCGCGCTCCCGCTGGGCGCCGGCCGGCTGACCCGCGAGTTCTTCGGCAGGCACGACCCGCCGCCGCCCGCGGCGGTCAAGGCGGTACGCCGGCACGTCCGGCACCGGCTGCGCGACGTGGCCGCGCGCATCCGCTGGGAGGCGCCGCGCACCACCGTGGTCACCTCCCGCACCATGCAGCAGCTCGCCCGCCTCTGCGGCGCGGCGCCCGGCCGGCACGGCCCGTTCGTGGCGCGCACGATGGCACAGGAGGACCTCCGCCGGGCGGTCAAGCAGCTCCAGGGGCTGCCCGCGGCCGAGCGCGCCCGGCTGCCGGGCATCTCGCCGGCGCGTGCCCGGCAGTCGCTGGCCGGCGCGGTGGTCGCGCACACCGCGATGAAGCTGATGAGCATCGAGGTGGTCACGATCTGCCCCTGGGCGATCCGGGAGGGGATCCTGCTGCGCACCATCGAGGAGGGCAGCGTGAGCTGGTGGACGGCCCCGGCCGGCGACGAGCCGCGCGTACCGGGGCAGCGGAGGCCGCCGCACTCGGGCATCGGGCTCGACCAGATCCGGCAGCAGGTCAACTTGTCGAACTGAGCCGGGGAACCGGTACGCACCAAGCGCGGCGACCTAGCCTCCCGACGGCTGCCCGGGCACGGGGCCGGTGTCAGCCGTGCAGCGTCGGCCGGTAGACCAGCTCCTGGATGGAGCCGTCGAGGGTCCGGGTCTCGATCAGGTCGAGGTCGAAGTCGGCCGCACCCGCGAAGATCGGGGCCAGCCCGGTCCGGCCGGTGATCACGGGAAAGAGCGTCACGTGCACGCGGTCGACCAGACCGGCGGCCATCAGCGCCCGGTTCATCGACAGGCTGCCGTGCGAGCGCAGCGGCACGTCGGACTCCTCCTTGAGCCGGGCGACGACGTCGACGGCGTCGCCGCTCGCGACGGTCGCGTCCGGCCAGTCGAGGGGCTCCGTCAGCGTGGTCGACACCACGGTCGCCGGCAGCTGTGTCATCCGCGTGACCCACGGGTCGCGTACCTCGGACTCCTCGGTGCTCTCGGCCAGCATCTGCGAGAACATCCGGTAGGTCCCGGCCCCGAAGACCATCCGCTGGTCCTCCTCGTACAGGCCGAGGCGGCGATCGAGCAGCTCGGGTCCCTGCTTGCCCCAGTAGCCGGTCCAGTCGCCGCCGGCGGCGCCGAAGCCGTCGAGGCTGGTGAAGAAGTCGAAGGTGTAGGTAACGGTCATGGTGGTCTCCAGGGTGCGGCCCGTCGGTGTGCAGAGGGAGACGGCGTACCGCGGCGAAACTCATCGCCGCCGGCTCAGGCGGTCGCGAGCAGCTCACGCACCCCCTGGGCCGTCAGCGCCATCTCTTCCGGCGCGCCCGCGTCGATGACCAGCGACGGGCCGTCCGAAGGCCAGCCGCGGGCGAGGTCGCCGAGCGCCACCGCGTTGTAGTGCTCGATCTCCGGGAAGACCTGTTCGAGCCGGTCGGCGGAGGTGAAGACCGGCACCAGCCGGGTGCCGTCGCCCTGCTCCACAATCGGCAGACTGAGCGTCTGCGCCTGCTCGGGCCCGGCCGGTTCCCCGGCGGGGTCCGGGTCGGGCAGCAGCACGCGGCTCTCGGCGAGCGTGTGCAGCGCTTCCTGGTCCGGGCCGTTCTCGGCGACGGTGTGCAGCGCCTGCTGGGCGGCAGAGCGCCGGCCGTCCGGTTGGTACGTCATGGCTGTCCCTTCGCTGTGCGGCAGACCGGTCACGGACCGGGTGCCCCGGGCCGCCGGTCGGAAACCGGAGTGAAGAGTTGACTGATTTGCCCGTTTGATACGTAATTCAACATGGCCGACGATGAAGGCGTCCGACCGATCTACCCCCAGGGAGAAACCATGCCGAGCGGATCCAGCCCCAAAAGGGAGCGTCAGTACGAGCACATCAAGAAGGGTGCCCAGAAGCGCGGCGCCGGCAGCGCGCGGGCGAAGGAGATCGCCGCCCGCACCGTGAACAAGGAGCGCGCCCGGACCGGGGAGTCCCGCACCGCGAGCCGCACCTCCACCCGCGACATCTCCTCCGGCCGCCGGGGCGGGCTCCGCTCTCACCGGGGCGCCGAGGGCCCCACCTACGACCAGCTCTACGCCGAGGCCCGGCGCCGCGACATCCACGGCCGCTCGTCCATGAACAAGGCCCAGCTCAAGCGCAAGCTCGGGCGCTGAAGGACGGCGTACGGAGCCCCGCCGTCACCCGCTCGGGGGAGCCGGGCCCCTTCCGTCCGCGGAGCGGCGGGAGCGCGCCGAGCCTCGGCCGGCGTGCGATCGGGGCCGGGTCGGCCCTCCCCGGGGCGGTCGGATGGCGAGCCCCGGGTCTCGAAAGGTTTCGTGCGGCTGTGGCCGGGGGAGGGGTCGGTGGATTGGGAGCGCTCCCAATCTTCTGCACCTCTCATCCACCCCCCTCCCGGAGGAGGAGTCGCAGTGTCATCGCTACGGAACGATCGCACCGACGCGCGGAGCCTGCCCGTCCGCGCCCTCCTGGCGGTCCTGGCCGCCGCCGCGCTGCTGCTGACGCCCTGGACCGGCGGCACCGCCCAGGCCCACGGCTCGACCGCCGACCCGGTCTCCCGCAACTACGGTTGTTGGCAGCGCTGGGGAGACGATTTCCAGAACCCGGACATGCAGCAGCAGGACCCCATGTGCTGGCAGGCGTGGCAGCACGACACCAACGGCATGTGGAACTGGAACGGCCTCTACCGTGAGGGCACCGGCGGCGACTTCGAGGCCCACATCCCCGACAACCAGTTGTGCAGCGCCGGCCACACCCAGGACGGCCGCTACGACTCGATGGACACCCCCGGCCCGTGGCAGACCTCGGACCTCGGCACCGACTTCACCGTCGACGTCCTCGACCAGGCGAACCACGGCGCCGACTACCTCTACGTGTACGTGACCCGGCAGGGGTACGACGCGCAGACCGACGCACTCGACTGGGGCGACCTGGAGCGTGTCGCCACCGCCGGCCCGTACGGCCCCGCCAGCCACTACACGGCGGACGCCAGCGCGCCCGGCCGCAGCGGCCACCACATCGTCTACACCATCTGGAAGGCGTCGCACGCGGACCAGATCTACTTCTTCTGCAGCGACGTGACGTTCTGAGGGCCGAGGCGCCCCCGCCGCCGGCCGGCCGAGCCCGGCCGGCGGCGGTGCGCGCGAGCCACGGCACGGCATCGGCGACCGGTGGGGCTGACCGGCTCCACCCCACCCCCGCCCGTATGGAATCCGACGTTTCGGCCCTCCAACGCCCATGTTGCAAAAGGAACTCGACCGGCGAACGCGCTGAACGTATGCGCGGAAGGCATGTCTATGATCAGGCATCAGTCCGTCCGGCACTCCCGCCAGCCCGACCGGCCCACCTGGCCGCCTGATCGCCACTGGATCTCACATGCGTCTGCACCACGTGCGTAGAAAGGCGGTCCCCCTCGCCGCCGTAGCAATGCTGTCCGTGCTGGCAGCCTGCGGCGACGGCGGCGATGACGGCGGCGACGGCGGCGGAAGCAGCGCCTCCCCGGCCGCCGGGACCGGCGGCGCCACGGACCTCAGCAAGGAGTGCCCGGAGACGATCGTGGTCCAGACGGCGTGGTGGCCGGACATCACCTCCGCCGGCGCCATGTACCAACTCCTCGGCGACGACATGGACGTCGACGCGGGTGCCAAGAAGGTCACCGCCCCGCTCGTGGCCTCCGGCGGCAAGGACACCGGCGTCAAGCTGGAGTTGCGCTCCGGCGGCCCGGCGATCGGTTTCAACCCGACGTCCTCGCAGATGTACACGGACGACAGCATCCACCTCGGCATACCCCAGGGTTTCGACGAGGCGATCCAGAACTCCGAGAAGCAGCCGACGCTGGCCGTGATGTCGCTGCTGGCGAAGAACCCGCAGGTCATCATGTGGGACCCGGAGAAGCACCCGGACGTCGAGACGATCGAGGACATCGGCAGGACCGACACCACCGTCGTCTACGTCCCGACACCGTACATGGACTACCTGACCAGCACGGGCATCCTGAAGAAGGACCAGGTCGACAGCTCCGGCGACGGCTCCCCGGCGCGCTTCGTCGCGGCCGGCGGCGACGTCGCCACCTCGGGGTACGCCACCGAGGACCCGTACATCTACGAGAAGGAGCTGCCCGACTGGGGCAGGCCGGTCGCCTCGCAGCTCGCCTACGAGTACTACCCGAACCCCGGTCCCTCGCCGATGATCCGCCCGGCGGACAAGGGCGAGCTGGCGCCGTGCCTGAAGAAGCTGGTCCCGGTCATCCAGCAGGGCGCGGTCGACCTGATGGAGAACCCGGACCCGGTCATCGACAAGGTCATCGAACTGCGCGACGTCTTCAAGGCCGACCAGCCGTTCTCCAAGGGCGTGGGTGAATACTCCATCGAGCAGATGACCGCGCTCGACCTCGTCGCCGACCCCGGCAAGCCGGTGGGCGAGTTCGACACCGGGCGGGTGCAGGAGCTGATCGACGTCGCCGGGCCGGTCTTCGAGTCCCAGAAGAAGCCCATCAAGCACGGGCTGACGCCCGAGGACCTGGTGACCAACGAGTTCATCGACACCTCGATCACGCTCGGCGGCGAGTGAGACCATTTCCCGGGGTGCGGGTACGGAGGCACAGATGACGGGTGACGGGACCTCGGACGGGTGCGAGGGGAGACTGCCGCTGCCGGACGCGCGCAGGGCGCACCCCTCGCGGTTCTGGGACTACGCGCTGGGCGGCCGTGACAACGTGCACGCCGACCGCGACCTGCTGCAGGAGGCCGAGCAGATCATGCCCGACCTCAAGGTGCTCACGCGGGAGCAGCGGCTCTTCGTCGACCGCACCGTCGAGTTCTGGGTCGGCGAGGCCGGAATCCGGCAGATCCTCGACATCGGCGGCGGGATGCCCACGGACATCTACGACAACGTCCACGAGATCGCCCACCGCATCGCCCCCGAGACCCGGGTGGTGTACGTCGACAAGAACCCGGTCGCCGTGGCGCACATGGCGGCGCTGCAGGCCGACGGCGAGTACACCGTCGCCCTCGAAGGGGACGTGCGCGAACCGGACACCGTCCTGTTCGACGACGTCGTCAGGTCCACCCTGGACTTCACGATGCCCGTCGGCGTCCTCCTCTCGGGCATCCTGCACTTCCTCACCGACGCCGAGGACCCGGCCGGCATCGTCGCCCGGGTGCACGAGGCGGTCGTACCCGGCAGCTACCTGGCGGTGAACCACATCTCGTCCGACATCGACTCCCGCGTGCCGGCGGTCATCGAGGTGTTCGAGCAGGCCAGCGACCCGCTGATCGACCGGGGCCGGGCGGAGCTGGAGCGGATCCTCGACGGCTGGACGCCGGTGGAGCCGGGGCTCGTTCCGGTCAGCCAGTGGCGCCCGGCCGGCCCGGTGCAGAACGCGTGCGACGCCTACGGGGCGGTACTCCGCAAGGCGTGAGACGGGCCGCGCCGCCGGGCGCCGCTTTTCCGCCCTACCGCCGGTAAGGCGCCATCTCCAGGGAATTGACGAATAAGTAAACGCCGTCTGCCTTTTCGATGGTGGCGGGGCGGATGTCAAGCGATCACCAAGTGCGCGTAAAGTCAGCGCCAAGCGCGATCTGGGAGGATCCGGACGTGTCCCCAAGTCGATCGTGGCTTGTATCCCCTTGCCAACACCTGCGTCGGGCCGTCTGACAGTAATTTCTCGACGCGGATGTGGGCGCGGCCGGCGAACTGAACCGAATGCGGTCAGGGGTCACAGGATTTGCTGTTCCGATGAACACCGAGGTTGACCCCCTGGAGGGAAGAATGCCTGACGCCACCAAGCTGGAAACGGTCTACTCGGCAATTGAGGAAACCGCCCGGCTAGTGGACGCGCCGTGCTCCAGAGAGAAGGTCTGGCCGGCTCTGGACACCTTCGGCCGGTGGTTCGACGACTCCCACATCATCTTCAGTATGGGGACGGGCAAGAAGTACCGGGGCGAGCTGGCCTTCGACTTCACCGTGCCCACCGAGGCCGGTGACCCCTACGCCGCCGCCGTGGCCGACGGCCTGCTGGAGAAGGTCGACCACCCGATCACCGGGCTTTTCTCCGAGATCGCCGACCGGTTGCCCCTCGACGCCTACGCCGTGGACTTCGGCGTCGCCCGCGGATTCAAGAAGGCGTGCGTCTTCTTCCCACTCGCCCAGCCGGCCAGCATGAAGGCGCTCGCGGAACTGCCGTCCATTCCGCCGGCCCTCGCCGAGCACGCCGATTTCTTCGCCGCCGCCGGGCTCGACGGCAAGGTCTCGTGCATCGGCATCGACTACGGCAGCCGGACGTGGAATCTCTACGTCAGCGGGCTCACCCCCGAATTCACGCAGCGCGACGCCATCGGGGAAACCCTCCGCGGCATGGGGCTGCCGGAGCCGAGCGAGCAGATGGGCGAGTTCATCAGCACTTCGTTCGCCCTGTACCCGACGTTCGGCTGGGACACCACCCGGGTCGAGCGCATGTGCTTCTCCACGCGGACCTCGGACCCGAACCTGCTGCCGGCCCGCATAGAGCCCGATATCGCGAAGTTCGCCCGCGACATGCCGACCGTGCACAGCGGCGAACCCAGCTACGTTTACGCCGGCACGGTGGCGCGGGGCGGCGAATTCTTCAAGCTCGCCTCGTATTACCAGTTTTCATCTCAGGTTTCAGAGCGGGTTCGTCCTGCGGACTGAACTCCACCGAAAAACCAGTGAGGATCAAGTGCTGAGCATGACCGAGAGCCGAGAACGCACCGAACCCGACCCGGCCGCGCTGTCAGTCAACGTCCGCAACCACCCACTCGCCCCAGCCGGACACGCCTTCACCCGATCTCCCGGCACAGCCGAGGGGGGCGCCTGATGACCGCTCCCGTCCTCATCGCCGGCGGCGGGATCGGCGGGCTCACCACCGCGCTGAGCCTGCACGCCGCCGGAATCGACGCGCTGGTCGTCGAGAACGCCCGGCGCATCGAACCCATCGGCGTCGGCATCAACCTCCTCACCCACGGCGTCCGCGAACTGACCGAACTGGGCCTCGGCGACGAACTCGCCGAGATCGGCGTGGCCACCGCCGAGAACGTCTTCTGCGACAAGTCCGGCAACCCGCTCTTCACCCAGCCGCGCGGCGAGGGTTCCGGCTCCAAGTGGCCGCAGTACTCCATCCACCGCGGCGAGTTGCACCTGATGCTCCTGGAGCAGGTCCGGCGGCGGCTCGGCGCCGACGCCGTCCGCACCGGTACCCGGCTGCAGGACTTCACCCAGCACGACAACGCCGTCGAGGTCCGCGTGACGAACCGCGAGAGCGGCGCCGTCGAGACCCTTGAGGCCGCCGCGCTGATCGGAGCGGACGGGCTCAACTCCACGGTACGCGCCCGGCTGCACCCGGACGAGGGACCGCTGTCCTGGTCCGGCCAGCGGATGTGGCGCGGCGTGACCGAGGGCGTCCCGCCGTTCTTCACCGGCCGCTCGTGGGTCGGGGTGAGCGACGGAGACGTGACGCTCGTCGCGTACCCGATCGGCAAGGACCGCACCAACTGGGTCTGCCTGGTACGGGTCGCCCAGCCGGGCCCGCTGCCCGAGGGCGGCGACGTCCCGATCGACGACCATCGCGAAGGCCGGCTCCAGGAAGTGCTCGCGTACTACAAGGACTGGTCGATCGACTGGCTCGACGTGCCCGCCCTGCTGGCGGGCTCCGGGGCCATCCTGGAGTACCCCATGGTCGACCGCGACCCGCTGCCCGCCTGGGGCAGCGGCCGGGTCACGCTCCTCGGCGACGCCGCCCACCCCATGTACCCGGCTGGGGGTAACGGCGCGGCACAGGCCGTCCTGGACGCCCGCGTGCTCGCCTACGAGCTGGCCCGGGCGGACGGCGACGTGCCGGCGGGCCTGGCCGCGTACGAGCGCGCCCGCGTGGCGGAGACCGACGGCGTCGTCATGGCCGCCCGGGCCATGGAGCGGGCCACGGGCCCCGACTCCTGGGACCGCGAACAGGTCACCCAGATCATGGAGATGTACCGCAAGAAGGCCGAGAGCGAGGCAGCACAGCTCAACTCCCGCCCCTCCTACGCCCCGCCGGGCCGGGAGTAGACGGGAACACCGCGGAGTCGCGACCGAAGGGGCCCGTCAGCATCCGCTGACGGGCCCCGGGCGCGCTCTCCCCACGGCATGCACCACCCCACCCCCCCCAACCACCACATCCGTCCGCTTGCGCCAGGAGGCGCCATGACCTCGTCAGCGTCGCTCCGATCAGAGACCGTCGCTCCGGTGTTCACCGACCACCACGACCTGCGTTCCCGTAACCGCTCGGCCGTCGAGCAGTACATGCAGACCGGCGCCGAGGCCCGGCTGAGCCGCTACACCCTCTACACCGAGGACGGCTCCGCGTCGCTGTTCTACACCGACGTCGGCCGGCCCATCGTCGTCCGGGGGCGGGAGAAGCTGAAGCGGCACGGTGAGCTGTCGATGCAGGTGCTGCCCGACTGGCAGTGGATCGACGTGAACATCTACCAGACCCAGGACCCGTCCGTGATCTGGGTCGAGTGCCAGGGCGAGGGCACGATCCGCTTCCCGGGCTACCCCCAGGGTCGCTACCGCAACCACTTCATCCACGGCTTCACGCTCAGCGACGGGCACATCGTCGCCAGCCGCGAGTACACCAACCCGATCGAGCACATGCGGGCGCTGAGCATCGAGACGCCGCACATCGAGCGGGCCTGGATCCCCTCCTGACCCGCGCGGGTCCCCGCCGTGCCGGGGTGGACTACCTAGCGGGTAATCGACCCCGGCACGCCCTCCTGCCATGATCGGCAGCGTACGGACCCGCCACCGGCCAGGAGGAACGCCATGCCCGCCTACGTCATCGCCAGGCTGAAGGACGCCGCCCCGCACCCGGACATCGCCGACTACATCGAGCGGCTCCCGGGCACCTTCGAGCCGTTCGGCGGCCGTTACCTCGTGCACGCCAGCCAGCACGAGGTCATGGAGGGCAGTTGGCCCGGGAGCATCGTGATGATCGGCTTCCCCGGATTCGGCGAGGCGCGCGCCTGGTGGGACTCGCCGGCGTACCGGGAGCTGGCGCCGCTGCGCTCCCGCCACATCGAGGGCGACATCATCCTCATCGAGGGTGTACCCGAGGGCTACGTCCCGAACGCCGCGGCACGCTCGATCCGCGAGGCCGCCGCCGCCCGGGGCACCGGATAGCGACGCGGCGCCACCGCCGGCCCGGCCCGGGACCGGGCCGGGCCTTCGTGGCGTACCGGAACGCGGGCTTCTAGTCCCTGCCGTGAGCGGCGGTGTTTAGCCGACGCCAATTCAGCACCAATCCGAGATGTACTGATCTTTAAGACGCGAGGGTGAAAATGACTCAATCCGCAACTCGCGGGCTGAACTACCCACGTACTCACGAGGAGGACACTTGTCCAGCACTCCACAGGCGGCCGCGGCAGCGGCGGCCCCACCCGGAGCCGGGCGAACCGTTACCGGCGTCCGCGGCGAAGACGCCGGCACATCCGGTGCGTACTCGGTGCTCGACTTCCTGACCGAAGGCGAGAACGACGTCGCCGGACGCCAGGTGGCCCAGCTCTTCTCCGGCTACCTCTACACCCCCATCGCCGTCGCGATCGTCGAGTTGGGCATCCTCGGCCGGTTAGCCGGCAAGGCACTGACCGCGGACGAGATCGCGAAGGACGCGGGAACCGACCCCGACGCCACGGGCCGGCTGCTGCGTGCGGGCATGGCCGTCGGGCTGATCTCCGGCACCGACGACGGCCGGTTCCGGCTGACCGCGGCCGGCGAGCGGCTCGGCCCGGACGCCGGGCGGCTCGGCGAGATGGCCGTGCTGTGGCTGGAGCCGATCCGCGAGGCCATGGCCGGTCTCGCGGAGCACGTACGCACCGGTCCCCAGGTGGATCCGGCCGCCCCCGGCGGTTTCTGGGACTACCTGGGCAGCCACCCGGGCGAGGCCGTGAAGTTCGCCCGCGCCATGGGCTACGCCACGTCCCGGCTGCCCGGCGCCCTGGCCTCCGCCGGCTACCGGCCGCCGGCCGCCGCACGGCTCGTCGACGTCGGCGGCAACCGGGGCACGATGCTCGCCTGGCTCCTCACGGCACTGCCCGAGGCGGCCGGCGTGATCATCGACCGGCCCGAGGCCATGGCGACGGCACCGGACTTCCTCGGCGCCGCCGGCGTGAAGGACCGCACCGAGCTGGTGCCCGGCAGCTTCTTCAACGAGGTGCCCCCGGGCGATCTGCACCTGCTCAGCCGGGTGCTGCACAACTGGGACGACAAGACTGCGCGGCAGATCGTCGCCAACTGCGCCAAGGCGAGCAGCCGGGGCGGTTCGCTCGTCGTGATCGAGTACGTCCTGCCCTCCGTGCCGGAACCCACCGTCGGCCATCTCATGGACGTGATGATGATGGTCCTCTACGGGGGCCGGGAGCGGACCCTGGAGCAGCACCGGGCGCTCATCGAGCCCGCCGGGTACGAGCTGCGCCGGGACTTCCCGGTCGGGGCGGTGAACGGCGGTCAGCCGCCGCTGCGGGTGCTGGAGTTCGAACGCACCTGAGCCGCCCGGCCATGTCCCACACGTGCGAGTGCACGTGAGCGAGGCCCGCCGCACGGGGCGACGACCCGGTGGCGCGGCTGAATTCCCCATCGGTGACCGATAACGGACACCGGGCACGGTTCGTCGGCGTCAACGGCGTCGACCGCGCACGAACCGTGCCCGCCTCCCCGGAGCGACTCCGGGAGCGGACCGCGCCCCGCCCGGCCGACGACGGCGGCGGGAAGACGCGAACCCCGGCCGGCGGGAGGCCGACCGGGGCGAAGTGCCGTTCCTCGCGGATGCGCGCCGGGTCTAGAAGACGTCGACGCCGTACGCGTTCAGGGCCTCCACGACCGGCTGGTAGAACGTCGTGCCGCCGGAGGAGCAGTTGCCGCTGCCGCCGGACGTCAGCCCGAGGGCCGTGCTGCCGGAGAAGAGCGGGCCGCCGCTGTCGCCGGGCTCGGCACAGACGTTCGTCTGGATCATGCCGTACACGATGTCGCCGCCGCCGTAGTTGACGGTGGCGTTCAGGCCCGTGACGGACCCGCTGTGCAGACCGGTGGTGCTGCCGCTGCGCCGTACGGACTGGCCCACCGAGGGGTTGGCCGCGCTGGTGATGTCCTGGTACTGCCCGTTGTACAGCGAGACCCGGCCGTCCGCCGCGGAGGCGTTGGAGTGCCGGATGATGCCGTAGTCGTTCGTCGGGAAGCTGGTGCCGGCCCTGGTGCCGATGTTCCACGAGCTGCCGATGTTGGTGCAGTGGCCGGCGGTCACCGCGTACTTGGTGCCGTCCCCGCTCTCGACGTTGAAGCCGAGCGAGCAGCGGGACCCGCTGGTGGTGATGGCCTCGCCACCGGCGATGTACTTGGTGAACTTCCCGTTGGTGCGCTGGACGTCGACGGCTCCGGCGTGGTCGCCGGCCGCCTCGGCGATCCGGGCCACTTCGGCCGCGGAGACGGTGCTGTCGACGGTGACCACGACGGTGTCGCTGGCGCGGTCGACGTACCAGGCGGTGCCCGCGACGTCCGCTTCGCCGACCGCGAGGTCGACGGCCTGGAGTTCTGCCGCGCTGAACGAGGGTGAGGCTTCCTGTGCGTTCGCACCCGCGGGCAGCGCGAGCGCTGCCACGGCGGCGAGGCCGGCGGTTGCGGTGATCAGCCGCAATCTGCCGCGGGAAGCCCCGTCGGGGGTCGTGCGCGTGATCTTCACAGATGTCTCCTCCGGGTTGGGGGAACCCGGGGCTCGAGGTGACGAGCCCCGTGAGACACCGTCAGCGGCCCGGCTTGTTTTGCCGTGCCCCTGACACGTCGTAGGGGAGTCTTGGCCACGCGGCGGCGATGCGCAAGACCGCCCCGGCCCCCGGACCGCGCCGGGCCGCCCGCCCGCGCCGGCCGGACGGCGCCGCGCGGCGTGTCGTCAGCTGCCGGGTGAATCGGGTCGGCCGGCGCGGCGGCAGATATCGACCCGGCCCTTCATGGCGGCGCACATTCATCGCGGAGACGCCGCGGCGACCTATTGCACCGACGGCTGGAAACGGAGTGGCAATTCATTGCCAGCCGTCCCTAGGAAGCTGCTACCTCGGGCCGGACGGGGCCGGCAGGCGGATATGGTGCAGGAGCAGGTCCGGATCCGTACATAGGGACAAGGGAGGTTCAACTCGGTGGTACGCGTTTCAATCCGATCTTTCATCGTGGCCGCGCCTCCCGCGCGGCGGTTCTGCATCCCATGTGCCCCGCCTGCGTGGGCATTTGCCCGCGGCACCCCCTTGTCGGCCGGGAATTCCACACGGTCTCGCTGAGCCGCGCCGACCGGCCCTGCGCATTGACACGGAAATTCCACTGAACCGACCGGGCGCCCCGGACCCGTCGACGCCCAAGTCCCCGGCGGCCTTTGACCGTATTCAGGACGGCGAAGTCCGCACGGCATCCGCCCCACCCGCCACGTGAGTAAAGGGAAGTGAGTCCAGCTATGTCCGGCGACAATGAGGTACGCGACCACAACCGCGCCATCGTCGAGAAGTACATGCACTGCCGTGGCCAGGACCGGCTGGAGCGGCACCTGCTCTTCACCGAGGACGGCACCGGCGGCCTGTGGACCACCGAGACCGGCGAGCCCATCGTCATCAGCGGGCGCGACCGGCTCGGCGAGCACGCCGTCTGGTCCCTGAAGTGCTTCCCCGACTGGGCCTGGATCAATATCGAGATCTCCGACACCCAGGACCCCGACCGCTTCTGGGTGGAGTGCGACGGCGAAGGCAAGATCATTTTCCCCGGCTACGAGCCCGGCCACTACCGCAACCACTTCCTGCACTCCTTCCTCTTCGAGAACGGGAAGATCAAGCAGCAGCGCGAGTTCATGAACCCCTGCCAGCAGTTCCGCGCCCTGGGCATCGAGGTGCCCTCGGTACGCCGCGAAGGCATCCCGACCTGACGGCGACCGCTCCACGACCCTCGTACCTCGACACGCACACTCGGCAGGGGGAGAACGTGCCTACCTCAGTCCAGGAATTCCACGCGCCGCCGGCTCTACAGCAACCCGTGTGGGAGGACACCGGCCAGGTGCGGCGGGTACGGGAGGCGCTCGACGCCGCGCCGCCGCTCGTCACCGATGACGGTGCGGCACGGCTGCGGCGCCGGCTCGCCGAGGTCGCCGAGGGGCGCGCGCACCTGATCCAGGCAGGCGACTGCGCCGAAGACCCGGCGGAGTCGACCCCGTACCACGTGCGGCGCAAGAGCGCGCTCCTCGACGGCCTCGCCGACACCGCGGCCCAGATCACCGGCCGGCCCGTGTTACGGATCGGCCGTATCGCCGGGCAGTTCGCCAAGCCGCGCTCCAAGCCCGTCGAGCAGATCGGCAACGTCACGCTGCCCGTCTACCGCGGGCACATGGTCAACCGGCCCGAGCCCGACGCCGAGTCCCGCCGTCCCGACCCACGGCACATCCTGGAGTGCTTCCGGGCCGCCCAGGACGTCGTACGCGAACTCGACGCGGTCAACGCCGGGCGGCCGGACGCCGAACGGGTGTGGATCAGCCACGAGGCGCTGCTTCTCGACTACGAAACGCCGATGCTGCGGCGCACCGCAACCGGCGAGCAGTACCTCTCCTCCGCACACCTGCCGTGGGTGGGGGAGCGCACCCGCCGGCCCGACGGTGCCCACGTCGGGCTGCTCGCCGACGTCGTCAACCCGGTGGCGTGCAAGATCGGATCCGGCACCACGCCCGCGGACATCGCGGAGCTGACCGACCGGCTCGACCCGGCCCGGCAGCCCGGCCGGCTCGTGCTCATCGCCCGCATGGGCGCCGGCTTCGTCACCGGCCGGCTGCCGAGCCTGGTGCAGGCCGTCCACGCGGCCGGCCATCCCGCCGTGTGGATCTGCGACCCCATGCACGGCAACACCGTCACCGGTCCCGACGGGCAGAAGACCCGGCTGATGGACGCGATGCTCGCCGAGATCCGCGGCTTCTGCGACGTCCTGGACGCCACCGGCGGCGTCAACGGCGGGCTGCACCTGGAGACGACCCCGGACCTGGTGACGGAGTGCGCGGCCGACATGGCCACGATCGGCTCCGCGGGCCGGCGCACCACCTTCTGCGACCCCCGGCTCAACCCGGGCCAGGCCCACCAGCTCGTGGCCGCCTGGGCCGGAACCCGCTGAGAGCCGCCGCCGGGACCGGGCCCCACCCCGGTCCCGGCGGCGCGGCCGGCCGCCCCGGCCGTGTACCCCACCGCACCGAGAGGAGCCGAACCGTGGTCGGCATACCCGTCATCGACCCGTACGAGCTGCCTACGGCAGAGAACCTGCCGGCCAACCTGGCGGCGTGGACGCCCGACCCCGCTCGCGCGGCGCTGATCGTGCACGACATGCAGCGGTTCTTCCTGCGACCGGTGCCGGAGACGGTCCGCTCCCAGCTCGTCCACAACGCCGCGCTGCTGCGCAAGCGGGCCGCCGAACTCGGCGTGCCCGTCGCGTACTCGGCGCAGCCGGGCGGCATGAACCAGGAGGAGCGCGGCCTGCTCGTCGACTTCTGGGGACCCGGCATGCGCACCGCACCCGAGGACCGCGAGGTCGTACCCGAGCTGGCGCCCGCCGACGGCGACTGGCTGCTGACCAAGTGGCGCTACAGCGCCTTCTTCAAGTCCGGGCTGCTGGAGCGGCTGCGCGCCGAGGGCCGCGACCAGCTCGTGCTGTGCGGGGTCTACGCCCACGTCGGCGTGCTGGCCACGGCGATCGACGCCTTCACCCACGACATCCAGGTGT
This sequence comes from Streptomyces sp. CNX435, assembly GCF_059570575.1. Taxonomy (NCBI): domain Bacteria; kingdom Bacillati; phylum Actinomycetota; class Actinomycetes; order Kitasatosporales; family Streptomycetaceae; genus Streptomyces; species Streptomyces sp. CNX435. Next base: position 516,200 of record NZ_JCANTA010000003.1, on the reverse strand, counting down.
TCCTCGCCGCCGACGCGGTCGCCGACTTCACCGCCGACCGGCACCGGATGACGCTGGAGTACGTGGCCCAGCGCTGCGGGATGGTCGTCCCGAGCGCGGAGATCTTCGCATGAGCGCCGCCCGGGACGCCGGCGCCGGTCTGCTCGACCGGCTGCTGACCGGGCCCCTCCCGCCCGCGTTCGCCCTGCTGCACCGCCCGGAGAGCGGCACCCCCGGCACCGTCGACGTACTCCTCGGCGACGTCTCCCACCCCGACTCCCTGGCCGGCCTGCCGCTGCCCGACCCCGCCGTCCCGCCGGCCGCCACCGCCCACCGGACGCTGCTCGTGGTGCCCTACCGGCAGCTCACCGAACGGGGCTTCGCCGCCCCCGACGACGGTGCGCCGCTGATCGCCATGAACATCACCGAGCAGGCCGCGCTGCCGCTGGCCGACACTCTCGCCCGGCTGCCCGACACCCCCGCCGCGCTCAGCGGGCACCGCTTCGACCTGTCCGACGAGGAGTACGCCGACGTCGTACGGCGCGTGGTGACCGACGAGATCGGCACCGGAGAAGGCGCCAACTTCGTCATCAAGCGCACCCTGCTCGCCGACGTCGGCGGGGAGCCCGCGCGTGCGGCGCTGACCGTCTTCCGGCGGCTGATCGCCCTGGAGCCCAGCGCCTACTGGACGTTCGCCATCCACGTCGACGGCCGTACCTTCGTGGGCGCCACCCCCGAGCGGCACATCTCCGTCACCGAGGGCCGCGCCGTGATGAACCCCATCAGCGGCACGTACCGCTACCCAGCTGGCGGCCCCACCCTCGACGGCCTCACCGCGTTCCTGCGGGACCGCAAGGAGACCGACGAGCTGTACATGGTGCTGGACGAGGAACTGAAGATGATGTCCCGCATCTGCCCGGACGGCGGCCGGGTCACCGGGCCCGCGTTGAAGGAGATGGCGCGGCTCGCCCACACCGAGTACTTCATCGAGGGCCACACCGAGCGCGACGTACGGGACGTCCTGCGCGAGACGCTGTTCGCGCCGACCGTCACCGGCAGCCCGGTGGAGAGCGCCGCCCGCGTCATCGCCCGGCACGAGCCGCAGGGCCGCGGCTACTACAGCGGCGTCGCCGCGCTCGTCAGCGACGAGCCCACGGGCAGCCGCACGCTGGACTCCGCCATCCTCATCCGCACCGCCGACATCGCGGACGACGGGCGGCTCGCCCTCGCCGTCGGGGCCACCCTCGTACGCCACTCCTCGCCGGAGGGCGAGTCCGCCGAGACCCGCGTCAAGGCCGCCGCCCTGCTCGACGCCCTGGGCGCGGACCCCGCCGCCGGGACCGCGGACCCCGCCGAAGCCGCCGTGACCACCGAAGCCGCCGGGGCCGCCAACCCTGCCCCGCGCTTCTCCGACCACCCCGCCGTCCGCGACGTGCTGCGCGGCCGCAACACCGGCATCGCCGACTTCTGGCTCGCCGCCACCGGCACCCGCCCGCTGACCGTGCCCGCGCTGGAGGGCATGAAGGTCCTCGTCGTCGACGCAGAGGACACCTTCACCGCGATGATGGTGCAGCAGCTGGAGGCCCTCGGCCCCACCGCCGAAGTACGGCGCTTCGACGAGCCGTACGACGTCGACGGCTTCGACCTCGTCGTCATGGGCCCCGGCCCCGGCGACCCCCGCGCCACCGCCGACCCGAAGATCGCCGCGCTGAACAAGGCCGTCGCGGGACTGCTCGACAACCGCACGCCCTTCCTCGCCGTCTGCCTCAGCCACCAGGTCCTCAGCCTCCGGCTCGACCTCGACCTGGTCCGCCGCGACCGGCCCAACCAGGGCGTCCAGCGCGCCATCGACCTCTTCGGCCGCCCCGAACACGTCGGCTACTACAACACGTTCGCCGCCGTCAGCCCCGCCGACGACTTCGACGTGCCCGACGTCGGCCGGGTCCGCGTCAGCCGCGACGCGGCCACCGGCCAGATCGACGCGCTGCGCGGCCCGCACTTCGCCTCCTTCCAGTTCCACGCCGAATCCGTCCTCACCGTCGACGGCCCCCGGCTCATCGGCGACGCCCTGCTCGGGGTGATCGGCCCGTGAGGTGCGAGATCACCCTGTGGGACCTCGACGGATCCCCGCAGAGCGTCGACTCGCTGCGCGAGACCCTGCGCGCCGGGGCCGCCGACGAATGGGCCGACGTGCCGGGGCTGCGCGCGAAGTTCTGGATCGCCGACCGGGAGAGCAACCGCTGGGGCGCCGTCATGGTCTGGGAGCACGACCGGCCCGCGGACCTCCCGCTGCCACCCAACCGGGCCGCCGAGCTGATCGGGACGCCCCCCGTCCACCACCTGAGCTTCGACGTCGAGGCCGTCGCCGAGGGCGTGCACGAGCTGCCCGTGCTGCACGGACTCGGCGCCGCCCTCACCGACTGAAGACCTCGTATCCGCCCGTCAGGAGTGCCGTACATGCCCGATCTCGACTACATGCTGGTGGACGCCTTCTCCCGCAGGCCGCTGTACGGCAACCCCGTCGCCGTCTTCCTCGACGCCGAGGAGCTGACGCCCGATCTGATGCAGCGCATCGCCCGGGAGATGAACCTCTCCGAGACCACCTTCGTGCTGCCCCCCGGCGAAGGCGGCGACGCCCGCATCCGCATCTTCACTCCCGTCAACGAACTGCCCTTCGCCGGCCATCCGCTGCTCGGCACCGCCGTCGCCCTCGGCGAGACGCGCAAGCAGGACCGGCTGCGGCTGGAGACGGCGATGGGCGTCATCCCCGTCCGCCTCACCGACGACGAGGGCGCGGTGAAGGTCAGCATGCGCCAGCCGCACCCCGTGTGGGAGCCCTACGCCGAGGCCGACGAACTCCTGGCCGCCCTCGGCGCCGACGCCTCCGTCGCGCCCGTCGAGGTCTACCGCAACGGCCCCCGGCACGTCTTCGTCGGCCTGGAGAGCGTCCCCGCGCTGTCCGCGCTGCGGCCCGACCACCGCGCGCTGTCCGCGTTCCCCGACATGGCCGCCAACTGCTTCGCCGGCGAGGGCCGGCAATGGCGCGCCCGGATGTTCTCGCCCGCGTACGGAGTCGTCGAGGACGCGGCGACCGGCTCGGCGGCCGGCCCGCTCGCCATCCACCTCGCCCGGCACGGCCTGGCCGCGTACGGCGACCAGGTGGAGATACTCCAGGGCGTCGAGATGGGCCGGCCCTCCCTGATGCTCGCCACCGCCGAGGGCGACGGCGAACAGATCAACTCCGTCCACGTCGGCGGCCACGGGGTCACCGTGGGGCGCGGCACCCTCTTCCTCTAGACGCCCTGCGGGCGGCCACCGTAGAAAGGCACATGATGCAGACGAGCAAGTTCGAGAGCCTCACGGTCGAGAACGACCCGGACTTCCCCGAGTACGACAACCCGCCGGCCGACCCCGTGGGCCTCATGCAGCGCTGGCTCGACCGGGCCGTCGAGCTTCAGGTCCGCGAGCCCAAGGCGCTCGCGCTGGCCACCGCGGACAAGCGCGGCCGGCCGTCCGCGCGCATCGTCCTGGTCAGCGCCATCGACGAGCGCGGCGTGCTGTTCACCAGCCACGCCTCCAGCCGCAAGGGCCGCGAGATCGAGGAGAACAACTGGGCTGCCGGGCTGCTCTACTGGCGCGAGACCGGCCAGCAGATCAAGCTCTCCGGAACCGTCGAACCGGTCCCGGTGGCCGAGTCCGAGTCCCTGTGGCAGGCCCGGGCCATTCCGCTGCACGCCATGTCGGTGGCGTCCCGGCAGAGCGAGCCGCTCGCCGACCCGAAGGCGCTGCGCGCCGAGGCCGAACGCCTCGGCGAGGGCGGCAAGGCGCTGGACCGCCCGGAGCGCTTCTACGGCTACCGGCTGCAGCCGCAGGACGTGGAGTTCTGGGCCCACCGCCCGGACCGGCTCCACCTGCGGTTGCGCTACGACCGGGACGGCGACGGCTGGATCTCCGTCCGCCTCCAGCCTTAAAGCACACGGTGTCCGCGAGGGCCGTGGCCGTACGACGGTGAACGGCGCGGGCGGCCGGCGGACCGGATCTCTCCGGACCGCCGGCCGCCCGCGCCGTCATCGGCTCCGCGCGGTCGCGAGGGCCGAGGGTTCAGCCCTTCGTCGCCTCGATGATCGCGGCGTGCGGCGAGACGTGATGCACCTTCCCCGGCGCCAGCCCCGCCTTGCGCATCAGCTCCTCGTACTCCGCCTGCGTCCGGCCCTTGCCGTTCAGCACGGTGAGCATCGTCATGTCCACGGTCTTGCTCGGATGCGGCTCGTTCCCCTCCGGCACCAGCGCATTGACCATGAGCAGCCGCGCGTCGTCCGGCATGGCCCGCCGGCACACCTCCAGGATCTCCACGCACTTGTCGTCGGGCCAGCTCGCGAGCACGTGCTTCAGGATGTAGACGTCGCCGCCCTCCGGCACCGCCGAGAAGAAGTCGCCGCCCACCGCGCGCCACCGGCCCGACAGCTCCGGCACGTCCAGCACATGCCCGGCCACCACCGGCTCGAGATCCATCAGGGTGCCCTCAAGATGCGCGTTGCGCCGCAGAATCGCCCGCAACTGCCCGCCGCGACCGCCGCCCACGTCCACGACCGTGCGCGCGGAAGCGAAGTCGTATGCCCCGGCGACCTGGTCGCTCAACGCCTCCGAGAACGACGCCATGCTTACGTCGAACTGCTGGCCCAGCTCACGGTTGGCGAACAGGTACTGGTAGAAGGGCATCCCGTACTCGTCCTCGAACGGGTTCCCGCCGGTGCGGACCGCCTCGCTCAACCCGGCCGCGGACCGCCAGAAGATCTCGTTGCCGTGCACGTCCACGTACGCGCGCATCGACACCGGGACGTCCTCGCGCAGCAACTGCGCCATCGGCGTGAGGGCGAAGCGGCCGTCCTCCTCCTGCCGGAAGACGCCGTGCGCGGCGAGATAGCGGAGCAGCCGCGCCAGGTGCGGGCCGTTGAGTCCGGCCTCCGCCGCCATGTCGTCCGCGCTGCGGGGACCGTCGGCCAGCAGGTCGGCGAGCCGCAGGTGCGCGGCCGCGTGCAGCGCGGCAGACCGCAGATAGCCGGTCGACAAGTCGATCAACTGCTCGATGGGATTGGTGGGTGTGTCCATGCGGACACACTAGGTCGCAGGCCCGACATCGAACAGGCAGCCGGATACGGCAGGTATCTGCTACCGGCGGTATCCGGAAGAAGCGCGTCAGTAGAGCTCGATGTCCAGTCCGGTGAGGTCCGCCTTGATGTCGATCGTGGTGATGCGGCCGTTCGCCGTGCCGAAGCAGAACGCCATGTGCGGACGTCCGTTCTGGACCCAGACCAGCGCCGCCTCGCCGTCGATCAGCGCGGGCGCCGGCTTCCAGGTACGCCCCGCGAACACCCGGGTAACGGCGTCCGCGCCGTGGATCTCGGCGACGTTCGTGATCGGGTTCTCCCCGCGCAGCTCCGCCTCCAGGCTGATCCGCACCGCCGCCGCGTCCGTACGCAGCACGATGTCCGGGTCGAGCATCGCCAGCAGCGCCTCGAAGTTGCCCTCCCGGGACGCGGCGAGAAACGCGGTCGCCAGATCTGACTTGCCGGACGCGAAGGAGACGGCGGCGGAGTCGTCGTACACACCGAAGCTCTCGCCGCGCCGCGCGCGGGGCGTGGAGCGGTGCACCCGGCGCCGCGCCCGGCTGGCGAGCTGCCGGGCCGCGGCGGGGGAGCGGTCGACGATGGCGGCGATCTCCTCGAAGGGCACGGCGAACATGTCGTGCAGCACGAACGCCAGCCGCTCGGCCGGCGTCAGCGCGTCCAGCACGACGAGCAGCGCCAGCCCCACGGAGTCGGCGATCACCGCCTCCTCCTCCGGGTCGTCCGGCGACGGCTCGTCGTGCGGTTCGCCCTGCTCCGCCGTGTCCACCAGCACTTCGGGCCGGGACTTGCGGGACTGCAGCATGTTGAGCGACACCCGGGCGACGATCGTCGTGACCCAGCCGCTGAGGTTCTCCACCTCGCTGGTGTCCGAGCGGCTGAGCCGGATCCACGCCTCCTGGACGGCGTCGTCGGCTTCCGGGACCGAGCCCAGCATCCGGTACGCGACCGCGCGCAGCCGGGGCCGGTCGTTCTCGAAACGCTCGGCCAGCCAGTCGTGTTCACTCATGGGTGCTCTCGGTCCTCTCCCCTTTGCCAGTCATGTAACTGACCGGCGAGAACGCGCCGATGTGACGAGCCACCGGAGAAACCCGCCAGAAGGACGCCGACGGCCGGAAGGCCACACCGCACCGCCGACTTCCCGCCACCCGCCCGCGGGCCGTCCGTGGCCCGGCCGTGAACCGTCCGGCTACCGTGGCCGGATGCGTGAAACCACCGAAGACCTGCGGCGGCTCCAGGAGCTTCTCGACGCCTCCCTGGCCCGCTCCACCGGCCACCTCCGCTCCATCATCAACACCGAGCGCACGCTGACCGCGGAGCAGCTCACCCGCGTCCTCACCGGCATGTGCACGCTCTCGCTCGCCACGGTGACCGCCAAGGGCGAGCCCCGCATCAGCGGCGTCGACGGCCACTTCCTCCACGGCACCTGGTACTTCGGCACCGCCCGCACCGCGGCCAAGGCCCGGCACCTGGCCGCCCGCCCCGCGGTGAGCCTGGCGCACATGCGCGGCGAGGAGCTGGGCGTGTTCACCCACGGCGACGCGGTCACCCTCAACCCCGAGCACGGGGAGCCCGACCCCGAGTGGCCGGAGATGCTGGCGTACTTCAAGGACTGCTACGGCGAGGACGCCTTCCGCTGGGACGAGGAGGTCGTCTTCTACCGGCTCCGCCCGCACTGGATGACGGTCTTCGCCCCCGACGCCGACCGGCTGGGCGTCGCGTAGCGCCGTCGGCCCCCGCGGGCGGAGCGTACGGAATCCGCCGCCGCCCGGCGGTCAGGACGCGGCATCGGCGTACGCGACGGAGAGCCGGGACAGCACCTCGATCTGCTCGTCCTGGTCGATCATCGCCCAGAACACGTGATCCGCCCCCAGCCGGTCCAGCTCCAGCAGGTCCGCCGCGACCTGCTCCACCGAGCCGGTCAGGGGGCCCCGTCCGTCGACCGCCGGGCCCGCCGTCACGCCGCCGTTGACCTGCACCACCAGCGGCAGCGACGCCGCGTCGTGGCCCGCCGCGGCGGCGCTCGCGCGGAACGCGCCGACCGTCGCCCGCAGCGCGTCCCAGTCGAAGACGACGAGGCTCAGCCCCAGACCCAGCCGCCCCGCACGGTCCACCGCCGCCGGGCTCCCGGCGCCGACGAGCACCGCCGGCCCTCCGGCCCGTACCGGCTTCGGCCCGATCTCCGACTCCGGCACCCGGTAGAACCGCCCCTCGACCAGCACCGGCTCCGGGCCCCAGACCGCACGCATCACGCCCAGGTGCTCCTCGAACCCCGCCCCGCGCCGCGCCAGCGGTACACCCGCCGCCGTGAACTCCTGCTCCATCCAGCCCTGGCCCACCCCGGCCAGCAGCCGGCCGCGGGAGAGCCGGTCCACGGTGGCCAGCCGGCGGGCGAGCAGCACGGGGTTGTGCAGCAGCGCGGGGATGACGCTGGTGCCCAGCAGGACGCGCTCCGTCTTCGCCGCGACGTACGCCAGCGTCTCCAGCGGGTCGTGGGCGTCGGCCCACACCTCGGGCCCGGTCATCTCCGGTCCGCCAGGACCGCCCATCGGGATCGGCTTCGTGGGCCGCAGCCACCGCTCGTACGTCCACACGCTGCCGAGCCCCGTCTCCTCCGCCCGCCGCGCGACGCCGGCCAGGACGTCGGGCGCCCGGGGCGCCCGGCCAGGACGTCGGGCGCCGCCCCCGGACCGGACTGGGGCAGGGCCGCACCGATCTGCACCATGATGTGCTCCTCGTGTCTCGGATGAACCGTCGCCGGAAGAGACCCGCCCGCGGCCGGAAACTCATCGCCGCGGTACGCGACCACGGCGCCGGGGCGGGGGATCACTGACCGATCAGGCGGCGCAGCAAGTCGATGAGCTGGTCGCACTCCTCGGCGCTCGCTGATGCGCGCCATCCACGGGATCAGCCGGCGGATGCTGACGGCCACGCTGCGCGACCTGGAACGGGAAGGGCTCCTCACCCGCACCGTGTATCCCGTCGTGCCGCCGCGCGTGGACTACGAGCTGACGCCGCTCGGGCACAGCCTGCTCAGCGTCTCCTGGCGGCTGATCGACTGGGCAGAGGAGCACCGAGAGGACATCGACGAGGCCCGAGACGCGTACGACGCGGCGGCCCCGGCCCTACGCGAGCCGGCGGCCCCGGCGCGCTAGCGGCCCTCCGCTGGCGGGCGCCGTGCCGAAAGGGCCGAACAGCCCGCTCTGTATGCCCTCTCGGCACGCCCGCGGGCGGCGTTACGCGCATAACCTCCTGCTGAATCGAGACATGGGGGGTCATGCACATGCGCAACCACATGGTCGTCACCGTCACCGTCGCCGCCGCCGGCGGCGCGCTGGCGATGCTCGCCGTCACCGCCGGCCCGGCACAGGCCGCCGAGTACAGCTCACCGCTGAAGATCCGCGGCATCCAGTACGACGCGCCCGGCCGCGACTCCAACAGATGCTCCGGAGGGAACACCCACAAGGAATACCTCGCGATCAAGAACTACTGGTCGAGCCGGACCGTGAACTTGAAGGGCTGGGTCGTCAAGGACGCCGCCGGCAACCGGTTCGAGTTCCGCGCCAGCCACTACCTCCAGCCCGGCGACCACGTGAAGCTGCGCGGCGGCAACGGCGCCGACTCCGACGCGGGCAACGTCGTCTACCGCGACAACTGCAACTTCATGTGGAACAACGACCGGGACACCATCTACCTGGTCAAGTCCAGCGGCAGCCGGGGCGACGTGCACAAGTACACCAAGAGCCGCAACGACCGGGACGGCAACGGCTACATCACGTACCACGGCTGAGGAAGGGGCGCCGGGCGCCCGCCGCCGGGGGGCGGCCGGGCGCCCGGCGATATGCCCCGGATCCCGCCCGTCGGGCGCCGGGTTACGTCCCGGGCGCCGCGGCCGGCGGCCGGGGGACGCCGTCGACCGCCGCCGCGAAGCGGCGGGTGAGCGTACGCCGCCGTATCGCGGCGAGCCGCGAGGCCGGCGCGGATGCAGACCCCGGCGCCGGTGGCGGCGAGGGCGCTGCGAACCCCTGAACTCGCGGGCCGCTGCGCCGCCTGCGGTACCTCCACTTCGGGGCGGAGGCATCGGACATCAGACGTCCGGAATGCAAGGGCTGCGGTACGGGCCGTCAACGCCCCGCGTACGACCGCGCCAGGCGGGAACTCGCCGAACGCCCGCCCGGCTAGCGGCGCTTGAACCTGCGGGCCAGCCGCCCCCACCTGCCCAGCCGCAGCGCCTCGTACCTGGCGAACCGCTCCCGGTCCGCCGGCTCGGCGACATCGTCGAAGACGGCCCGCGACTCCGCCCGGACCGCCGGGTCCTGGTGCAGCATCAGAACGAACAGCCCGGTGTCGCGGCGCAGGGCGCGCAGCGCACCGGCGCGGGCCGGCGCGTACGAGGTGAGCCTCTGCAGGGCGCGGAGCAGCACCAGGTGCTCCGCCGCCCGGGGTTTCAGCCGCGGGGCCAGCCGTAGCGCGAGGTCCAGCTCCTCGTCGGACGACCGCGGCTCGCGGGTGAGAACGGCGGTGACGGCCCGGGTCGCGGACGGGGCCTCCTCGGCCATGTGCCGCAGTCGGCGCCGCAACTCGCGGTCGTGGCCCGGCGCTTTGCCCTTCGCGGCCAGCACCATGGCGGCGCGGACGACCCCGGCGGGAGGCGGCGCGTCCATGCCGCCGCCGAAGTCCGTGTCCCACGGGTCCCCCGCAGCTTCTACGTCCCCTGAGTCCTCGGCGTCCAGCGGGTCTCCCGCATCCTGCGGCGATGCGCCCAGCTCCGCCAGCGCCTGGAGCGGCCCGTACCTGTCGGAGGCCTCCCGGGCCATCGCGAGGAAGACGAGCGCGTCCCTGATCTCCTCGTCCGGCGGCCGGCCGGCGCCGTCACCGGGCAACTGCTTCATCACGCGCATCAGGCTGACCCGGGCCTGCGGCCCGGACTCGGCCTCGTACCGCGCCCGCACTTCCGCCATCGTGGCGCCGTAGTGCTCCAGTGCGCTCAGCACCGCCGGGAACGCCAGGTCGTCGGGCTCGGTGCGGGCGGCGGCGTCGAGCAACGCCGGCACGGCGCCGTCGAGGTGGATTCCGCGCAGCGCCGTCGCGGCGTAGTGGACGCAGGCCCGGTCGCCGAGCGCGCGGCCCAGGACGGGTGCGGCGCGGTCGTCGCCGATGCGGCGCAGGGCTTCGACGATGCCCTGCTTGAGGTCGTACGGGTCCTCGTAGTGCTCGTCCCGGGGCTCGCGCTGGGGGAGGCCGTCGCTGGGGTGGGTGCGGTACCGCTCCAGCTCGAACACCGCGCCCAGCCCGTGCTCGTCGACGAGCGCGTCGCCCTCCTCGTACCAGGCGTCCCACGCCGCCGTGACGGCCCCGACCCGCTCCAGGTGCGCGGCGTGGTCGGTGAGGAGGGTGTCCAGCCGCTCGATGAGTGCGGGGACCGCCTCCGCCCGCCGCTCCCGCAGGGCGACGATCGCGCGTTCCCGGAGGCTGTCCTCGTCGTAGCCGCCGTCCCCGGTACGCCACAGGGCCAGCCGCTCGATCAGCTCGCCGACGTCGTCCGCCACCGTCCACCCCTGCGCTACCGGCCTTTTCGGAGCCAGGACGGTACCGGATGGCGACGGGGGCGGGTCCCGAACGACGAAAACGGTCGGCTGTGGTCACGCGCGGTCGGCGTTCACCTCACGATGTCGTAGAGGAGGTGGGTGGCCTGCGGGGTGTCGGTCACCCGCGCCACCCGCAGCTGGACGTGCTCGTCCCCGAGGTGCTCCAGCAGCCGGGAGCCGCCGCCGAACAGCACGGGCACCAGGTGGATCCCGATCTGGTCGACCAGCCCGGCGCGGACGAACTGGCCGCCGACGTCCGGCCCGCCCATGATGAAGACGTCCTTGCCGCCGGCGGTCTCCTTCGCCTGCCGCAGGGCGCTCTCGACGCCGTCGGTGACGAACGTGTAGACGCCGTTCTCCGGCACCTCCGCGGGTGCCCGGTGCGTCACGACGAACAGCGGCAGCCGGGCGGGGCCGGTGGGCCCGTCCGCACCCCACCAGCGCAGCGAGTCGTCGTACGTCCGCCGCCCTCCGATCAAGGCGCCCGCCTCCGCGACCGGGCCCGCCGGCGGCTCGCCGCCCGCGGCGTCGCTGCCGCCCAGCGCCCAGTCGTGCAGGCGCTCGCCGCCCTTGCCCAGCGGCTCGTCGGGTGTCGCGCCGGCCGCCTTGACGTAGCCGTCGAGCGACATGCTGATGTCGTAGATCACTTTGCTCATGGCACTTCCTCGCCGATCGTGCGGGTGCGGAACGACCCACAGCATGGCGCACGGCGAGTGGCACAGTGGTGTCACGGCGGTGAAACACGCCGCGGGGCGGGGGACCGGGGAAGGGGTGCGATCCGTGTGCTGAGCGTCGAGGTGCTCGGGGCGCTGCGCGTCACGGTGGCGGGACGGCCGGTGGAGCTGCCGGCCGGCGGCTGCGCGCGCTGCTGGCGGTCCTGGCGATGTCGGCGGGCCGCACGGTGCCCACGGAGAAGCTGGCCGACGCCGTGTGGGGCGCGGAGCTGCGCGGCGATCCGCGCACCAACGTCCGTACGAACGTCATGCGGCTGCGCCGCGCCCTCGGCGGCGCCGCCGACCGCCTGATCGCCGCCCGGCCCGGCGGCTACGTGCTGCTGGCCGAGCCGGATCAGGTGGACGCCCTGCGCTTCGCCCGGATCCTGGCCGCCGCGGCGGCGGAACGGGGCGGGCCGGCGGAGCGGGATCGGCTGGCGGCGGCGCTGGCGCTGTGCCGGGGGCGGCCGTTCGACGGGATCCGCGCGGACGGGTGGGAGGGGAGGGAGGCGCGGGCGCTGGAGGAGCGGTATCTGACGGCGGTGGAGCGGTGCGTGGACCTGGGCTGGGGCTCGGTCTCGGGGCCGGAGCCGGTACGGGACGGGGTGCGGGCGCCGGCCGGTCCGGCGGACGTGGAGGTCTGGGCGGACCCCGCCGGCCGTCCCCGCGCGGCCGGCCCCACCGGCCCTGCGCACCACGGCGGTTGCAGCGACCAGACCGCCCTCGCCGCCCTCGCCGCCCTCGCCGCGCTGGCCGAGCGCCATCCGCTGCGCGAGTCGCTGTGGGCGCGGCTGCTGCGCGTCCTCGACGCCGTCGGGCGGCCCGCCGAGGCGCTGGAGCGTTACGAGACGATCCGCCGCCGCCTCGCCGCCGAACTCGGCGCCGACCCCAGCCCCGACCTGCGACGGATCCATGCCGGCCTCCTCGCCGCGGAGACGACGCCGGCGGACCGGCCCGTGCCCCGCCCACCGGTGCCCCGCCAACTTCCCGCCGCCACGACGGCGTTCGCGGCCCGGGAGGCGGAGTCGGCAGCACTGGAGGCCCTCCTGGACCGATCGCCGGAACCGGGGTCCGTGGCGCCCGCATCCGGCACGGGGCACAAGCGATGCCCTCCGCGCCCGACGTTGGCTCCACGATGTCCGGCGGCGGCGCGACCGTCGGACTCCCGCCTCGGGGAGCCGTCTACGGCGTGGCGTCGGACGGCCGTGCATCGGCTGCGGAAGCGTCGTCCTCCGTGCCCGACCTCGGCGGCGGACTGCCGCACGAGACCCGTCCAGGCCGAGCGGCGCACCCCGGACTCCGGCCCACCGGGGACACCCGTCGCGGCCCGGCCGCGGCACTCTCCCCCCGCGCACCCGGCTTCGCCCCGACCGCACCGCCGCAGGCCGTCGCGGCCCCCGAACCGCCGCACCACCGCCCCGCCCCGGCGCCACGCGCCCGTGATCGCGCTCGTCTCCGGCACCGCCGGCGTCGGCAAGACCACCCTCGCCGTCCACTGGGCGCACCGCGTCGCCGACCGGTTCCCCGACGGGCAGCTCTACCTCGACCTGCGCGGCTGCGAACCCTCCGGCGACGCCGTCCAACCCGCCGCGGCGGTACGCGAGTTCCTCGGCGCCCTCGGCGTGCCGCCGCACGGCGTACCCGACGGGCCCGCCGCCCAGGCCGGCCTCTACCGCAGCCTGATCGCCGGCCGCCGCGTGCTCGTGCTGCGCGCTGTTCCTCTTCCTCCACCGGCACGGCCGCTGGCACGACCGGGCCGAGGTCCAGCGCGCCGCCGTCGCCGCCGCCCGGCGGCTGGGCGACCCGGCGGAGGAGAGCCACGCGCGGCGCGACCTCGGCTGGGCGGTTGCCGACCTGGGCCGCTTCGACGACGCCCACCGCCACCTCGACGCCGCGCTGGAGCTGGCCGTCGACGACCTCGCCGGCCAGGCGTGGACGCGCTGCCGGCGCGGCGTCGTGTACGTCGTCGAGGGCCGGGAGGCCGGCGCGCTCGACGCCGCCCGCCGGGCCCACGACCTCTTCGAGCGACTCGGCCACCAGGCCGGGCAGGCCGTCGCGCTCACCGACCTCGGCTGGTACCACGGCCGCGCCGGCGACCACGACCGGGCCCTCGACCTCCTGCCGCGGGCGCTCGTGCTGCACCAGAAGCTCGGCAACCGCCCGTACGAGGCGCACACCTGGTCCTGCCTCGCCGACGTCCGGCTGCGCCGGGGCGAGCCCGCCGAGGCCGTCGCCTGCTACGCCCAGGCGCTCGACGCCTTCCGCGCGGTCGGCGACGTGCACGGCCAGGCCAGCACCCTCGCGCACCTCGGCGCGGGCCACCGGCTCGCCGGTGATCCCGGTGCCGCGGACGGGCCCTGGCGGCGCGCCCACGCGCTCCTCGCGGGGCTCGACCCGGCCGCCGTCGGGCAGATCCACGACCAGCTGACGGCCTTCGACGGTCCCGCCGCCGACGCCTTTCTGGCCGCGCAGGCAGCCCCCACGGCGCCGACGGCACCGGGTCCAGCGGACTGACGGCCCGTCAGTCGGCGATGAAGCGGCTGCCGAAGCGCCCCGTGCTCTCGCTCCGTTCGCGCTGGCGCCGGATGACGTACCTGCCGGGAGCGATGCCCGTGCCGCCGTGTTCCGGGTGGATGAGGTACGCGACCGCCGTGGCGTCGAGGACCCCGAGGGCGAGGCCCTGGCGGTCGCCGACCCGCCGCGTCCAGCGGCAGGTGCCCGGGTCGGCGACGAGCGTGTGCGGGTTGCCGCCGGCGGCGCCGCGCAGCAGCTCGACGCCGCCCGCGGGGACGGGCTGCCAGGGCGCGCGCGGCGGCACGGTCACGTCGTCGAGGAGCGCCAGCGGAACGACGATCAGGTCGCCCTGGGCCTGCGGGCCGGCGACGACGGGGATGGTCACCTCGCGCTCCAGGTGGGCGAGGACGTCGAGGCCGGTCCTGGCGGTCAGGTCGGCGAGGGTCACGCGGGCGGACGCGGGGGCGGACGTGGACGTGGTCATGTGCATCACCTTGGGTGAGAGAAGGGAAGTGGGGCGAAGGAGAGCGGCGCGCGGGGGTCAGGTGCGGCGGGCCAGCCGCGCGTACTGCGCGCCGGTGAGCCCGTACGACCAGCCGGCCGCGGCGACGGGATCGTCGATGTCGGCGGGCACGCTCAGCCCGTACCGGCGCCGCCCGCCGTCGGGTTCGACGGAGCCGTTGACGGCGAGCAGGACCCGCCCCGGGGTGCCCCACACGCGCCGCGGCACGTGGTAGAGGTGCAGGTCGGAGCCGGGGTTCCCGGGGTCGGGAGCCTGGGCGAGCAGGAGCAGGCCGGCCTCGTCGATGTACGTGTCCCAGCCGATGCGCTCGATGGCGCAGCGGCGCACCTCGACGTTCGGCTCGGCGTGGATCCGCGCCACCGTCGGGTCCGCGACGACCCACCGCGGCACGGCGGTGCCGTGCAGCGCGTACACCTCGGCGCCGTCGGCGTACCGGACGGCCGGACGCTCGGGGTGGTGCAGGCGCAGCTCGCCGTGGCGGGCGCCGGGCAGCGGCTCGGTGTGCACCTCGACGGGCCGCTCCGCGACGACGCACACCCCGCCACCCGGCCACCACCAGCCCGCGGAGCGGGCCAGGGCGGCCCACAGGGCGAGCTGGCGGGCGTCGCCCGCGGGGTACGACGCGAGGCCGAGGCGGGCCTGGACGTCGTAGTGCCCGATCCAGTGCGCGTCGTGCTGGCCGTGGAAGGTGAGCCCGAACGGCTCGGTGTCGGTGGCGGGCATCAGCGCGGTGCGGATCGCGGGCCGTGGCCCGTCGAGCAGCGAGGTGTTGAGCGGGTCGTGCACGGTGGTCCACAGGATGTCGCGCAGCGTGTACCCGTCGTCCAGCCCGTCCTCGGCCGCCGTGGTGAGCGCGGCCAGGGACCACGGGGGGCGCCCTCTGCGCCACAGGTGCGAGGGGCGCTCGACGTTCCGCTTCAGCCGGGTCCGCAGCGCGGACTCCAGGGACGCCAGCCGGGACGCGACGGGCCAGTCGACCCAGCGCGCCGGCGCCTCGGCCGCCCGCAGCCGCGGGCGGGTGAAGGCAGGTTGCTCCTCGCGCAGCGCCGGCTGCGCCGCCGCGGGGGAGGGGATCCAGCGAAACCGCGGCGGCGGTGCGCCGGCGAGACGGTAGAGCCCGGTGAGGGCGGCTTCGGCCGCCGGCCGGTCCGCGGGCAGGGTGGAGAGGGCGTGCCCCAGCCAGTCGTCGCGCAGCGCGACGGCGAAGGACAGGCATGCGTGGGAAGAGGAAAGTGAGCCTTCGAAGCGGGGAGAGGCCCCGCGCGGAGTCGTCACCGCGGTCACCAGAGGGAGGCGGTGTTCGCCTTTCCGTGAGTCATGTGGGCCAGCGTGACACCGGTGGCGGCCGGATGCAAGGGAGTTGCGGGGCGAGGGCGCGTACTTCGCTGCGGCGCGACGGGGACGACCTCGATTGCCACCGGCGCCGGATGGAGGCGTTCGCCCGGCTCCGGTCCTGAAGGAATCCGGCCCTGAAGGAATCCGGCCCTCAAGGAATCCGGCCCGAATCGAGTTGTCCGGCCGCGCGCCGCCGCACTACGTTGCCGGGGTGGATGGATTCGTACCCTCCTGGGCGGCGCTGCGCGCGGCGGTCGCCGACCTGGCGGACGAGGACTTCGCACAACCCTCCGGCTGCACCGGCTGGCTCGTCCGCGACCTCGTCTGCCACCTGATCATCGACGCGCAGGACGTGCTCATCACCCTGGCCACCCCGGCGGACGGCGAGCCCACGGCCGACGCCGCGCGCTACTGGCACCTGAGCGACGAGCCGCCGACCGGCGAGGACCCCCTCGACGCGCTCACCGTCCGGATGGCCGCCGCGTACGAAGACCCCGCGCTGCTGAAGTTCCACCTCGACGACGTCGGCTCCGCCGCCGGCCGCGCCGCCGAACTCGCCGATCCGGCGCTGCGGGTGGCCACCCAGGACATGGTCCTCACCGCGGGCGACTACCTCGCGGCATACGTCCTGGAGTGGACCCTGCACCACCTCGACCTGACCGCGCACCTCCCGCACGTCCCAGGCCCGCCCGCGGCGGGCCTCGCGGACGCACGGGCGCTGCTGGAGGAGATCGCGGGCGCGGCGTTCCCGGAATCCTTCACCGACACCGACGCCCTGCTCGTCGTCACGGGCCGCCGGGCACCGACGGAAGCCGAGCGGACGGAACTCGGCCCGCGGGCGGCGAAGTTCCCCCTGTTCCTCGGCTGACTCCCGGGGCCCGCAACCGCCGCCTACGTGGCGCCGATACGCTCCCGGACGTCCTCCGGCAGCGGACAGGGCTCCTCCCGCGGCAGCAGCGCGGCGGCATCCTGGCGCCTCTTCTCCCGCACCAGAGAGCGGACTTCTTTCGCGAGCGGCGTCACGTCCTCGATTCCGCGGATCCACTCGTCGACGTAGCCCTCGACCGCGGGACCGGAGAGCCCGATTTGAATCGACCGCCGCTCCAGCGGCAGCAGGGACAGGTCCCGCTCCGGATCCCACTGGATACGCACCGGGCTGGCCGCCTTCGCCGCCAGCCACTCGGCGTACGTCGCGTACATCCGGCCGTCGTGGTGGCTCAGGCAGGAGTGCCGCAGCGCCCACTCGAACCCCCGCCGCGTGATCTCCACGGCCAGCACCCGCTCCTGGCCGGGCTTCTCGGCCCAGCCGCAGCGGTACATCATCCACAGGAACGACGGCTTGATCCACGTCATCCGGGTGCGCTTGAACGGCGCCACGAACGTGCCCGCGCGCAGCGCCGGTTCCGCGATGGCGGGCGCGTACGCCTGGTAGACGGTGACCGTGTCCTCGGTCTGTTTCGCGTGGACCCTTCTCAGTTCCGGTGTCACCCGGGGGACTCCTCCGCATGTCCGGGGGAATCGGTCAGGAACGCCGCCGTGGCCGCCGTGAACAGGGCCGGGTCGTCCACCCAGGGGTGGTGGCCGGCGGCCGGCTGGACCACGTACCGCGCGTGGGCGAACAGCCCGGCGTACTCGGCCATAGCCGGGGGCGGTGAGTTGAGGTCGACCTCGCCGGCGAGGACCAGCGCCGGGGCGGGCAGGCGGCCCAGCGCCGTGCGGGTGGCCTCGGGGGTGTAGGCGCCGGCCGCGCCGTAGGCGGCGGCGGCCTCGTCGTTGCGGTCCCTGTCGAAGGCCGCGTCCAGCGCGCGTGCGGCGTCGTCCCAACGGCCGTGGAAGAACGGCGCGATGGCCTTCCGGCTGCCGCCGTGGCCGGCGGTCAGCTCCTCCAGGGCCGCGTACGCCTCGGGGAACCACGGCTCCCCGGCGCGCAGCCGGGCCGTCGCCAGCCGCACCTCCGCGGTGACGGGGATGCCGACCGCCGCGACGCTCGGCGTGATGAGTGCGAGCCGGCCGACGCGGACGGGGTGGCGGGTCGCGTAGAGCACCGCGAGGTTCGCCCCGGCGCAGTGGGCGAGCAGGTCCAGCCGGTCGAGGCCGAGGTGTGCGCGCAGCGCGTCGACGTCCGCGACGAGCCGGTCGCAGCGGTACGAGCCGGGGTCGGCCGGGGTCGCGGAGGCGCCGGTGCCGCGGGGGTCGAGGCGGATCAGCCGACGGTGCGCGGACAGGCCGCCGAGGTCGCCGAGGTAGCCGGCGGGCTGCATGGGGCCGCCGGGCAGGCAGACGACGGGTGCCCCGGGGCCGCCGGAGTCGCGGTAGGCGAGCGCGGTCCCGTCGGGGGCGGAGAAGGTCGGCATGGCCACGACCCTGTCAGCGGGTTCCCCGCGCGGCAACCGCATTCCCACCCGCCGAACGGGCGGTCACGTACCCGATCGGGCGGGCCGCCGGGGAAGTGGTGGCAGATCGAGCCCTGCCGCGCGCCTCCGGCCGCGATCACGTCGTTGAGGCCCGTGCCGTGGTAGCCTCGCGCCTCCATGAGCGTGCGCGCGGCGTCGACGAGCCGCGTCCGGTCTGTTCCCCCTTGACCGACATACCCGGCAGGCTAGACACCGGTCTGCATAGTAGGTCTAGAGCGTGACCGCCTCGTGATGACCGTAATGCGCAGAAGAGATGTGTACGGGAGCGCTCCCAGGCTACGCTCCCAAACCCAGGCCGCGCCTCGTCATCGTGGAGGGGGTGCGGCAGCTCCCGGGGGAGTCCCATGCGCACAAGCACACGCACGATCCGGCAACTGACAATCCGCAGACACACGTTCCGCGCCCTCGCCGCCGCGCTGGCCGCCGGCCTCCTCGCCGGCTGCGGCCTGCTCGACGGCGGCTCGTCGGCGGCGGCACCGGACGGTGACGACGGCGGCGACGACGGCGGGCCGGTCACGCTGACCGTCGGCGTCTTCGGCGTCTTCGGCTTCAAGGAGGCCGGGCTCTACGACGAGTACGAGAAGCTGCACCCGGACGTCACCATCAAGGAGACCGCCGCGGCCAACAACGAGGAGTACTACCCGGCCCTGCGCGACGCCCTCGACTCCGGCCGCGGCCTGGCCGACATCCAGGCGGTCGAGGTCGGCAACATCAGCGAG
Source organism: Streptomyces sp. CNX435 (assembly GCF_059570575.1). Classification (NCBI taxonomy): domain Bacteria; kingdom Bacillati; phylum Actinomycetota; class Actinomycetes; order Kitasatosporales; family Streptomycetaceae; genus Streptomyces; species Streptomyces sp. CNX435. Next base: position 497,289 of record NZ_JCANTA010000003.1, on the reverse strand, counting down.
GTCGTCGGCACCCGGTCCGACCGGCTGATGGACCTCGGCACGGCGACCGGCGTCGACGAGGGCGCGTTCCTGCCCTGGAAGTGGGACCAGGCCACGACCGACGACAACAAGACCATCGGCCTGGGCACCGACATCGGCCCCATGGCCGTCTGCTACCGCAAGGACCTGTTCGCCGCGGCCGGGCTGCCGACCGACCGCGAGGAGGTCGCGTCGCTGTGGTTCTCCGACTGGAACAAGTACCTCGGCGTCGGCGCGGACTACATGGAGAACGCCCCCGACGGCACCGCCTTCGTCGACTCGGCCGCCGGCGTCTACAACGGCTCGATCAGCAGCTTCCCCGTCCGCTACTTCGGCCGGGAGGGCGAGCTGATCTACCAGGACAGCCCGGCCGTCGACGCCTCCTGGGACCTGGCGATGCAGGCGGCGCAGGGGGAGATGACCGCCCGGCTCAAGCAGTTCACCCCGGAGTGGGACGAGGGCTTCGCCGAGGGCGGCTTCGCCACCGTCATCTGCCCGTCCTGGATGCTGGGTTACATACAGGAGAAGGCCGGCCCCGGCGCCGCGGACAAGTGGGACATCGCCACCGCGCCCAAGCCCGCCAACTGGGGCGGTTCGTTCCTGACCGTCCCCGAGGCCGGCGAGCACAAGGAGGAGGCGGCCCGGCTCGCGGCCTGGCTGACCGCGCCCGAGCAGCAGGCCCGGCTGTTCGAGAAGCGGGCGAGCTTCCCCAGCTCGCAGGCGGCGTACGAGCTGCCGCAGGTCGCAAAAGCCACGCACCCGTACTTCAACGACGCGCCGACCGGCGAGATCTTCTCCATCGCGGCCAAGAGCATCCCGACGCTCGAACTCGGCGCGAAGGACCAGCCGATCCAGCAGCAGATCACCGACGCGGGCATCCTGCCGGTCGAGCAGGGGGAGCTGACGCCCGCGCAGGCGTGGCAGGCCGCGGAGGCGAAGATCGACGAGCTGCTGGACCGCTGACGACCTCGACGCCCTGACACCGCTGCCGGCTGGGGCCTTCGGTGCACGTGCGCCGCGGGTCCTGCCGGCAGACGCGGTCTGCCGGCAGCGAGTCGCCGGTCACTCCGCAGAGCACGCCCGCGACGTCGCCGTGCGCGTCCCGTACGGCCTACGACCGAAGCCCTCCGGACCTCCGCCGACCGCCTGTAGGGTGGCGGCGGGACACGAGAGGTGGAGGGGTGATCGTGGGAGTTTCCCTGGCCAAGGGCGGTAACGTCTCGCTGAGCAAAGAGGCGCCGGGTTTGACGGCCGTGACCGTGGGGCTCGGCTGGGACGTGCGCACCACGACGGGCGCGCCCCACGACCTGGACGCCTCGGCGCTGATGTGCGGCGCGTCCGGGAAGGTGCTGTCCGACCTGCACTTCGTCTTCTACAACAACCTCACCAGCCCGGACGGTTCGGTCGAGCACACCGGCGACAACCTCACCGGCGAGGGCGACGGCGACGACGAGTCCCTCAACGTGGACCTCAGCCTGGTCCCGCCGGAGGTCGCCAAGATCGTCTTCCCGGTCTCCATCCACGACGCGGACCTGCGCGGGCAGAACTTCGGCCAGGTCAGCAACGCGTTCATCCGGGTCGTCAACCAGAGCGACGGCGTCGAGCTGGTCCGCTTCGACCTGACCGAGGACGCCTCGACCGAGACCGCGATGGTCTTCGGCGAGCTGTACCGGCGCGGCGGCGAGTGGAAGTTCCGCGCCGTCGGCCAGGGTTACGCGTCGGGGCTGCACGGCATCGCCACCGACTACGGCGTCAACGTCGGCTGACCGCGCTGGCCGTCGTGCCCGCGGCGACGGCCGCGGGCACGACGGCCAGCGCGAGGATGCCGCCGCCTATCGTCAGCAGCGGATAGCCGGCGGTGGCGACCACCGCGCCCGAGGCCAGGCCGCCCCCGGCGCCCGCGGCCGAGACCGCGACGTCGACCAGGCCCTGCGTACGGGCCCGGGTGGCCGGCGGTACGGCGCGGGTGACCATCGCCGTACCGCTGACGAGCCCCAGGCTCCAGCCCATCCCCAGGAGCGCGAGGGCCACCGCGAACACCGCGGCGGACTCCGCGGTGGTGGCGGCGACCACCCCCGCGGCCAGCATGGCCAGCCCCGCGGCGACCGCGACCGGGAGCGCGCCGCGGCGGTCCACCAGCCAGCCGGACAGCGGCGCCGGCAGGTACATCGCGCCGACGTGGACGGCGATGACCAGGCCGGAGGCGGCGGTGCCGTGGCCGTGGCCGTGCATGTGGACCGGCGTCATCGTCATGATCGCCACCATGACCAGCTGGGTGACGACCATGACCAGCGCCCCCGGCAGCACGCCCGGACCGCGCCGCCCACCCGGCCGCGGCGCCCCGGGGTCCGGCGCGGACGCCCCGGCGGCGGCCGGCTCCGCCTCGTCGAGTTCGCGGTCGGGTTCGCGGTCGAGTTCGCGCGCCAGCAGCAGCGGGTCGGGACGCAGCCACACCGCCAGCACCAGGGCGGCGGCCCCGTACGCGGCGGCCGAGACGAGGAACAGCCCGGACAGCCGGGGAACGCCGAGCGCCGCGCCCAGGTCGCCCGCGGGCACGGCGAGGCCGGGGCCGGCCACCCCGCCCAGCGTGGTGGCGACCAGCACGGTGGACACGGCGCGGGCACGGTACGCGGGCGCCGCCAGATCGGCGCCCGCGTAGCGGGCCAGCAGGTTCGTGGCGGTGCCCGCGCCATAGACGACCATGGCCGCGAAGAGCAGCGCGGAGCTGCCGGCGACCGCGGCGGCGACGACGCCCGCGCTGCCGACGGCGCCGGTCAGATATCCGGCGGCCAGGCCGGGGCGGCGGCCGTACGCGTCGGAGATCCGGCCGACGACGGCGGCGGCCAGCGCGGCCCCGGCGGTGGCCAGCGCGCCGAGCAGGCCGGCCAGGCTCGTGGAGCCGAGCATGTCCTGCGCGAGCAGGGCGCCGTTGGCCACGCCGGCCGCCAGGCCTGCGCCGCTGAGGACCTGGGCGGCGAACATGACGGTCAGGACGCGGCGTTGCGCGCGGGCCCGCGGGAGGCGGGCGGAGCGGCCGGGCGCGGTCGTCGTCACGAAGGTTCCTTCGGCTCAGGGGGCGCGGTACGGGCCGTCCGGCCGGACGGCGGCGAGGGGGCGGCGGGCCGCGGCCGGAGGCCGACCGGCAGGTCAGCGCCCCGGCCCGGCGGGCGTGGTGCGGCCCGTAGGCGATCGGCAGACCGCGTCCCGCAGCCGGGCGGGTCCGGCCGGGCCCCCGCGCGCGACCGGCAAGCTATCTCCGGCCGCGGGGGCGTCCAGCCGTACGGGCCGTGTGGTCAGCCCCGCAGGCCCCAGTCGAGCCGGTCCGGCACCCCCGCCGCCGCGAAGGCGGCGGCCAACTCGTCGCGGCCCTCGGTGAAGTGCGCCCAGCCCTCGTAGTGGACGGGCACCACCCGGCGGGCACCGAGGATCCGGGCGGCGTCGGCCGCCTGCGCGCTGTCCAGGACGATCGGCTCGCCGTCGAAGAGAACGGGGATGCGCGGGGCGCCGGCGAACAGGATCGCGGTGTCCACCGGGCCGAACCGCTCGGCGATCTGCGCGACCGCCGCCGTGGCGGCGTTGTCGCCGCTGACGTAGACGACGGGCAGCCCCGCCCCGGTCAGCACGAACCCGACGACCTCGCCGAGCGCCGCCTCGACGTCCGCGCGGGGGGCCGGCCCGTGCACGGCGGGCACGCCGGTGACCGTGACCGTGCCGCCGCCCGGCCGGTCCAGCTCGGCCGCCTCCCAGTCGGCCAGCCCCCGGGCCCCCGCGCCCAGCCGCTTTCCGCCGCCGGGCGTGGTCAGCGTCAGCGGGACGTCCGCGAGCAGCGCCCGGCCGGACTCGTCGAGGTTGTCGGGGTGTTCGTCGTGGGAGAGCAGGACCACGTCGATACGGCCCAGGTCCGCCGGCGCCGCCGCGGGCGGCGCGGTCTTGGTCAGCGAACCGCCCGGCACCGCGTAGTCGCGGGGCTGGTCGAAGGTCGGATCGGTCAGGAAGCGCAGGCCGCCGTACTCGAAGAGGGCGGTGGGGCCGCCCAGGACGCGTACGGGGAACTGCTCGGCGGTCGTGCCGGCACCGGCCATGAGAACCTCACGGATGACTAGGTGATTATCCGTGATGGACCATAACTGTGCCTCACGGATGACGGCAACCCTTACCATGAGACACATGCCCGAGAGCCCGACCGGAGACTTCGCCGCCACCCCCGCGCCCGGGGCGGCGGACTACCCCTCCCTCGACTTCGTCAACAGCGCCATGGCGCTGCCCGGAGGGCACTTCACCGACCTCCTCGGCACCCCCGCCGGCGCGAACCGCTGGCTCGCCGACCACGGCCTCGCGCCGCCCGACGCCGGGGTACGGGAGATGTGCGCGGCGCAGCTGCGCTCGCTGCGTGAGCACCTGCGGGCGCTGTTCGCCGCCCGGGTCGACGGGTTGCCCGCCCTGCCGGCGGCGCTGGCCGCCGTCAACGACGCGCTGAGCCGCGCCCCCACGGCCGCGCTGCTGTACTGGGATGAGCGGAACGGCCCGTACCGCGCGGCGCCGTGCCCCACCAACGAGATCCTCGACCGCGCGCTGGCGGTCCTCGCCGCCGACGCCGCCGACCTGCTGACCGGCCCGGACGCCGACCGCCTCACCCCGTGCGGCTCCAGCCCCTGCAACCGCTACCTGCTGCGCCACGGCCGGCGCCACTGGTGCTCGACCCGCTGCGGCGACCGCGCCCGGGCCGCCCGCGCCTACGCCCGGCGCACCCGGCCGAGCGCCCGCTGAGCACCGGTGCCCAGCGCCTCTTCCAGCTGGGCCACGCCCTTGGCGGTCTGGCTCTTGACGGTGCCCACCGAGATGCCGAGCGTGTGCGCGGTGTCGCGCTCGGAGAGGTCGAAGGCGTGCCGCAGGACGACGCAGGCGCGCTTGCGGAACGTCAGGCTGCGCAGCGCCTCCCGTACGTCCACGACCGCCGGCACGTCCGGGTCGTCGACGTGTTCGTGGTTGTCCGTCCAGTACAGCGCGATGCGGCGGCGCTCGCGTACGGCGCTGCGGATGCGGCTGCGTACGAGGTTGGCGACGACCCCGCGGGCGTACGCGGCCGGGTGCTCGGCGGCGCGTACCCGGTCCCAGCGGTGCCAGAGCGCGACCAGCGCGTCGGCGGCCAGGTCGTCCGCGCCGTCCGCCTCGCCGCTCAACGAGTTCGCCAGACGGGCGAGTTCTGCATAATGGTGCTCGAAGAACTCACGGAACTCCGCGGTCGCCGCGGCGTCGTGGCCGGCGCTGGGTATGCCCACGGCTCGCCTCTCCTCGCCCTCGCGTGCGCTGGCCCCGTTATCGCTTCGAGTTCACGCATTGAGCCATCGTTCAAGATGGTGAACGCAATCTAAGGCAGGGCGACTGCGGCGGCAACCCCTTCGGCTCCGCCGCCGCGCCCGCCGGCACCTCCGGCAGGCTACGCCGCGCGGGGTTGTTGACATGTGCGTAACAGGCGTGCGTTCATGGGGAGGATGGGAGCGCTCCCATATCTTCGGGGGTGCCCGGACCGACGAGGAGGACCGGCGGTGCGACACTCGACGAGAGCACGGATCCTGTGGCCGCTCGTGGCCGCGCTCGCGCTGGCCACCGGGCTCCTCCTCGGCCGCCCGCCCGGTGCCGCGGCGGCCGATCCGGTGCGGGTCATGCCACTCGGCGACTCCATCACCGGCTCGCCCGGCTGCTGGCGCTCGGTGCTGTGGAACCGGCTGCAGGACGAGGGCCACACCGCCGTCGACTTCGTCGGCACGCTCGGCCCGCAGGGCTGCGGGCAGGACCACGACGGCGACAACGAGGGCCACGGCGGTTTCCTGGTCACCAACGTCGCGGCGCAGAACCAGCTCCCCGGCTGGCTCGACGCCACCCACCCCGACGTCGTCCTCATGCACTTCGGCACCAACGACGTGTGGAGCAGCATCCCGCCCGAGCGGATCCTGGACGCGTACACCACGCTCGTGACGCAGATGCGCGCGGACAACCCGCGGATGACGGTGCTGGTCGCGCAGATCATCCCGCTGAACCCGCCGTCGTGCGGGGAGTGCGGCGCCCGGGCGGAGGCGCTGAACGCGCTGATCCCGGGCTGGGCGGCGGACGTCGGCACGGCCGAGTCGCCGGTCGTCGCGGTCGACCAGTGGACCGGGTTCGACACGGCGGCCGACACCTACGACGGGGTGCACCCCAACGCCGCGGGCGACCAGAAGATCGCGGACCGCTGGTACCCCGCGCTCACCGCGTACCTCACCCCGGGCGGGTAGGCGGGTGCGCCGGCCGGTGCCGGCGGGCTCACGGCTCGTCCGTACGCGACTCCAACTCGCGCCGGGTCTCCGGGCCGTAGACGCCGCGCTCGTCCTCGTCCAGGCCGTTGACCGACTGGAAGGTGCGCACGCTGGTGCGTACGCCGTCGTCGTACGAGCCGTCCGCCTCCTCCAGCAGCCCCAGCCCGACCTGCCGCAGCCGGAGCTGCAACTCGGTCACCTCGGGACCCGAGTTGCCCGGGTGCAGCACCGGCGGGCCGGCCGGGGCGGGGGCGTCGGTGGGGGAGGGGGACGCGGGGTTCGACGCCCTGTCGGCGGGCGGGTCCGTGGGGTCGATCGAGCCGATCTGCCCGTCCGTGCGGCCCGGCGCGGAGGCCGCGGCGTCGCCGCCGGCCGTCCGGCGCCCGTCCGGGGGCGCGTCTCCGTCGCCGCCGCGGTCGCGGCCCGCGCGCTCGTCGGGCCCCGCACCCTCGCCGTCGCCCGGAGCGCCTCCCTCACCGTCGCCGGCGAGCGGGCCGCCGTCCGCCTCGCCGCCGCCGGACGGGCCCGCGCTGACTCCGGCCGGTCCGCGGCCGGCGTCGTCCGACTCCGAACCGCCGGTCAGCAGCCCGGCGGTGACGATCAGCCCGGCGATCACCGCGGCCGCGCCGCCGCCCGCGAGGAGCAGCCCGGCGGGGCGTACCCGCCGTCCGGTGCCGCCCGCGGCCGACCCCGAAGCGCCGGGCTCCGGCGCCGGCTCAGTCTCCGTGCCGGGTCTCTCGACGCGCGCGACCACGCCCTTCCGCGGCACCTGCGGCAGATAGGCGGCACGGGGCACGGGCAACAGCGCCGTCCCCGGCGCCGGTTCGCGCCCGGGTCCGGCGTCCGGATCCGTCCCGGCGTCCGTCTCGCTCCGGGCCGCGGGCGCGCGCATGACGTACGGTCTGATCAGCCGCGGCTCGGACCGCCTGCCGGCCGTCGGCGTGTCCGATTCCTGCGCCGCGTCCCCCGCGCACGCACAACTCGGTCTGCCGTCCTCCTTGAGCGGTGCGAAGCACCGTGGGCATCCGTCGGATGGCACTGGCGTTCCCCTCCAGTTCGATGTCGACGATTATGCAAGCCGGTTGCGGTTCTCGCGGCCGATTCGACCCCGGTCCGTTGTCGACGGGGTCGGTCGAATCACCCCACGGCCCACGCAATCAGTGCATACTGGCGTCGCCCCCCTCTCGGCCGAGACTCTCGGCTGCACTCGGGAGGCCCACGTGGACAACGACCGCATCTTCGGTGTCACGGCTTGGATCATCACGTTGGCCATCGCGGTGGTCGCCCCGCTGGCGGTGGTGCTCTACCTCCTGCTGTAGCTCCACCTGCCGCACGCCCGCCGGGGGCCACCCATGGCCAAACAGTTAGGAAAGCTTCCTTCCAGTCTTGACGACGTCCGGGCGGGGCCTTAAGTTTTCCCGCCACGCCCATCTGCGCTCCGGATGGCATGACCATGGCATGACCCCCAAAAACTGGAGACCCCCCATGCGAAGGACCAAGCCCCTCCTGCTCGGTTCCGCCAGCGCCGCGACCGCGGCGCTGCTGCTCGCCCTCACCCCGCAGCTCAGCGCCGGAGCCGGCGAGGACTCCGGCGCGAAGGCCCGCGACTCCCGCGGCACGACGACCGCCGCGCAGGCCGCCGCCCCGGCCGGCTCGCCCGTCGCCGAGAACGGCCGCCTCCAGGTCTGCGACACGACGCTGTGCAACCAGCAGGGCCAGGCCGTCCAGTTGAACGGCATGAGTTCGCACGGCACCCAGTGGTACGAGCAGTGCCTCACCGGCGGCTCCCTCGACGCGCTGGCGCAGGATTGGGACGCGGACGTGCTGCGCGTCTCCACGTACGTCCAGGAAGAGGGCTACGAGACCGACCCCGAGAAGTTCACGGAGATCGCGCAGCGCGTCGTCGACCAGGCGATCGAGCGCGGCATGTACGCCGTCATCGACTGGCACATGCTCAGTCCCGGCGACCCGAACGCCAATACCGAGCTCGCGAAGCGCTTCTTCACCGACATGGCGACCAGGTACGCCGACCAGCCCAACGTGTTCTACGAGATAGCCAACGAGCCCAACGGCGTCGGCTGGTCGTCGGTCAAGTCGTACGCCGAGGAGATCATCCCCGTCGTCCGGCAGCACGACCCGGACGGCGTCGTCCTCGTCGGCACCCGCGCGTGGTCCTCCTTCGGCGTCTCCGACGGCGCGGACGAGCGCGAGGTGATAGAGAACCCGGTCGACGCCGAGAACGTCATGTACACCTTCCACTTCTACGCCGCCTCGCACGGGGACGAGTACCTGCAGACGCTCTCCCGCGCCGCCGACGAACTCCCGGTGTTCGTCACCGAGTTCGGCACCCAGGACTACTCGGGCGACGGTGCGAACGACTTCACGATGGCGCAGCGGTACCTGGACCTCATGAAGGAGAAGGGCATCTCCTGGACCAACTGGAACTTCTCCGACGACCACCGCTCGGGCGCGGTGTTCAAGGAGGGCGCCTGCAACGGGAGCGAGTGGGCGGGCACCGGCGTGCTGAAGGAGGCCGGCGTCTGGATCCGGGAGCGCATCAAGGAGTGACGGCGCGGGCGCGCGAACACCGCGGGACCGGCCCGGAGCGGGCCGGTCCCGCGGTCGTTCCCCCACCTGGTCGGACGAGCTGTCCCGCCCCGCTGCTCCGCCCGCCCCCGTCAGCCGACGCTGATGTTGGAGTTGCCGCTGCTCTGGTAGCCCTCGGTGGCCATGATCATGTAGTACCTGAAATCGCCCAGGGTCATCCCGGCCCCGGACCAGGCGTCGAAGTGCGTGCCGGTGTTGATCGAACCGCCCACCCGCTTGGACCGGTTGACGCTCCAGAACTGCGGGAAGGTCTTGGTGCCCTCGACCGACGGCGCGTTGTAGCGCATCGTGTGGTAGATGTCGTACGTGACGCCGTCGCTGGTGACCGAGCCCCGGTTCTCGCCGGTGGGCCGGTAGGTGCCGTAGCTGTCGACGATGTAGTACTCGACGAGCGGGTTCGAGGTCCAGCCGTAGAGGCAGAGGTAGCCGTTGCCGGACGGGTTGAAGCTGCCGGAGTAGCCGACGGTGCGGCGGCTGCCGTTGCTCCAGCCCTTGCCGCAGACGAAGTTGCCGGTGTTGCCCCATGAGGTGCTGTAGTTGCCGCCGCTGTTCAGGTCCATCGAGACCGTGCCCTGCGAGTCGGTCCAGAACGAGTAGTAGAACCCGTTGTGGGTGCCCTCCTGGTTGGTCGTGATGGTCTCCGCGTGTGCGACTCCGGCGGGCAGGAGCGTCGCCGCGGACGCGCCGAGGACGACTGCGCCTGCGCCGCCGACGAAGTGTCGGCGGCTCACGCCGTGGGGGGTGCCGTTCGTTTTCATTCTTCCTCCTCGTGACGGCAGGCGGGAGAGCCTGCCGCTGGGCCAGGGTGGCGCCGAACGGGTCGTGCGCCAGTGTTGGACCGCCACGAGGGGGTGTCAACAGTTTCGACAGTGATTCCGAAACATTACTAAGCAGGGAACCAGGATCCGGTGCTCGTTCTTGCAGTTCACATGGTCGTCTTGGGATCCAGGGGGCGGATGTCTCGGTGATATCTCCGCAGTGAGATCAAATGTGCTGCCGAAAGGAGGCGAAAGTTTCGTAAATGGGTTCGGGATCAGCCGGTCAGTCGACCTGGTCGTGCCGGCCGAGGTAGCGGAACGCGCCGTCCCGGACCTCGTAGAGGAAGGCCGCCCTCTCCGGGTTGAGGAGGTGCAGCAGACCGCCGACGAAGCTGAGCGGCTTGGCGACCCCCGCGTGTTTCAGCTCGACGATCCGCTCGGCGACCTGGCCGGGCACGATGTCGGCGCTGCCGCCCAGCGCGTCGAGCGCGGCGGCGATCAGGTTCACGGCGTCGTACGCCTCGGCGGCCCACCGGGGCGGCGTTCCGTCGTAGCGCTCGCGGTACGCGGCCGTGAAGGCGCGGGCCGCCTCGGTCTTCTCCTGCCCCGCCGCCGTATACGGCGCGCCGAAGACCCAGCCCTCGGCCGCCTCGCCCGCCTCGCGCAGGAACGCCGGCCGCATCACCGGCTCGTACGACGTGCGCGGGCCGGCGAAGCCCGCTTCCGCGACCGCACGCGCGCACGCCCCCGCGCGCTCCGGGGAGGTGCCGGCGTAGACGACGGCCTCCGGCCGCGTCGCCACCGCCGCGGCGACGGCCGCGTCGAAGCCGGCCGAGGCGGCCACCGGGTGAAAGCCGATCTCGCCCTCCCCGGGCGGCGTTTCGCGCAGGGATTTCACGATCCCCCGGACCGTCTCGCCCCCGTCCCGGTCCTCCACCACGGCGGTGCGCACCACACCGCGCACCCGGGTCAGGTAGTCGAGAATCGGATGGTGGTGGTACGCACCCGGCAGCCTGGTGACGACGAGCGACCGGACATCGCTCGTGGACACCCCGGCCTCGTCGGTGTCGACCGACACGTCCACGGCCGGCATCGACTCCTCCCCGTACAGCGGCACCGCGGCGCGCAGGCTCTCGACCGTCGTCGGGCCGAGCACCGCGCTGACGGAGCGCTCGTCCAGCACCTGGCGCGCCACGTCCCGCGCCCGGCCTGCCTCGCCGCCGTCGTCGTACGGGACGAGGGAGAGCCGGAAGCGGGCGTCGTTACGGGCGTTGTGCCGGGCCACGGCCACCCGGGCGCCGCGCTCCTGGGCGACGCCGTCCGCTTTCTGCTCGCCCGTCAGGGCGGCGTGCAGGGCGATGGCGTGGGTGGGCAGCCCCGGTGCGGCGCCGCCGCCGTCGTCGTCGTCGGAGGAGCTGCCGCGGGTGGCGAAGAGCACGGCCGCGCCGGTGCCCGAGGCGGCCAGGGCGGCCGACGCGGAACCGCCGACGACGAGAAAGCGGCGGCGGGAAGGCGCGCTCCGGCCGGGCGCGGGGGCCGGGGTGGTCCCCTCCGGCGCCGGCGGCACGGCGTCGGCGCGGGCGGCGGGCTGCCGGGGCGGCGGGTCGAGCGCACGAGCGGACCGCTCGGCGACGAGCCGCAGCACGGGGGAGGGCAGCCAGTCACGCGGGTCCGCGGGCGGTACGGCGAAGGGTGCGGGGGCCGGGGCGGCCGGGGCGCCTGATGCGCGGTCGGCCGGAGCCCGGTCGCCGGGCCCGTCGTTGCCGGGGTGGGCGTCGTCGGGGTCGGCGTCGTCGGGCGCGGCGCCGTCCGGGTCGGCGTGGTCCGGCCCGGCGTCATCGGGGTGGTCCTCGGCGCGTACACCGGGTGGCCGCGGATCGCCGGTGCCGGCCGCCGCGCGGGAATCCGCGCCGGGCCGGTCCGCCGCGGATCCGTCCCCGCGGGCCGGCGCATCCCCCGTGCCGCCGCCCAGGGCCACGGCGGAGCGGTCTCCCGCGAGTTCGCCGGCCCCGCTCCGCCCGTCCGCGCCGCCGCCTCCGGGGGATCCAGCCGGGTCGTACGGCAGTGTCTCCGCGGACCCGGCGCCTTCGTCCCGTAGAACGCGGGTGGCGGCGTCCGGCGGCGGCGGTGTCGGAACGCGCGGGTCGACGGGCCCCGCGTCCGGTGGCGGCCCTGCGCCCAACCGGCCGTCCGCATCCGGCGCCGGCCCGGTCTCCGCCGGCGGTCTCGTGGCCGCCGGCGCGCCCGCGGCGCCCGTCTCCGCGGCCAGCGCCCTCGTCAACTCCGCCGCCGTGGGCCGGTCGTCGGGGTCCCTCGCCAGACAGTCCGCGACCGCCGTCCGCAGCCCCCGCGGCAGCCGATCCAGACCGGCCAGGTCCGGAGCCTCGTGCACCGTGCGGTACAGGACCGCGGCCGGGTTGCCCCTGCCGTACGGGCGCCGGCCCGTGGCCGCGTACGCCAGCACGCACCCCAGTGCGAACACGTCGCTCGCCGGCCCCGCCCGGCCGCGCGCGCGGATCTGCTCGGGCGCCAGGTAGCCGGGCGTGCCGACCACCGCGTCCGGCGCGGTCAGCGCCGTCGCCCCGGCGTCGTGCGCGATGCCGAAGTCGATGAGGCGCGGCCCGTCGAGGGTGAGCAGGACGTTACCCGGCTTGACGTCCCGGTGGACCAGCCCCGCCGCGTGCACCTCCGCGAGCGCTTCCGCCAGCCGCATGCCGAGCGCGGCGACGGCGTACCGCGGCAGCGGCCCGTACCCGTCCACCGCCTCCAGCAGCGCGGGACCGGGCACGAACGCCGTGGCCAGCCACGGCGCCCGGGCCTCGGTGTCGGCCGCGGTCACCGGCACCACCCAGCGGCCCGTCAGCCCCGTCGCCAGCCGCACCTCGCGCCGGAACCGGGCGCGGAAGGCCGGGTTCGCCGCGTGCTCGGGCCGGATGACCTTCAGCGCCACCAGCGTGCCGTCGCCGGTGCGGGCGAGGTAGACCACGCCCATGCCGCCCGCGCCGAGCCGGGCGAGCAGCCTGTGCCCGCCCAGCTCTTCCGGGTCGTCCGCGCGCAGCGGCCGCATCGTCCGTCCCTCCCGTCAGGAGTCGGGGAGCGACACCGGGCCGACGTAGCCGAACCGGCCGCCCTCAACCCGGTAGTGGTGGTACTTCCCCTGCTCGATCTGCTTGCTGTCGTCGAAGCTGTACGTGGTCGTCAGCCCCTCGAACCGGGCCGCCGCCAGGGACTCGGCCAGCGCGTCGCGCGTGGGTCTGCGCCCGCCCTTCCGGGCGAGGGCGGCCAGCCGGTCGGCGATCAGCCGGGTGACGTCGTACGCCTCCGCAGCCCCCGGCTCCGGCGCGGCGTCGAACCGCTTGCGGTACGCGGCGGCGAAGTCGCGTACGGGATCGGCGTCCGCGCCGACGTACGGGGTCACCGCCTGCCAGCCCTCCGCGGCGTCGGCCGCCGCGGTCGTGAACGGGCCGGTGGCCGCGGGCTCGTCGAGGAACCGGGGCCCGTCGAAGCCCCGCTCCGCCAGTTCGCGCGCGACCGCCGCGGCCCGCTCGGCCGTGCCGGTGTAGTAGAAGCTGTCGACGCCGTGGTCGAGGATGTCCGCCACGACCGGGCCGAGGGCGTCGGCGTCCGCGGCGGCGGGCACGACGCGCAGGTACAGCTCCAGCTGCATGTTGGCGGCCCCGTTGTGCGCGATGGCGCTGTGTTCCCAGCCGCGGACCGCGCCGGCCCGGTCGGCCAGCAGCCCCACATGCGTCGCACCCTGTTCGATGAGCGTGAACAAGGTGGTGAAGGAGGCTTCCGCGCCGAGGGCGGTGGTGTGGAAGTACGACTTCGGCGCCCCGGCCAGCGCCGCCTGCGGGGCGCTGAACGAGCCCTCGGAGACCGTGAGCAGCGGCATCCCCGCGCCCTCGTAGACGTCCAGCGCCGCCTGGGTGGAGGCGTACCCGGTGGGCCCGAGGACGGCGAGCACCGCACGGTCGCCGGTCAGCCGCCGGGCCACGCTCAGCGCCCGGGCCGGTTCGCCACGGTCGTCGGCGACCGCCAGCTCCAGCGTGAACGGCTTCTTCTCCCGGGCGTTGAACTGCTCCACCGCGAGCCGGGCCGCCTGCTCCTGCGCCGTGCCGGCGGTCCGCTGCGGGCCCGTCAGGTCCGCGTGCAGGCCGATGGTCCGGCGCGGTCCCTCGGCCTTCGCGGGCGGATCGCCGTCGTCACGCAGCGCCGCCCACAGCCCGGCACCGCCGCCGGCGGCGAGGAGCACCGCTCCGCCGCCGGCCAGCGCGAGGACCCGGCGGCGGCCGGGGCCGCCCGGGCCGGCGGCGCCGCCGGGCACGGTGGTGTCCGTGCCGCCGGCGGACCCGGCGGTGTCCGCGTCGCCGGCGCCCTCCGTGCCGTCCGCCTTCCCGTCCGGCGCCTCTGTGACCACGGTGGGCTCGACGCCGGGCAGCCGCAGCATCTCCGCCGACCGCTCGGCGACCATCCGTACCACCGCGTCCGGCAGCCAGTCGATGTCGCCCTCGGGCGCCTCCTCGGCCAGCTCCGCGTCCACCCCGGCCGCGGTGGGCCGCTCACCGGGCTCCTTGGCCAGGCACCGGACGAGCAGCGCCCGCAGCCCCACGTCCGCGACGCCGTCCAGGTCCGGCTCGTCGTGCACCGTGCGGTACAGCAGCGCGTCCGCGGCGCCGGTGCCGAACGGCGGCCGGCCGGTGGCCGCGTACGCCAGCACGCAGCCCAGCGAGAAGACGTCGCTCGCCGGCCCGACCTGCCCCGCCCGCGCCTGCTCGGGGGAGAGGAAGCCGGGCGTGCCGACGACCATGCTGTCCGACGTCAGCTCCGTCTCCTCGGCCGCCGTGGGCCGGGCGATGCCGAAGTCGATGAGCCGCGGCCCGTCGAGCGCGAGCAGGACGTTGCCGGGCTTGAGGTCGCGGTGGACCAGGCCGGCGTCGTGCACCGCGGCCACGGCGCGCGCGAGCACCTTGCCCAGCACCTGCACGCCGTGGTCCGGCAGTGGGCCGCACGCGGTGACCGCCTCGGCCAGCGACGGGCCCGGCACGAACGCCGTCGCCAGCCACGGCGCCTCGGCCTCGGTGTCGGCGCCGAGCACGGGCACCACGTACGGGCTGGTGACCCGGCGGGCGGACGCCGCCTCGCGGCGGAAGCGGGCCCGGAATTCGGGCTGTTCGGCGTACTCGGGCTGGATGACCTTCACCGCGGCCGGCGCCCCGGCCCCGGTGCGGGCGAGGTAGACCACGCCCATGCCGCCGGCGCCGAGGCGGCCCAGCAGCCGGTTCCCGCCCAGGTGCGCGGGGTCGGAGGGCAGCAACCGCTCCATCACGCGCCCCCGTTCCGACCGGCGGCCACGGGGCTGCGGCCCGCGGAGCCGTCTGGGTCGGCGGTGTTTCCGTCGCCGTCCCCGCCGCCGTCGCCCTCAGGGGCGATGCCGTCCTCGGCCGCCAGCATCATCCTGATCAGGGGCTCGGTGGTCAGCTCGCGCACTTCCTCGGCGGAGTGCTTCTCCCCGCCGCAAGCGGACACGGCGACGACCACCGGGCCGAACGTCGACTGGTCCCACGAGTACGGGTACGGCCCGCCCCGGCTGTCGCTGACGCACTCGCCGATCTCGGTAAGCGAATCGTCGCTGGTCTCGTTGGCGCCCTCGCCGCGCGCGAGCGCCATCGACGTCAGGCCCGTCAGCCGCTCACCCGCCCGCAGCGTCTGCTCCGGGCAGCCGACGGCCTCCTCCAGCATCCGCGCCTGCTCCCACGCCGCGTCCAGCGTCGTGCGGTGCACGGTCACCGTGGCGGACATCTCGATGGACCCCTTGCCGTCCGCCGCGGGCACCTCAAGGTAGCGGGTGCGGGTGGCCAGCACGTCGTCCGGCAGGTCCTCCGTACGCCAGGAGCAGTTCTCGCCGAGCACGGTCCAGCGCGCCGGGTCGCTCTCGTACGGCGTCGCCCGCACCGCCTCCGGCCCGAACTGCTCCGGCCCGGCGATGATGTCGGCGATCAGCTGCCGCGCCTGCGCCGCGGTGCGCGGGACCCGCTCCGGGTCCGGCGTCGGCGCCTTCGACGGCGCCGCGCCGCCGCCGTCCCCCGCGTTCGCGCTCGCGCTCGGGTCCGCGGTCCCCTTCGCCCCCGGCTCACTCCCACTGTCACAAGCCGTCGCGCCGCCCGCGAGCAGCATTCCGAGCAACGCCGCCGGGACACCCCAGCCGCGTACTCGACTTCCGTACGCCACGAACCCCACCCCAGTCCTCCCCGGCCAACCCGTGTCCGACGACCGAGCGTCACGAGGCGGCCACCCCCGACGTCGACCCGAACTCTACAAGGGGCGCGGGCTACCGGCCCCGCCCACAATGACGTCGCCGTTTCCGGGAGGGGTCCCGAACGTTGGCCGTACGGGAACGCTGTGACCACCGCCGGGCGCACGACCGCATAGAGCCACGCTCCGCCGCCGTCGCGCCCGTCCACGCCGGCGTGACACTCACCGTCCGCCCCGGCACCCCGCACCCACCGCCCCCGGCCGGGTGACGCGCCCCCGCACCCTGCGACCCCGCCGCGTCCCGCCCCCGGGGGTAACCGTCGGCGGGCCGCCTCCGTGGCGGGGCACGTCCCGCGCATGCTGGGGGGATGCCCGTCGCCACGTTCGTCTCGTCCCGGTGGTTCGTGGCGACCCTCTTCGTCGTCATCACGCTCGCCGACCTCGTGACCACCGAGGGGGAGTCGCTCGGCGCGCTGTTCTCCGTCATCCCCGTGCTGGTCGCGGTGAACGGCGGGCGGGTCGCCGTCATCGCCGCCGGGGCCCTCGGGGTGACCCTGGCCGGGCTGCTCAGCTGGTACGACGACGACTTCGCGACCGCCCAGTTCTTCGCCCGGTTCATCGCCGTCATCGGCGCCACCGTGCTCGGGCTCGTCGTCCAGGCCGTGCGTGTCGACCGCGAAACACGGCTCGCGCGGGCGCAGCGGATCGCGGACGTGGTGCAGCGGGTGCTGCTGCCGGTGCCGCCCACCCGCGTCGGGCCCTTCGCCGTCGCCGCCAGCTACGCGTCCGCCGCGCGCGACGCGCAGGTCGGCGGTGACCTGTACGACGTCGTGGACACCGGCTCGGGCGTGCGGGCCGTGATCGGTGACGTACGCGGCAAGGGGCTGCCGGCCGTACGCATCAGCGGCAGGGCGCTCGGCGTCTTCCGCGCCGTCGCGTACGACGAGCGGGATCTGCCGCGGATCGCCCGCCGGATGGAGTACAGCGTGCTGCGCGAGGCGGGGCCGGAGGACTTCGTGACGGCGCTGCTGGTGGAGGTCACCCTGCAGGGCCGCTGCACCCTGCTGTCGTTCGGACATCCGCCGCCGCTGGTGCGTACCGCCGCGGGGGAGGTGCGCGAGGCCCCGCTCGCCTCCCACCCGCCGCTGGGCCTCGGCCTGGCACGTCCCGCGGCACCCGGGGCCGCCGGGGCGGCGGAACCGGCCGGCGGCGACTCGGCACCCCGCGACGACGGCGCCCCGGACGACCCCGACGGCCCCGGCGCTTCCGGCGGACCCCGAAACCCCGGCGCCGTCGCGCCCGCCACCGACCCCGCCGTCGACCCCCTCGCCGCCGCACCCGGCGGCGCCCGCGTGCGGACCACCGAGCTGACCCTCGCACCCGGCGACGAACTGCTCCTCGTCACCGACGGCGCCCTGGAGGCCCGCAACGCCGCCGGCGAGTTCTACCCCCTGGCCCCGCGCTACGCCGCCTGCCCCGGCCCCGCCGACGACCCGCCCGTCGTCGTGCTCGCGGCGCTCGCCGCCGACATGCGCGCCTACAGCGGCGGGGCACTCGACGACGACTCCGCGCTCGTGCTGCTGCGCTACGCGCCGCCGCCGGGCGACCGCTCATCCTCCGCCGGCGCCGTCCCGCCCCGCTGAGCCGACAGCCGCGGCACCTCGGCCGCCGCGCCCTCCCGGCTCGCGTCCGGCTCCGCCTCGTTCGCGTACGTCTCCGCGCCCGGGTCCGCGCCCGAGTCCTCGCCCGCACCGCCTGCCGCGTCGTCCTGCTCCGCTCCACCTGCCGCCGCCGGTGCCGCCTTCCGCTCCGCCCGCCTGGCCTCCCGCCACTCCGTCACCCGCAGCGCGATCGGTTCCGTGTAGCGGGCCGCCAGCGGCCCGACGACCACCAGCACCAGCACGTACGCGGTGGCCAGCGGCCCCAGGTCCGGTTCGACGCCGGCGGTGACCGCGATCCCCGCGATGACGATGGAGAACTCGCCGCGCGCCACGAGTGCGCCGCCCGCCCGCCAGCGGCCCTTCACCGAGATCCCGGCGCGCTTCGCCGCCCAGTACCCCGTCGCGATCTTCGTCAGCGCCGTCACGATCGCCAGCGCCAGCGCCGGCAGGATCACCGGCGGGATCGACTCGGGGTCGGTGTGCAGGCCGAAGAAGACGAAGAACACCGCGGCGAAGAGGTCCCGCAGCGGACTGAGCAGGCTGTGCGCGCCCTCGGCGACCTCGCCCGACAGGGCGATGCCCACCAGGAACGCGCCCACCGCCGCCGACACCTGGAGCTGCTGCGCCAGTCCGGCGACCAGCAGTGTCAGGCCGAGGACGACGAGCAGCAGCTTCTCGGGGTCGTCGCTGGAGACGAAGCGGGATATCAGCCGCCCGTAGCGGACCGCGGCGAACAGCACCGCCCCCGCCACCCCGAGCGCGATGGCCAGCGTGGCGCTGCCCTGCGCGACGCCGACCCCGGCGACCAGCGCCGTGACGATCGGCAGGTACACCGCCATCGCCAGGTCCTCCAGGACCAGCACGCTCAGGATCACCGGCGTCTCGCGGTTGCCGAGCCGGCCGAGGTCGCCGAGGACCTTGGCGATGACGCCGGAGGAGGAGATCCAGGTGACGCCGGCCAGCACCACGGCGGCGACCGGGCCCCAGCCGAGCAGCAGCGCCATCACCGCACCCGGCAGCGCGTTGCACGTGAAGTCGACCAGCCCGGCCGGGTACTGGGTCTTGAGGTTCGAGACCAGGTCGCTGGCCGTGTACTCCAGGCCGAGCATGAGCAGCAGCAGGATGACGCCGATCTCGGCGCCGATCGCCACGAAGTCCTCGCTGGCGCCGAGCGGCAGCAGCCCGCCCTCGCCGAAGGCGAGTCCGGCCAGGAGGTACAGGGGGATGGGGGAGAACTGGAAGCGGCCCGCGAACCGCCCGAGCAGACCGAGTCCGAGGATGATCGCACCGAACTCGATGAGGAAGACCGCGTAGGAGTGCAAGCGCTCACTCCCGCCCGAGCAGCGCCGCTGCCGCCTCGATGCCCTCGCGGGTGCCGATGACGATCAGCGTGTCGCCGCCGGCGAACCGGAAGTCCGGTGTGGGTGACGGGATGGCCTCCGCGCGCCGCAGCACGGCCACGATCGACGCCCCCGTCTCGGTACGTATCCGCGTCTCGCCCAGCACCCGGCCGTTCCAGTACGACGTGGCCGACAGCTCGACGCGCTCGGCGACCAGCCCCAGGTCGGTGGTGTGCAGCAGGTTCGGGCTGTGGTGCGAGGGCATCAGCGCGTCGATCAGTGCCGCCGTCTCGGCCCCGTTCAGGTGCAGCGACTGCGCGCACGCGTCCGGGTCGTCGGAGCGGTAGACGTTGATCGACCGGGTGCCGTCCCGGTGGGCGATCACCGACAGGTGCTTCTTCTGTGCACGCGTGGTGAGGTCGTATTTCACGCCGATACCCGGCAGCGGCGTGGTGCTCATCCGTGGAGCAGGCACGGCCTGTCCCCCTTTCCGGCTTCCGGCTTGTGTGTCGCGCGTCCGCGGTCCCGGGTTCGGGCAGCCGATCCTCCGCGCGGTCCAGCTGACATCGTGCCATCCCGGCGTACGGCGAGAACGCGGGTGTCAGCCCGCCCCCGGAGTCAGGCCGTCGCCGGCGCCGCGCGCCCCGGCGTCAGGGCCCCCGCGACCGCCGCCGATACCGCCGCCGTGACGGCCGCCACGGCGAACGCCTCCGTAAACCCCTCCAGCGTGCTGCCGACGAGGCTCGCCGCCGCCACGCTGGAGACCACCGCGGCGCCCAGCGAGGCGCCGAACTCGTGGAAGGTGCTCACGATGCCGGACGCGATCCCCGCCTCGTGCGGCGCCACCCGCCCCAGCGCCGTCGCCGAGGCGACCACGAACATCGCGCCCGTGCCCAGCGCCGCGACGGTCACCCCGACCGCGACCGTCACCGGCCGCATCGAGATCGCCGGCACCGCGAGTCCGGCCGCCGCGGCGGTCAGCGCGGCGATGGCCGGCGTCCGCGCACCCGTCCGCCCGATCAGCCGGCCCGTCAGGTCGGCGCCCACCATGGCGGCGAACGCGACCGGCAGGAACAGCAGCCCGGTGTGCAGCGCCCCGTACCCCCGGGCGTGCTGGTAGTAGAACGTGCCCAGGAAGAACACCGCCACCATCAGCGCCGTCGCCATGAGGATGAGGAACGCGCCGGTGGCCACCGGCCGCCGGGCCAGCAGCCGCACGTCTATCAGCGGGGAGCGGGCGCGCCGCTGCCAGACCGTGAACAGCAGGTAGCCGACGGCCGCGAGCAGCACGAGCCCGGCGGTACGGGCCGTGAGCCAGCCGCGTTCGCCGGCGTCGATGAGCCCGTAGATCAGCGTTGCCGTCGACGCGGTCACCAGCGCCGCGCCCAGCAGGTCCAGCCGCGTCCGCTCCGCGGGCGCGGGTCGGGCCGGGAGCAGCACGGCGAGCACGGCGACGATGACGAGCCCGATGGGCACGTTGACGTAGAAGACCCATGGCCAGCCGGGGCCCGCGGTCAGTAGCCCGCCGAGGAGGACGCCGAGCGCCGCCCCGCCGCCGCCGAGTGCGGACCAGATGCCCAGGGCCTTGTTCCGCTCCTCGCCCTCGAAGAGCGTCACCACCAGCGACAGGGCCGCGGGCGACAGCAGCGCCGCACCGGCGCCCTGCGCGATGCGCCCGCCGACCAGCGTGCCGCCCGACTCCGCGAGCCCGGTCGTGAGGGACGCCGCGGTGAAGACCAGCAGCCCGGCGAGCACCACGCGCTTCGGCCCCACCAGGTCCGCGATCCGCCCGCCGAGCAGCATCAGCCCGCCGAACGTCAGCGTGTACGCGCTGACCGTCCACGTCAGCGCCTCGCGGCCGAGCCCGAGGTCGGCCCCGATGTGCGGGAGCGCGATGGCCACCACCGTGACGTCGAGGATCAGCATGAGCTGCGCGATCCCGAGGAAGCCGAGGATGCGCCAGCGGGCGGGGTGCCGCCCTTCCTTCGTCGGTTGCCCGACCTCGTCGTGCGAAGCCATCAGTGCCCTTCCGATATCTCGTACGTTGATGTACGAGGTCTAACGGAGGACTGTAACGCAAACATTCCCGTACGAGTTAGGCTGGGGACCGTGACCGCCTCCCCCCGCCCCGGCGCGCGCCCGCGCCGCCGGGCCGACGCCGAGCGCAGCATCGCCCGCATCGTCGCCGCCGCCCGCGAGCGGCTGTGCGCCGATCCGAGCGCGACGACCGACGACATCGCCAAGGCGGCGGGCGTGGGGCGGATGACCCTCTACGGGCACTTCAAGACCCGGGTCGAGTTGGTCGACGCCGCGCTCCGGGACGCGGTCGAGGACGGCGACCGGACCCTGGCCGCCGTGGACCTGACGGGCGACGCGTACGAGGCGATGCACCGGCTGCTGGTCTCCAGCTGGGGGCTCGTCGCCGAGTCCGCCGCGCTGCTGACCGCCGCCCAGGGCGTGCTGCCGGCCGGGCGGGTACGGGAACTGCACGCCGGCCCGGCCGCGCGCGTCGACGAACTCGTGCGCCGCGGCCAGGACCAGGGCGTCTTCCGTGTCGACATGCCGACCGCCTGGCTAGTCGGCGTCGCACAGCACATCCTGCACGGCGCCGCCGAGGAGATCCGCGCCGGTCGGCTGGAGATGGCGCCGGACGGGGTCTCCGACGTGGTCACGAAGTCGGTGCTGGCGGTGCTGGCGGCACCACCCGCGGCCGGCCCGTAGCCTGCGAAGACCCCGCCGCGCATAGCGGGTGGCCCCTGCTACCCGGCGCTTACTGGGTGTTGAGGCCGAAGAACGCGATGGCGCGCTCAGCCATGCCGGACATCGGCAGCGAGTGGCCCACGCCCTGCAGGCTGACCGCCTCCACCGGTGCCTGCTCGCCCGTGCCGCCGTAGCGGGTGCGGGTCCAGCCGGACTGCGGGCTGTCGGTCATGGACGGGGTCTGGCTCACGCCGTGGACGTCGGTCCACTGCTTGATCTCCTCCTGGAAGTTGGGGTAGCGCAAGGTGCTGTCCTCGGTGCCGTGCCACACCTGCATGCGTGGGCGCGGGCCGCTGTAGCCCGGGTAGGCGCCGCGCACCAGGTCGCCCCACTCCTGGGGGCTGCGGACGATCTGGCCGTCGGCGCAGGCGCTGTTCCAGCCCGAGCCGTCGGTGGTGGCGAAGCAGCCGAACGGCACGCCGCTGAACGCCGAGCCCGCCCGGAACACGTCGGGGTAGTTGCCGAGCAGGACGTTGGTCATCATCGCGCCGGACGAGGCGCCGGTGACGAACGTCCGGTTCGGGTCGGCGCCGTGGTTGGTGCGCACGTACTGCACCATCGAGTGGATGCCGACCGGGTCGCTGCCGCCGTCGCGGCGCAGCGCCTGCGGCGAGGAGACGTCGAAGCACTGGCCGCTGCGGGTGGCGGACGGGTAGACGACGATGAAGCCGTAGCGGTCGGCCAGCTGGGCGAACTCGGTGCCCGAGTAGAACGCGGGGCCCGAGCCCGTGCAGTAGTGGACGGCCACGAGCACGGCGGGCTGCGGCCGCACGTTGTCCGGAACGTAGAGGTGCATGCGCAGGTTGCTGGGGTTGCTGCCGAAGTTCGTCACCTCCTGGAGGGTCGCCGCGGACGCCCGGGGCGGCGCGCTGAGCGACAGCGCGGCGAGGAGCGCGAGAACGCAGCCGAGGAGCGCGGCGTGCAGCGGGCGCGCCCGGCGGCGGGTGGGGGGTGGTGGTGCGGCTGCGGCTTGGGTTTCGGCTTGGGTTGCGGCTCTGGTGAACATGTCCATGCCCTTTCTAGACTGCGTGCGTGAAGGGTCTGCTGGTGCGGCTTTCGTCGCTGGACGCGGACGCCGCCGCGGCGGTGCGCGTGATCGCCCACTTCCACGCGTTGCTGGGCGGCGGGGGCGTCGCCCCCGAGGTGCTGGTGCGGTCGACGGCGGCGCTGGCGGGCTGTCCGGCGGGGCTGAGGGGCGGCGGAGACGGCCCGGCTGTGCGCTTCGGGCCGCGGGGCGCGGAGTTGCCCGCCGACGGGGAAGAGGGCTCCGGCGCGTCCACCCGGGTTTCGGGGCGGCGGCAGCTGGCCCACGGGGGTTCCGTGTGGCTCGAACGGGACGGCGGGCCGGGCCCGTTGGACGACCTGGTCCTCGAATGGATGGCGCTGGCCGCCGGCATGAGCCCGCCGCGGCCCGGACCGCCTCCGCACGTCGCCGACCCCGCGCTGGTGGAGACCGTGCTCTCCGAACGGGAGGCCGTCGAGGACCGCATGCGCGCCCTGCGGCTGCTGGGCCTCGGCCCCGAACGGCCGCTGCGGGTGGTCGCGGTGGCCGGCGGGCGGGAGACCGACGCGGGGGTGGCGGCGGTCGCGCTGCTGGCGCGATCCGTACCGGGCGCGACGGTACGGATCGCGACGATGGACGCGCTGGCGGCGGTGCTGGTGCAGGCCGCGGAGGGCGGCGCGGACGCGGCGGGGGAGCTGGCGCGGGACCTGTCGTTCGCGGCGGCGGAGCGGGTACGGGGCCGGGGGCGGGGGCTGGTTCCGAGCCGGACGGGCACGGGTGGGGGAACGCCGAGCGCGCGGGCGGGCGGGGCGCAGAGTGAGGGAGCGCAGGGTGGGGGAGCGCAGGGTGGGGGCACGTCGGCCGGGGGTGCGCCGGGTGGGGACGCGCAGGGTGGCGAGGGCGGCGCGACGGCCGCCCCGCCGCCGGTGCGTGGCGCGCGGTTCGGGGTCGGCGGCGGGGTGGCCCCCGTACGGGCCCACGTCTCCTGGGCGCAGGCCAGGACCGCGCTGCGGTTCGCCGGCGCGGGCGGCCCGGGGGAGACGGTGGTCGACCATGACGCGCTCGGCCCGCTGGCGCTGCTCGCCGACGTACCCGCCGAGCGGCTGCGCGCCGACCCCGGCGTACGGGCGCTGACCGCGCTCGCCGCGCGGGAGGGCGGCGAGTCGGGCATCGAGGCGCTGGACGCCTTCTGCCGCACCGGCTCGCTCCGCCGGGCCGCCGCCGAACTGCACCTGCACCACAGCTCGGTGGCGGCCCGGCTGGCCCGCGCCGAGACGGCGCTCGGCGCCCGGCTGCGCGAGCCGGACGACCGGCTGCGGGCCCGGCTCGCGCTGTACGCCTGGCGGTTGGCGGCGACCGCCGACGAGTGACGTCGCGTGGTGGGGGTCACGGGCGTCACCGACGTCATCCCCCGCGAACGTCCGGCGGTTCACCGCCGGGCCGCTCGGCCGGTTCCCCGGGGCGTACGGTCCGCACGCCGGCCACGCCGGCCACGCCGGCCACGCCGGCCACGTCGGCCACGCCGGCCACGTCGGCCACGCCGGCCACGCCGGCCACGCCGGCCACGCCGGCCACGCCGGCCACGTCGGCCGTGCTCGTGGTGGTGCGCCTGGCCGGGCCCTTCTCTCCCGCGGCCAGCCCCGCCCGGAGGGCATCCCGCGCGTCGTCGAGGATCCGCCCGGCCACCGCCGCGTGCGTCACCCCCACCGCGCCGTGGAACGTGCCCCGGTAGAAGCACAGTTGCACCGGCACGCCTGCCGCGCTCAGCCCCTCCGCGTACGCCACGGCCTCGTCGCGCAGCGGGTCGAACTCCATCACCGCCACACACGTCGGCGGCAGCCCCGCCAGGTCCGTGGCCCGGGCCGGCGCCGCGTACGGCGGAACGGCGGGCGAGCCCGGCACGCCGGGCCCGAGGTACGCCTCCCAGCTCAGCCGGGCGTTGCGGCGGTTCCACACCGGCGTGTCGGTGAACGTCCGGGCGCTCGGCGTGGTCAGCCGGTCGTCCAGAGCCGGGCTCTGCAGGTGCTGGCAGCGGACCGGCGGCCCGCCCCGGTCGCGGGTCAGCAGCGCGAGCCCCGCCGCGAGCCCGGCGCCCGCGCTGTCGCCCCACAGCCCGATACGGGCCGGGTCGACGCCCAGTTCGGCGGCGTTCTCGACCAGCCACCACAGCCCGGCGTGGCAGTCGCCGAGCGCGGCGGGGTAGGGGTGTTCGGGCGCGAGGCGGTAGTCGGCGGCGACGACCACGGCGGGCAGCTCCCGGCAGAGCCGCAGGTGGGTGTCGTGGTCGACCTGCGGCGAGCCGAGGACGAAGCCGCCGCCGTGCAGCGCGTACACGGCGGGCAGCGGCGGCTCGGCCGTCGTCGGCGCCGCGGGGCGGTAGACCCGTAGCGGTACCTTCGGTGCGCCCCGCGCCAGGCCGGGCGCGAACACGTCCCGGACGACGACGCCCGACTCGTCGGCCGCGGGCGCCGCGGCCAGCTCGGCCGCCTGGGCGGCGCGCGCGGCGGCGAGGTCGGAGATGTCGACCTCGGCCATCAGCGCGACCGCCGCGGCGAGTTCGGGATCGAAGGCGTAGCGCATGCGTGCGTCCCCGTCCGTGCGGAGGTCTGCGGGTGCCGGTGCGCTTCGCAGCGTGTCACGGGATGGGGGCGGCTGACATCAGACACCCGTCGGGAAATCCACGCCCCCGCGCCCGACGACCGCGCGTGAAGCCGCGGCGCCGGCGACCGCGACGGCACGGTACGGCGCCCCCGCACGGCCTCCGGAACCGGGTGCCGACGCGGTCCGGCAGCCGCGGAACGCCGGTGGGCGCGACACGGGGCGGGGCCGCCGGACGGCGGCCCGGGCCCGCCGGCCGCACGGCGATGGGCCGGTCCGGACCCGCCGTTCGACCCCGTACGTGCTCACCGTGCCGAGCGCGAGGCGCGCCCGCGGCGGGACGCCGGGCGCCGGGCCGGCCCCCCCGTCCGCCGTGCGGCGGCGGCCGAAACCGACTCGCCGCTCGAACCGGCCCTGCTCGCCGCACCGGAATCCGGGCGCACCCGCGGCGGGGCGCCGGCCGAGGCGCTCGACGTGCGCCGTACGGAGCCGCCGCGGGCGGGCGCCGGCACGCCGGCCGTACGCGGGTCGGCTCCCGGGGGCACTCAGCCCTCGTGGCGGGCGACGCGCTCGTCGTTGAGTACGTTCACGGCGCCGCGGGCGTCGCCGATCGTGGCGTAGTCGACCGCCACCAGGTTCACCGGCCGGCCGCGCGCCTGCTCGCACGCGCGGGCCCGGTCGAGCACGAAGTCGCGGGCGTTGATCCGGCCGGCGTCCAGGCGGCTGCCGCCGCTGTTGGTGATGAAGTGGTTCATGAGGAAGAGCCGCTTGCCGTCCCCGCCGCGGTTCGGCTCGCACGTCATGTCGGCCGGGGTGCGGAACGCGAACGGGGTCTCCATGCCGTAGCGGTAGAAGTTGCGGTACCAGGGCGCCGGGCCGTCGGCCTTCTCCGCGAACACGACGAGCCGCCGGTCCTCGTCGATCATCTCGCCGAGCGTCGGCCACGCCTTGTCCGGGTCCTCGTCCGGTGTGAACGCCAGGTCCGCCAGCCCGGCGCGGCGCATCGCGGTGCGGGTGTCGGCGCCGCTGATGCCGTCCTGGACCACCAGCGTGACCACGTCGGAGGGGTTCTGCTCCAGCCAGTCCCCGATCTTCTCCAGCTCCGGGACCAGCGGCAGCGCACCGCCGCGGCAGACGGCGTGGCACAGCCAGACGCCCTTGCGGGGCGGGTCGACGGTGTCGAGCACGGAACGGATCTGCCGCTGCATGGCCGGGGTGAAGTCGGAGTCCGCCAGCCGCTCGGTGATCTGCGGCGGCGTCTCCCAGCGGTGGGTGTCGAGGAGCAGGGCGCGGACGCCCTCGTTGAGCTGGCCGGTGACGGACGGGTCCTGCAGCGGGGCGATGAAGCGGTCCTGGGAGGTGGCCATCGCGTTGTGCGAGGCGAGCTGGGCCACCTCGTCGTAGCGCAGCTCGCACAGTTCCTCGCGCCCGTTGCAGCGGCGGTCGTCCTCGCCGCCGAAGGCGTTCGGTACGAAGACGGCGCCGGCCAGCGCGGCGGCGACGACGCCGACGGCGCCCCAGCGGACGCGCGGCGGTATGGGCGGCGCGGGTTCGGCTGCGCCGGGCACGGCGGGGGCGGGTGTCTCGGCGCCGGGTCCTCCGGCGTCCGGCTCTCCGTTCTGGGGTTCGCCGGTCGCCGCGGTCTCCCCGGCGGCCGGTTCACCGGCCTCCGCGGTCGCCCGTGCCGCGGCGATCGCCGCCGCCCGGCGGTGCCATAGCCATCCCCCGGCCGCCAGCAGCACCCCCGCCGTCAGCGGTACCGCGGCCGTCGTCAGCGCCACCGCGTAGAGCCGCTCCAGCGCCGTGCGCTGCACGTCGTCCAGCAGCCGGGCGGCGGAGTCCGGCCAGTTCCCCGGCGCGGCGGCGACGCTGCCGCCGGTCATCCCGTGCACCACCAGCGCCAGCGCGAACGTCAGCGCGCCCCCGCACGCCAGTGCCCCGCCGATGCGCAGCAGCCGCCGGCCCGGGGCGCGCGGCCCGTACCGCCACAGCACGGCCAGCGAGGCGAGCCCGAGCAGTACGGCGCCGGTCTGCACCCAGCCGAGGCCCAGCCGGGTGAAGGAGCGGGCCTCGCGCACCGGGCCCAGTGAGTCGCCGGCGGAGTCGAACTCGGCGGCCAGGTCCCAGGACACCCCGTCCGCGGTGTTGCGCAGCGCCGACGCGGCGCTGTCCTCCCGCCCGGCGAAGAGCGCGGGCCCCACCTCCGCGAGCGCCGTGGCCAGGTCGCCGCTGCCGAGCGCGGCGAGCAGCCGCGGGCGCAGCTCCGCCCGCTGGTCCCGCGGCACGGCCCGCAGCACCGTGTCGGCGGCGGTCCTCGCCTGCGCCTCGGTGAGGTCGAGCGTCGGCAGCCCCCCGGGGCGCTCACCGTCGGCGATGCGGTCCACGGCGTCGCCCAGGCCGGACTGGAAGGCGGCGTAGTCGGGGGCGGGCCTGTCCTGGAGGTTCGCGACGACGTCGGCGAAGTGGACGTTGCCCACGGCGCCCAGGTTGTCGAGCACCGGCCGCAGGTCGAACTCCAGCGTCGGTTCGTCACGGTCCCCGCGCAGGTACGCCACCGCGTCCCCGATGACGCCGTCGGCCATGGCCCGCGCGGTGGTCGGCGGCAGAACCGTCTTGAGGTTGGAGGTGACGACGGCCTCGGGCACCGGCAGCCGGGCGAGCAGGTCGCGGGTGACGTCCGACGCCTCGGGGTCGACCAGCACCTGGTCGTAGAGCCGGTCGTAGGCGTGCTCCCGGTCCAGCGCGGAGCGGTAGAAGGCCGCGTCCGCGACGGTGGAGCGGGCCGTACCGGCGACGACGAGCACCGCCGTCGCGAGCACCGCGACCACGAAGGCGAGCCACCGCAGGACGACGGCGTCCCGCGGCGGTGCGGCCTCGCCGACCCGTCGCACCGTACGTGCGAACCGGGCCCTGAGCTTGTCGAACGGGGTCATACCTTTCCTGCCTGCGCGTGCCCTACGAGCGTACGGGCTGCGTGCAGGAAACGCCCCGACCGTGCTCGCGAACACGGATCACCGCAGGTCAGGGCCCCGCAGTTCAGGCGCCGCCCGGGCTGAGGAAGTCCCGCGGGGACAGCGCCGCGGCCACGACGCCGGGCCCGCCGCGAAGGACCGCGCGGGGGGCCGGCGGGCGGGCGGTGTACGTCGAGCCGAAGCGGGTCGGGTCCCACGACGGCCCGCCGGCCGGCGCGGCGGCACCGGTGGCGTCACTTCAGGCCCGTGTGCGCGAGGCCCTCCACGAACTGGCGCTGCGCGAAGACGAACACCGCCAGTACGGGCAGCGCGGTCAGTGACGCCGCGGCGAGCTGCACGTCCCACATCGGGCCGCCGTAGTTGTCGGTGTACTGCGTCAGCGCCTGCGGCAGCGTGAACTTCTCCGACGTGGTGAGGTACACGGTCGGCTCCAGATACAGGTTCCAGCTGTGCAGGAACGTGAAGATCCCCACCGCCGCCAGCGCCGGCCGCGCCAGCGGCAGCGCGATGCGCCAGTAGATCGCGAAGCGGCCCAGGCCGTCCATCCGCGCCGCCTCCTCCAGCTCGTTCGGCAGGATGATGAAGAACTGCCGCATGATGAACGTCGCCAGCACGCTCGGCGCGCCGAGCATCGGTACGAGGACCAGCGGCCAGTGCGTGTCCGTCATCCCCCAGTCGTTGAACATCTGGAACAGCGGCACGATGGTGACCTCGCTGGGGATCAGCAGGCCCGTGAGCACCACCAGGAACAGCGCGTTCTGACCGCGGAAGCGGATGCGCGCGAAGGCGTAGCCGGCCATCGACGACACCGCGAGGGTGCCGATCGTCACCACCACCGCGATGTACATGCTGTTCCAGTACTGCTGCGCGAACGGCTGCAGGTCGAAGACCCGCTCGTACGCGCCGAACCCGGGGTTCTCCGGCCAGAGCGACGGCGGGAACGCGAAGATGTCGCTCGCCGGCTTCAGCGACGAGGTCGCCATCCACCACGTCGGGAAGACGAACGGGACGAGCAGCACCAGCAGCACTCCGTAGAGCACGAGCCTGGCGCGCCGCGACAGCTTATGACTCATGGAAGACCCACTTCTTGCGCATCTGCCACTGCACGACGGTCAGCACGAGCACGATGAGGAAGAGCAGCACGGAGAGCGTCGCGCCGTAGCCGAAGTGGTGGAACTCGAATGCCTGCTGGTAGAGGTAGTAGACGAGGACCGTGGTGGAGTTGCCCGGGCCGCCCTGGGTGAGGACCGCGATCTGGGCGAACACCTGCAGCGAGCCGACCACCGTGATGATCGAGGTCAGCAGGATCGTCGGGCTGATCAGCGGCACGGTGATCCGCAGGAACTGCCGCCACCGCCCGGCGCCGTCCACGGTGGCGGCCTCGTACAGCTCCCGCGGCACTCCCTGCAGCGCGGCCAGGAACAGCACCATGTTCAGGCCCACGTTCTTGAAGACCTGCACCACGATCACCGAGATCATCGACGAGGTCTCGCCGCGCAGCCAGTTGGGCCCCTCGACGCCGATCAGGTCGAGCCCGGCGTTGATGCCGCCGTTCTTCTGCAGCAGGAAGCCCCACACGATCGTCCAGGCGACCAGCGAGACCACCACGGGCGAGAAGAACAGGGTGCGGAAGACGATGCTGCCGCGCAGCTTCTGGTTCAGCAGTACCGCCAGCGCCAGCGCGAGGCTGAGGTTCAGCACCACCAGACCGACGGAGAAGAACGCGGTGGCGCGCAGCACGCCCGGCAGCTTGGGGTCGTCGGCCAGCGCCCGGTAGTTGTCCGCGCCCACCCCGTGGAAGCTGCCTGCCAGCACGTTCCATTCGTGGAAGCTGTACCAGAAGACCAGGACGAGCGGGATCAGGACGAACAGGACGCTGCCCAGCAGCTGCGGGGCGATGAACAGGTAGCCGGCCAGCTGGTCCCGGCGGCGGGCGGTCCAGAAGGGCCGCCGGGAGCCGCCCCCGCCGGGGTGCGGGGCGGGGGCCTTGGCGCGGGCACGTTCCAGGGTCGCCATGGCTGCGCCGTCACTTCTCCAGCTGGGGCTGGATGGCCGAGCAGACGTCCTGGAGCGTCTTCGCCACGTCGGCGTCGGGCTTCCACAGCGGGTCGAGCGCGGCGCGTACGGCCTCGAACAACTCGGCCTGGTTGGTGTGCGTGGGCTTGACCTTGCCGTTCTCGATGCCGCCGATGACGACCTCTTCGAGCTGCGCGGGCTTGAGCTGCGGGTTGCTCTTGGCGAGGGTGTCCGCGTCCAGCTGGGAGCTGCGGGCCTGCGGGAAGTAGCGGCCGAGGGCGGCGGAGTTCTTCTCGTTCGTCATGAACGTCAGGAAGTCGACGGCCTCCTCGACGTTGTCGCCGTTGCCGAGCACCCCGAGGCCGGCCTGCCCGATCACGTCGTACGAGCCCGCGGGGCCCTCCGGCAGCGGCACGAAGTCCCAGGCGAAGCTGTCGTCCAGCAGCGAGGCCCGGCTGATCTGGGTGACGGTCATCGCCGCCTCCCCGGAGAAGAAGTCCGCGGTGGTGCCCGGCTCGGGCATCGCCTCCTCGGCGAAGATCGCGTCGTGCAGGAACGTCATCGCCTCGGTCATCTCCGGGGCGTCGAACGCGCAGGTCTTGCCGTCCTCGCTCCAGGGCTCGGCGCCCCAGCCGTCCCAGACGGTGGCCAGGTTGTCCCACAGCTTGTAGTCGAAGTCACCGATGACCATGCCGGCCTCGCCGGTCTCGTCCCGTACCGCGCCGCCGACCTTCGCGACCTCCTCCCAGGTCCACTTCCCCTGCTCGATCAGCTCGGCCGGGGCGGGCTGGCCGGCGTCCTTCAGCATGTCGGTGTTGACGAAGACGCCGAACGGGGAGGTGGAGAAGGGGTAGGCGTAGAGCTTGCCCTCGTGCTGCCACAGCTTCTTCGCCGACGGCAGCACGTCCTCGTCGTCCTCGATCTCGGCGAGCGCGCCGGAGGTGACGAAGTCGGGGGCCGCGTTCTCGAAGATCCAGGCCAGGTCCGGGGCCTTGCCGCCGGCTATCTGGGTGGTCAGCGTGGTGGTGTAGGTCTCGACCGGGAGGGTGTCGAACTTGATCTCCTTCACCTCCGGGTGCTGCTTCGTGTAGTCCGCGGCGATCCCGTTGAGCAGCTTCAGATGCTCCTCGTTGCCGGTCCAGATGGTCATGCGCAGCGTGACCGGACCGCCGTCGGAGCCGGAGCCGCCGTCGGAGCCGCCGCACGCGGTGAGCGCGAGCAGGCCGGCGGCGGCGAGCGCGACGGGCTTTGCGTGGACGAGTGTTCCTCTGCTGGACCGGGTGCTGAGCCGTGCTGGCGAAGACATGCGGGCGCCTCCTCGGATGTCGGGTCGGGTCGGGTCGGGTCGGTCGGTGGCCTTGCGATCAGTAACCGCTGATGTCGGGCCAGCGCAGCTCGACACCGTGGGCGGCCAGGGCGCGCTGGAAGTCCTGGAGCAGACCGGGGGTGTTGCGTACGGCACGGGGGGTGAGGCCGTGCTCGACGCAGTGGGCCGCGAGCAGCCCGGCGGCCTCGCCGATGTTCCACTCGACGGGGTGCAGGCGGTAGCAGCCGTTGGTGATGTGGGTGGTGCCGAGGTTCTTGCCGGCGGGCAGCAGGTTCTCCGTACGCCGCGGGACCAGCGCGCCGAGGGGGATCTCGAACGGGCTGGACGGCACGTCGATGTAGGTGTCCCGGCCGGTGGAGGGGTGCAGGTCGATGCGGTACATGCCGATGCCGACGGAGTCGGCGTAGCTCACCGCACCCTTGCCGCCGCGCGCGTCGAGCGAGAGGTCCTGCTCCACCACCGTGTACTCGGCCCGGATACGCCGCGACTCGCGGATGTACGGGGCCATCGCCAGCCCGTCCGCGCCGTCGCCGGTGACGTCGCCGCGCAGCCGCAGCCCGGGGAAGCCGGTGCCGCCGTCGGGGCGCGGCGCCTCGGTCTGCATCCAGTACAGCATCGACAGCGACAGCCCTCGGGCCTCCCTGAGCTGCGCCGCGGCGTCCGGCACGTCGATGACGGGGGCCTCGAAGTAGTCGATCATCGGCCAGTTGACGAGCGTGATGTCGCTGGCGTACGCGCCGGGGGCGAACTGGTCGCGGGCGGCGATCCGGCGGAACGTCCACAGGTTGGTGTCCCCGCCGCTGCGCCGCTGGTCCGCGACGACGGCGAGCGGGTCGTCGCCCGGGTTCGGGGTGAACTCGCGCTCGACCAGCTCCAGCGTCCGCGGGTGCGGGGCCCGCCAGGACAGCAGCGGGGCGCCCCAGAACTCGGGCTCGTAGTCGCGCCAGAAGCCGTAGGCGGCGGGTCGGTCGATGGTGTGGTCGCCGTCGACGTGGTCGACGGCGAAGCAGTACGAGACGGCCTGCATGTTGAGCGGCTGGGCCTCGTCGGGGGCGCTGGGCTCGCCGGTCTCGGCGCCGGACTCGAAGCCGGTGACGTACTCGGTGCCGGTCAGCGGCAGCAGCTCGCCGGTCTCGGTGGCGTCCAGCACGTACGGCGCGGTGAGCACCAGCGGCTCGCCGCCGCCGGGGCGTTCGACGGTCACGGAGGTGACGCGGTCGCCGTCGGTCTCCGCGGCCACGGGGCGGTAGGGCTGCAGCACGGTCAGCCGGCCGGCGCCGCGGTACGGGGCCAGCAGCGTCTCGATCACCGCGACGGCCACCCGCGGCTCGTGGCAGAGCCGGCTGACGTGCCCGGCGCCGGGGTTGAGGTCCGGCTTGGCGCGGGCGGCGGCGGTCAGCGGGTAGTGGCGGCGGTAGTAGTCGCGGATGCCGTCGCGCAGCGCCCGGTACGAGGCGGTGGCGCCGAACTGCTCGATCCAGGTGTGCTCGTCGGGCGGCACGGCCTGGCTCGTGAGCTGGCCGCCCAGCCAGTCGTACTCCTCGGTGAGGATCACCGAGCGGCCGGCGCGCAGCGCACCGAGCGCGGCGGCGAGGCCTCCGGTGCCGCCGCCGACGACGAGGACGTCCGCGTGCATGGGTCTCCTTGGGGGTGCTGGATCGTGGGGCATGAGTGGAGCGTGGGCACGGGCCCGGTCAGCGGGCGGGGGCGGCGAGGGTGACGCCCTCGACGAGGCGGCAGTCCAGTAGCCGGCGGGTGTGTTCTGCTCGGCCGTGCAGCATGCCGGTGAGCAGGTCGACGGCCTGCCGGCCCATCTCGGTGCGGCGCAGCCGGAAGCCGGTGAAGTCCACGGGCGGGTCCACCGGCGTGGTGGGGTCGCCCAGCGCCAGCATCGACAGGTCCCGCGGTACGTCCAGACCGTGGGCCGCCGCCGCCGCGTACAGCTCGACGGCGTCGTGCAGGAACTCCACGAACACCGCCGTCACTCCCGCGTCGAGCAACTGCTCCAGCTGCTCCGCGGTCGGCTCTCCCGACGCGCCCAGGTGCGGCGCCTCCGGCCCGGCCACCTGCCGGAACCCGCTGAGCCGGTCGGTGGACGACTCCGCCCCCGCACCCGGCCCGGCGAACGCCAGCCGCCGGTGCCCCAGCCCTCGCACCCGCTCCACGAGCCGGGCGGTGGCGGTGACGTAGTCGGCGCCGATGTACGGCACGGGCCCGCCGTCGGCGTCGTCGCGGCGGCCCACGCAGACGAAGGGATAGCCCTCGTCGACCAGCCGGCTCAGCTCCTCGTGCGGGATCTCCCGGCCGAGCAACACGCAGCCGTCGGCCACGCGCAGCCGGTTGTTCTCGTGGAAGATGCGCCGCTGGCCGTCGGTCACCGGTGCGGAGGTGAACAGCAGCAGATCGCAGCCGCTGCGCTCGGCGCTCTCCTCGATGCCGCGCAGGAAGGGGTGGTAGAAGTCGGCGCTGGTGCTGGGGAAGACGGGCTCGTAGGTGAAGACCCCGAGGATCTGGTTGAGCTGCTTGGTCAGCCGGCGGGCCACGGGATCGGCGGCGTAGCCGGTCTCGCGGATCACCCGCAGGACGCGCTCGCGGGTCCCGGGGGCGATCCGGGCGGCGTCGGGGCGGTCGTTGAGCACGAGCGAGACCGTGGTCTGGCTGACGCCGGCCAGTCGGGCTATGTCGCGCTGGGTAAGCCTGCCGGGGGCTTCTGGCATGGGAGGTTGAGCCTTCACAGTGGGTAGCTAATGCGTATTGCCTGGTTGCTGTGCGAGGAACCTAGAGCTGGGTGCGGGAGGCCGTCAAGGGGTGTTGCGGCAGTGGTAATGCGAATTAGCAAATTACCGGGGAAGGTTGGTGTCCGGTTGTGCAGTGTTCATGTCGTACGCGGTGAAATAGTCCCCCGCGCAAAAGGTGATCCCCGGCGGCGGACCGCGGCGGACCGCGGCGCGCTGGGCATCCTGCCGGCGACGGTCGTGGCCGCGGCCGGCCTCGGGTACCCCGGCGATCCCGGCGGGCCCGACCGCAGGGGGCGCCGGCGAGCGGTCGCGCGCCTCAGCCCCCGGGCGCCGGACCCCGGTGCGTGAGCGCGACGCCTGACCCGCGCGCCGCCGACCCCGGCGGCGCGATCTCCACCGGCTCGTGCCAACCGCCGTCCCGTAGCGCCCACATGACCCGCACCGACCCGTCCGCGCCCGCGAACACCGCGTCGAGCGGGCAGGGCGCCGTCCGGTGCCCGAGGCCGATCCCCGCCCCCGGCGCGCACGTCCCCGGCGGGGCCGCGGCCACGGGCCCGCGCCAGCCCTCCTCGCCGGCCAGCGACAGGGTCAGCACGGAGCCGTCGGCGCCGGCGACCACCGCGTCCAGCCGGTGCGCGGACTTCTCGTACGCGAGCGCCACCGGCGACCCCGGCGCGCAGCCGCCCGCGGGCGCGACGGTCACGGGCGGGGTCCACGGGGCGCCGCCGCCCGCCCGCATCGCCCGCACCGCGCCGTCCGCGCCGGTGAACAGGGCGTCGAGCCGGTCGACGGGGTCCTGGGGCGCGAGCGTCACGGCCGAGCCCGGCGTGCACGTGCCGGGCGGGGCGAGGACCGCGGGTCCCTGCCATGGGTGGTCGACGTCCGCCCACAGCGCCTGGACGGATCCGTCCGCGCCGGCGTACACCGCCTCCAGCCGCTCGGCCGACAGCCGCCGGCCCAGCCCGACCGGGGTGCCCGGCGTGCAGGTGCCGGGCGGGGCGAGGACCGCGGGCCCTTGCCACGGCCCGCCGCCGGTGGCCCACATCACCTGCACCGAGCCGTCGGCTCCGGTGAAGAGCAGGTCGAGCTGGTCCATCGTCCGCTGGTGCGCGAGCGTGACCGCGGCGCCGGGCGCGCAGGTCCCCGGCGAGGCGACGGCCTCGGGGGCGTACCAACCGCCGCCCCGCGGGGACCACATGACCTGAATCGAGCCATCCGCGCCCGCCCACGCGGCGTCCAGGCGACCGGCCGAGGTCCGGTGCGCCAGCCCGACCGGGGTGCCCGGCCGGCAGCTCCCGGCGGGGGCCGCGACCGCGGGTCCGTGCCACTTGGCACCGTCGGGCGCCCAGACCGAACGCACCGATCCGTCCGGTCCGGTGAAGAGCGCGCGCGACTGCGCGAGGGCGTCGGTCAGTGCCATCGTGGCCTCCGGGTCAGCCGCCGCCGGCCCCGGAAAGGGGGCGTCCGACCAGGTGCGGACCGGGGCACGGGGCGGCCGTCGCCGTGGCGTGCGGCGGCCGGTGCGTGACCGCGGACTCGCGGTCGTGTCCCACATGCGTCATGCCGTCCCCCTTCGGTGGCACGATGCCGTCGCCGTGCCGTGCCCCTCACTGATAGCACCCCGCCCCTCAGCCGTCGATCGTCGTTTGAGGCTATGCGGTCCGGTGGCGGTGGGGCCGGTGTCAAGACCGCGGAAACGCCTGAAGGGGTGATCGGTTGGGGGGATTTCCGGCCATCATGGGGTCGGATTCGGCCTGGGGACGACCGGGCCCACGCACGCGCACGGCAAGGCGTTGCGCGACGTCGTACGCAACCTGCACGCCGACCTGCGCCACCCGGGCGTCGGTGCGCTTCGCGGACTTCGCCACGGCGGTGGCGGCAAACCGGGAGGTCGCAGAGAGCGGGCTGCCCCCGGCGAACTGCCGGCTGCTCGACCCGGCCGAGGCACTGGTTCAACGCGGGGGTGAGCGGTCGGCGTGCTCGGCCCGCACCTGGGACCACTTCGACGCGGCTCCACCACGCCGTCACCGACGCGGCGGACCGCGCCGTCCGCGCGGTCACCGGGGCGTGGGCGGACCCGTTCGCCATGGCACTCACGGCCGCGAAGCACGCGCTCGACCCGCCCGGCGTCCTCACCCCGGGGTACTCGTCCCCGGACGGTGACCCCGCCGGACCCCCTCCGGGGGCTTACTGCCCCGGGTGCTGCCGCCGGGGCTGCCGCTCCGGCTGCTGCGGCGCCGGCGGCGGGTGCTGCTGCGGCTGCCTGGGCACGGACTGCTGCGGCTGCTGCGGTGCTGCCTGCTGCTGCCGTACCTGCCCGTGAGCTTGCCCGGACTGCCGGGGTGCCTGCGGCTGCTGCGGTCCCGGCCGGCGGCCGGCCGGGTTGGCGATCGCGACCACGGACTGCTGCGCCTCCGCCAGCCGCGTGCGCGCCTCCTCGATGCGCGCGGCGTAGCGCTCCTGCTCCAGCGCCGCCCGGATCTCGATCCGCTCCGCTGCCTGCCAGGCCCGGTCGCGCAGGTCGGCCGCCTCCAGCTCCGCCTCCCGCATCAGCCGGGTCGCGTACGTGGCGTTGCCGTCCCGGCGCCGCAGATACTCCGAGCGCACCGCCTCGGCCTGCCCCTCCGCCCCACCCAGCGCCGCCTCCAGGTCCGCCAGCAGCGCCCCCGCCTCGCCGGCCAGCTTCCCCTCACGCTCGGCCTGCGCCGCCTGCTGCGCGCCGATGTGCGCGGCGGCCTCCAGCGTCACCTGCTGCGCGCGCTGCCGCGCCTCCTCGCGGGTCCCGTCCGCCTGCCGCTGCGCCTCGGCGACGAGCTGCCCCGCCGTCTCGTGCGCCTGCTTGATCCGCTGCCGGGCCCGCTGGTCGGCGTCGGCGCGTATCTGCCCGGCCTGCCGCTCCGCGTCCTCGCCGCGCTCCTCCGCGGCGGCGCGAGCGGCCTCCTTCAGCTTCCGGCACTCGTCCTCGGCCCGGGCGAGGATCCGGTCCGCCTCGGCCCTGGCGTCCTGATAGAGCTTGCGGGCGGTCTCGCCGAGGGATTCGTATGTCTGCGGCCCGAGCGCCGCGGCCTGTTCGAGCAGCCCGGCGAGCTGCCGTCCGCTCGCCTCCACCTGCGTTTCCAGGTCTCTGGCGTGGCGTACGGCGGCCTCCCGCTCGGCGAGCAGGTCGCCGACGACGCGGTCGACCTGCTGCGGCGAGTAGCCGCGATTCTTGGTGGCCATCATGAAATCGCCGGGTTGCATCATCTCGCCTATCGTGCCCTGTCGTCTCGGCTACGCACTTCACCCCATGATGCTGCATCCGCGCCCGGCTCCGGAGGCCGGTCCCGGGGGGTCCACAGGCGGGTAGCGTGGCGCCGCCGGCGCGCTCGCGCAAGTCCCGTGGCAGGGGCGTTCGGTGGCGTCGATCTCGGCCGGGACCACGCCGCGCGCGATCTTGTCCACGCTGGACTGCGGCAGCCCCCGGTAGGGCGCGGGTGGGTGGTGCCGTGGGGGATCGCGAGCCGGAGGGAGCTCTCCCTCGGGTGCGGATGGCGGGCGGTTGTCAGAAGGAGAGACGCGTCCTCGTCTCCCCGCCCGCTAAGCAACCGGGGTTGACTATCCAGCATTGGTCAACCTAAGTTGCTTCCATGGCAGACGACGATCCGGCAGACGCCCTGGCGGCCGTGGCGGCCCTGCGCCGCCTCGCCGACCGGCTGGAGGACGCCGCCGTGGAGCAGGCGATGCGTACCGGCTGGAGCTGGCCGCAGGTTGCCGAGGCGCTCGGCGTCACCCGCCAGGCCGTGCACAAGAAGCACGCCAAGCGGCTCATCGCCGCCGGCGTGACGCTGAGGAGGCGGGGATGAGCGCGTTCGACAAGTACTTGCAGGCGGTGCTCCTCGCCGCCCAGGCCGAGGCTCGCGAGGACGGCTCCGCGGCGATGGAGGCGCGGCACGCGCTGCTCGCCGTGGCCGCCCAGGACGGCACCGAGCCGCAGCGCTTCCTCGCCGCCGCCGGCCTCGGCCGCGTGGAGCTGAAGGCCGCGCTGGACCGGGAGTTCGCGCACAGCCTCGGCGCCGCCGGCGTCGCGCCCGGCGCGTTCGACCTGCACTCCACGCCCGACCCCGACCGCCGCCCGCAGCTCGGCGCCTCGCTCAGACTCGCCCTGGAGCGGATGGCGGGCTCCTCCCGCAAGAAGGACCTGACGCCGCTCCACGTGCTCCACGCCCTCCTGCAGGCCGAGGTCGGCACCGTGCCCCGCGCGCTGGACCTCGCGGGCGTCGACCGGGCCGCCCTCGCCGCCCGCGTACGGGAGGGGCTGTGAACCCCGGCGCGGCGGCCGTGACGGTCGCGGGACTGCGCATGCGCTACGGCACCACGGACGTCCTGCACGGCGTCGACCTGCGCGTACGGCACGGCGAAACCGTGGCCCTCCTCGGCCCCAACGGCGCCGGCAAGACCACCACGATCGAGATCCTCGAAGGCTTCCGCAGCCGCTCCGCCGGCGAGGTCACCGTCCTCGGCGCCGACCCCGCGCACGGCGACGAGCACTGGCGCGCCCGCGTCGGCGTCGTGCTGCAGTCGTGGCGCGACCACGGCAAGTGGCGGGTGCGCGAGCTGCTCGCCCACCTCGCCTCGTACTACGCCTGCCTCGGCCGCACCCCCTGGGACGCCGGCGAACTCGCCGACGCCGTCGGCCTCGGCGGGCGGGGCGAGCAGAAGATCCGTACCCTCTCCGGCGGCCAGCGCCGCCGCCTCGACGTCGCCATCGGCATCGTCGGCCGCCCCGACCTCCTCTTCCTCGACGAGCCGACCACCGGCTTCGACCCGCAGGCCCGGCGCGGCTTCCACGACCTCGTCCGGGACCTGCGCACCGCCGGCACCACCGTCCTCGTCACCACCCACGACCTGCACGAGGCCGAGCGGCTCGCCGACCGCATCGTCATCCTCGACGCGGGCCGCGTCATCGCCGACGGCACCCCCGCGGAACTCGCCCGCCGCATCGCCGGCGCGGACCGCGTCCGCTGGCGCCACCGCGGCCGGACCCGCGTCCACGCCACCGACGACTCGACCGCCTTCGTCCGCGGGCTGTTCGAGCGCCACGGCACGGAGATCGCCGACCTGGAGGTGCACCGGGCGTCGCTGGAGCAGACCTACCTCGCCCTCGTCCACGCGGCGGAGGGAGCCGGCCTGTGAACGTCTGCGTCCTGCGCGCCGGGCTGCGGCGCGGCGCGATCGAGCTGCGGCAGTCGTTCACCAACGGCGCCGAGCTGTTCAGCCACCTGTTCTGGCCGCTGCTCATGCTGGCCGTCCTGTGGTTCATGCGCGGGCGGGAGTTCGACTCCACCGGCTTCATGCTCGGTGCGCTGACCCTTCCCGGCATCCTCGGCATGAACGTGTCCTTCGGCATGGTCACGATGAGCCAACTGCTCACCGCGGAACGGGAGGACGGCACCCTGCTGCGCGCCAAGGCCACCCCGAACGGCGTGGCCGGCTACCTCGTCGGCAAGGTCGTCGCCGTCGCCGGCGGCCTGCTCGCCGACCTCGCGCTCTTCCTCGTCCCCGCGCTGCTCCTCGTCGACGGCCTGCGTCTCGACGCCGCCGCCTGGCCCCGGTTGGCGTGGGTCGTCGTGCTCGGGATGGTGGCGACGCTGCCCATCGGGGCGGTGCTCGGCTCGGTGTTCGGCGACGCCCGCGCGCAGGGCCTGATCCAGCTCCCGGTGCTCGCGCTGATCGGGATCTCCGGCATCTTCTACCCGATCACCGCGCTGCCGGAGTGGCTGCAGTGGATCGCGCAGGTCTTCCCCCTCTACTGGCTCGGTCTCGGCATGCGGGCGGCGATGCTGCCCGACGCGGCGGTGGCGGTGGAGATCGGCGAGTCCTGGCGGCAGGCCGAGACGGTCGGCGTGCTCGGCGCGTGGGCGGTGCTGGGGCTGGCGGTGGCGCCGGTGGTGCTGCGCCGGATGGCGCGCCGGGAGTCGGGCTCGAAGGTGGCGGCCCGCCGCGAGCGCGCGCTGCAGCGGGTGGTGTGAGCGCGGGCCCGGGCCGCCCCCTCCGCGGGCCGCCCTTCCGCGGGCCGGCCCCTCCGCGGGCCGCCCCCTCCGCGGGGCCGCTCAGGCCGCCGCCCACGCCCCGAGCTTCTCCGGGTTGCGCATCGCCCAGATGTGCGTGATCCTCTCGTCCGCCACGTCGAACGCGAGCACCGTCACCGTGACCCCGTCCACCCGCGCCACCACGCCGAGCTGCCCGTTGACCGTACGCTCCACCAGCTCCAGGCCGGGCTCCCGCGCCATCAGCTCCGCGAACGCCCGCGCGATCTGCTCGCCGCCGACGATCGGCCGCAGCACCGCCGGGACGAGCCCGCCGCTGTCCGGGGTGGACGTCGCCCCGGGGTCCAGCAGGCCGACCAGCGCGCCGATGTCCTTCGCGGCCCAGGCCCGCCGGAACTCCCGTACGACGACCGCGTGCTGCTGCTCCGCCGCCGCCGGCCGCCGCGCCGTACGGACCCGGCGGCGGGCGGACGACGCCAGTTGCCGGCACGCCGCGGGCGACCGGCCGAGGATCTCGGCAACCTCGCCGAAGGGATAGCGGAAGACGTCGTGCAGGACGAACGCCACCCGCTCGGCCGGGGTCATCGACTCCAGCACCACGAGGAACGCCATGTGCACCGACTCGTCCAGCGTCACGCGGTCCGCCGGATCCGCGGCGTCGCCCGCCGACCCGCCGCCCACCGGGCCGCCGGCCAGCTCCGCGCGGTCCGGCAGCGGCTCCGGCAGCCACTCGCCCACGTACCGCTCCCGCCGCGCCCGCGCCGAGCCGAGCAGGTCCAGGCAGACGCGGCCGGTGACCTTCGTCAGCCAGCCGC
Organism: Streptomyces sp. CNX435; assembly: GCF_059570575.1. Classification (NCBI taxonomy): domain Bacteria; kingdom Bacillati; phylum Actinomycetota; class Actinomycetes; order Kitasatosporales; family Streptomycetaceae; genus Streptomyces; species Streptomyces sp. CNX435. Next base: position 456,102 of record NZ_JCANTA010000003.1, on the reverse strand, counting down.
CGGGGGAGACGACGGCTGCCCGCCGCTCCGCGGACATCGCGTACCAGCGGGCGTACGTCTCCTGCACCACGTCCTCGGCGTCGGCCAGGGAGCCGAGCAGCCGGTAGGCGAGGTTCGTCAGCCGGCGCCGTTCGCTCGCGATCCCGGCGGGCCCCGGGTCGAGGCGGCCGTGCTGCGGTGCGGACGGTGTGGTCATGGTGCCGATGCTCCCTCGGTCGCGTGACAGCTCTCGCCGGTACGACGAAACGGGGCGCGGGAATGTGAGGCCGCGCGGTACCAGGCGTGGCGGGCCGTCACGACCGCCGGCGCGCTCGACGAGGCCGGCCGCCGGCACCCCCCGTCTGAGAGCCGGCGGTACGGGGCGGGGCCGGTCCGTACCCGCGCCCGCGCCCGCCACCCGGGCCCCAACAGGGAGCAAGAGCCGCTACTCAGCCGGCCGCCCGGCGCCGGACGCGGCCTCCTCCGCGCCCGCCGCGCGGCCCGCCGACCACGCCCGCCACAGCGCGGCGTACGGGCCGTCCGCCGCGCGCAGCTCGTCGTGCGTGCCGCTCTCCGCCACCCGGCCCTCCTCCATCACCACGACCCGGTCGGCCGCCGCCGCCTGGCTGAGCCGGTGGGCGACGACCAGCGCCGTGCGCCCGTCGAGCGCGCGCTCGGCCGCCTCCTCCAGCCGCCGGGCGCCGAGGCTGCCGGCCTCCGCGGTGGCCTCGTCGAGGACCGCGACCGGCGGGTCGGCCAGCACCAGCCGGGCCAGGGCGAGCTGCTGGGCCCGGTCCGCCGTCAGCCGGTGGCCGCCCTCGCCCACGACCGTGTCCAGGCCCTCCGGCAGCGCCTCGGCCCAGCCGAGCGCGCCGACCCGGTCCAGCGCCTCGCGCAGCTCCTCGTCGCCGGCGCCGGGGCGGGCCAGCCGCAGGTCGTCGGCGAGCCGGCCGGCGAAGACGTGCACCTCCTGGGTGACCAGCGCGACCGTACGGCCCGCCTCGTCCGGCTCCGCGCCGCCCACGTCGATGCGCCCGGCGGTCGGGATGTGGATGCCGGCCAGCAGCTTGGCGAGCGTGCTCTTGCCCGCCCCGCTCGCGCCCACCAGCGCCACCTTCTCCTTCGGCCGCAGCTCCAGGTCCACGTCGTGCAGCACCGGCCGCCCCGGCTCGTACGCGTGCGACACCCCGGCGACGGACACGCCCACCGCCGGCCGCGCCCCCGCCGCGGCAGGCCCCGCAGCCGCGGGCCCCGCCGCGGCGGAACCCGTCTGCTCGCGCGCGTCCACGACGCCGACCAGCCGCGCCAGCCCCGCCGTCGCCGCCTGGGCGTCGTCGAGCAGCACCAGCGCCACGTTCACCGGCCCGAAGAGCGAGTGGAAGTACAGCGCCGCGGCCGTCGCCGTGCCGATCGACGCGGAGCCGTCGCGCACCAGGACGTAGCCCGCCACCAGCACCGCGGACAGCCCGAGGTACTCCGCCACGTGCAGCCGGTTGTAGAAGCCCATCACCAGCTTCACCCCGCGCAGCCTGAGGGCCACCGCGGCCCGCGAGCGCGCCTCGACCCGTCCGGCGTGCGGCGCCTCCAGCCGGTGCGCGCGCACGGTGGCCGCGCCGCTGACGGTGTCGAGGAGCTGCTGCTGCTGTGCGCCGGTGGCGATGCGCTCGCGCGCGTACAGCGGCACCGCGCGGCGCACGTACCAGCGGGCCGTGTACGCCTGCACGGGCACCGCGAGCAGCGCGGCGAGCAGGAAGCGCCAGTCGAGGACGGCCAGCGCGCCAAGCGTGAGCACGATGGCCAGCACGGCGGACGCCAGCTCGGGGAGCGCGCCGCGCACCGCCTCGGCGACCCGCGAGACGTCCCGGGTGACGCGGGCGGTCAGGTCGCCGGAGCCGGCCTTCTCCAGCCGGTCCAGCGGCAGGTGCAGCGCGCGCTCGACGAACCGTTCGCGCAGCTCGGCGAGCACGGTCTCGCCGAGCCGGGAGACCATCGTGCGGCCGATCGCGGTCAGCACTCCCTGGCCGACGGCCACGGCCACCAGCAGCACCACGGGCAGCGTCAGGGCCCCGGCGTCGCGCTCGTCGGTGACCAGGTCGACGATGTGGCCCAGCAGCGGCTGGGTGAGCAGCCCGACGGCGGTGGCCGCGGCCATCGTCGCGAACGCCGTCCACGCCAGCGCCCGGCGCGGGCGCAGCAGCTCGCGCACGGCGGCGCGGGTGCGGACCGGGGTGGCGGTGGGCAGCAGTTCGCGGGCGCCGTCGGCGCCCTGTGCTTCGTACGCGTCCGGCTCCTCCGGCGCGTCGTCGTACGCTCCGGCCGCCCCGGTCATGCGAGCACCGCCGTCCGGTAGGCCGCCTCGTCGCGTACGAGGTCGGCGTGCGTTCCCATGGCGGCGACCCGGCCGGCGTCGACGAACACGACCCGGTCGGCGACGGCGAGCAGGGCCGGGCTGTTGGTGACCAGCAGGGTGGTCCGTCCGGTACGGAAGGCGCGCAGGCCCTCGGCTATCCGGGCCTCGGTGACCACGTCCACGGCGGTGGTCGGGTCGTGGACGACGAGGACCGGCCGGTCGGCGTGCAGCGCGCGGGCCAGGGCGACGCGCTGGCGCTGGCCGCCGGAGAGCGCCCGGCCGGCCTCGCCGACCTCGGTGCGAGCGCCGCGGGGCAGCGCGCGGGCGACCTCGTCGGCCGCCGCGGCGGCCATCGCCGGGCGGGGGTCGCGGCCGTGCCCGGGGCCACCGCCGCCGTCACCGAGGGCGTCACCGAGGCGGGCGCCGCCGGGGTCGTGGCCGGGCGGCTCGGGCCCGCCGCGGGCGGGGCCCGCGACCGCGGGCACCGGGTCCGCCGCCGTGACGTTCTCGCCCACCGTCCCCGCGAACAGGTCCGCGTCGTGCGCCGCCACCAGCACCGCCGTCCGCAGCTCCGCCGGATCGAGACCGGTCAGCGGCACCCCGTCCAGCTCCACCGTCCCGGCCTCCGGGTCCTCGACCCGGCCGAGGCACCGCAGCAGCGCCTCCGCGGCGGCCGGTTCCGTCGTCGCCACCCCGACCAGCTCCCCGGCCGCGACCACCAGGTCCACCTCCACGAGCGCGCCGAGCCCCACCCCGCGCAGCCGCAGCTCGCCGCGCACCGGCTCCGGCAGCCGCCGGTCGCCGGGGACGACGGCCGGCTCCGTGGCCAGCACCTCCGCCACGCGCGCCGCCGACGCCCGCGCCTGGGCGAACTCGGCGTTGACGTACGCGAACACCTGCAGCGGCGTCAGCAGGAACTGCGCGAGCCCGACCGCGGCGACGAGCTGCCCCAGCGTGATGTCCCCGCGCAGCGCCAGCCGGCCGCCGACCAGCGCCACCAGCGCGATGAAGCCGCCGGTCAGCGCGAGCACGACGCCGTTCTGCCAGCCCTCGGCGCGGGCGGCGCGCAGCGTGGCGGCCAGCGAGTCGCGGCTGGTGCGCCGGTAGCGCTCGACGGCGGCGTCCTGCGCGCCGATCCCCTTGAGCACCCGCAGCCCGGCGATCAGGTCGGCGGCGACGCCGGAGGCGTTCGCGGCCTGCTCCTGCTCGGCCGCGCTGCGGTGCTCCAGCGGCTTGCTCAGCAGGTGTCCCAGCCAGAGCAGCACGGGGGTGCCGGCCAGCACGAGCAGGCCGAGGGGTACGGAGATGAGCAGCAGCGCCACCGCGCTGACCGCCGCACCCGCCAGCCCGGAGACGCCGACGGTCACCACCATCGCGATGTGGCCGACCCGCCGGGCGTCCTCGGTGGCGATGTTCGCCATCGCGCCGGGCAGCCGGCCGCGCTCGGCGCCGCCGCGCGGGTCGAGCACGCGCTCCACCAGCTCCAGCCGCACCTGGTGCGCGGCGAGTTCGGCGGCGCGCTCGGCCGCCCTGAACCCCACGCGGAAGCTCAGCGCGAGCACGACGTACACCGCGGCGAGCACGAGGAGCCAGCGCACCAGCGCGCCCGCGTCGTCCCCGGCGACGGCGTCGTCGATGACCATGCCGATGAGCACCGGCACCAGCGCCTCGCCCAGCTGGTGCCCGACGGCCAGCGTCGCGCCGATCGCGACACCGCGCCGCTGTCCCGCGATCGCCTTTCTCAGGACGTTCCGCCCCGAGGGTCCCTGCGCAGCCACCCGCCACCCCTTTGCACACCCGTCCCGACCAGGTAAGTAAGGCTAGCCTAAGTCCTTGCCGGGCGGTCCCGGTCCCGGGGGTGTACGCGCCCGCCGGCGGGCCTGACTGGCCTGCACGCAGGGGCAGTTGGCGCCCCGCCCCTCCGCTGTCCCTCCCTTGACGCGGTGATCGCGTTGGGGAAGGTTGTTGCTCCTCAAGGTGCGGGGAACGCCGGGGAGCCCGGAGAGCCGGGTGCCGGCCCGAGGAGCAGAGAGGAGACCGTGGTGAACGAGGACTCCGTCGCCGTGGTGGGCGGGAGCATCGCGGGGTGCGCCACGGCGCAGGCGGTGGCGCGGGCGGGGGCAGGGCGGGTCACCGTCTTCGAGCGGGCCGGTGGCGAGCTGCGCGACCGCGGGGTGGGCATTGCCCTGCACGACGACCGGTTCGCGGAGCTGGAGGCCGCGGGGTACGTGGACTCGGCGATGCCGTGGTCCGGCATGAACCGCCGGGTGTGGACGATCCGCGACGGGGACGTGGAGCTGGGCCGCGCGCTCGCCGACCAGCACTTCCCGTTCCGCGCGTACAACTGGGGCTCCCTGTGGCACGAGTTGCGCAGCCGGGTGCCCGGGTCGGTCACCTATCACACGGGCGCGGCCGTCACCGCGGTCGAGCCGGACGCCGACGGCGTCGCCCTCCGGCTCGCCGACGGCCGCCGGGAGCGCTTCGACGCGGTGATCGGCGCGGACGGGTACCGCTCGGTGGTCCGGGAGGCGATGTTCCCCGGGCTCGCCCCCGACTACGCCGGCTACCTCGGCTGGCGCGGTACCTCAGCGCCCGTGCCGGGCGACCCGGAGATGGACGGCGCCGTGGCGCGCACGATCGTCTTCCCCGGCGGCCACTGCGTCATATACCTCATCCCCGCCGCGGGCGGCGGCCTCCGCGTCAACTGGGTGCTCTACACCGTCCCGCCGGAGGACCCCGAGCTGCTGCTCGATCTGCGCACCCCCACCTCGCTGCCCCCGGGCCGGGTCGCCGCGAAGCTCACGGCGTACCTGCGCGACCTGGTCGCGGAGCACTTCCCGCCGTACTGGGGCCGCTGCGTGCTGCGTACCGCCCCCGAGGACTCCTTCATCCAGCCGATCTACGACCTCCAGGTGCCGCGGCTCGCCGTCGGCCGGCTGCTGCTCGCCGGCGACGCCGCCACCGTCGTACGGCCGCACACCGGCGGCGGCAGCGTCAAGGCGCTGCAGGACGCCACCGCGCTGGAGGCCGCCTGCCGCGCGAACGGCAGCTGGCCGGAGACCGCCGCCGCGTACGACGCCGACCGCACCGCCGTCGGCGCCGCGATGGTCGCGCTCGGCCGCCGGCTGGGCCGCGCCCAGGTCGAACAGACCCCGGACTGGCAGAAGATGGGGCAGCCGGAGTTCGACGCCTGGTGGCAGGAGCAGAACCAGGGCTCGGACCGCAGCAGCGGCTTCGGCGGCCACGCTCTCAAACGCGGCTGAGCCACGGCGACTTGGCCGTCGCGGGGCCCCTTCCGTCTGCCGATCCATGAAATTTCTGACGGAATCTGACCGAATCGGATTGGCCAGGGGTGGAGATTGCATCTCCCTCCTGCATATTTTGATGTTCTACCCGCCCGTAACTTAGACTTCCGACTTAGCATCAGACCCGTCGCTCAGCCCACCCTCAGCAGGAGCGATGGTTAGCCTGCCCCCCACACGTCACGCCCTCCCCATCGCAAGGTAATCCCGTGTCAGCTTTACGGTGTCATGGCCCCGACGTAGGGGTTACGCAGTGAAGATCAACCGTCGACTCGTCCTCCTGGTCGCCGTACCCCTCTTGGTGGCCATCGCCTTTTCCATACGCGCGCTCGCGCCCGCGACCACTCAGGCGTTCCAGGCCAACCGGCTGGCGCAGATGGTCGAGGCGGCCGATTCCGCCGCGGAGTTGACCGCCCGGCTGCAGCACGAGCGTGCTACCGCGACCGCGCTGGTCGCCTCCCAAGGCGATGCCGCCGCCTTCCGCAAGGCGACCGACGCCACGGACGCAGGCGTCACGGCCTACACCGAGAAACGCAGGAAGCTCGACTCCCTGCCGCCCAACGCCGAACTCGCGGTGCAGCGGATCGACCGGTCGCTGGCCGAGCTGCCGTCGCTGCGCGCCCAGGTGCGCTCCGGCAGCGGCACGCTGTCCGCGCTCGCCTTCGGGTACCGGATCCCGATCGCCGACCTCATCGACTACCGGGACGGCATTTCCCAGGCCGACGGCGTCGACGCCGACATCGCCGACAGCATCCGGGCCTCCGCCTCGTTCTCGCGCGGGCTGGAGCACTCGGCGCAGCAACAGGTCGTGGTGCTCCGGGCGTTGGCCGGCGGCGGCTTCACCTCGGCCTCCCGGCGCTCGTTCGACGCCACCGAGATCGGCTACTTCGACACGCTCAACACCTTCGTCGCCCTTGGTCAGCCGGAGTGGCGCGGCTGGCTGGAGCACGCGCTCTCCGCTCCGGGCACGCTGCCCGCGCAGCGGATGCAGGACCAGGTCAGCCGCACCCCGGTCGGAGCGGATCTCGGACTCTCCGCCGCCGAGTGGCAGGAGGCCACGGCCGACCGGCAGGCGGAGCTGCGCTCGGTGGAGCGTCGCGTCGACCAGGCGGTGCACGACGACGTCACCCAGGAGCGGTCCACGCTCATCTGGTGGGCGGTCATCGAGATCGCCGTGGTGCTGGTGACGCTGATCGGCGCGCTGCTCTTCGCGTTCCGGATCGGCCGCGTGATCATCCGCCGGCTGCGCGACCTGCGCAACGCGGCGCGTTCGGTGGCCACCGAACGGCTGCCGCAGATCGTCTCGGACCTCTCCCAGCCCGGTGCCCTCGGCGGCGCCACGCCACGGCAGGTCGCCGACAGCTCCGGCAGCCCGGTGGAGACCACCGGTGATGACGAGATCGGCGAGGTCGGCGAGGCGTTCAACTCCGTGCACCACGAGGCGGTACGGCTCGCGGCCCAGCAGGCGCACGCGTACGAGCAGTTCGCGGAGACCCTGGTCGGCGTCGCCCGCCGGGGCGCGCAGCTGACCTCCGTCATGGTCTCCGAACTGGACGCGGTGCAGCGCGACGAGGCCGACCCGGAGCGGATGAAGATCCTCTTCGCGCTCGACCACCTCGCCATCCGCATGGAGCGCAACACCAACAACCTGCTCGTGATGGGCGGTTACGGGCACGCGAGGGTACGGGAGAGCGACGCGCCCTGCGTCACCGTGGTCGTCGCCGCCGCCCAGCAGATCGAGCGGTTCGAGCGCGTCGCCATGGGGATCGTGGAGCAGGGCATCGGCATCGCCGCCCGTGCGGTGCACGACCTCGCGCACATCCTCGCCGAACTCCTCGACAACGCCACCCGCTTCTCGGCCCCCGACAAGCAGGTGGGCGTGGCGGTCTGGCGGCTGTGGGACCGCGCGGTGGTGCAGATCGTCGACGAGGGCGTCGGCATGACCCCCGAGCGCCGCGAGGAGCTGAACGCCCGCCTCGGCAGCCCGCAGACCGGCGTCGGCGCCGTGCGGTCGATGGGCCTGCACGTCGTGGCCCGGCTCGCCGCCCGCCACGGCATCGTCGTCGAGCTGCGTTCCTCCGCGGGACCCGGCACCATCGCCGAGGTCACCCTCCCGGCGTCGGTCCTCGTGGCCGTCGAGGAGGAGACCATGGCCGAGGGTGAACGGCCTCTGGTGGAAGGGGAGGCGAGCGTCTTCGCCGCCCGGTCCCGGGGCCTGCCGTCCCCGCGCAAGCCGCTGGACGAGCCCGTCGCCGCGGCCTCCGGGCCCGGCGCGGCCACCGCGGGCGGAGCCGGCGCACCGGACACACAGCAGTCCGAGACCCGCGACGGCGGTGGCCAGAGGCGTAACCCACCGCTCGGCCCGGATTACGATCCGGCCGACCGCGTCGCCGGCATCAGCCCCTCGGGGCTGCCCGTGCGGATGCGTCAGTCGGATGACCAGTGGCCGCGGTTCCCCAAGCGCGACGGTGGCGGCAAGCCCGGCAGGAGCGAGCGGAAGGCGGCGCCCGCCAAGCGCCGGGACTCCCGGCAGATCTCCGACGTGCTGGCCGCGTACACCCAGGGCATCAGCAGGAGCGCCGGTCGTCGCGAGGGAGACGGAGGCGCCGCCGACCGCGGCCGTCCCGCCGGCACGGGCGGTGGCGGCGGCAACCGCAACGGCCGCTCCGGCAACGACGACGGAGGCCGAGCCCGTACCGCCAGGAACAGCGGTCGCACCCGGACCGCACCCGACGACGACTCGCAACGGAGCACGTGATGACGACCCCATCCACCGCCGACCTGAGCTGGCTGCTGAGTGACTTCGCCCGTCGCATCCCCGAGGTCACCCAGGTCATCGCCGTCTCCGTGGACGGCCTCGCCCTGGCCTACACGGGGGTGGACCAGGACGACGCGGACCGGCTGGCCGCCATCGCCTCCGGCATCGTCAACCTGCTCTCCGGCGCCGCGCAGCTGATCGAGAGCGACCCGGTCGAGCACAGCCTGACCGCCATGGAGGGCGGCTACATGTTCTCCATGGCTGTGTCCAGCGGGGCGTCCCTCCTCGTCACCACCAACCGGGACGCGGACATCGGCGAGGTCAGCTACATGATGTCCGAGCTGATCAACCAGGTCGGCGACGCGCTCAGCCCGCAGCTGCGCGACTCCCAGCCCGCCACCTGACGGCCGTCGCACGGGCGGGCCCCCCTCAACCCGCCCGCGCCCGGCCCGGGGCGGCGGCCCGTCGTCCGTCGGTCGCCCTGCCGGAGCAGGCGTTTGCCGTCCGCCGTGCCGTCGTCGCCCCACACCCGCCCCCACACCCCCCCCACATCCCCCACATCCTCGACCCCCCGGACCAACCCCAGCCCATCACTCATTTTTCCCTCGGGAGCCTCCGTGTTCGTCAACGCATCCATACCGCGCCGCCCGCGCCGCAGCAGAGCCCGGGCCTCCGCCGCCGCCGCAGTCGCCGTCTCGCTGGCCGTCGCCGGCTGCAGCGGCGGCGACAGCGCCTCCGGCGACGAGACAGTGAAGGTGGGCCTGCTGGTCGCCCTCTCGGGTACGTACGAGCCGATAGGCACCGACATGCGCAACGGCTTCCAGCTCTACCTGGACACGCACGACGGCAAGCTGGGCGGGCGCGAGGTCGAGCTGTCGGTGGGCGATGAGGGGGAGGGCCCGCCCACCGCCGTGCCGGCCGTCACCAAGCTGGTGAAGAAGGACCGGATCGACGTGATGTCCGGCATCGTCGCCAACGGCACGTACAACGCGGTGTTGCCGATGCTTGAGCAGAACAAGATCCCGCTGGTCAGCACCGGCGGCCGGCCGGCTCTGAAGGACGTCAGCCGCGTCTGGCACACCAGCTTCCTGTCGAAGGACTACGGCACCGCCATCGCCGAGTACGTCAAGGACGAGGTCGACGGGCCGGTCTACGCGATCGGCCCGGACTACCAGGGCGGCTACGACCAGATCGGAGGCTTCACCGACACCTTCGCCGAGGTCGGCGGCGAACTGGCCAACCCCGACGGCGAGGCCACCTGGACGCCGTTCCCCGACACCACCAACTTCACCCCGTACTTCGCCGACATCGCCCAGTCCGACGCCAAGGCGGTGTACACCTTCTACGCCGGTAAGGCCGCCATCGACTTCGTCAAGCAGTATGCCCAGTCGGACATCGCCGACCTGCCGCTGTACGCCTCCGGCACCCTGACCGAGGGCAGCGTCGTCCAGGCCCAGGGCGACGGGGCCGAGGGCATTCAGTCCGTCTCCAACTACGTGTCCGACCTGGACAACGACGCCAACCGGAAGTTCGTCGCCGACTGGACCGCCAAATACGACACTCCGCCCACCGGGTACGCCGTGGCCACGTACGACGCCGCCGCCGCGCTCGACACGGCCATCGGCGACGCCGCCGAGAAGGGTGAGGTGAACTCGGAGACGATCAACGAGGCCCTTGGCAACCTCGGCCAGATCGAAAGCCCGCGCGGCACCTGGGCGTTCGGCAAGAAGTCGCACGCGCCGGTACAGAAGTGGTACCTGCGCGAGGTCCGCAAGGACGGCGAGCGACTCGCCAACGTCACGGTCCAGGACCTGGCCACGCTCGGCGACTGACGTGGGGTCGCTCGATGCCCAGCTCGTGCCGGCGGTCGACGGCGTCGCCTACGGGCTGCTGCTGTTCGTCGTCGCCGCCGGCCTGAGCCTGGCGTTCGGCACCGCCGGCGTGCTCAACCTGGCGCACGGCACGCTGTACGCGGTCGGCGCCTACACCGGCGCCGAGCTGAGCGACGGCACCTGGGGCGGCCTCGTCCTCGGCCTCGTCGCCGGCACCGCGGCCGCCTGCGCGGCGGGCGCTGCGCTGTCGGCGGCGACGGCGCCGCTCGCCCGCCGCGGACATCTCGACCAGGCGCTGCTGACGTTCGGGCTCGCGCTGATCGGCGGCAATCTGCTCGTCGAGTGGTTCGGCGCGGACGAGATGCCGGTACGCATCCCGGACGCGCTGGACACCTCCGTCGACCTCCTCGGCCACCGCTACCCGGCCTACCGGCTCGGCTTCATCGTGATGGCGGTGGTCCTCGCGGCGGCCGGCACCTGGGTCCTCACCCGCACCCGCGCGGGCGCCGCGGTCCGAGCGGCGGCCGACGACCCGGAGATGCTGGCCACCACGGGCCTCAGCCCCCGGGTCGTGCACACCGGGGTACTCGCCGCGGCGGGCGCCCTGGCCGGCGCCGCGGGCGTACTCGGCGCGCCGATCATCGGCCCCGGGCCGAGCACCGGGGACACCGTGCTGATGCTCTCCCTCGTGGTCGTGGTCCTCGGCGGGCTCCGTTCGCTGTGGGCGACGCTGGTGGCCGCTGTCGGGGTCGGCGAGGTGCAGACCCTGGGGGTGTCGGTCGCCCCGGACTGGGCGCCGTACCTGCTCTTCGCCGCCATGGCGGTGGTGCTGATCCTGCGCTCCGGGCGCGGGCTGGCCGAGCCGCACGGCCCGGAGCGCGACGCGGACCCGCCGCCCGACCCGGCCGAGCGGCTGCGCCGCCGGCTGGCGCGGGTGCCGTGGCCGTGGCGCGGGGCGCTGGCGGCGCGCCGGGCGAAGGCGGCGGTGCGTACGGCGGGCGCGGGGGAGACCGATGTGCGGACCGGCGCCGGGCGCGTCGCCGCGGCGGCTCGCGGCGCCGCCCCGCTGGGCGCCCTGATCGCCGTGCTGGCGTTCCTGCCGATGTTCCTCGACGCCTACTCCCTCTCCCTCGCCGGCTACGCCCTGTCCCTCGGCCTGCTCGCGGTCAGCGTCACGGTGGTCACCGGCTACACCGGGCTGCCCACGCTGGGGCAGGCGGCGCCGTTCGCGGTCGGCGCGTACACCACCGCCAAACTCGCCGAGAACGACTGGACGGTCGGGCCGGTGCAGGTGGTGATCTCCGCCGTCGCCGCCGCCGCGTTCTGCGCGGTGACGGGGCCGGCGGTGATCCGCGCCCGCGGCACCACCGTGCTCATGATCACCGTCTCGGTCGGCGAGCTGACGGCCATCGCCATCGGCCAGTGGAAGTCCGTGACGGGCGGCACTGACGGCCTCGCGGGATTCCCCTCCACGCAGGCGTTCTGGGGCGGCGAGCCGCTCTTCGAGGAGCTGGCCATCTACCAGTACGCCGCGATCGTCGTCGTCTGCGTCGTCGCCGTGGCGCTGGTGATGCTGCGCTCGCCGGCCGGCAAGCTGCTGACCGGCTCGCGGGAGGCGGAGGAGCGGATGCGCGCCTCGGGCCACCCCGTGACGCGATACCTGCTGGTGGCGTACGTCGGCGCGGGCGCGCTCGCGGGCGTCGGCGGGTCGCTGCTCATCGCCGTGCAGAGCTACGTCTCCCCGGCCGACGTCGGCTTCGAGATCGCCGCGCTCGCGATGCTCGCGGCCGTCATCGGCGGCATCACGTCGGTGATCGGCGCGCTGGTGGGCGCCGGGCTCATCGTCTACACCCGCGACTGGCTCGCCGGGTCCTGGCCCGGCCACGGGCCGCTGCTGCTCGGCGTGCTCTTCGTCGCGGCCGTCTATCTGCTGCCCCGCGGCCTCGCCGGGCTGGTGTCCGGGACTCCCCGCGTCCCCGCCGCCGACGGCGAGGACGGGGGCGCCGACGGTGGCCGGGCCGGACGGCCGGGCGGCGCGGGTCGGTTGCCCTCGCCGCGAAGCCCGGCTGACTCCGGCGCGCCGCAGTCCGCGGACACCGGCCCCTCGGTCCGCGTACGGAAGGGGGCCACTTGAACCCTCCCCCAGCTCCAGCAGGGGGATTCCTGGCTCAGGAAGCCTTGCAGGTCAGCGACCAGCAAGGTCTTACTCCCTCAACGCCAGCCGGGTTGGAACCAGCCCGGGGTCGTGAAGCACGTTCACGCTGGCTGCGCTGGCTTGGTTCTCGCTCAGCGCGTCGCGCGCACTTGGTTCTCGTTACGCACGGTGGTCAGCGTACCCCATTGCGTGGGCGGTCTTCCGCCCTGGAGTCCATCCCCCGTTCCGCAGGGGCGAATCCTCCCTGGCCTGAACGCCGGGGAATCCTCGAAGGAGGTTCGGTGCCCCCGTCCGCCGCTCCCGCCTCGGCCGCTCCCGCCCTCGAACTCACCGGCCTCACCCGCCGCTTCGGCAGCCTCACCGCCGTCGACGAGGTCTCCCTGGACCTGCCCGTCGGCGCCCGGCACGCCCTCATCGGGCCCAACGGCGCCGGCAAGACCACCCTGCTCAACCTCATCGCCGGCACCGAGCGCCCCGACCAGGGCGCCATCGCCTTCCTCGGCCGCGACGTGACCCGTACCGCACCCGCGCGGCGCAGCCGCCTCGGCATCGCCCGCAGCTTCCAGCAGCCCACCGTCATCCCGGACCTGACCGTGCTGGACAACGTGCTGCTGGCCTCCTGGCGGCACCACCCCGAGCGCCGCGGCGCCTGGCGGCGGACCGCCCGCCGGGAGCGGCTGGCCGCGGCCGCCGCCGAACGGCTCGCGGACGTCGGCCTCGCCGGGGTGGCGGACCGGCCGGCGGGCTCGCTCTCGCACGGCCAGCGCCGGCTGCTGGACCTGGCCGCGGCGCTCGTCGCCCGGCCGCGGGTGCTGCTGCTCGACGAGCCCGCGGCCGGGCTCACCGACCGGGACGTGGTCCGGCTGCTCGACGTGCTCGGCGCGCTGGACGACGCCGTCGCCGTGCTGCTGGTGGAGCACAACACGGAGGTGGTCGCGCGGCTGGCCCGTACGGTCACGGTGCTGGTGACGGGGCGGGTGCTGGCCTCCGGGCCGGTACGGGAGGTCTTCGAGCTGCCCGAGGTGCGCAGCGCGTACCTGGACGCGGCCACGACGGCGGATGCCCCGGCCGGCCCCGGCGCCCTTGCCGACGCCGGCTCAGTTGCCGATCCTGGCTCTCTTGCCGACCCCGGCGCTCCGGGCGCCGACCGGGCCCACGACACCGGCGCCGAGAGGTGACCCGCCCCATGCTCCGCATCTCCGGACTGTCCGCCGGCTACCACGGCGGCACCGTGCTCCACGACCTCGACCTCGACGTCCCCGAGGGCAGCGTGCACGCCATCGTCGGCCACAACGGCGCCGGCAAGACCACCCTCGTCCACACCGTCGCCGGCCTGCTGCGCCCGGCCACCGGCACGGTCGAGGTCGCCGGCCGCGACGTCACCGGCCGCCCGGCGCACCGCATCGCCCGCGCCGGCGTCGGGCTCGTCCCGCAGGGCCGCCGGGTCTTCGCGCGGTTGACGGTCGCCGAGCACATCCGGCTCGCCCACCGCCCGCCCCGTGGCCCCCGCGCAACCGGCGGCGCCCGGCCCTGGACACCGGAGCGGGTGCTCGACCTGCTGCCCCGGCTCGCCGAGCGCAGCACCCACCGCGGCACCGACCTCTCCGGCGGCGAGCAGCAGATGCTCGCGCTGGCCCGTGCGCTGCTGGGCTCGCCGCGCGTGCTGCTGCTGGACGAGCCGACGGAGGGCCTGGCGCCGGTGCTGGTGGGCCAGATCCTCGACCTGGTCGGCACGCTGGCGGGGGAGGGGCTCGCGGTGCTGCTCGTCTCGCCCAGCCCCGCGTCGGCCGCGCGGTGCGCCGACATGGTGACGGTGCTGACCTCGGGCCGGGTCACCGCACGGCTGGAGGGACCGGCGGTGCGGAGAGACCCCGCGGAGCTGCACGAGGCGCTGGCGCTGACGGCGCACTGACGGGACCCGTCCCGTACGGCGTCTCCGGGCCGGTGGCGTAGCTCCACCCCTCACCGGCCCACCCGCTCACCTTCCGACGGCCGGCTGGACCTGTCGATGAAGCGCCCTTCTGCGAGCAGGCCCGAACACCGGCGGCAGTTGCCGCCGCGTGCAAGACAACGAGCCACCACCGGTCAGAATCCCGCTACCTGACCCGCCGCAGCAGCGCGACCGCGACCGCGCCACCCAGCGCGACCACGGTGAGCCCGCCGACGAGGGCGCTGGACATCCCGGAGTTGAACGCCTCCCGCGCCGCGCCGGCGAACTCGGCGCCCCGGGCGCCCCCGACCTCGTCGGCGACGTGCAGCGCGCCGGCCAGCGAGTCCCGGGCGGTGTCGGAGGCCCCCTGGGGGAGCCCCGCGGGCAGCTCTTCGGCGGCCCGGCCGACGTCCTCCCGGTACGTGGAGTTGAAGACGCTGCCGAGGACCGCGATACCGAGGACGCCGCCCAGTTCGCGGGTGAGGTCGTTGAGCGCGGAGGCGACGCCCTGCTTCTCGGGTGGGAGCGCGGCGACGATCGCCTCGGTCGCCGGGGTGGCGGCGAAGGCGACGCCGGCGCCGAGGAGCGCCGTGGCGGCGAGGAAGCCCCGGATCCCGGAGCCGTCGACGACGGTCGCCAGCACCAGCAGCCCGGCGGCGATCATCGCCATCCCGAGTCCTATGACGGCGGCCATCAGCGGCTCGTCGTGGTGTGCTCGACCTGGGGGCCGGCGTCGCTGCTCGGCCAGGGCTGGGAGGTGCTGAACCGGCTGGTGCGGGAGTTGCCCCGGGACGAGTTCCGGGTGGCCGCGCTGCTGCACCCGCACGTGTGGAACGGCCACAGCGAGTGGCAGATACACAGCTGGCTGGCCGAACTCGGCCGCGCCGGGCTCGCCGTGGTCGGCCAGCACTCGGAGTGGGTCGGCCCGCTGGTCGCCGCGGACGTGATCGTCGGCGACCACGGTTCGGCGACCTTGTACGGTACGGCCACGGGCGCGCCGGTGCTGCTCGCCGAACTCACCGGCGACGATCTGGACCCGGACTCGCCCGGGGCGGAACTTGCCTCTTTCGCCCCCCGGTTGCGCACCGACCGGCAGCTGGCGCGGCAGCTGTCCCGCGATGCGCGTGCGTCGGTCCGACCGCGCTACGAACACGTCGCCGGCCGCATCACCTCGGAGCCGGGACGCTTCGCGCGGTTGATGCGGGGGCTGCTCTACCGGAAGCTGCGGCTCCGGCCGCCCGGCGGCCTGCCGGGCGCGCCGGTCACCGAACGCGCGGCGCTGCCGCGGCTGGTGCCGCATGAAGAGCCGAGCAGCCTGGTGGTGCCGTAATGGCCGCGGCGGGCCTCGGAGGTGTGCGTGGTGACGCTGGCGGAGCTGAAGGCTGCCGTGTGGGACGCACCGGTGTACGTGGGCGCCCCGTCGGCGGGCCCGCGGTTGCGGCGGCACGGGCGACCGCGCTCGCGGTCGTTACCGGGTCCGGTGCACCGCGTGCGGGTCGAGGTGCGGCGCGGCGGCACCGGAGTGCCGTGGGTCGACGAGCACGTGCGGGCGGGGCTGCACGCACCGGGTCCGTGGCCCCGACTGGCCGACGTGCTCCTGGCGCCGGGTGGCGGCCCGGCGGACGTGCAGGCGGCCGCGGTGCGCCACCCCGGGGCGCTGGTGGTGGCGGTCTACCGGGGCGGACGGTGCTGGCTGCGCTGCGGCAGCCGGGTCCTCTCCCTTCGGGTCGCCGACCCCGACGGCCCCGGCTCCGGGTGGCGTTGGCGTGCCGTGGCCTCCGCGGTCCACGCCTGGCTGACCGCCGGGCTGCTCACGGACCCGCTCCCCGGGCCCGTACTGCTGCGGACCGCGCCACCGCCCGCGGGGCGGGACACCCCGTTGCCCGCCGTACCCCCGGGGTGACCCGGCGCGGTCAGCCGTCCTCAAGCCGCCGCAGCCGCTCCCGTACCGCCTCGGCCTCGGGCGAGTCGGGGCCGGTTGCGGCGGCGTAGAGGTCCAGCGCCTCCCGGTAGCGGACCAGGGCGGGATCCCGCGCGCCGCGGTACTCGGCGAGGGCCGCCGTACCTTCCACCGCGCGGGCCGTCTCGTAGTCGGCGCCGCACGCGCGGAGTTCGGTCAGCGCGGTGGCCAGGTGGTCCTCGGCGCGGTCCGGCAGGCCGCGTTCGAGGAGTGTGCCGGCGCGGGCGGCGTTGTATGCGTCGCCCGCGTCCCGCAACACGGCGAGCGCCGCCTCGGCATGCTCGGTGGCCGCGTCGGGGTGCCCGCGGGCGAGCGCGACGTCGGCGAGGTTGAGGCGAGCGAGTCCGCCCGCGCGTACGTCGCCGACGGCGGGCAGTTCGTCGGCGGCACGGCCGAACAGCGTGGCCGCCCGCTCCGCGTCGCCGAGCCGCTGGTGGGCGAGGCCGCGGTAGTTGAGCGTACGGGCGTGGCCGAGGGCGTCCCCGGCGCCGCGGAACAGCCGGGCGGCCTCCTCGAACATCCTGAGGGCGGATGCGTGCCCGCCCGCGTCCAGCTCGACCAGCCCGCCCGAGGTGAGCATGCGGCACTGCGCGGCGACGTCCCAGTTCGCGGGCCGCGGTCAGTCCCTCCGCGTGCGCGGCCCGACCGTGCTCGTACGACTTCCGACGGAGGAAAAGGGGCCATAACGCGTCGGCCGTCTGCCAGGCGGCGGTGGGCACGTCGGCCGGGCGCGCACCGCGGATGACCGCCATCAGGTCGGCGAGTTCGCGGTCCATCCAGTCCAGCGCGGCGGCGGAGTCGTCGCCGACGTACGGCGCGAAGCACGGGCCGGGCCCGTAGTCGCGCGGGAGGGTGCGGTGCTGCGGGTCGACGATCTCTTCTGCGCGGGTGGCGCCGGCGAGGTAGTGGTCGGTGACCCGGCGCAGTGCGGCGGCCAGTTCCGCTCCCGGCTCGCGGGCCGCGGCGGTGTCCGAGGCGTGCAGGCGCACCAGGTCGTGCAGCCGGTGCCGGTCCTCGCCGACCTCGCTGAGGAGGTTGGCGTCGAGGAGTTCGTCGAGAGGGCCCTCGGCCTCTTCGCCGAGGGCGGCGGACGCCGCGGCGCCGCTGAACTCCGGGCCCGGGTGCACGCCCAGCAGCCGGTAGAGCCGGGCGGCGCGGGGTGGCAGTCCGCGGTACGAGATGTCGAGGCTGGCCCGTACGTCGTGGTCGTCTCCGGGGATCGACAGCGCCGCCAGCCGGGTGCGCTCCTCCGCGAGCGCGCGCTGCATCGTGGCGAGCCCGCGTCGCGGCCGGGCGGCCAGCCGGGCGCCGATCACGCGTACCGCCAATGGCAGCCCGGCGCATAACTCGACCAGGGAGTGTGCGGCTTCGGGCTGGTCGGAGACCCGGTCGTCCGCGAGGGTGGCGCCCAGAAGTTCGACGGCGGCGTCGCCGGCGAGGGGTTCGAGGTTGAGCGCGGTGCCGCCGTCGACGACCAGGCCGGCGAGCCGGTTCCGGCTGGTCACGACCACCAGGCTCGGCCCGGTGCCCTGCAGCGACCGCACCTGCCCGGCGCTGACGGCGTCGTCGAGGAGGACGACGAGGCGTCGCTCGCCCGTCAACAACCGGCAGAGCGCCACCCGTTCCGCGAACGTCGACGGCACGCGCTCCGGCGCCACGCCGAGTGCGCGCAGGAAGCCGGCGATGACCTCTTCCGGGTCGACCGGCCCCGCCGGTGAGTAGGCACCGAGGTCGGCGTACAACTGGCCGTCGGGGTACTCCCGCCGCAGCCCGTGCAGCCAGGACAGCGCGACCGCCGTCTTGCCGACGCCGCCCAGCCCGCTGACCGCCGCCAGCGTGCCCCGCCCGGCTCGCAACCCGCGCACCCGGTACGCCTCCAGCGCAGCCACCTCCGCGGCTCGGCCGATGATCCGCGCGGCGGGCGGGAGCTGCCACGGCACGGCGCGCGCGGGGGCGTGGGCGTGGACATGGACGTCGCCGTGTACGGCTCCGGCCTGAACGACGGGACCGTGGACGGTCCCCCCGACTTCATTGCGGCTGACGTGCCCCGCATCCCCGTGCACGCGTCCTCCCGACCCGTCCGCCATTCATTTCGACCCCCGGCGCCGTCATTCCGGAGAGTGACGTGCCCTTGCGGGGAGTATGCATGACGAGGGGAATCCGCCAACCCCGCTCGGTGCCTGGGAAGGACCGGTCCCTGCCCCCGGAGCCCCGCGCCGTTGCGGGTTGACCTGCGCCTTCGGGGAGTCGGCGCACTGGTGTCCGTCATCAGCCGTACGGCCGGGTCACCCGGTTACATTCCCGTCTGTGCCGGCCCTCGGACTACAGCGTGTCACACGTGTTGCCGCGGGTCAGCCCCGCCCCGGTGCTCGTGAAGGACGCGTACCGTCGGATGCGCCGGGGCGCCGCGGTCAGGCGCCGATGCCCGCGAGGAGCAGGTCCACCGTGCCCTCCAGAAAGGCCTCGTCCAGCGGTTCCCGGGTCAGTAGCACGCGGGTGTGGAGGGGGCCCAGCAGGGCTTCGAAGGCCAGGTGGCGGTCGACGCCGGGGCGGAGTTCGCCGCGGGACTCGGCGCGGTCGAGGACCGTCGCGCCGACCGCGAAGCGGGCGGTCCAGAACTGGTCGCGGGCCGCCTCGTACTCCGCGAGGTCCTCCTGCACCGCCATCCGCAGCAGCAGCCCGCCCACCGGAGTGCGGACGAAGACGGCGACGTCGTGCAGCAGGGCGAGGAGGTCGCCGCGGAGGGTGCCGGTGTCGGGGGTGGGGAGCTCGGTGCGGGTGCGGTCGAGGACGGCGTCGAGGGCGAGGGCGGACTTGGTGCCCCAGCGGCGGTAGATCGACGTCTCGTGCACGCCGGCGCGCTGGGCGACCTCGGCGATGGACAGGGCGTCGGTGCCGTGCTCCAGGACGACGTCGAGCGTCGCCTGCAGCACGGCGGCGCGTACGCGGGCGCTGCGGCCGCCCGTTCTGCGGGTGGGTGGCTGGCGGCTGCTCTCCGGCATCCCGCCAACCTAGCGCAGGTCAGTGCGGCGTCGGCCGTTCCGCGTGGGAGCGGGGGAGGGCGGCGACGAGCGCGGCGGTCACGGCGGTGAGCCCCATGCCGCCGGCGGCGAAGACGGTGATCAGCGTCCAGAAGTCCGGGGTGAGAACCATTGGTTGTGCCTCCTGCCAGTTAACGCAGTATTTCTTGCTTTAAAGTTACGCCCACCTCGACTGCTAATGCAAGTTGACTTGCGTTACGTGCGGGGAAAGCGGAGGGGGTACGTTCGTTACGGATCCGGCCCACCCTGCCGACGAGCACCGAGGAGCCCCGCATGACCGGCGACTTCACCCCGTTCACCGCCGACGACTACCGCGCCCGCATGCGGCACGCCGCCCGCTCCGCCGCCGCCGCCGGGCTCGCCGGGCTGCTCGTCGCCCCCGGCCCCGACCTCGTCTGGCTCACCGGCTACGCGCCGCCCGCCGCCACCGAGCGGCTCACCCTGCTCGTGCTCGCCTCCGGCCGGGACCCGGTGCTGGTGGTGCCGAAGCTGGAGGCCGGGGACGCCGCCAAGGCGGCCGGCGGACCGGCCCTCGACCTGCGTGACTGGACCGACGGCCAGAGTCCGTACGCCGTGACCGCCCCGCTGCTCGACGCCCGCGGCCGGTTCGCCGTCAGCGACGGCGCCTGGGCATTGCACCTGCTCGGGCTGCAGCGCGAGCTGCCGGACTCCTCGTACGTCGCCGTCTCAGATGGGCTGCCGATGCTGCGGGCCGTCAAGGACGCCGCCGAGCTGGCGCGGCTGGCCGCGGCGGGCACCGCTGCCGACGCCGCGTACGAGGAGATCAGGAAGGTCCGCTTCGCCGGTCGTACGGAGTCCGAGGTCGCCGCCGACCTCGCGGCGCTGCTACGCCGGTTCGGGCACTCCCAGGTCGACTTCACCGTCGTCGGCTCGGGGCCGAACGGCGCCGACCCGCACCACGAGGCCGACGAGCGCGTCATCCGCGACGGCGACATGGTCGTCCTCGACTTCGGCGGTCTCGTGCACGGCTACGGTTCCGACACCACCCGCACCGTGCACGTGGGCGCACCGACGGCCGAGGAGCGGGAGGTCCACGACATCGTGCGCGCGGCGCAGGAGGCCGGCTTCCGGGCCGTGCGGCCGGGCGTCGCCTGCCAGGAGGTCGACCGGGCGGCGCGCCGTGTCATCGACGACGCCGGCTACGGCGAGTACTTCATCCACCGCACCGGGCACGGCATCGGCACGACCACGCACGAGCCGCCGTACATGATCGAGGGCGAGGAGCGGCCGCTTGTGCCCGGGATGTGCTTCTCCGTCGAGCCCGGCATCTATCTGCCCGGCCGGTTCGGCGTCCGCATCGAGGACATCGTGACCGTGACCGAGACCGGCGGCCGGCGGCTCAACGACACCGCCCGCGAGATGGCGATCGTCTCCTAGTCTGCTGCGTCTCCTAGCCGACGGCGCCTCCTAGCCTGCGGTGCTTCCCAGTCGACGGCCCGGCCCCGCTTCGTCCGTGCCGCTTCAGCCGCCCCGCTTCACCCCGTCGACCACCACGTCCGCCACGGAGTCGTAGAACGCGAGATGCCCGGCGATCGGCCCCACCTCGCGCAGCGGGTCGTTGTACGCCCACGCCACGTCCGCGCGGTCCGGCACGCTGCCGCCGCCGCGGTAGGTCCAGTACGACGCGAAGCCCTTGTACGGGCACCCCGTCCGGGTCGGCGTCGGCTCGAACAGCTCCAGGTCCACGTCCTCCGGCGGCAGGTAGAACACCGCCGGCAGCCCCGTCTCGAACACCGCCAGCGGGCTGCGCGACTCCGCCACCGGCCGACCGTCGATCTCCACCCGCACATGCCGTGCGCTGCGCAGGACGTCCACCCGGTGGTACGGGTCCCGCGGCCCCACCGGCAGCTCCTCGTCCTCCTCGTACCAGCGGTCCAGCGCCGACCACCGCACGGACACGTGCTCCGCCAACTCGGCGTCCCCCTCGTACGCCCGCACCGCGTCGGGCACGAGGTCGACGCGCACGTCGCGCCGCGGGAAGGCGTACCGCACGTGCGGACTGCCCGCCTCCCGCACCAGCAGCGCGTCCTCGCTGTCGACGACCAGGTCGCCGCCCAGCCTGCCGCGCACCCGCCGTTCGCTGCGCTCCCAGGTCCTGGTGTCGAGCCTCAGCATCGGTCATACCTCCTGGCGGTCGGGGGTCTTCTCGGCCGCGACAGGTGCAACGCCGGCGACCGCCCGGGGCTTCCCGAGCGCGCGGGCGACCGTTTCGCGTGCGGAGCAGATCGTTCCGTGACGTCGCATGGTCGACCTCCTTGACACCTTCGATTGGTATAGGCCAGGATCCCGAATTGGTCTGTACCAAGTCTTCTCGTGCCACGTCAGCCCGTTCCGACAACCCTTCCACCTCACCCGCACCCGTCGCGCGCCCGGCCCCGCAGTCCGCCGCGGCCGCCGCCCCGCCCCTGCTCCCGCGGAGGTCTCCATGGCAGCCAACAGCCACCCCGAACTCGTCCGGCTGGCCAACTCGGTTCTGCAGCCCGGGTTCGTGGGTACCACCGCGCCCGACTGGCTGCGCCGCAGAATCGGCGACGGCCTGGCGTCCGTGGTGCTGTTCGGCCGCAACATCGTCGACCCCGAGCAGGTGGCCGTCCTCACCGCGGCGCTGCGCGCCGAGAACCCCGACCTCATCATCGCCATCGACGAGGAGGCCGGCGACGTCACCCGGATCGAGGCCGGCACCGGCGCCACCCGCCCCGGCAACCTCGCCCTCGGCGCCGTCGACGACGTCGAGCTGACCGAGCAGGTCGCGTACGACATCGGCCGCCAGCTGCACGCCATGGGCGTCTCCCTGAACTACGCCCCCTCCGCCGACGTCAACTCCAACCCCAAGAACCCCGTCATCGGCGTCCGCTCCTTCGGCGCCCGCACCGACCTCGTCTGCCGGCACACGGCCGCCTGGATCCGCGGCCTGCAGTCCGCCGGCGTCGCCGCCTGCGCCAAGCACTTCCCCGGCCACGGCGACACCAGCGTCGACTCCCACCACGGCCTCCCGCACGTCGCCGCCGACGCCCGCGAGATCGCCCGCACCGCGCTGCCGCCGTTCACCGCCGCCATGGAGGCCGGCGTACGCACCGTCATGACCGCGCACATGCTCATCCCCGCCTACGACGACCGCCTCCCCGCCACCCTCAGCCCACGCGTCATCGGCGACCTGCTCCGCGGCGAACTCGGCTTCACCGGCCTGGTCGTCACCGACGGCATCGAGATGGGCGCCGTCTCCGACCTGTACGGCATCGCCGGCGCCACCGTCCGCGCGCTCGCCGGCGGCGTCGACGCCGTGTGCGTCGGCGGCGAGAGCGCCGAGGAGGCCGTCACCGCCGGCCTGACCGACGCCATCGTCGCCGCCGTGCGCGACGGCGGCCTGCCCGAGGAGCGGCTCGCCGAAGCCGCCGCCCGGGTAGGGGAGTTCGCCGACTGGTCCGCCGCGCTGACCCGCAGCGTCCCGCCCGGCGACCCCCGCGGCGGCGCCGGCACCGGTCACGAGATCGGCCTCGTCGCCGCCCGCCGCGCCGTCCGGGTGCACCGCGCCGATCAGGACCTCCGCGGCACCGCGCAGTTCCCGCTCGTCGGCGACCCGCACGTCGTCGAGTTCGCACCCGTCACCAGCCTCGCCATCGACGGCCGTACGCCCTGGGGCGTCGCCGACCCGCTGCGCGCGCTGCGCCCCGGCACCACGTCGGTGCGCATCGCCGAGTCCGAGCTGACCGGCGCCGCAGGCGCCGCCGGGGACGTGCTCGACGGACGGGCGCTGCGCCCGGCCGACGGCCGGGCGCTGGTCGTCGTCGTACGCGACGCCGCCCGCCACCCGTGGATGTCGCAGGCCCTCGCCGACCTGGTACGCCGGCGGCCCGACGCGCTCGTCGTCGAGATGGGCCTGCCCGCCGAGGACCGGCCCGGCGCCGTGCACCTGTCGACCCACGGTGCGACGCGCGTCTCCGGCATCGCCGCGGCGGAGGTCCTGACCGGCGCGGTGTGACGGCAGCACGAAAGAAAGTCACCTCTGGAGGACCTTCCATGCCCGAATCCGCCCCCTACCTTTTCCGTGCCGCTTCCGACGCCCCGTACTTCAGCGCCGACGGCGAGTCCTACCTCGCCCGCACGCCGTTGCGGGACATCCGCAAGTCCCGGCCGCTGCGCGTGCTGTCCGAGGAGGACTACGCCTTCTGGCAGACCTACGGCTACGTCGTGGTCAAGGAGGCGATACCCGCCGAAGCCGCCGCGCTGCTGCTCGACTTCGCCTGGGACTTCCAGGGTCTGGATCCCGACCGCCCCGAGACCTGGTACGAGGACCGCGAGTTCCGCTCCGACCTCGACCGCGACCTGCACGTCTACGGCTTCGTCGAGGCGTACCAGCACCAGCTGATCTGGGACAGCCGGCATACCCGCCGCGTCTACGACGCCTTCGCCGACGTGTGGGACTGCGACGAGCTGTGGGTGACCCTCGACCGCCTCAACCTCAACCCGCCCAACGTCGGCAACCGCAGCCGCACCCTGATCGAGCCCACCGACACCGGCTTCGACATCGAGCTGCACTGGGACGTCGACACCACCCTCGCCGTGCTCCCGCAGCGCGTCCAGGGGATCATCGCCCTCAACGACACCCGCCCCGGCCACGGCGGCTTCCAGTGCGCGCCCGGGCTGTTCCGCGACTTCGAGAAGTGGAGGCTCGCGCAGCCCGCCGATCGCGACCCGATCCGGCCGAACGCCGACCGGGCCGAGTTCCCCGTCGTACGGCCCGAACTGGCCGCCGGCGACCTGCTCATCTGGAACGGGCTGCTGGCGCACGGCGTCGCCGCGAACACCTCGGACAGCGGCGTACGCGCCGTGCAGTACCTCGCGATGATGCCCGCCCTTGAGGAGCACGAACGGCTGCGGCGCTCGCGCGTCGAGTCCTGGCGCACCCTCAGCACCCCCGACTGGAACGCCACCCTGCTCGGTGACGCCCGGCGGCACGAGTCCGAGCGGTACGGGCCGGCCACGCTGACCGGCCTCGGCCGCAAGCTGCTCGGGCTCGACTCCTGGCGCACGCCGGAGCCGGACGCCGCGCCGGACACCGGGCCAGCGGTGACGGCCGCGGGGACGGCGGCGGGGAAGACCGAGCGGCGGACCGGGGAGCCGGCGTGGCACGTATCTGCCTGACGCTGCCCACGAACCGCGCGTGTGCGGCCACCATCGCGGCCGTGCACGAGGAAGCCGCATACGCCGCCGCCCACTTCGGCGCCGAGGTCCACTTCCTGATCCTCGACTCCGCCGCCGAGCGGGACCGCGCCGGCCACACCGCCGCCGTCGCCGGGCTGCCCCGCGTGCCCGGCGTCGTCGTCCACCACCTCGGCGAGGCGGAGCAGCGCGCGTTCCTCACCGCCGCGCTCCGCCGCGCCGGGGTGGCCGGCGCCGAGCGGCTGCTGCGGCTGCTGCTGCCGGACACCGTCTCGTACGGCGCCTGCACCGACCGCGCGTTCCTGCTCGCCGCCGCCCTCGGCTGCCGCTCGGTGCACCGCCGGGACTCCGACAGCCGCTACCAGACCGCCGCCGGCCGGCCCGTCTTCCCCGTCCACCACGAACTCGCCACCCTCGGCCTGCCCGCCGCCGACGCGGCCCGGCGGGTGGCCGCCGACGCGCTGAACCCGCCGCCGCACGCCCACAAGCCCGTCTCGCTCGTCGGCGCCTCCTTCGTCGGCGAGATGTCCGTCGACATCGCCGAGATCCACGACCTCGACCCCGCCGTCTACCACGACGTCGTCAGCCTGTGGGCGCCCGTGCACTGGCCTCAGGAGCGCAAGCGGGCGCTGGTCGAGGAGTCCTTCAAGGGCGCGGGCACCGAGCCGTTCGGCGGCGACCACGCCGTCCTCGGCGCCGTCGACCCCATGCGCGTCGACATGTGCAACATCGCGTTCCACCGCGGCGTGTACGAGGCCGTCCCGCTGCCGCCCGCCACCGACACGATCGGCAGCGACTACTTCCTCCTCCACCTCGTGCACGACGCCACCCTGCCCGGCGTCCTGCACAACCGGCACATCGTCAACTACCACACCGACGAGCGGAAGACCGGCGCCGGCTTCACCGCCTACCAGCTGCGGTTCGCCAAGTTCCTGCTGTCGATGCTGTACTTCAACTTCCTCTACGACGAACTGGCCGCGGCCGGCGCCGCGCTCCTGGACGACCGGCACCGCATCCGCGCCGCGGCGGTCGGCGAGCTGGTCGCGCGCAGCACCCGGCTGGACCGCGACGAGAACGTCATGCGGCTGACGACACTGGAGATCGCGTACCGCAAGCTCGGCGGCAGATACGCGGAGTTCGCCGCCGTGCTGGCCGCCCGCGGCCCGGACCTGCTGGACGAGGCCCGCCGCGACATGGCCGACTTCGCGCTCCTCATCGCCGCCTGGGAGCCACTGGTACGGGCGAGCGCGGCGACGGACGTGCCGGGGGCCGCGTGGTGACCGCGGTGGTGCGGCCCCTGCCGTCGGCCCCGTCGGCCCTACCCGCCCTACCCGCCCTACCCGCCCTACCGGCCCCGCCCGCGCCTCCGATGACGGCGACCGCCGTGACCGCGCGGCTGCGCGCCGCCCTCGCCGCCGCCGAGGACGACCGGATCATCTACGACCTGCCCGGCATCGAGGAGCGCTACGACGAACTGCTCCGCCGGCTGCCCGGCGTCGACGTGAGCTTCGCGATGAAGGCGTGCCCGGTGGACGACGTGCTGGCCCGGCTGGCGTGGAAGGGCGCCGGCTTCGACGCCGCCAGCCCCGGCGAGATCGAACAGGCGCTCCGCGCCGGCGCGTCCGCGGCCCGTATCCACTTCGGCAACACCGTCAAATCCGACGTCGGCATCCTCGCCGCCCACCGCCTCGGCATCCGCGACTTCGCGACCGACAGCCCCGAGGACGTCACGGCCATCGCGGCGCTTGCCCCCGGCGCCCGGGTGTTCTGCCGGCTGGCCACCACCGGCGAGGGCGCGCTGTGGGGGCTCAGCCGGAAGTTCGGCTGCACGCCGGAGGAGGCGGTGCGGGTGCTCGCGGGCGCGCGCGACGCGGGGCTCACCCCGGCGGGCCTGTCGGTGCACGTCGGTTCGCAGCAGATGACGGCCGCGGCGTGGCGCCGCGCCTTCGACACGTTCGCGGACGTGCTGGCGGCCCTCGCCGCCCGCGGCATCCACCTCGACCACGTCAACCTCGGCGGCGGCCTGCCCGCGCTCGGCTACCGCGACCTGAGCGGCCGGCCGCTGGTGCCCGACCTGGACGAGACGTTCGCGACGATGCGCGCGGGGATGGCCCGGCTGCGCGCCGCGGCCCGCGGCCCCCTGCGTTTCGTCGTCGAGCCGGGCCGGCACCTGGTCGCCGACCACGGCGCCATCCGGGCGCACGTCGTGCGGCTCGCCTCGCGGCGGCACGCGGACGGCCGGCCCGGCCACTGGCTCTTCCTCAGCTGCGGCAAGTTCAACGGCCTGTACGAGGTGGACCAGCTGCAGTACCCGCTGGTGTTCCCCTCCCACGGCGCCGCCGCGGAGCTGGTGCCGGCCGTGGTCGCCGGCCCCACCTGCGACAGCGACGACGTCGTGGCGGAGGGCCGCGTACCGGTGCAGGTGCCCAGGGCGGCCGCGTCCGGGGATCCGGTGTGGATCCTCTCCAGCGGCGCGTACGCCGTCAGTTACACGACCCGGGGGTTCAACGGCTATGGTCCGCTACCGCACACCTGCCTGCGCGCCGGCTGACGTGCGCGTCCGGCACATCGCCGGACACGACTGGGGCGCCATCGCCGCCCTGGAGGAGCGCGCGTACGCCGACCGGGCGCTCACCGAGGGGCGGGAGGCGCTCCAGGCACGCGGCCGGGCCTCGCCCGGCACCTGCTTCGTGCTGGACGCCGGCGGCGCGCCGGAGGGCTACCTGCTCGCGCTGCCCTACCCGCTGTTCCGCTGCCCGGAGCTGCGCGGGGCCGAGGAGACCGGACACGCCTCGGCCAACCTGCACCTGCACGACATCGTCGTCGCCGAGCACCTGCGCGGCGCCGGGCTCGCGGGGCGCCTCCTCGCCCGGCTCACCGCCACGGCCCGCGCCCGCCGGTGCGAGCGGATCTCCCTCGTCGCGGTCGCCGGCAGCGCGGGCTTCTGGTCGCGCCGCGGCTACCGCCCGTACCCCGGCGTCGCGCCGCCGGCGGGCTACGGCCCGGGGGCGGTCTACATGTCCCAGGCGGCTTTCCTGTCCAGGGGAGCGGGCTGATCACGGTGCTGCCGATACGCTGCGACTTCCGGCGGGCCCAGGTGGCCATCGCGGCGCTCTTCTGCTTCCTGGGTTTCCAGTACGTCACGTGGGTGTCCCGGCTGCCGCTCGTCAAGGACGAACTCGACCTGACGGCCACCGAGCTGGGGCTGCTGCTCATGGCCTGCGGCGCGGGCGCGGCGGCCTCCTTCCCGCTGGTCGCCCACCTGATGAAGGCGATGGGCGCCAGGCGCCTGGCGTTCGCCGCGGCCGGCGCGCTGCTGCTGTTCCTGCCGGCGTTCGCCGTCGCGCCCGACTACCCGGTCGCGCTGCTGGTCGTGGCCGCCGACGGTGTGGCCGTGGGCTGCCTGAACGTGGCGATGAACGCGCAGGGCGCCGCGCTGGAGGAGATCCACGAGCGCACCGCCATGGCGAAGATGCACGCCACCTTCAGCGCCGGGTCGCTGGCCGCCGCGCTGCTGGCGTCCCTCGTACAGACGGTGACCGCGGCGCTGGCCGCGCACTTCGTGGTGGCCGCCGTGCTGCTCCTGGCCATGCTCGGCGCCGCCCGCACCGGGCTGCCGGCCGAGGACCGCGTCCGGCAGCCGGAGAGGGAGCGCCGCCGGTGGCGGCTGCCGTCCCGGCTCACGCTGTGGATGGGGTGCGCGATGGCGTTCGGCACGATCACCGAGGGCGCCATGAACGACTGGTCGACGCTCTACCTGGAGGACGTCGCGGACGCGGCGCCCGAGGTGGCGCCGCTGGGTATCGCGGTGGTCTCCGTGATGATGGTCGTCGCCCGCCTCTTCGCCGACGGCTGGCGCACCCGCTGGGGCGACGGGCCGGTGGTCCGGCTCGGCAGCGTGCTGGCGGGCACCGGGCTGGCCGTCGCCGTGCTGGCGGGCGGGGTGGTGCCGGCGCTGCTCGGGTTCGCGTGCGTCGGCCTGGGCGTCGCGGCCGTGACGCCGTGCGTGTACGTCGCGGCGGCCCGCGCGAGTCCGGACGCGCTGTCCCTGGTGGCGTCGATGGGCACCACGGGGCTGCTGGGCGGGCCCGCCGCGATCGGCTTCCTCGCCGGCGCCGCCGGGCTGGCGTGGGGAATGGCCGCCGTCGCCGCGTCCGCGCTGCTCGTCTCGCTGTGTACGACGCGTATACGCTGGCCTGCGCTGAGCAGCCCCTGAGCGCCCGCGGGCGGGAACGGGGCACGGTGGAGCGGCTGTTGGAGACGGGGGGGTGCGACGGCGTGGCGGACTACGTGCGGGAACAGTCGCCGGAGCCGGCCGGGTTGCCGGCGGGAGCGCGGCTGTGGACGTTCGACGCCGGTCCCGGCGCGGCGCCGGACCTGTCGGCGCTCGACGACGAGGAGCGGCGGCGGCACGCGGGCTTCCTGCGCCCGGCCGACCGGATCCGCTACGGCGTCGCGCACGGCGCGCTGCGTCGCCTCCTCGGCGAGCTGACCGGCACCCCGCCCGCGGATCTGCGCTTCGGGCGCCGGGCGTGCCCCCGGTGCGGCGGTCCGCACGGCCGGCCGGTGCTGGAACGGCCCGCCGGCGGCCCGGAGTTCTCCCTCTCGCACGGCGGCGAGTTGGTGCTCGTCGCGGTCGCACCCCGGCGGGTGGGCGTCGACGTGGAGCCGGTCAGGGACACGCCGCCCGAGCCGGGTCTGGTGGGGTGGCTGCACCCGGCGGAGCGCGCGGTGGTGCGGGCGGCGCCGGAGGCGGGGCGGTCCGCCGCGTTCGCGCGGCTGTGGACGCGCAAGGAGGCGTACCTCAAAGGTCTCGGTGTGGGCCTCGGCCGCGCGCTCGACGCGGACGACGTCTCCACCGCCGTGCCCGGCTGGCAGCTGGTCGACCTGGCGCCCGGGAAGGGCCACGCGGGGGCGCTGGCCGTGGAGTCGGCGGGCGTCCGGGAGACAATCCGGGAAATCCACGAAGGCGGCGGCGACTTTCCCTGAGCCGGGGGTGTACGCGGCCCGCCGCGGCTCATTCCGGTTCCGCCCGGCGGCCCGGTTCCCCGCCGAAGGCGTCGCCGAGCCCGAATACCGGCATATTGATATAGCGGGCCTCGTAGGAGCCCGGCTGTATGTGGTACAGCTCATGCCAGATGCCGACGTCTCCGCCGCTGCCGACGGCGCGGTTGAACCACTTCCAGTACGCTCGGTGGCCGCGCTCCCGGGATTTCGAGAAGTCCATGATGTGCTCGGCCGACCGCCAGTACTGCACGACCGTGATCGTACGTCCCCGGCGGCTCATTCTGCTACCCAGCAGCCCCAGTTCCGGATCCTCCCCGAGTTCGACCAGCATCTTCGGCATCGCGGTGAACGCCGGCCACCACTTGTGCACCTTCCAGAGGCGATTGATCCGCATTCCCACCAGGAAGAGCACGAATCCGTGGCCGGTGTCGACATTTACCCTGCCCTGTTCTATCCGCGGCATGTCATCCGGGTCCTTTCCGGGGTCGTCGCGCTCGCCGGTCCGGTCGCCCGTCATCGTAGAGCGTCCACTGTGTCGGCAACATCGCTTGTGCCGGGGGTAATGAGGACCCATAGGGGCAGCATCCACCGTTGTCCCTTGAGTAGTGACATGTCCGGCAAAGGTTTTGCGAAAAAAGAATGGTTCACGCCAACCAATTGCATGTACGATGACGCTCGCTCGACCGCCGAACCGAACGTGTGATGGCTTCCTGTCACCACACGACTACTCATCGTATCCCCTGAACATGCACCACATAACCCTCGTTGCACGGCCTGAAGTTCATCTTTCACCGAACGGACAGCTGCTTATGTGGAAGGCGGCACGCGTGGAGATTCCGGTGGACTCCGCGCAACAGCCGGGACGAAGCAACGACGAACTCGACGAAGGCGGGGCGAGGTTGCCCCTACGGGGGCGTACCGCTACCGACGAGTTGTTCACAGAATCCCCCAAGACGGGCGTGAGCGGGACGCATTCCCCGCTGAATGTAGGATTCCGCGACCTCGGCGACCCCGGCCGCCCGCGCTCGCTCGACGTCCACGCCGTGCTGTTCGACATGGACGGCACACTCGTGGAATCCGCGGCCGTAATGGACCGCCATACCCGCATGTGGGCCAGGCGCCATTCCCTGGACCCCGAGACGGTCATACGCGCCTCACACGGGCGCCGCGACATCGACTTCATCCGCGAGCTGGCCCCGTACGCCGACCCGCACGCCGAACTGGCCTGGTTCGACCACCTGTCCTGCACCGACACCGACGGCGTACACGCCGCTCCCGGCGCCCCGGGGCTGCTCGCCACCCTGCCCCCGCGCCGCTGGGGACTGGTGACCTCCGCGACCCGGAGGGTCGCCCGCAGCCGGATTGCCGCCGCGGGGCTGCCGCTGCCCGACGTCGTCGTCTGCGCCGAGGACGTCACCACCGGCAAGCCCAGCCCGGAGGGGTACCTCGCCGCCGCCGCTCGCGTCGGCGCACCCCCGTCGCGCTGCCTCGTCATCGAGGACGCCGAAGTCGGCCTGCGCGCCGCCCGGGCCGCGGGCATGCCCGCGCTCGCGGTCGCCGGGCCGCCGGGCCCCGTCCACGGCCACCGGATCGCGGGCCTCGACGCCCTCTCCGTCACCGCCGACTGAACCACCACCCGGCCGTTCGCGCCGCACCCGCCCGCACGGCGGGGCCGCGGCCGAGGCTGCCGTTCTCACGCCACGCGAAGGGGAGGCGGAGATGGACCTGAGAACCGCACTGCTGCTGCCCGGCCAGGGCGCCTACCGGCCCGGCGCGTTCGCCGGACCGGTGAGCGCCCCGGTCGCCGACCTGCTGGACGTCGTCGACGCGGTCGCCGCCGAGTTCGGCCACGGCCCGGTCTCGCCGCTGCTCACCGACGCCGAGGCGGCCGACGGCCGGCGGCTGTCCGAGACCGACCCGTTCGCGCTCCAACTGGCGATCTACGCCGCCGCGCTCGTCCACGCCCGGGAGGTCGACCTGCGGGAGCCCGCCGACGTCGTACTCGGCCACAGCATGGGCGAGATGGCCGCCGCCGCCCACGCCGGCTGCTTCACCCCCGCCGACGGCGCCCGCATCGCCGCGCACCGCGCCCGCGCCCTGGAGCACACCGCCGCCGGCGCCGGCGGCATGCTCGCGCTCACGCTGCCGGCCCGCCGCGCCGCCGCGCTGCTCACTGCCGCGGAGCTGCCCGGCGCCCGGCTCGCCGTCGTCAACGCGCCGCGGCACGTCGTGGCCTCCGGCCCGGAGGACACCCTCGGCCGGCTCGCCGCGCTCGCCGACGTGCTCGGCGTACGGGCCGTCCGGCTCACCGCGCCGTACCCCTTCCACAACCCGCTGCTGGCCACCGCGCAGGCCGAGTTCGCGGCGGCGATCGAGGGCATCGCCGAGCCGCCGGCGCACCGCCGGCTGTACTCGCCGGCTCTCGGCGGGCTGGTCACGGAGGACACCGACGTCAAGGCGTCGCTGGTCGCGCAGCTCACCCGCCCCGTCGACTTCCTCGCCGCGCTGCGCGACCTGCAGACGTACGGGCTGGAGTCGGTGGTGGAGTGCGGGCGCGCCGGCCTCGGCGAGCTGGTGCGGCAGGCGGTGGGGTGCGGGGCGCAGACGGCGGAGCGGTGGCTCGCGGAGCGCACGGGGGAGCGGCCCACTGGCACGCCGAGCGCCGGGGCTGCCGCGGCAACGGCGGGACCGGCGGCGACGGCATCCGCGGTGCCCGCGGTGCCCGCGGCACCCGCGGCACCCGCGGTGACCATGGCACCCGCGGCGACGGCGGCACACATGGCGCCTTCGGCGACCGCGGCGACCGCGGCGACCGCCGTGCCGGCCCCGCCGGACGCCGGTGCGGCGGCGCCGGGCCCGGCGCTTGCGGCGCGGGCCGTGCCCGGGGCGCCGATGCCGGTGGCGGCCCCCACTCCCGCTCCCGTACCTGCAACGGCGCCCGTGGCGCCGGATCCTCCGGCGGCCGTACCCGGACCCGTACCCGCGACCGGGTCCGCTGCCCACGCCGCTGCCACGGATCCCGTACCCGCGTCCGCACCCGCGGCGCCCGCGGCAGGCGAACGCGTGCTCGCGACCCTCCAGCAGGTCTACGCCGACCGCCTCGGCTACCCCGTCGAGGCCATGGACCCCGACGCCGACCTCGAAGGCGACCTCGGCATCGACTCGCTCAAGCGCATGGAGGTGCTCAGCACGCTGATCGACCGCTTCGGCCTGCACCACGTCGCCGACGACACCCGCTTCGCCCT
The DNA here is from genome assembly GCF_059570575.1 of Streptomyces sp. CNX435. Taxonomy (NCBI): domain Bacteria; kingdom Bacillati; phylum Actinomycetota; class Actinomycetes; order Kitasatosporales; family Streptomycetaceae; genus Streptomyces; species Streptomyces sp. CNX435. The sequence continues at coordinate 423,362 of NZ_JCANTA010000003.1, read as the reverse complement.
CCAGTCCACCCTGGGCGGCCTCGCCCGGCTCATCGACGAGACCGGCAGCACCACCACCACCGGCGTACGGACCGATGGCTGACGGCGCCGAGGGCGGCGCCCCCCGCCCGCTCCGCTACCGCGTCGAGGCCGGCGCGGCCGACCGCGCCGCCGCCGAGGCCGCCGCGGCGGCGCTGCGCGCGCAGGGCCTGGCCGCCGCCGTACACACCGCTGGGTCGCTCCCGTCGCTCCCGTCGCTCGCGGCGGCCCCCGGCGCCGACGACCCCGGGCACGCCGCCCGCGACGCGATCGTAGCCGTCGGCATGGGCCTCGCCGTGCCGGGCGCCGGCTCGCCCGACGACCTGTGGCACCTGCTGCGCGACCGCGAACCGCAGTTCAGCGAGCCCGGGGAGCGGATGGACATCGACGCGCTGTGGTCCGCGGACCCGGCCGCGCCGGACAAGACGTACACCCGCACCTCCGGCTTCATCCACGACCTGCGCCCCCACCCACGGCTGCGCGCCGAACTCGCCGCCGGCCGCGCGCCGCAGCGCGAGCCGAGCGGCCGGTGGCTGCGCCACAGCGTCCTCCAGGCGCTCGACGGGGTCCGGTCCGACGCCGGAACGCGCACCTTCGCCGCCGTCGGCATGACAGCCGACGGCGGCCACGCCGCCGAGCACAGCCTGCTCCGGCACGGTGCCCGGCTGCTGGCCGGTTCGGGCGCCGGCCGTGCGGCCGGCGCGGCGGCCGGTACGGGGGACGCGGGCGCCGATCCGCTGGCCGCGCTCTACCCGGCCGGCTCGCCCGACCTGGCCGACACCGCGCCGTACCGCGTCGTGCGCGAGGCGCTGGCCGGGCTCGCCGACCCGGTGGAGACCGTCGTCGTCGACACGGCCTGCTCCTCGTCCCTCTACAGCTTCGACTTCGGCATGCGCGCGCTGCGCGAGGGCCGCGCCGACCTCGCCCTGTGCGGCGGCACGTACGCCGTCAACGCCCAGACCATGGTGCTGTTCGCCAAGCTCGACGGGCTGGCCAGGGGCGACCGCGTGCGCTCGCTCGACCGCGGCGCCGACGGCGTGCTCTTCGCCGACGGCGCCGCCGTCGTGGCGCTCAAGACGTACGCGCGCGCCCTGGCGGACGGCGATCCGGTCCTCGGCTTCGTACGCGGCTTCGGCGGCTCGTCCGACGGACGCGGCAAGGCGGTGTACGCGCCGAACCCCGCCGGGCAGCGGATCGCCCTCGAACGGGCCTGGGCGGCGGCCGGCGTCACCCCGGACGACGTCGACTGGGTCGTCGCCCACGCCACCGGCACCGCCGCCGGCGACCAGGCGGAGCTGCAGGCGCTGGCCGCCGCCGCGCCGGGGAAGCGGTGGACGCTGACGTCGAACAAGTCCCTGATCGGGCACACGGGCTGGGCCGCCGGCGCGGTGAACGTCATCCACGCGCTGCTCGCGCTGCGCCACGAGGCGATCCCCGCCCAGCACCTCTACACCGAACCGGTCGCGGGCGCGGCCACCGTTCCGGTACGCACCCTGCCGTGGCGCCCCGCGCCGGGCGGCAGGGCCCGTACCGCCGGCGTCTCGGCGATGGGGTTCGGCGGCACCAACGCGCACCTGATCGTCAGCGACCGCCCGGCGCCGCCGCCTCCGGCGCCCGGCCCCGAGCCGGTGGTGGTCGTCGCGACCACCACCCTGGAGCCGGAGTCGGGCCCGGTCTTCGGCGCGGCGTTCCCGGCGCCGGCACCGCTGGAGGTGCGGCTGCCGCCGGCGGTGCTGGAGCGGCTGGACCGCAGCCAGCTGATGGCGCTACGGTGCGCGCTGGCGCTGCGCGACGCGTGGGGCGGGACGGATGCCGGACTCCTTGCCCGTACGGGGGTGTTCGTCGGGCACAGCGGCCAGGTGCGGCAGGCGCTGGTGTGCACGCTGCGCGCGTACCTGGACGACATCGCGGGGCGGGCGGGGGCGGAGGTCGACGTGGCCGCGCTGACCGCGGGCGTACGGGCGCTGGCGCCGGCGAGCAACAGCGACTCGCTGCCGGGCCTGATGCCCAACATCATCGCGTCCCGGGTGGCCCAACTCCTGGACCTGCACGGCCCGAACATGACGCTCGACGCCGGCCCGGACTCCTCCCACGCCGCCCTGGCGGCGGCCTGCCGCCACCTCGCGACGGGCGAGCTGGACGCGGCGGTGGTGATCGGCGCGACGGCGGCGGCGGAGCTGGTGGCACCGCCGCCGGGCGGGGTGACGACGGAGGCGGCGGCAGCGGCGGTGTTGATGCGCCGCGGCGAGGCGGAGGCCCGGGGGCTGCGGATACTGGGGGAGCTGGGTGTGGCGGAGCCGCCGGGGGCGGTGCCGGGCGCGGATGCCCCTCCGGGCGCGGTGGCGGCGGGAGCGCGGCCGGCGGACTTCGGGACGGACGTTCCCGGCGGTGCCGCCGTGGACGCAGGGGCACAGCCGGGAACGCTGCCCGCGGGGGAGGCTCGTCACGGCGCACGTGGCGGTGCCGCCGCGGACGCGGCGCCGTCGTCGCCGGAGGCCGCCGGCGGGGTCGGCGCGTGGCCGTATTTCCACGCCGCCGAAGGGCTCGTCGCCCTGCACCGCGCCGTCCGCGCCAACGACACGGCGGCGGAGCTGACCCCGGTGGCACCCGGTACCCCCGCGCTCACCTACGCGCCGGAGTCGCCCGAGGCCCCGGACCGGCTCGGCGAACTCCGCCCGCACGTGCTGCGCCTGAAGCGGCTGGACCGCCCCGCGGTACGCGCCCCGCTGCCCGCACTGCCGCCGGACACCCTGGTACTGACGAACGCGCCCGCGGGGCTGGCCGGTATCCCGCTGCCGCGCGGCTGCGTGGTCGCGGTCCCGCGCGCGGGGTGCGCGGAGGCCGCCCCGGACGTGCACGTACTCGACACCGCGGAGGAGCTGGCAGCCGTCCTGACGGGCCGCGGACTCCGCCACATACGCGTCCTCTTCGACACGACGCACGCCCCGCCGGACGCGGCGCTGACGCGCGCGTCCGAGCCTGCCTCGGGGCAGGCACGGCCGCCACTCGCGGGGAACGCCGACGCCGACGTCGCGCGCCCGTCTACGCCTGGCCGCGCGGACGGTGACGTCCGACCGCCGGCGGGCGCCGCAGGCGCACCCGCCGCCGGCGAGGCCGCCGCCCTCCCCACCGCCGCCCTGGAACTGCACGAGCTGGCGTTCACCGCCGCGCACCTGCTCGCCGACACCGTCGACGGCGGCGGGTCCTTCGCCGTGCTCGTCCTCGACCCCGGTGTGCCCGCGCCCGGCCCCGCCACCGGGCTCTTCACCGGGCTGGTACGCGCGCTCGCCGCCGACCTCCCCGGCGGGCTCGTCTACGCGGTCGTGGCCGACGCCGCCGACTTCGCCGACGGCCTCGAAGCGCTGGCCCGGGAGTCCGCCGTCGAGCGGCATCTGGCCGTCGCCCACCATCGCCGCGGCGTACGCGCCGAACCCGTGCTCGCCCCCGCCGGGGAACGCCCGCCGCCCGGGCCGCCGCTCCGGGCGCCCGTCGTCGTCGCCACCGGCGGCGGGCGCGGGATCACCGCCGAACTCGTCGACCAGGTCGCCGGGCTGACCCGCCCCGCCGCGATCTGGCTCCTCGGCTCCGGCCCCGCCCCCGACCCCGCAGCCCCCGCCCCCGCAGCCGCCGGTGACGCCCTCCCCGCCGACCGGCCCGCCGCCCTGCGGCGGTTGATGGCCGAGCATCCCGGTGCCAAGCTCGCCGAGCTGAACCGGCGCTACAACCGCGCCGTGCACGCCGCCGAGCGGGCCCGTACCCTCGGCCGGCTCGCCGCCCGCTACGGCGCCGACCGCGTGCACTACCGGCGGTGCGACGTGCTCGACCCGGCCGCGCTGCGGGCCGTGGCCGAAGAGATCGGCGCGGCCGGCGGCGCCGACGTCGTCGTGCACGGCGCCGGCGTCGAGCGGGCCACCGCGCTGCGCCGCAAGACGCCCGCGGAGTTCCGTGCCGTACGGGACGTCAAGGTCCGCGGCTGGCTCAACCTCCGTACCGCCTTCGCCGCCCACGACCCCGCCCTCTGGCTGGCGATCAGCTCGGTCACCACCGTCGTGGCCCGCCCCGGCGAGGCCGACTACATCTCCGCCAACGAGTTCCTCACCCACGCCGCCGCCCACTCCCGCGCGGCCACCGGCGCCGACGTGCACGCCCTGGTCTCCGGCCTCTGGACCGAGAGCGGGATGGTGACGCACACCCAGGTCCAAGACGCGTACCTCGCCCGCGAGGACAACTTCACCCACCTCGACGACGCCCTCGGCCGCCGCTACTTCCGCACCGAGTTGCTGCACCGCCGCCGCGACCCGCTGACCTCCGTGTGGCTCGGCGAGACCGAATGGCGCATGCTCGGCGCCACGGCGCCGGAGCTGCGCGCCGCCGGCGAACGGCAGGCCGCCCCGGCCGGGGCGTTCGTCCGCGGTCCCGGCGCGCCCGCCGAAGGCGGCGGCACGGCCTGGGAGATACGGCTCGGCCTCGACGACCACGGGTACGTGCGCGACCACCGGGTCGACGAACGGCCCACGCTGCCCGGGACGTTCATCATGGAGATCGCCGCGGAGGCCGCCGCCGCGGCCGGGGCGGGGCGGCCGGTGGCGATCACGGACGCCGTGTTCGCGCGGTTCGTACGCGCGGCGGAGGAGCAGTGGCCGCGGCGGCTCGTGGTCACCGCGCGCGCGGAGCGGCCCGGCCGGGTCGGGGTGGTGATCGCCAGTCCGCCGCGAGGCCCCATCCCGGCGCAGGAGTACAGCCGGATGACGGTCCTCCTCGACGGTTCGTACGCGCCGCCGCCCGACCCCGAGGCCGTCGCGGGCCACCTGGTCGCCGCCCGCGACGCCTACGCCCTCCCCGGCTCCCCGGTCCGGCTCGGCGGGATCTTCGACTCGCTCCGCGAGCTGCGTACGGCCCCCGCCGGCGGCGCCGCCCGGCTGCACCTGCCGCCGCCCGGACAGCTCGGTCCGCTACGGGACTTCCTCCTCCCCGCGCTGGCCCTGGACAGCCTGCTCCGGGCGACCGCCGCCACCGCCGCCACCGCCGCCACCGGCGCCACCAGCGACACCGCCGCCACCGGCGACCCGCCGGTCCCGGTGCCGGTCCGCATCGACCGGCTCGACCTCTACGCCCCCGGCAACGACGCCGCGCTCGCCGAGGCCCCCGCGCCGGTGGACCTGCGCCACCGGACCGCGCCCGACGGGACCGTGGCCCGCTGCGAGGGGGTCGGCGACGGCGGCCGGGTGCTGTTCGCGGTCACCGGGCTCACGACCCGCGACAAGCGGGAGGCCGCCCGGCTCGCCGCCCGGCCCGCCGCCCCGGGGCGGCGAACCCCGGCCCCGGCGGAGCCGGTGCCCCCGCCCCGTACCGCCAGCACCGGAAGGAACGCCCGATGACCGCACTGTACGACGTCGCCGCCCACGTCGCGCCCGTGTCGGTGCCCATCGCCGACCTCGCCCCCCGCCTCGGCATCGGCGACCGCGACCTCGCCCTGTTCCACCGCTACTTCGGCCTCCGCGACGTCCGCATGTCACCCGGCGCCGGACTGCGCGAGATGACCGTGGCCGCCGGCCGCGAGCTGACCGCACTGAAGGGCAACGAGCACCGCGTCTCGTACGTCGTCAGCGCCCGCACCATCCCCATCGGCTCCCGCGCCTCGCGGAACCCGGTGCACGACGCCGCCGACGAACTCGGTCTCGGCCACGCCGCCGTGTTCACCGTCACCCAGCAGGCGTGCTCCTCCGGGCTCGCCGCCGTGGACCTGGCCGGGCGGCTCCTCGCCGAGGACGGCGACCCCGACGCGCTGGCGCTCGTCGTCGCGGGGGAGAAGGCCGACTGGCCCACCGCCCAGCTCATCCCCGGCACCACCGTGATGGGCGAGTCGTCGGCCGCCTGCCTGGTCTCCGCCGGCGGTGGCGGCGACGTGCTGCGCAGCTACGTCACCCGCACGTTCGGCGAGTACCACGACGTGAAGCTCCCGCCGCCGCGCGGCGAGGAGTTCGAGCGGCGCTACGCGGAGCGGCTGACGACCGTGATCCGCGATGCGGTGGCCGCGGCCGGGATCGGCATGGACGACCTGGCGTGGATCCTGCCGCACAACGTCAACCGCATCTCCTGGGCGAAGGCCGCGCAGCTGCTGGACTTCCCGCGCTCGCGCATCTGCCTCGACAACGTGGCCGTGCTCGGGCACTGCTTCGGCGCCGACTCCTTCATCAACTACGTGACCCTGCGCGACGCCGGCCGGCTGCGCCGGGGCGACTGCTACCTGATGGCCGCGGTGGGGCTCGGCGCCACCTTCGCGGCCGCGGTGTTCCGCCATTGACCGCGGGCGCACGGGCACACACAGCCGACGAACGCCAGAACGCCAGGAGAAGGGGGACGACATGACCGGCAACCCGCCGGCCGAGGACTTCATGAGCGGCGTCCGGCGCGCCTGCACCGGCGACCCGGGGACACCGCTCGTGCTGCTCGGCAACATCGAGGTCGAGCGCGACTGGGCGCGCGGCGAGCCCGGCGTGCCGGCCGTCGGGGACAACGCGCCCTCCGCGGTCGTCGCGCGCATGGACGAGTTCGCGCTGCTGCTCGGCGGCGCGGACGACCAGGTGATCCTCAAGTCCGCGCCCGACCCCGGCTATCTGGACTACCTGCGCGGCCTCGGACTCGACCTGCCGCACGTGCAGCTCACCGACCGCTGCCGGCCGGCCGTTCCCGTCACCGAGGAGGCGCTGGACTCGCCCGCACTGCTCGCCCGGCTGCGCGCGCTGGGCGACGCCCCGCTGCTGCCGCACGGGATCTCCGCCGCTGAGGAGGAGCTGTGCCGGCGGGCGGGGCTCGCCGCGGCGCTGCCGGCCGCGGCGCTCGCCAAGCGGGTCAACAGCAAGATCTACAGCCGCCGCGTCACCGCCGAGCTGGGCGTGCCGCTGGCCGAGGGCTGGGAGTGCGAGTCGGTCGCGGAGTTCGAGGCCGTCGTGGAGAAGGCGGCGGCCCGGATCGCGGACGGCGCCGTCGTCGGCGTGAAGGACGCGTACGGCGTCTCCGGCAAGGGCATCGTCGTCGCCGACCGCGCCCGGCGGCTGGAGCAGCTGGTACGGATGGTGCGGCGGCGCGCGGAACGTACCGGGGACGACCGGCTCGCCGTGGTCGTCGAGGTGTGGGCCGACAAGGCCGCCGACCTCAACTACCACCTCACCGTGGGCCGGGACGGCTCCGTGCGCTTCGACTTCGTCAAGGAGGCGCTGACCGCCGGCGGCGTCCACAAGGGCCACCGCTTCCCCGCCCGGCTCACCCCCGGGCAGCGCGCGGTCGTCGAGGACACCGCGCGGCTGATCGGCCGGCGGCTCGCCGCGGACGGCTACCACGGGCCCGTGGGCGTCGACGCCCTCGTACGGACCGACGGCTCGCTGCTGCCCGTGCTGGAGATCAACGCCCGCAACAACATGTCCACTTACCAGACCCGGCTGCAGGAGCGCTGCGTCCCGGCGGGCGCGGTCGTCGTCGCCCGGCAGTACGACGTGCGGCTGCCCGCCCCCGTCCCGTTCGACCGGCTCGCCGCCGCCCTCGGCCCGCTCCTGTTCGACCCCGCCGCCGGCGGCGGCGCGCTCCCCGACAACCACGCGACCGTGAACGCCGCCCTTGCCGCCCCTGGCGCACCTCCGGCCGCCCCGGCGGACGGCCGCTTCTACTTCATGCTCGTCGCCCCCGGCCAGGACGGGGCGGACGGCGTGGACGCCCTGGACGCCGAAGTGGCCGAGCGCCTGACCGAGTTCGGAGACGTACGATGACCGACGACACGCCCGCCACCCACTGCCAGGGCCTCGCGCTCACCGACCTGGCCGCCGAGTTCGGCACGCCGCTGTACCTCTACGACGGCGACCTGCTGCGCACGCAGTACGCGGGCCTGCGGGAGCGGCTGCACCCGGCGCTGCGCATCTTCTACTCCCTCAAGGCCAACCCCAACCTCGCCGTGACCCGCACCATGCGCGAGCTGGGCGCCGGTCTCGAACTGTCGTCGCTCGCCGAACTGGCCACCGCGCAGCGCGCCGGCGCCGCGGGGGAGGAGATGCTGTTCCTCGGCCCCGGCAAGAGCCGCGACGAGATCGCCGCCTGTCTCAAGGCCGGCGCCCGGCTCATCGCCGAGTCCCTGCCCGAGCTGGCCGTCATCGACGAGGAGGCCCGCCACCGCGGCGGCACCGCCGAGGTGCTGCTCCGCGTCAACCCGGCCTTCGCGCTGAAGGGCGGCGGGCTGACCATGGGCGGCAAGCCGCGGCAGTTCGGCATCGACGAGGAGACGCTCGCCGCCCTCGACCCCGCCGACCTGCGGCGGTACGGGAACGTACGGGTGACCGGCGTGCACGCGTACATGGGCACCCGGATACTCGCCGCCGCCGCGATCGTGGAGAACACCCGGCGCATCCTGGAACTGGCGGAACGGCTCGCCGGGCGGCTCGGGTTCGAGCTGGGCACGGTCGACGTCGGCGGTGGGCTCGGCGTGGCGTACCACGCGGCCGAGAGCGACCTCGACGTGGACGAGCTGACCGCGGGGATCAACGCCGCCGTCGCCGGCTTCCACGCCGCGCACCCGGACACCCGGCTGGTGATGGAGCTGGGCCGCTACCTCGCCGCGCCCGCCGGCACGTACCTGACCCGGGTCCGGTACATCAAGGAATCGCGCGGCGAGCGCTTCGCCGTCTGCGACGGCGGCACCAACCACCACATGGCCGCCGTCGGGATCGGCTCGCCCTTCCGCCGCAACTTCCCCATGTACCGCGTCGGCGGCGGCGGCCCCGCCGTCCCGTGGAACGTCACCGGGCCGCTGTGCACCCCCAACGACACCCTCGGCAAGGCCACGGACCTGCCCGCGGACCTCGCGCCCGGCGACCTCGTCGCCGTCACCCGCTCCGGCGCGTACGGGCCGAGCGCCTCGCCCGTGCTGTTCCTCAGCCACGGGCACCCCGCCGAGGTGCTGGTCCGCGACGGCCGCGCCCACCTTGTCCGGCGCCGCGACACCGTCGACGACCTGCTGGAGCGGCAGTCCGACATCCAGGCCGCGGCACCCGCGGCGTCCGTGGCACCCGCCGGCCCGGTCCCGTAGCCCCGCCCCCCGACCATCTCCCGACCGCACCACCGCACCGCACCGCACAGGAGGCAAGAGCATGACCACGCACGTCGACGAGGCCCGGTCCGACCTTCAGACCAAGGTGATCAAGTCGCTGGAGGCCGTGCTGCGCAAGGACCTCGGCGAGGCCACCGCGCAGACGAAGCTCTTCGAGGAACTGGGTCTGGACTCCACCAGCGTCCTCGAACTGCTCATGACGCTGGAGGACGACCACGGCATCGAGATCGACCCCGAGACCCTGGAGCCCGAGCACCTGGAGACGGTCGGCGCGGTGTGCGCGTTCATCGAGGTGTCCGCCGCCTCCGGTGCGGAGGGCTAGCCGATGGCCCGGCCCGTCAGACTGGAGCGGCTCGCCGCCGTCGGCCCGCCGCCGCCCGGCCACGGCGGCACCACCGCCGCGGACCTCGAGGAGTACGCCGACGACCTGGAGACGGTCTACGGCCCGCTGCCCGACCGCACCTGGCTGGAGCGCGGCGAGCGCGTCTCGTACGCGGACCTCGGCACGGCCGTCGCCGAGGCGCTCGGCGGCGCGAACAGCGGCGTGGACCTGCTGCTCACCGTCACCCCGGTCCCGGACTGCCAGGCCCGGGTGCTGCCCGGCTGCCAGCTGGCCGAGCTGCTGGGCGGCCGGCCGCAGGTCATCGGCGTCAACGACCAGGGCGCGGCGGGGGCGTTCACCGCGCTGCGCCTGGCGCGCGGCCGGATCGCGGGCGGCGAGGCCCGCCGGGCGGCGATCGTCGTGATGGAGCAGTCCACGTTGCCGCCGGAGCCCGGGTACGCGCTGCCGCCGGGCACCGGCGCGGCGGTGCTGGTCGTCGGGGCGGACTCCGGCGGGGGGCGCGGCGCGGACTCCGGCCCGGGCCCCGGCCGCCGCGCCGGTGCCGGTCTCGGGACCGGGCTCGGGACCGGGCTCAGGCTCGCGGAGCTGACGGTACGCCGGCTGCCGGCCGCGGACCGGCGCCCGGGGCAGCCGCGGCCGGGCGGCTGGCTGCGGCCGTGGTACGAGGCCGCCGTGCGGCACGCCGCCGACCCCGGCGCCGAACTCGCCGTCGCCGACCGGGACGACGCCCTGGGCTACGCCTGCCGGGTGCTGTTCACCCCGGTCGTGGCCGCGCCGCGGGCCCCGGCGGGGACGGCGCCCGCGCCGAGCGGCGCCGCGGACGGGCACGTACGCCGGTACGAAGAACCGCAGCCCGCCGCCGCCACCGTCGCCGAGCGGGCAGCGGCCCCGGCGCCCGCGCCGGCCGCCGGACCCGGCCGGCTCACCACCCCGTTCCCGCAGCAGACCGCACTGGAGGCGCGGACGTGACCGTACGCCCACCCCGGCCCCCCGCCCCGGCCCCCGCCGACCCGGCCTCCGGCGCACCGGCACCCGCCGGCCCGGCCCAGGGCGGCCCGGCACCCGCCGCCCCGGCACCCGCAGGCACCGCGCCCATCCACCCGGCGCCAGCCGACGCGGCCCCCGCAGGCCCCGCGCCCGCCCGCCCGGCACCCGCCGACCCGGCCCATGGCGGCCCGGAACCTGCGGGCGCGGCGTCCGCCGGCCACGTAACCGCAGGCCCGGCACTCGGCGGCCCGCCGCCCGCAGGCGCGGCATCCCCCGGCCCGCCGCCCGGCGAACTCGCGCCCGGCCCGGTGCTCGACACCGCGCTCGGGCTGCGCTGCCGCGCCCGTGCCAAGGCCGAAGGCCCCGCCCCCGCCCTCGCCGAACTCCGCGCCGGGCTCGGACCGGACGCCCGCGCCTGGGGGCCCGGCGGGCACGCCCTGCTGCCGCTGGCCGCCGCCGAGGCGCCCGGCGGCGCGCCGGTCCTCACCCTGGAGTTCGCCTCCGGCGACCTCGGGGTGTGGCGCGACGAGAGCCGCCGCGACGGCGCCACCGGGCCCTGGACCGCGGGGGTGCTGTGGATCCGGCTCGGCCTCACGGAGCACCTGCTGCGCACCGCGGCCGACTACCTGGCGGGCCGCCGGGTGGGCGGCGAGGTGCTGGCCGAGGTGTCGTCGGTACGCACCATGCTCGGCGAGGCCGCCGCGGACCTCGTGGAGGCCCGGCTGCTACTGGAACACGGCGCGGCCTGCGGCGGGTTCGGCGGCGAAGCGCAGGACGGTCCGGCCGCCGGGATCCGACCCGCGGACGCCGGCGGCACCGAGGCGTTCGCGCCCGCCGCGGCCGACGGCCCCGCGGAACCCGTCCACTTCATCCCGCCCGGCTCCGCCGCACTCGCGGCTGACGTGCTCGTCCGTGCGCAGCGCACCGCGCTGCGGCTGCTCGGCGCCTCCGGCTATCTCGACGACGGCCCCGGCCGGCTCGCCCGCGCCGTCGACCTGCTGGCCGACGTCCACCCCGTCACCGCCGACCCGGCGACCGGCCGCCACGCCATCGAGGTGAGCCCATGACCACCACCCCGACCCGCACCGCAGCACCGGCCACGCACCGGCCACCGGCGCCCCGCACGCCGCCCCCCGACCCCGCGCGCCTGCGCGCCGCCGTCGAGGAGTACGCGCGGGCCTTCCGTGCCACCGCGCTGGCCATGGACCGGCCCGGCGCCGATCCCAGGACCCTCAACCCCGTCGTCCACGACGCCTACTTCCCCGTCCTCCTCGGCCTGCCGCCCGCGTACAACCCCGACCCGCTGATCGTCGACGGCCGCCCCTGCCACCTGCACAGCTGCGTCGAGCGCGTCGTCGTCTACGAGCGCCTCGCCTGGGGCGACGCCGCGCTGATGGTCGCCGCCCCCGGCCCCTCCCTCTCCGGCGTGCTCACCGAGGAACTGGGCGACGACGACCAGAAGGAGCGCTACTACACCACCCTCGCCGCCCGCCCCACCTGGACGTTCTTCGCGCTCACCGAGCCGCACGCCGGCTCCGACGCCACCGCGCTGACCACCGCACTGACCGAGACCGGCGCCGACGGGCCCGGCTCGTACCGGCTGAGCGGCGTCAAGAAGTACATCGGCAACGCCGTCCGCGCCGACCTCGGGGTCGTCTTCGCCCGCATCAAGCCCGGCCCCGTCGGTGTCGTCGCCGTGCTCGTCGAGCCCACCCGGCCGGGGTTCACGGCCACCGCGCTGCCGACCACCGGGATGCGCGCCGTCGGGCTGAGCGAAGTCCGCCTCGACGACGTGCCCGTGGCCCGCTCCGACATCCTCGGCATGCACCTGTCCGCCACCCGCCGCGGCATCGTCGGCGCGATGCGCACCTTCAACCGAGCCCGCCCCGTCGTCGCCGCCATGGCCCTGGGCATCGCCCAGGCCGCCTGGGACTACGCGGCCACCCACCGCCGCGCCCTGCGCGCCGACGAGTCGTACGCCCTGGAAGGGCTGCGGCGGCGGCTGGCCGGCACTCGGCGGCTGGTGCTGGCCGCCGCCGAGCAGGCCGACCGCGACCCGGTCGACGGCACGGTCGCCTCGGCCGCCAAGTACCGGGCCGCCGAACTGGCGCTGGAGACCGCCGAGTACGCCCTCGGGCTCTTCGGGCCCGGCGCCCGGCTGGAGCACCCGCTGCTGGACAAGCTGCACCGGGACGCCCGGGCCTTCGAGTTCATGGAGGGCACCGGCACCATGCAGCGGCTCAACCTCGCCCTGGGCCACCGGAAAGGCAGGATCCTCGATGACTGACGTCAAGGAGCACGGCGACCCGGCCCCCGACCCGGCCCCGCACCCGGCCACCGATCCCGCCCCGGCTCCGCCCGACGACCTGCGCGTACGGCTGCGCGGGCTGGCCGTCCCCATCTGCCTCGGCGTCGTCACCGGCCTCGGCGCCCAGTTCGCCATCTCGGCGCTGCTGGGCAACATGGGCGGCGACGCGCTGTACATCCGGGCCCTGTTCATCCCCATCTCGTTCTTCTTCCTGGCGCTGGAGGAGGGCATCGAGATCAGCAGCCAGGTCGTCTCCGCCCGCCGCCGCGGCGCGGACGCCGGCGACGCCTCGCAGCCGCCGCTGGTACGCATCGGGGCCATCGCGCTCGGCTGCTTCGCCGTCGCCGCGGCGGTCATCGCTCTGGCCGCGCCGCAGATGGCCGACACGCTCGACGTGGACGCCGCGTCGCACGACGACTTCGTGCTCTTCGCCCGGCTGGTGGCCGCCTCCTTCCTGCTGGCCGTCCTCACCTCCGTGGTCGCGGGCACGCTGCGCGGCTGGGGCAGCGCGCGGTCGGCGTCGGTCATCACCATCGCCGTCGCCGCGATGCAGGTACTCGGCGTGTGGCTGCTCGGCTTCTACGCCGGCATGGGGGTCTTCGCCGTGCCGGCGTCCATCGCCGGCGCCTCGGTGGTGGGCCTCGCGTCGGGGCTGGTCCTGCTGGCGCGCACCGGGCTGCTGCGCCTCGGCGGGCCGGCGGAGCCGCTGCGGCAGACCGCGGCGATCCTGGTCACGGTCGGGGTGCCGGTGGCCGTGTCGTACCTCTTCATCGCCGGCATGAACTACACCTCGCTGTGGGTGCTGTCGGACTTCGGCCCGGACGCCGTCGCCGGCTACGGCGGCGCCCACGCCGTCCAGGTGCTCTCCCTGTCGCCCGCGATCGCGCTCGGCTCGGCCGTGGCCATCACCATGAACCAGTCCCTCGGCGCCGGCGAGAGCCACCTGCTGCGGCCCGTCCTGCGCGAGGGCGTGCGGTACGTGCTGGCGGTGTACGCGCTCCTGGCCGTCGCCGGCTTCGCACTGGCCGGGCCGCTCGGCAGGCTGATGAGCGACGACGCCGGCACCGCCGCGTTCACCGACGACTACCTGACGATCGTCGCGCCGAGCTGGCTGGCGTTCGGGCTGCTCAACATGGTGACGATGAGCCTGCAGCAGGTGCGCAACGGGCACATCACCATCGCCTCCGACATCGTCTACCTCGGTGCCGTCAACGTCGGGGGCGGCCTGCTCGCCCGCGCCGTGGACCACGCGGAGGCGTACTTCGTCGCCCTGGCCGTCGGCAACGTCGTCATCGGCGCGCTGCTGCTGGCCACGGCCTGGCGGCGCTTCGGCCGCGCGGCGGAGGCGGCCTAGGTGCCCGGGAACGCGGCCGGGGACGAGGGTGGCGGCGCGGTACGCGTCTGGGACGTCGACCTGTCCGGGGCCGCCGGCGCGGCCGGGGAGGCGGTGGCGGGCCCCGCCGCCGGGCTGCTCACCGACGCCGAACGGGCACGCGCGGCGCGGCTCGCCGACCCCGTACGCCGGACCGCGCTGCTCCGCTCGCACGCCGCCGCCCGGCGGCTGCTCGCCGACCATCTGCGGCTGCCGCCCCAGCGGATCGGCTGGACCCCCGGTCCGTACGGCAAGCCGGCGCTGACCGGCGCGGGCCGCGGCTGCGAGTGGAACCTGTCCCGCTCCGGGCTGCGCGCCCTCGTCGCCGTCGGCGGCACCGTGCCCGTCGGCGTCGACCTGCAGGCCGAACACCCGCACGGCGACCCGCTGGCGCTGGCCCGGCGGTTCTTCGCCCCGGCCGAGGCGGCGCAGCTCGCCGCGCTGCCCGCGGGGCGGGCCCGGACGTGCCGGCTGTGCCTGCTGCTGGCGCGCAAGGAGGCGTGGGCCAAGGCCGCCGGCGGCCGGCTGCTGGACTTCCTGCGCCGCGACGCCGGCGGCGACCCGGCGCCGTACGGAACGCCCCGCCGACTCGACGGCGTCGACTACGCCGTCGCCGACCTGACGATCGGACCGGGCTACGCCGCCGCGGTCGCCACCACCGGCCGCACACCCGGCCGCATCGACTACCGCAGCTGTGACTGGAGGGACCTGTGCATAGGGAACTGAGCGAGGTGGCGGGCCACACCGCCCGCGTGGTCACCGTCGGCATCGCCGGCGCGCCCGCGGGGGAGGGACCCGTGACCTGGGGCCAGTGGGCGATCCGGCGGGCCATGCTCGACACCGAGCCCGACGACCACGGCACCAACGTCAAGGTGGTGCTGCCCGTCGCCCCCGCCCTGCCGACGGCCCGCGCGGTCGAGGCCGTACGCGGGCTGCTCACCGTGTACGACTCGCTGCGTACCCGCATCCATGTGGGCGCGGGGGGCGCGATGCGCCAGGAGCTGGACGGCGACGGCACGTTCGACGTGTACCTCTTCGACGCCGCGGACGACTCGGCGGCGGCCGTGCTCGCGGACGCCGTCGAACGCCACTGGCGCGCCGTGCGGTTCGCGTACGACCGCGAGTGGCCGGTGCGCGCCGCGTTCGTACGCGTCGACGGAAAGGTCGTGCGGGCCGTGCTCGTGCTCGCGCACGTCGCCACCGACGCGATGGGCCTGACCCTGCTGTACCGCACCCTGGCCGAGCTGCTGCGCGGCGCCGATCCCGCGGCGCTGCGCGCCGCGAGCCGCGGCCACCAGCCGCTGGCGGAGGCCGCGTACCAGGCGTCGGAGAAGGGCCGCAAGCGGGACCGGGCGGCGCGGCGGCACTGGGTGGAGTCGCTGCGCGACGTCCCCGAGCGGCTGTTCACCCCCCGGCCGGGCGCGCGGCCGGCGTACCGGCAGGCGGTGCTCGCCTCGCCGAGCCTGCCGGGGGCGCTGCGCACGCTCGACGAGCGCTGGCGGATCAGCTCCTCGGCGATCCTGCTCGCCGCCGCGTCGGCGGTGGTGGCCCGGCATTCGCGGCACGACCGCGCCGTGTTCCAGGTGATGGTGAGCAACCGGTTCCAGCCCGCGCTGCGGGAGGCGGTGAGCACGGTGACGCTGGAGGGGCTGTTCACGCTCGACGCGGGGCTCGAACCCGACGCCGGGCCCGCGGCGTTCGAGGCGCTGGCCCGGCGCGCGGCGCAGGCGGCGATGAAGACGTACTACCACGCGTACTACGACAAGTCCGCGCTGCTGGACGACCTGCGCGGGCTGGACGAGCGGCGCGGCCGGCCGATGGACAGGACGTGCTGGTACAACGATCTGCGCGACATGATCACGGAGGCGCGGTCGGTGGACCGGCGGGAACACGCGGGCGTACGGCCAGAGAAGTCGGTCATCGAGTGGCAGACGCTCGGCCGGCAGTCGGAGACGTCGGTGGCCTGGCATGTCTACAGCAGCAGGCACTTCATGCCGGTGTCGCTGACCGTGGACACCGGTCTGATCGACGAGCCGGCCGCGGAGGCGATGCTGAGGGGGTTCGAGGCGCTGATCGTCGACGCGGCACGGGCGGCGCAGGCCGCGGAACCGGCGGCGGGGGACAGCGCGGGACGTTCCGCGGACGCGGGCGCCACGGGCCGTAGCCGGGCGGCGCTCGCATGACCCGGTCGCCCGTGCGGCTCAGCACCGTCGTCATGTGCCACCCCGCCCGCCTCGCCGGTGCCGAGCGGGTCGCCGCCGAGTGCGCCCCGCTGCCCGCCCGTATCGTCCGGGACCCCGACCCCGACGGCGTCCCCAGCCCGCTGCGCACCGCGAAGGTCGCGTGGGCGGCGATTGAACCCGGGGCCACCCACCACCTGGTGGTGCAGGATGACGTCCACCTCGACCGCGACTTCGCCCGGCACGTCACCGCGCTGCTCGAACGGCACCCGGACCGCGCCGTGTCGCTGGGCGTGCTGTGGGTGTCGCCGTACAACTCCTACCGGGTGCGGCAGGCGGCGGTCGGCGGCTACGCCGCGGTGCGGCTGGCGCCGTGGGAGTGGGTGCCGTCGCTGGGCCTGGCGCTGCCCGTCGACAGGGCCCGCGAACTCGCGGCGTTTCTCGCGGGGTTCCCCGACGTCACCCGCGACGACGACGAGCACATCGCGGTGTTCTGCGCCGAGCGCGGCATTCCCGTCGTGGCGCCGGTGCCGCACGTGCTCGACCACAGCACCGGGCCGTCCGTCGCGGGCAACGACCACCACGGCGTGCGCCTCGCCGTCGCCCCCGCGGACGGGCCCGTCGGCACCGCCCACTGGTCGGGCCCGGAGCTGGCCGACCCCGCACGCCACGGCGGCCTCGGCTACGCCGTCGAACTCGTCGCCTCCCGCTGCCACGTCCGGATCCGGCGCAGCGGCGCACAGGAGGCCGCCGAGCAGCCGTTCACCTGGCCGTGGCGGCCCTGGTCGGCGCTGCTCGGCGTGGCGCACGGGACCATCAGCGCCGCCGCCCGTGCGGCCGGACCGCCGCCGCGGGCGCTGCCCGCGGACGCGGCCGGCGAGGTGTGGGCCGCGGGCTACCTGCTCGGGGCGCTCACCCCGGACAGCGGGGACGAGCGCGGCGGGCACCTGCGCGTACGGGAGGACGCCCGCATGGCGGCGCTGCGGAGCTGGATCACCGCCGGACTGCGGCCCGACGACCGCGCGGAGCTGGGCGGGCAGGGGTGCGCGGCGGCGGCGGAGTGGGCCGCGCGTGCGGTCGCCGCCGGGCAGGAGTCCCGCGGTGCGGACGGGCCGCCGACGGCGTACGGAACGGGCGCACCGGCGCGGCACGAGAGCGTACCCGCGTCGTACGAGGGCGGGCCCGCGTCGTACGAGAAGGCGGACGGCGACGGCACCGCCCGACGTGCCGCCCTGGAACGCATGGCGCACCGTGAGGCCCGCCTCCTGCTGGGCCGCGCGCCCGAGGAACTGCCCGACATCCGGCTCAAGGTCGTGCCCTGCCCCGAGCATCCCGCCGCCGACCCGGCGCTGCCCACCCGCGACCTGCCGGTGCGCTGGCTCGGCGAGCACCTCAGCGAGGTGGCCGGCGACTCCACCCTCGTCGTCCTCGCCTGCGAACGCCTCGAACCCCGCCCGCTGGGCGGCCTCGCCGCGCTCATCGACGGCGGCTGGAAGGGCACCGTCGAGACCCGCGCCGCCACCGCCGCGCGGCTGCGCGTCGCCGGACTGCGCGGCGCGGCGCTGACGGCGGCGGTGGACGACGCCGAGCGCCGGTTCGAGTCCGGCGACGGCGCCACCGTCACCCTCCCCGCGGCCTGCCGCGGGGCGGGCGGCGAACCGCGCCAGCTCTGGCCGCACGACGACCCGGAGTTCTCCGCAGGCGACGACGTGTACGCGCGTCTGCGGCTGCGGTACGTACGCGAGATCGCGCTGTAGCCCGACGCGCGGCAACGAACGGACAGAAGGTGGTGCGGCCTTGGCCGAATCCCTGGGTAAGGCGGCCCGCGGCGGCCGGCTGCGGATGCTTGCCGTCGGGGCCCACCCCGACGACATCGAGCTGGGCGCGGGCGGCCTGGTCGCCAAGGCCCACGAACTGGGCCACCGGGTGGCGTTCCTGATCCTCACCGACGAGGGCGCGCACGGCCCGCGGCGGCGCCGCGAGGCGGTACGGGCCGCGGGGGCGCTGGGCGTCGCGCCCGGTGACGTGCACTTCGCGGGCTTCCCGGACGGCCGGTTGCGGGCCGACGGCCCCTCGGTCGGCCGGGTACGGCAGCTCATGCGGCGGCACGGCGTCCGCCCCGACGTGGTCGTCACGCACACCCAGGCGGACAGCCACAACGACCACGCCGAGGCCGGCCGCATCGCGCACGCGGCCTTCCGTGACACCGCGTACCTGCACTTCTCCATCCACATCTCCGCTGAGATCGACCGCTTCTCGCCGCGCGTCTTCATCCGCCTCACGCCCGAGCGGCTGCGCGCGAAGAGTCGCGCGCTGGCCTGCTACGGCTCGCAGACGCGCCGGATCGGGCGGCTGGAGCTGGCGAAGTACGAGGAGAAGCTGGGGCAGTCGGCCCGGCTGGGGCGGGCGGAGGGCTTCGAGGTCGCCGTGCAGTACGGCACGCCCGACGCGCTCCGCCGGACGGTGGGCATCAGCGACTCGGCGTTCCACCGGTTCTGGCAGCCGGTCGTCGCCGACGGCACGGTCACGCTGCTCTACGGCGTCCCGGACCGCCGGGACCATGACGCGCTGGTGCACCGGCACGCCGCGCAGGACCGGCTGCGCCGGGCGTTCATCGACTACTGGCCGCCGCCGTACCCGCTGCGCGAGCAGTTCGCCGACACCGACGAGGCGCAGACCGTCGCCGCGGCCGGCAGTGTCGTCACCACCTGCGGGCCCGAGGACAACCGGATCGCCGGCCGGCTGCGCGCCTCCGGACGACTGGCCTGGGTGGCGGAGACCGACGGTGCCGGCCGCGGCGGGCTGCGCGACCTGCGCACCGGCCGTCTCCTGCACGACGGCGCCCGCCGCCATCTCGGCTGCGTCGCCCGCATCGAGAGCCCGTTCCGGCGCGGCGCGTACGCCGTGGTCACCGGCGGCGCCACGGAACCGGCCACCCGGGCCGGCCTGGAGCTGCTGGCCGACCCCGGCCGCTGCCCCGGGCTGCTCGACGTCTTCGACCGGGAGCCCGTCGCGCACGTCGCGTACGCGGTGGACCCGGTGACCGGCGGGCTGACCCTCGTCGGAGTACGGCACGGCAGCGACACGTCACCCCTGTGAGGAGCCCGACGATGACCGCACGACTGGTCCTGATCACCGGCCACACCTTCGGCCGGCGCGCGTACGAAGGGGTGTTCGCCTCGTCCGCCTGCCTCGAAGGGCGGATCGAGGTGCCGCTGATGATCGGGCTGCCTGAGGAGCGGGCCGCCGGCACCGTGGGCTACGCGCAGGTCGCCGGCCTCGCGCGGGAGCAGGGTGCGGAGTTCGCCGCCGCGAAGGACGGCACGCTGCGGGAGCTGGCACCGGCGATACGGGCGTGCGAGCCGGACTACCTGCTGGTCGTCGGCTGGTCGCGGCTGGTGCACCCGGAGGTGGTGGACATCGCCCCGTACGGCGGCATCGGCATGCACCCCACGAAGCTGCCGCTGGGCCGCGGGCAGGCGCCGATCCCGTGGACGGTCATCAAAGGGCTGCGCAGTACGGCGCTTTCGGTGTTCTTCCTGGAACCGGCGGCGGACACCGGGCCGGTGATCGCGCAGTACGACATGGAGGTACGGGCCCGGGAGACGGCGTCGTCGCTGTTCCACCGGATGGCGCAGACGCACTTCACCGCCGGTCTTGAGCTGGCCCCCGCGCTCGCGGAGCGCCGGGTGCGCGGCGCGGTGCAGGACCCGGCGGCGGCGACGCGCTGGCCCAGGCGGCGCCCGGCGGACGGGCGGCTGGACCACGCGATGACCGCCGACGAGGCCGACGCCCTGGTACGCGCCCTTCTCGGCCCGTACCCGCGCGCCTTCGTCTCCGTGGGCGACACGGACTACCCCGTACGCGCCGCCCGCCTGCTCCCCGGCCCGGCGGACCCGGCCGACGCGCGGCGCGCGGAGGTGCACGCGACACACATCCTCTTCGGCTGCCGCGGCGGCGTTCTGGAGCTGATCCGCGACCTGCCCTGACCACCTGACCACCTGACCCACCCGCGCCCGAGCGCGGCCGTCCGCACCCCGCAGGGGCGGTCGGAGCACCGGTTGACCACCGGCGCTCCGGCCGCCCCTGCGTGTGTCCGCGCTGGGTCGTCCGGGGGAAATCCATGTTTCCTCCCTTGACGGCCTCGGGGTGACGTGCCTAGCGTGCTTGATAACACATTCTCAGACAGTGATAACCCGATCGGCCAACTCCGGTGTCGTCCCGATGCGCGGAGAGGAGCTTTTCCATGGAATCCATGGGGATTTCAGCGCAGGGTATCGCAATGCGTTTCGCTCGGCGCGAGCAGGAACAGACGGTCCTGGAAGACCTGGACCTCGACATCACCCCCGGTAGCTTTGTCACGCTGCTCGGCCCCTCCGGATGCGGCAAGAGCACACTGCTGAAAATTCTGGGCGGCATTCTCGAACCCACCGAGGGCGCGGTGCGGATCGGCGGGCAGCCGGCCGCGGACGCGGTCAAGGGCCGCGGCATCGGCCTCGTTCCGCAGCGGCCCGCGCTGCTGCCGTGGAAGTCCGCGCTGCAGAACGCGAGCATGCTGCGGCAGATCGCCGCCGGCGAGCGCGCCGCAGACGCCGCCCCCGCGGCGCGGCGGGCGCTGGAGCTGGTCGGCCTCGGTGCGGCGGAGGACAAGCTGCCGCACGAGCTGTCCGGCGGCATGGCGCAGCGCGTGTCCATCGCCCGGGCGCTGGCCATGGACCCGGCCATCCTGCTGATGGACGAGCCCTTCGGCGCGCTGGACGCCATCACCCGGGACGAGATGAACCTGAAACTCGCCGAGATCTGGGCGACGACCGGCAAGACCGTCGTCTTCGTCACCCACTCCATCGCCGAGGCGGTCTTCCTCTCCGACACCGTGCACGTGATGGGCCTGGACCGGGGCCGCTTCCTGGAGAGCCTCGACGTCGCCCTGCCCCGGCCGCGCACCCGCGAGGTGCTCGACGACCCGGTGTTCACCGAGTACACGGGGCGGCTGCGCGGCCACCTGGAACCGAAAGCGACGGTCTGACATGGTGCTTGCACAGGACGACGTGAAGAAGCCGGCCGGGCGGCGCCCGGCCGGCGGTCCGGCCCGCGGCGGCGTGGTGCGCTCCTGGCTCTGGCGCGTCTGGCCCAGCTTCGCTGTGTTCGTCGCCGGCTTCGTGCTCTGGGAGCTGGCCGTCGAGGTCTTCGGCATCTCCAGCTTCGAGCTGGCCAAGCCGAGCGAGTTCCTCGCGGAGATGTGGCACTCGCGCGACATGCTGTGGGACGCCACCTGGGTCACCACCCAGGAGATCGTCTACGGCTTCGTCCTCAGCTTCGCCATAGGCGTCCTGATCGCCGTGCTCATCGTCCGCTTCGGCTGGCTGGAGCGGGCCCTGTATCCGCTGATCGTGCTCTTCCAGGTCGTCCCCAAGATCGCCCTGGCGCCGATCTTCATCCTCTGGTTCGGCTACGGCCTCGCGCCCAAGCTGCTGCTCATCGTGGTGATCACGTTCTTCCCGATCACCCTCAACATGATCGTCGGCCTCAAGGCCATCGACCAGGACCTGCTGCTGCTCATGCGGTCGGTGGGCTCGTCGCGGAACCAGATCCTCACCCGCATCCAGATCCCCACCTCACTGCCGTACCTCTTCGCCGGCATGCGCATCGCGATCACCCTCGCCGTCATCGGTGCGGTGGTCGCGGAGTTCTCCGGCGCGGAGAACGGCCTCGGCTATCTCATCCAGTTCGCTTCGACGCAGCTGGACACCCCGCTCATGTTTGCGGCCCTGACCCTCGTGTCCCTGCTCGGCCTGATCCTCTATTACGGGATGTCGCTGCTGGAGTTCGTACTCGGCAAACGCTTCCCGCACATCACGGCCGACACCACCCGTTGATCCGGCTTTGCATTCTCCCTCCTGCACTAGGAGCCCTTCATGTACCCCTCGGGAAAGAAAATCAGGCAGAGTAGGAAAACCGTCGCCGGTATCGCGGGTGCCACCACCGCGGCGCTGATTCTCGCCGGCTGTGGCGGCGACTCCGGCGGCGACTCCGCCGACGGCGGACTCGACAAGGTCAGCGTGCAGCTCGACTTCCAACTCCGCGGCAACCACGGCATGTTCTACGTCGCCGACGAACTCGGCTACTTCGAGGACGAGGGCATCGACGTCGAGGACATCAAGACCGGCACCGGCTCGCCCGACGCGCTGCGCATCGTCGGCACCGGCCGCGCCGACTTCGGCTTCGGCGACCTGCCGTCGCTCGTCACCGCACGCTCCCAGGACGTGCCCGTCACCACCCTGGCCGCCGTCAACCAGACCTCGCCGCTGGCCATGTGCACGGTCAAGGACGAGAACCGGCTGGAGTCCATCGACGACCTCGAGGGCATGACCGTCGGCATCCACGCCGCCGGCTCGACGTTCATCTTCTACCAGGCGCTGCTCGCGGCCAACGGCCTGGAGCGCGGCGACCTCAAGGAGGTCAGCGTCACCCCGCCGTACGAGAACTACCTGATCCAGGGCAAGGTCGACACCGTCCCCTGCTACATCGACGCCGAGGTGCCGCTGCTGGAGGAGGCCGCCGGCGGCCCGGGCTCGCTCGACGTGCTGCTCGGCTCCGACCACGGCTACGAGGGCTACGGCTCCGGCCTGTTCACCAGCGACGACATGGTCGAGAACAACCCTGACCTGGTGCAGCGCTTCACCAACGCCTTCCTCAAGGCATTCGACTACGTGGCGAAGAACCCGGACAAGACCGCCGAGATCCTCGCCGATTCCTCCCCGGAGCTGCGCGACCAGGCCGACCTGTTCGAGCAGCAGCTGCAGGCCGACATCGACCACACCTTCACCAGCGACGTCACCGAGAAGCAGGGCCTCGGGGCGATGGACCCGCAGGTGTGGCAGGCGACCATCGACACCCTCGCCGACCAGGACGTGCTCAAGGGCGACACCCCCGAGGTCAAGGACGTCTACCAGGAGAAGTTCGTCGAGAAGGCCGCGAAGTCCGGGGCGGCGTCCGGCAGCGGGGACGGCGCCGGGGACGACGCCGACAACTGAAGCGGCAGCCGGCCGCCCCCGGACGGCCGGCCCGACGAGTGAGAGCGGAGCTATGGAAACCACGGTTGACAGGCGCGGGCGCCACGCGGAGGTGTCCGGCGCGGGGTTCGCGGGGCTGACCGCCGCCGCGGCGCTCGCCCAGCGCGGGTGGTCGGTGCGGGTGCACGAGAAGGGGACGGAGCTGCGCGAGCAGGGGGCCGGCATCGTCCTGTGGCACAACAGCCTCAAGGTACTCAAGGCGATCGGCGCGTACGAGGCGGTGCTGGCGGACTCGATGACGCCGCCGTACTACGAGACCCGCTTCCAGCACGCGACCGTGTCCCACGAGGACTTCGGCGGCCTGCCCTGGCGCACCATGACCCGGCCGTACCTGCACCAGTGCCTGCTGGACGCCGCGCTCGCGGCCGGCGTGGAGATCCGTACCGGCTCCGAGGTGGTGGCCGCCGACCCGCGCGGCCGGGTCACCCTCGCCTCCGGCGAGACCCGGTACGCCGACCTCGTCGTCGGCGCCGACGGGGTGAAGTCGAAGGTCCGCGACTCCATAGGATTCGAGCAGGAGCGCTGGAAGTCCCGCGACGGGATCACCCGCTTCCTGGTGCCGCGCCACCGGGCCGAACTCGGGCCCGGCGAGTGGGACAACGTCATCGACTTCTGGAACCTCGAACCCCGCTACCTGCGGGTGCTCTACGTGCCTTGCAACGACCGCGAGCTGTACATCGCCCTCGGCGCGCCCCGCGCCGACGAGGAGGGCAGCCGTACCCCCATCGACCTGGACCTGTGGACGTCGGCGTACCCCGAGCTGACCCCCGTCCTGCAGGCCGCCGCGACCGCCGCGGACCCCCGCTACTACGGCTACGAGACCACCGCCGTCGCCGAGTGGCGCCGCGGCGCCGTCGCCCTCGTCGGCGACGCCGCCCACGCCATGCCCCCCGCCCTCGCCCAGGGCGCCGGCTGCGCGATGGCCAACGCCTACACCCTCGCGGTCGCCGCCACCGAGGCCGCCGACGGCGAGATCGACGAGGCCCTGGCCCGCTGGGAGGAGCTGGAGCGGCCCTTCACCGACCGCTGCCAGCGCCGCTCCGCCGACTTCGCCGCCACCCGCGCGATGTCCGAGGGCAACCAGTTCACCCTGGAGAACCTCGAAACCGCCCTGTACGACCCGACCAACCCCAACCGCCACGCCCTGTCCGTCGTGCGGAGCTAGAAGGACGAGAAGGAGACCACCCTGATGACCCCCGAGGAACAGGTGACGAAGGACTACCGGGTGCGGCGCTGGGTCGGCCTGGTCGAGGAGACGCTGCACGAGAACGGCCCGGTCGCCGCACGGCCGTTGGTCAAGGCGGTCTGCGGCGTCGTCATCGAGAACCCATTCGCCGGACGGTACGCCGACGACCTGTCGGCGCTCACCGCGCCGAGCGCCGCGCTGGGGACGGCGCTCGGCCGGCGGGCCGCGGCCCTCCTCGGCGACGCGCCGGTGGAGAGCTACGGCAAGGGCGGCCTGGCGGGGCTGGCCGGCGAGCAGGAGCACGTCGTCGCCTGCGTCACCACCGTCTTCGGCAACGCGCTGCGCGAGGCCGTCGGCGGCGGGGCGGCGTGGATCTCCTCGGCGACCAAGACCGCGTCCGCCGGCGCGAGCCTGGACATCCCGCTGGCGTACAAGGACGAGGTGTACGTCCGCTCTCACTACGACGCCGTCACCGTCTCCGTACCCGACGTGCCACGCCCCGACGAGCTGTTCGTCTGCGTGGCCGTCGCCAGCCGCGGCCGGGTGCACGAGCGCGTCGGCGGCCTGACCGTGGCCGAGGCGCGCGCGCAGGCCGCGTCCGGGTCCGCCCGGTGAGCAGGAGGTAATCCGATGCAGACCAGCGATGCCCTGTACTCCCAGGACGACTCCGTCGCCAACGTGCTCGACGACCTCGCCAGGGCCCACCGGATCCTGGAGATGGAGGGCCACGGCGACATGTCCATGGGCCACCTGTCGTACCGCGACCCGCACGGCCGCGGGCTGTGGCTCAAGCGCGGCAACCTCGGCATGGAGGAGGTACGCGCCGGCGACTACATCCTCATCGACTTCGACGGCAACGTCCTCGAAGGCCAGGGGCTGCGCCACCTCGAATGGCCGCTGCACGCCGAGATCATGCTCGCCCGGCCCGACGTGAACGTCGTCGGCCACTCGCACCCGTTCCAGGCCACGGTCTTCGGCGCCGGCCGGGCGCGGATCGAGCCGGTGAACAACCACGGCGTGTGGTTCGCCGAACACGGTGTCCCGCGCTTCGACGCGACCAGCCACATCATCACCACCCAGGAGCTGGGCAGGGACCTCGCCCGGGTCCTCGGCCCGGCCGACGCCGTGCTCCAGGCCAACCACGGCGCCTCGTTCACCGGCCGCAACGTCCGCGACGCGACGCTCGCCGGGATCTTCCTGGAGAAGGCGTCCGCCTTCCAGCTCGCGCTGGCCGCCTCCGGGCTGCCGTACGACCCGCCGGACGCGGACGAGAGCGTCGAGAAGAACCGCCGCATCTACCCGGAGCGCGCCCGCGACAACTACTGGATGTACTTCAACCGCAAGCTCGACCGGCTCGAAGCCGCCCGCTGAGCCCACCGCCGCAGCCTCAGCGCCACAGCACAGCACAGCACCGCACGAGAGGAACCACCGTGAGCATTCCCACCACCAGCGCCGTCCTCGGTTCGGGGAGCATGGGGCCCGGCATCGCCGCGCTGCTCGCCCGCTACGGATCCGACGTACGGCTCTACGACGTCAGCGAGGAGGCCCTGGCGCGGGCGGAGGGGATCTGCGCCGGCGTCGTCGCGCACCTCGACCGCCTCGACGTGCCGGTGACGCCCGGCGGCTCCGTCAGCTTCGAACGCGACCAGGCGAAGGCGCTCGACGGCGCCGACCTCGTCATCGAGGCGGTGCCGGAGCAACTGGAGCTGAAGAAGACGGTGCTCGGCCAGGTCGAGGCCGTGGTGCGCGACGACGCGGTCATCGCGACCAACACCTCCGGCATCCCGATCTCCGACATGGCGGTGGACATGGCCCACCCCGAGCGCCTCATCGGCATGCACTGGTCCAACCCGCCGCATCTCATCCCGATGATCGAGGTCGTCAGGGGCGAGCGCACCGACGCCGCCGTCGAGGACCGGCTCGTCGGCATCGTCAAGGCGTTCGGCTACGAGGCGGTGGTCGAGAAGGAGGTGCCCGGCTTCGTCGAGAACCGCGTGCTGTACGCCGTGCTGCGCGAGTGCATGGCCCTCGTCGAGGAGGGAGTGGTCTCCCAGCGCGACCTGGACACCGTCGTGAAGTGGGGCGTCGGCTACAAGCTCGCCGTCATCGGCCCCATGCGGCTGGTCGACATGGCGGGCCTGGACATCTACCAGGCCGTCGGCTCCTACCTCAACCGCGACCTGTCCGCCGAGTCCGGCGTCTCCTCCCTGGTCACCGAGCTGACCGCCGAGGGCAGGCTCGGCATGAAGACCGGCGGCGGCCTGTACGAGTACGGGGAGGGCGAAGTCGCCGCCAAGCGCGCCGACATCGTCGACGGGCTGGTGAGCGTCCGCAAGGCGCTCTCCGCGATCAAGCCGGTGTGAGCGGGGCGGAGCCGACCGTGAACCGCCAGCCGCAGCCGGCAGAACCGGCGCCGCACGTACCGTCCGCGACACACCCCGCGGCACATCCCGCGGCACATCCCGCGGCGCGGCCTGTCGTGCCGCCGGGCCTGCGGCGCGTGCGCGCCGGGGAGGTCGAGCTGTGCGTACGCGACGCCGGAGCCGGCCCGGCGGTCGTGCTGCTGCACGGCACCTCCGCCAGCCTCGGCGTCTGGGACGCGGTCGTCGAGCGGCTCGGCGCCGCGGTCCGGACCGTCGCCGTCGACCAGCGCGGCCACGGCCGCAGCGGCAAGCCCGCCACCGGCTACGACGCCGCCGCGTACACCGCCGACGTGCTCGCGCTGGTCCGCGCGCTGGACTGCGGCCCGGTGGTGGCCGTCGGCCACTCCCTCGGTGCCCGCAACGCCGTGGTGCTCGCCGCCGGGCACCCCGACGTGGTCGCGGGCGTCGTCGCCGTGGACTACACCCCGTACGTCGAGCCCGCCGTGCTCGACGCCCTGGAGACGCGGGTGCGCGGCGGCGACCGCGCGTTCGCCTCGGGGGCCGACGTGGAGACGTACCTGCGCGAGCGCTACCCGCTCCTGCCCGCCGACGCCGTCCGCCGCCGGCACCGCTACGGCTACGCGCCGGCCGGCACCGGCACCGGCGCGGTGCTGCGCCCGCTCGCTGACCCCGGGGCCATGGTCCGCACCGTCGACGGCCTGCGGCGCGACTTCGCCGCGCAGGCCCGCGCCGTCCGCGTCCCCGTCACCCTGCTACGCGGCGAGCACAGCGCGATCGTCTCCCCGCGCGCCTTCGCCGCCACCCGCGAACTGCGCCCCGACTTCCGCGCCGTGGAACTCCCCGGGCTCGACCACTACGTGCCCGAGGAGGACCCGAAGACCGTCGCGGACGAGATCGTCCGCATGCTCGACCTGACGACGGGCCGGACCGGCCCGCGGCCCGCCACCGAGAGGACGTAGAGCCATGCCCCTCAACATCAAGGACCTCGCCGTCGCCGCCCGCGGCTTCGGCCCCGGCGAGCGGATCCCGGACCGGCACGCCGCCGGCCACGGCAACGCCGCCCCCGAGGTCGAGATCACCGGAGTCCCCGCCGGCACGGCCGAACTCGCGCTGATCGTCCACGACCCGGACGCGCCGCTGCCGCACGGCTTCACCCACTGGGTGGTCTACGGCATCGACCCGGCCGCGCCCGCCGTGTCCGCCGCGGGGCGGGGCCACACCGTCCGCGAGGGCCCGAACTCCCTCGGGGACAAGGCGTATTCGGGACCCCAGCCGCCGCCGGGGCACGGCACCCATCACTACTATTTCTGGGTGTACGCCCTCGACACCCCGGTCGCGGGCGAGCCGTCGCGCGAGGAGTTCCTGAGCGCGTACGGCGACCGCGTCATCGAGCAGAACCGGCTCGTCGGCACGTACTCCGCCTGACGCACCCGGGGCCACACCACGAGCACAGAAGGGCGAGCACATCGTGTCAGAAGGGCGGGAGCGGACCCCCGGCGTGGACAGCGCCAGGAGGGTGCTGAAGATCCTTCTTCTCTTCACCGAGAAGGGGCCGGAGCTGAGCGTGGAGGAGATCGCGCACTCCGTCGGGATCTCGGTCCCCTCCGCCTACCGGTTCGTCTCGCTGCTGCGCGAGATGGACATGGTGGAGGACAACGGCGGTGGCACGTACGTGCTCTCCCCGCGGATCTTCCTGCTCGCCCGCAGCGCGGAGCAGGCGTTCCCGGTCTCCCGGGTGCTCCGCCCGTTCGTCGAGCGGCTGTCGAAGGACACAGGCGAGGCCGCGCTGGTGATCCGGCGCGTGGGCGACTTCGCGACCTGCGTGGAGATGAGCCACCCCGAGCACACGATCCGGCTGTCGTTCGAGCCGGGGCAGATCATGAGCCTGCACCGCGGCGCCGGGCCCAAGGTGCTGCTGGCGTCGATGGGCGAGGCGTGGGCCCAGCGCTACTTCGAGCGGCTGCGCCCCGCGCCGTCGCCCGCGGAGCGGGACGCGGTGCTGGCGGAGGTGCAGGCCGTGGCCGCGCAGGGGTGGTCCAAGAGCGAGGCGGAGGTCGACGAGGGCGTGTGGGCGGTCGCGGCGCCGATCGGGGTGGGCGAGAAGGTGGTCGCCGCGGTCACGGTCGCCGGGCCGCACTTCCGTATCGACGACGAGCGCGCCGAGCACATCACGGAGCGGGTCGTGGCCGCCGCGGCGGAGCTGTCCGACTCGCTCAGCACCTGGCGGCGCTAGCGCCGTCAGCCGCCGGGTACGGTCCCCATGAGGGCCGCGAAGGCCGCCGGGTCGGCGTCGAAGCCGTGCACGACGGGGCGGAAGCGCCAGGTCCCCGACTCCTCGCGGACGAACTCCGCGACGGTGGCGGCGGTGGCTTCCGCGACCCCCGCGAAGTCGTCGGCGGCCAGCTCGGCATGGCCCTCGCGGACCTGCACGGCGGTGCCCGCCACCGCGCCGAAGGTCAGCCGCCCGGCGCCCTGCTGGATCGCGACACCGACGACGACGCGGGCGTACGCGGCGGACAGGCGCGCGAACTCCAGGGTCAGCACCTCGTCGGCGCCGAAGCCCTGGCCGGTCTGGCTGTGCCGCTGCAGGGTGATCGTGCCGTCGGGGGAGCGGCTGTCGAAGTGCACCAGGTAGGCCGGCTCGCCGCGCGGGTCGTCGGCGGAGTACGTCGCCGCGATCAGGTCCAGGTCGTGGGGCGGTGCGCCGAGGGGACTGGGGTCCCACTTCAGCGCGATCTCGACCTTGCCGACACCCCTGTTGAGACCGGTCACCGGGCTCCCCTCTCCCGTACTTCTGTGCGCTCCTGACACATGACACAACTGCCCGGCTCGGTAGGCCGGTTGCCCCTATCGTGTCACGTCCCGCCGGGCGCGGGAGCGGCGTGCGGGGGCGTGGGGCGGCACGCGGACGGCGGGAGCGCCCGGCTGCCGCGGGGGAGCGCCAGCGGCCGTACGGACCGCCTTGCGCCGCGGTTACACCAGAGGACCGGTCCACTGGCGGCGCGGCGCCCGTTTGACCGTGCGTGGGCGGCACGTCACGCTCGGGCCGTCCGCCACGCGTGTCCCCCGGCGGGCTCTCGGCACCCGTACACCACCCCCACATGGCACTTCGGACCGGGCTCCGGGCACAGTCTCGGCTCCTACTCGCCCGCCCCGGCGCCGGCCGGCATGCCGTAGGCGTCCGCGATCAGTTCGTACGAGCGCAGCCGCGCCTGCGGCCCGTGCACGTTCGTGGTGAGCATCAGCTCGTCGGCGCCCGTGCGCTTCTGCAGGTCGCCCAGGCCGGTGCAGACCTCGTCCGGGGTGCCGTGCACCACGTTGCCGATCCAGGAGTCGGCGAACTCCCGCTCCAGGGGGCTGAACTCGTAGCGCTCCGCCTCCTCGGGCGAGGGCACCAGACCGGGCCGGCCGGTGCGCAGCCGCAGCATGCTCAGCGCTCCGGCGGCGACCTGCCGTCGCGCCTCCCGCGCGTCCTCGGCGGCCAGCACCGAGACGCCGATCAGGGCGTACGGGGCCGAGAGCACGGCCGACGGCCGGAACGCCTCGCGGTACAGCTCCAGCGCGGGGCCGGTGTGCTGCCCGGCGAAGTGATGGGCGAAGGCGAACGGCAGGCCCAGCTCCGCGGCGAGCCGGGCGCTGAACATCGACGAGCCCAGCAGCCACACCGGCGGCCGGTGCAGGGACTGCACCCCGCCGGCCGCCGTGCCCTGCACCGGGCCCGGCACGGCGTGGATCCCGCGGTACGGGTGGCCGTCGGGGAAGTCGTCGTCGAGGAAGCGGATCAGCTCCGCGAGCGCTTGCGGGAACTCCTCGGCGCCCTCGTGCAGCCGCTCGGTGCGGCGCAGCGCCGCCGCGGTCGCGCCGTCCGTGCCGGGCGCCCGGCCCAGGCCCAGGTCGACGCGGCCCGGGGCCAGCGCCTCCAGCGTGCCGAACTGCTCGGCGACGACGAGCGGCGCGTGGTTGGGCAGCATCACGCCGCCGGAGCCGAGCCGGATGGTCCCGGTGTGCGCGGCCAAGTGCGCCAGGATCACGGCGGGGGAGGAGGAGGCGACGCCGGGCATCGAGTGGTGCTCGGCCACCCAGTAGCGGGTGAAGCCGCGGGCCTCGGCGAGCCGGGCCAGCGCGACCCCGGTGCGCAGCGCGTCGGTCGCGGTGTACCCGGCGCCCACGGTCGCCAGGTCCAGCACGGACAGCGGCACGGGGGCCGAGCCGCGCACCCGGCCCCGTATCTCGTCCTGCGCGTTGGGTGCCGTCACGTCCGGTGCCGCCACGTGTTTCTCCTCGTCGTCCGGTGCCTGCGGGCCTTCCCCATGCGGACAACATGAGGAGGGCTCCGTATTCCCGGGCTCCCGTGCCCCCGTGTTCCCGGGACTTACACAGACCCGAAATGCTGCGTTCACAAACCTTCGTGACAAGGCATTTCCTCTTCCCACGGGGGCGTTTCCGACGTGCCTGTCACCGATTTCCGGTCGCGGTGCCCGCCGCGGCTCGAACTCCTGCCCGCCGCCCGCGCTAGGGTGTTCGACCTGCGGCGGAGCAGGGAGTCGGGGTGCGCATACAGCAGCTGGAATACGTGGCCGCGGTGACCCGTTTGGGCTCTCTGCGGCGCGCCGCGGAATCGCTGCACCTCTCGCAGCCGGCGCTCAGCGAGACCGTACGGAACCTGGAGCGCGAACTCGGCGTCGACCTGCTGGACCGGCGCCGCTCCGGCGCCCGGATCAGCGACGCGGGCCGCGAGCTGCTACCGCACATCGCCGCCGTCCTCGACGCCGTCGACCGGCTCCGCCGGGCCGCGGACGAGCAGCACCGGGTCAGCCGGTCGATACGGATCGGCACCTGCGGCGCGGTGGCCGCGCCACTGCTCGCGCCGGCCGTACGGGAGTTCCGCGCCGCCCATCCGCAGACCGGGGTGGAGATCGTCGCCGGGCCCGAGGAGGCCGTGCACCGCGGGCTGGTCGAGGGCGGGCTCGACCTGGGCCTCGTCGTCCGGCTCGCGGGCGACGACCCGTACCCCGACCTGCACGCCGCCGAACTGCTGCGCGGCCGGCCGGTGGTGTGCCTGGGCCCCGGCAGCCCGCTGGCGGAGCTGGACGAGATCGGCGTCGTCGAGCTGCTCGCCGAGCCGCTGATCGGTGTGCGGTCCGGCTGTCTCGTACGCCGGCTGCCGCACCGCCTCGGCGCCGCCCTGCCGCCGGTCCCCGCGTACGTGGCCGACACCCCCGAGTCGGCGAAGCAGCTGGTCGCCGAGGGGCTGGGGGTGACGGTGCTGCCGGACTTCGGGGTCGTCGGCGATCCGCTGGACCGGCACGGCGCGCTCACCTGGCGATCCCTGGCCGGTGCCGCGGTCCCCGACGTCCACCTGATGCTCTGGCGCAGCCGTACCCGGGTGGCGCCGCCGGCCGCCCGCGAGCTGCACGACGCCCTCGCCGCAGGCGTCGCGGCGGCCCGGCCCGTCCCGACCTGAGACACGTCAGCCGCGGACGGACCCGCGCACCGGTTCGCCGAACCGGCTGCTCTGCTCGCTGTTCTGACCGCCGAGTCGATGTTCTGAACGCCGAGCCGATACCGCCGAAAGACCCGCGCACCGGCCCGCCCCGCCCGGAACCGTCCGGGCGGGGCGGGCCCGCGCGTCAGCGCCCGTCCGCAGCGGCGAAGACGAACGTGAACGCCGCCGGGCGCGCCGCCAGTTCGTACTGCGGCAGCACACCGGGGCCGCAGGACGCGGACCCGATGCCGTGGCGGGCGTGGTCCAGCGTGACGTGCACCCGGTCGCCCGGCACCAGGTCCGGCCGGTGCGTCGCGGCGTCCAGTTCCGCGGTGGTCCAGCGCCGCGCCGTCAGCGCGAACTCCGGCTCGCCCTCCACCCGCAGCCCGGCGTCGGCGCCGGCGTCGGCGTCGGACAACTCAGCCCAGCGCACCCGGGCGCGCGCCCCGTTCTCCTGCGGGCGCACGTACGGCGTCTGCAGCTCGTCCACGCTCGCCGACCAGCGGCCGAGCAGCGCCGCGGCGCCCGTGTCCGGGTACGCCTCGCCGGGCCCGCCGCCGTACCAGCGCACCGCGCCGTACCCGGCGGGCAGCGCGAAGCCGATCCCGAGCCGCGGCAGCGGCAGGTCTCCCCAGTCGCCCTCCGGCGTCACCGACACCGTCAGCGCCACCCGGTCCGCGTCCGCGGTCCACCGGTACTCGGCGGCCAGCCCCAGGCCGGTGGCCGCGGGCGCCACCCGGGTACGGACCGTCAGCACGCCGTCCGCCGACTCCACCGCTTCCGGCCCGTAACGCAGCCGGTGCCGCAGCCGGTGCAGCCCGGCCTCGCGCCAGCGCCGCGCCAGGTCGGTCCCGGGCTGCCACTCGGCGCCGTGGTCGTTGTCGGTCGGCGCCCGCCACACCTCCAGCCGCAGCCCCTCCACGGGCACCCCGGCGAGCCGCCGCGGCTCGCCCGTCAGCCCGTCGAACGTCGCCGGCCCGAGCCGGACCAGCGCACCGTCGCGTACGGGAGACGCCCCCGCGGGCCGGGGCAGCGGCGGGCGCGGCGCGGCGGTCCACTGCCCGCGCGCCACGACGTGCCCCGCCTGCGCCCAGGGGGTGTCCGCGGCGAGCCGGGCGGTGACGGTCCACTGCGCCTCGCCGGCCGCCGACACCGGTGGCGCGGTCAGCTCGACCTTCGCGCTCTCGCCCGGCGCCAGCGGCGGCACCGCCGCCGAGCCGCCCTCGGTCTGCGCGCCGTCGACGGCGTACGACCAGGTGAACGCGAGGTGGTCCAGACCGGCGAAGTCGTGCAGGTTGGTGACGACCGCCTGGCCCGGGGAGTCACCGCCCTCGATGCGCACCGGCTGGATCACGTGGCCGAACTCGGTGAGCCCCGGCGAGGGCGTGCGGTCCGGGAAGAGCAGCCCGTCGCAGACGAAGTTGCCGTCGTGCAGCTCCTCGCCGAAGTCCCCGCCGTAGGCGAAGCCCAGCTCGGGGTGGGCGATCCCGTGGTCGATCCACTCCCAGACGAAGCCGCCCTGGCAGCGCTCGTACGACTCGAACAGCCGCTGGTAGTCGGCGAGGCCGCCGGGGCCGTTGCCCATGGCGTGGGCGTACTCGCAGAGCACGAACGGCTGCGCCCGCCGGTGCGCGTCCAGCGCCGCGTCGTCGAGCGGGTCCTCGGCGCGCTCGCCGATGCGGCGGACCTCGTCGTGGTCGGCGTACATCCGCGAATAGACGTCGGCGTCGCGGCTGGTGCGGTCGCCCTCGTAGTGCAGGAGCCGGCCGGGGTCCCGGCCGCGGATCCAGTCGGCCATCGCGGTCAGGCCGGCGCCGGAGTCGCACTCGTTGCCGAGCGACCACAGGATGACCGACGGGTGGTTCTTGTCCCGCTCGACCATGCGCTCGGCGCGGTCCAGCAGCGCCGGGGTCCAGCGCTCGTCGGCCACCGGGTTGCCGCGCCAGTCGAGGGCGTGGAAGCCGTGCGTCTCCAGGTCGCACTCGTCGATCACCCACAGCCCCAGCTCGTCGCAGAGGTCGAGGAACGCGGGGTGCGGCGGGTAGTGGCTGGTGCGTACGGCGTTGATGTTGTGCCGCTTCATCAGCAGCACGTCGGCCCGCATCGTCGACTCGTCGAGGGCGCGGCCGTGCTCGGGGTGGAACTCGTGCCGGTTCACGCCGCGAAACAGGATGCGGCGGCCGTTGACCTTGAGCACGCCGTCCTCGACGGCCACGGTGCGAAAGCCCACGCGCAGCTTGATCCGCTCGCCCGCGGTGGCCAGCTCCGCCGCGTACAGCCGCGGGACCTCCGCGGTCCACGGCTCGACCGGCAGCGTCACGGACTCGCCGGTGGCGATGTCGACGCCCAGCTCCGGCACGGTGACCCGGCCGCCGGGCGCGCAGTCCACGCGCAGCGTGCCGGCGCCGGTCAGGTGGTCGTACGAGGCGTGCACGAAGAAGTCGCGCACGGCGCCCGCGGGCCGGTGCAGCAGCGTGACGTCGCGGAAGATGCCGGGCAGCCACCACTGGTCCTGGTCCTCCAGATAGCTGCCGGAGGACCACTGGTGGACGCGGACGGCGAGCACGTTGCCCGCGGGGCGCAGCAGCGCGCCGACGGCGAACTCGTGCGGCAGCCGCGAGCCCTTGAACTCGCCCAGCTCCGTGCCGTTCAGCCACACCCGCGCGTGCGACTCCACCCCGTCGAAGCGCAGCACCGCCGCGGTGTCCGGGAGCGGGGCGGCGGGCCAGCCGGCGGGCAGGTCGAAGGTGCGCACGTGGTCGCCGGTCGGGTTCTCGGCCGGCACCCGCGGCGGGTCGACCGGGAAGGGGTACAGCGTGTTGGTGTACGCGGGCGCGCCGTACCGGCCGCCGCCCTGCAGCACCCAGTGGCCGGGCACCGCGATCTCGTCCCAGCCGGCGGTGTCGTGGCCGGGCTCGGCGAAGGACGTGTCGTGGGTGGTCGCGGTGGGGGAGAGGCGGAAGCGCCAGGCTCCGTTCAGCGGCAGCCGGGCGGCGTCGGAGTGGGCGTACCAGGCGCGCGGCGGCAGGGTGCCGGTGCCCGGTGCGGGGTCTTCGTGGGCGGGGAGTGCCGGATCGTGCATGCGATCCATCTGATCTCGCCCGGGGGCGTGGCACAACAGCCGCCGCGCCCCAATCCATTGGACTTTTCGGACACCGGTTGGACTTCCGTGCCGGACGCCCTGCCGTCTATGACACCGGTCACCGCCGGCGTGCTGTCCGGCCGACGCGTCCGCCCGCCGGCGGCGCACGACGCGCTCGCCGTACGGGTCCGGGCGGCCGTCCGCGGGCCCGGGGGCACCCCGCCTACCGGCCCGTAGCCCCATCCCGTAGCCTCTGTGGCCCCGGAACCTGCGGCACCCGCCGCGGCACAGGAACTCACCCGGCGGCGCGCCCCCCCCGCCGGGGCGCACACGGGAGGTGGGGCCGATGACCGTCGCGGACACCGACAAGGCCGCGCCCGTGCCCGATACCGGGCCGGTCCTCTCCCTCGGCGCCGTACGGAAGCGCTTCCCCGACGGCACCCGTGCCCTCGACCCCGTCGACCTCGACGTCGCGGCCGGCGAGTTCGTCTCCGTCGTCGGCCCCTCCGGCTGCGGCAAGACCACCCTGCTGCGCATCGCCGCCGGGCTCGTCGAGCCCTCCGCGGGCGCGGTGGCCGCGCGCGCCGACCGCCTCGGCTACGTCTTCCAGGACCCGACGCTGCTGCCCTGGCGCTCGGTCCGTACCAACGTCGAGCTCTTCGGCGAGCTGCGCGGCGTCCCGCGCGCCGAGCGGCGCAAGCGCGCCGACGACGCGCTGGAGCTGGTGGGCCTCACCGACTTCGCCGGCCACCGGCCGCGCGCGCTGTCCGGCGGGATGCGCATGCGCGTCTCGCTGGCCCGCTCCCTCAGCCTGCGCCCGGAGCTGTTCCTGCTGGACGAGCCGTTCGGCAGCCTGGACGAGATCACCCGCGAGCGGCTGGACGACGACCTGCTCCGGCTGTTCGCCGCCGAGCGGTTCGCCGCACTCTTCGTCACGCACTCCGTTCTGGAGGCGGTCTACCTGTCCACCCGGGTCGTGGTGATGTCCCCCCGCCCCGGGCGCGTCTGCGGCGAGTTCACCGTGCCGTTCGGCTATCCGCGGACCGAGGGCCTGCGCTACGACCCCGAGCTGAACCGCATCGCGGCCGACGTCTCCGCCTGCATGCGCGAGGCGGCCCGATGACGTCCGACCACCCCGACCCCCACCCGGAGGAACCCCCCATGACCCCGAAGAGCCGCCCCCGCTCCTTAGCCGTGCCGCTCGTCGCCGCGATGCTGCTGACCGCCGCCGCCTGCGGAGACGACGGAGCCGGCGGCGGCGCCGACGACAAGTCGTCGGCGCCCGCGGCGAAGAGCGGCGCGGTCGCCCTGGCCGGCGTGTGCCCCGAGACGGTGACCGTGCAGACCTCGTGGCTGCCGAACGCCACGTCCTTCGGCCCGCTGTACGCACTCCTCGGCGAGAACCCCGAGGTGGACGCGAACCGCAAACGGGCCTCCGCACCGCTGGTCGCCGACGGCAAGGACACCGGCGTCTCGCTGGAACTGCGCGCCGGCGGCCCGGCGATCGGCTTCGCCTCGACGACCGCGCAGATGTACGCGGACGAGGACATCGACCTCGGCGTGGCCGGCGGGTTCGACGAGATCGTCCAGAACTCCGCCAAGCAGCCCACGACCGCGGTGCTGGCACTGCTGGAGAAGGACCCGACGATGATCTACTGGGACCCGGAGACCTACCCGGAGTTCGAGACGATCGAGGACGTCGGCGAGACGGACACCACCGTGCTGTACTTCGGCGGCGACACCTACATGGAGTACCTGACCGGCGCCGGCATCCTCGACAAGGACCAGGTGGACGGCTCCTTCGACGGCTCACCCGCGCGCTTCGTGGCGGCCGGCGGCGAGCTGGCCTCCTCCGGGTACGCGGCCGAGGACCCGTACATGTACGAGCACGAGATCGACGACTGGAAGAAGCCCATCAGGGGTCAGCTCGTCTACGAGGCCGGCTACCCGATCTACGGGCCCTCCCTGGTCATCCGCCCCGAACGGAAGGACGAACTGGCCCCCTGCCTGGAGAAGCTGGTGCCGATCGTCCAGCAGGCGCAGGTCGACTACCTCCGCGACCCGGACGCGACCATCGCCACCATCGTCGACATCGCCGAGCAGTACAAGGGCGGCGACGTGCTCACCGAAGGCATCGCCCGGTACGGCATCGGCGAGATGAAGAAGCTCGGGATCGCCTCGGACGACGCCGAGGGTGAGGACGCCACCGTGGGGAACTTCGAGGCCGCGCGCGTCCAGGAGATCATCGACATCGACAAGCCCATCTTCGACAAGCAGAAGAAACCGGTCAAGGACGGCCTGAAGCCGGCCGACGTGGTGACCAACGAGTTCGTCGACCCCGGGATCGGACACGGCCGATGACCGGCCGCCCGCCCGCCGGGGCCGCGCACCGCGCGCACCGGCGGCCCCGCGGTGGAGTAATCTCGCCTGTCAGTCCCTACACCGGTACGCCGGAGCACAGCCGCAGCGGCGGGCGGCCGACGCGGAGAGGTTCATGAGCGACAACGGCATAGCCGACGGGCCCCACGGCACGTCGCCGCTGCCCGACCCCACGGCGCCCCACGCCTCCCGCACGTACGACTACCACCTCGGCGGCAACGACCACCTCGGCCCGGACCGCGCGCTGGTGGACGAGGTCGAGTCCACCTTCATGCCGGACGTGAAGATGCGGGTGCGCGCCCAGCGGCTCTTCCTGGAGCGGGCCGTGCGCTACCTGGTCGAGGAGGCGGGCATCCGCCAGATCCTCGACATCGGCTGCGGCCTGCCGCAGCGGCGCATGCCCAACGTCCACGAGATCGCGCACCACGTCGCCCCCGACACCCGGGTCGTCTACGTCGACTACAACCCCGTCGCCGTGGCACACATGCAGGCCCTGCAGACCGACGGGCACCTGACCGTCGCCTTCACCGGCGACGTACGGCAGCCGGAGCACATCCTCACCCACCCGCAGGCGCACGCCGTGCTGGACTTCGATCGGCCCGTGGGCGTGCTCATGGTCGGGCTGCTGCACTTCCTCCCCGATTCGGTCGAGCCGGCCGACCTGGTGGCGCGGATCCGCCGCGGGGTGCCGCCGGGCAGCCACCTCGTCGCTTCCCAGGTCTCCGCCGACCTCGACCCCCGGGTCCACCGGCTCACCGAGGTCTGGGCGCGCGGGGCCACGCCGATGGTGCAGCGTGGCCGCGCCGAACTGGAGCGGATCATCGACGGCTGGGAACCGGTCGACCCCGGCATGGTGGTCGCGCACGAGTGGCGGCCCCGCGACGGGGACCGTACCGAGGGGAACGCCTACGCCGTGGTGGCCGTCAGACCATGAACCTGCGGCCGTTGACCCGGAGGCTGCCGGCCCTGCTGGTGGCCGGCGCCGCCGTGGGGGTGTGGTACCTGATCAGCATGGTGGCGCTGGCCGAGGACCGGCGCTTCCTGTTCCCGCCGCCGCACGACGTGGTGCGCGTGGGGTTCCTCGACGGCGACAACCGGGCCGAACTCCTCGACGCCCTGCTGCTGTCCGCGCAGGTCGCCTCGCTGGGCCTGCTCATCTCGGCGGCGGGGGCGATCGCCATGGCGATCCTCATGAGCCAGGCCCGGTGGCTGGAGCGCTCCCTCTTCCCGTACTTCGTCGTCCTCCAGGTCACCCCGATCCTCGCCCTGGTCCCGCTGTTCGGCTTCTGGTGGGGCTACGGGTTCGGTACCAGGGTGCTCGTCTGCGTCATCATCGCCTTCTTCCCGATCCTGACCAGCACGCTCTTCGGCATTCGCTCCGCCGACGCGTCGTACCACGATCTCTTCCGGCTCCAGAACGCCGGCCGGCTGACCCGGCTGTGGAAGCTCCAGCTGCCGGCCGCGCTGCCGAGCATCTTCACCGGGCTGCGCATCGCCGCGGGGATGTCCGTCGTCGGTGCCATCGTCGGCGACTTCTTCTTCCGTCAGGGCCAGCCGGGCGTCGGCGTGCTCATCGACCTCTACCAGTCGCGGCTGCAGTCCGAGCAGTTGCTCGCCGCGGTGATCCTCTCCTCGCTCTTCGGCGTGCTGGTCTTCTGGTTCTTCGGCTGGCTCGCCCGGATCGTGGTCGGGAGCTGGCACGAGTCGGTGGACGAACCCGGCGTCAACGCCTGATATCGGGCGGGGGCGCGGCGGGCGCCCCGACCGGTCCGGAAACCGGTCGTCAGACGAATCCGGACGAAGGTTCGGAAGCGGTCCCGACGGGGTATGATTCCGCGCTGGCGGCGGGATGGTGAACTGACCGGCGGGGGAGGGGAGATGGCGGCGTCAGTACCGGTGGCCGGCGGGCGGCGCCTGCCCGGCAGCCCGGACCTCCCCCGGGGCGGGCCGACGATACGGCGGATCGTTCTCGGCTCCCGGCTGCGCAGGCTCCGGGCCCGGCGCGGCGTCGGACTCGACGCGGCGGCCCAGGCCATCAGGGCGTCGGTGCCCAAGATGAGCCGGCTGGAGCGGGGTCAGGGCGGCTGCAAGGAGCGCGACATCGCGGACCTGCTGACGCTCTACGGGGTGACGGACGCCCGGGACCGCGAGGCGTACCTCGCGCTCGCCCGCGGCGCCAACACCCCCGGCTGGTGGCAGCGGTACGGCGACCTCACGCCCCGCTGGCTGGAGACGTACCTCGGCCTGGAGGAGGGTGCGACCCTCATCCGCGGCTACCAGTCGCACCGCGTGCCCGACCTGCTGCAGACCCCCGCGTACGCGGCCGGGCTGGCGCGGCTGACGTACCCGGACGACAGCGCGGACTCCGTCGCCCGCCGCGTCGACCTGCTGGAGCGCCGCCAGCAGGTCCTCACCCGGCCCGACCCGCCGCGCTGCTGGCAGCTGATCGACGAGGGCGCGCTGCGCCGCAGCGTGGGCGGGCCCGCGGTGATGCGTGAGCAGCTCCGCCATCTGATCCGGCTGCACAGCCCGGAGTTCCCCGAGATCGCGGTGCACGTCGTACCGCTGCAGACGTCCGCCGCGACGGCTCTCGCCGGCTCGGTGACGCTGCTGCGCTTCGCCGAGGCGGACCTGCCGGACATCGCGTACCTGGAGCAGCTCACCGGCGCGCTCTACCTCGACGACCCCGACGACGTCGAGCGGCACCGCCTGGCCGTCGACCGGCTGGCCGCGCCGGTCGCGGCGCGGGTGAGCACCGACGCGTTCCTGCGCCGGCTGCTGCACGCCACCTGACGGCGCGGCCCGCGCCCTCCCGCCCGGGGCTTCTCCCTGCGCCCGTACGGCACTTCGGCCCGAATCGATCACCGTGCGCCAACGCTTTCTGAGCGCTCGGTGATAGCTCGATGAAATTTCATCTGTAATTGCATTCGCAAGCACAGACGCAAGTACAGTACGCAAAAGATCAGTTGGAGGGAGCTGCCATGCAGGTCGACAACGGTGTGCCCGCGGGCCGGTTGGGGAGCGTCGAGTGGCGTAAGAGCCACCACAGCAACCCGAACGGCGAGTGCGTGGAACTGGCCGGGCTTTCCGGCGGGCAGGTCGCGGTCCGCAACTCGCGGGATCCGCACGGGCCCGCGCTGGTCTACGAGCCCGCCGGGCTGGCCGCGTTCCTCCGGGCCGCCAAGGAGGGGGACTTCGACGACCTCATCACGGACCGCGGCGCCGCCGGCGGTTGACGGGCGGCACCGCAGGCGCGGCCCGCCGGACTCGCCGGCCAGCGCACCCACGCGGGCCGCGCTGCCCATGGACGCCGAAACCCGCGCGCGCGAACACAAAGACTGGCTCAAAGCCGTCCAGCGCACCGTGGGCTGGATCGAGCACACCCGGCCCCCGGCCAGCGTTGACCCCGGCGCCGTGCCGGTGCGTCGCGGACCCCCGGCAGCGCGGGCGCGGCGCGTACCATCGGGCCACGGCGGCGCCCCTCGTCCTCGCGCCGACCACGGTTCGCGAGACGACGGAGACCGAGCATGCCCCAGCCGCCCGCCGAACCGCCCGCCGAACCGCCCGCCGACCGGACGATGTGCGACCGTCCGACCACCTCGGCCCGGTGGACGTTCATCCGCACCGAGACCGGCAGCGCCGCCTTCCTCGTCACCGCCGCGGTCGCCGCACTCGTCTGGGCCAACGCCGCCCCCGGCAGCTACACGGACCTCTGGCACACCCACCTGTCCGTCGAGCTGGGCGACCACGGCCTCGCCATGGACCTGCGGGAGTGGGTCAACACCGGGCTGATGACGCTGTTCTTCCTGGTCGTCGGGCTGGAGGCGCGGCGCGAGTTCGACATGGGGGAGCTGCGCGAGCGGCACCGGATGACGCTGCCGTTCGTCGCCGGCGTCGCCGGCATGCTCGTACCGGTGCTCATCTACCTGGGCATCAACGCCGGCGACTCCTCCGCCTCCGGCTGGGGCGTCGCCATGTCCACCGACACCGCCTTCGCGCTCGGCATGCTGGCGCTGCTGGGCAAGCGGTTCCCCCGGCGCTTGCACACCTTCGTCCTCACCATCACCGTTGTCGACGACTTCGTCGCCCTGGCCGTCATCGCCCTCGTCTACAGCGACTCCGTGAACTGGACGGCGCTGCTGGTCGGCGTCGCGTTCTTCGCGGCCATCGTGGTCCTGCGCAACGCCGGCAGCCGCCGCGGCCCCGTCTACGCGCTGCTCGGCGTCGCCATGTGGGTCGCCTTCGTCAAGTCCGGCATCGACCCGGTCGTCGTCGGGCTGGTCATCGGGCTCGCCACGTACGCCTACCCCGCGCCCCGCAGCGAGCTGGAGCGGGCCAGCGGGCTCTTCCGCTCGTTCCGCGAGCAGCCCACCCCGCAGCTGGAGCGGGAGGCGCGGCTGGGCATCGCCTCGGCGATCTCCCCGAACGAGCGGCTGCAGCGGATGTACCACCCCTGGAGCAGCTATCTGATCGTGCCGCTGTTCGCCCTGGCCAACACCGGCATCCAGCTCGACGGCGGCCTGCTGTCCCGGGCGTTCACCTCACCCGTGACGCTGGGCATCCTCGTGGCGTACGTGGTCGGCAAGCCGATCGGCATCGTCGGCGCCACCGCGCTGACGGCGCGGCTGAGCCGCGGCCGGATGCGCCCGCCGGTCGGCTGGGCCGCCGTCGCCGGCGGCGGCACCATCGCCGGCGTCGGGTTCACCGTCGCGCTGCTGATCGCCACGAAGGCGTTCGAAGGCGGCGAGCAGCTCGCGCAGGCGAAGATCGGTATCCTCGCCGCCGTCGTCTGCTCCGGAGCCGTCACCGCGATCGTCGCCTTCGCCACGGCCCGGCTGCCGCAGCCGCGGCGCACCCGGGCGCTCCTCGGCACCGCACCCGTCATCGTCGACCTGGCCGTCCCGGTGGACCCCGACCGCGACCACATCCGCGGCCCGCTGGATGCGCCCGTCACGGTCGTCGAGTACGGCGACTTCGAGTGCCCGTACTGT
The DNA here is from genome assembly GCF_059570575.1 of Streptomyces sp. CNX435. NCBI lineage: Bacteria > Bacillati > Actinomycetota > Actinomycetes > Kitasatosporales > Streptomycetaceae > Streptomyces > Streptomyces sp. CNX435. The sequence goes on along the minus strand of NZ_JCANTA010000003.1, from coordinate 380,480 downwards.
GGCAAGGCCGAGCCCGTCGTGCGCAACCTCCTCGCCGACTTCGGCGACGTCCGCTACGTCTGGCGCCACCTGCCGCTCACCGACGTGCACCCGCGGGCCCAGCTCGCCGCCGAGGCCGGCGAGGCGGCGGCCGAGCAGGACGCGTTCTGGCCCATGCACGACCGGCTGCTGACCAGCCAGGACCGACTGACACCGCGCGACCTGCTGCGGCACGCGGAGGAGCTGGGGCTCGACGTCGAGCGGTTCCGCCGGTCGCTGTACGCCCACGAGGGCGTCGCGCGGGTCACCGAGGACATGGAGTCCGCGGACCTCAGCGGGGTCGCGGGCACGCCGACGTTCTTCGTCAACGGGCGCCGGCACCACGGCGCGTACGACACCGGCAGTCTGTCGGCGGCGGTGCGGGCGGCGCGCGACCGGGTGACCCTGGACGAGCAGGAGGCGTGAGCGCGGGCGGGGGACCGGGGGCGGCGGGCGTCAGGTTCCGCCGCCCCCGGAGACTGCGGTGAGCAGCGCCAGCGGCGTGGCAGCTGCCCACGCCTGCGGGGAGCAGGCGTGTGGACACGGTACGGGTGCCGGGTGGTCGCTGCGTGCGTAACCGGCCAGCGGCTCCCGCGACGGTACGACAGCGGGTGGTACGACACGTGACCGGCCCCCGTCGTGCGCACCGCCCACCCCGAGAGTAAGTCGTCGCCGCTCATCGCACCCCGGCCCCGGTCCCGGCCCCGGCTGCTGCCCCGGCCTCCGGCCACCCCCCGGCGCCCGCCGCCAGGTCCAGCGCCAGCGCCGCCGTCCAGCTGAAGTCCCGCGCCCCCCGGCCCGCCCCGGTCAGCGGGTCCACGTACTCCGCGAAGCCCGACGCCGCCGCCCCCGCCGGCACCGCCCGCCGCAGCGCGTCCGCCGTCCCGTACGCCCCGTGCCGCCGCAGGCCGCGCTCCAGCAGCCAGGCGGTGTTGAACCACGCCGGACCGCGCCAGTACCGGGTGCGGTCGAACGCCCGCCCCTTCAGGTCGTACGACGCGACCAGCGGCAGCTCCCCGAGGCGGAAGTGCTCGCCCGCCAGGGTGTCCCGCAGCGCCCGCACCACCGCCGGCGGGAGGCCGGAGGCCAGCAGCGGGGTCAGCCCGGCCACGCCGTACTCGTCGATCGGCCGGTCCGTGCGCAGGTCGCGGCTGCGGAAGATGCCCGCCCCGGCGTCCCAGAGCCGGGCCACCAGCGCCTCCGTCAGCCGTGCGGCCCGCTCGCGGTGCACTCCCGGATCTGCTCCCAGCTCCGCCGCGATCTCCGCCATCGCCTCCTCCGAGGCGATCAGCAGCGCGTTCACGCACGGGTCCTCGACGGCGAAGCCGTGCCGCACCCCCGCGTCCGCGTAGCCCGCGTCGCGGTAGTCGGCGGCGAGTCGCACGTAGCGCCCGTAGTCGAGATCGGTCGGCCGGTCCGCCGGGTCACCGTGGTCGAGGTCGGCCCGGTGGAACGCCGCCGCCGCCGGCTCGATGCGGGCCAGCGGGCCGTCCCAGGAGGGGCTGTTGTCCATCCCGGACTCCCAGGGGTGGACGATCGCGGCCAGCCCGGCGCCGCCGAGGTCGCGGTCCGCGGTGAGGTAGCGGTGCCAGGCCAGGAGCCGCGGGTGGACCCGGCGCAGGAACCCGCGGCGCGCGGAGGCCGCCGGGTCCGCCCGGTGCACCAGCAGCGCGGCGAGCGCGTGCACCGGCGGCTGCACGATGCCGGAGGTCTGGAGGTGCGCCGGGGCGCCGGCTCGCGCGCCCGCGCCCGTACCGCGGCCCGTTCCGCGGCCCGTTCCGCGGCCCGTTCCGCGGCCCGTTCCGCGGCCCGGGTCGCCCCTCGTGCCGCCCGCCGCCGAGCGCCAGAAGTCCGGCCCCGGGAAGTACGCGGCGTGCGGCACGGCCGGGTTGAAGACGATGTGCGGGATACGGCCGTCGCCCCACTGGGCGCCGAGCAGCATCTCCAGCTCGCGCTGCGCGCGCCGCGGCGACAGGTGCCGCAGCCCGATGGCGACGAACGCCGAGTCCCAGCTCCACTGGTGCGGGTACAGGGTGCGCGACGGCACGGTGGAGGTGCCGGTCCAGTTGCCGAGCAGCACCGCCGCGGCGGCACGCCACGGGTCGTCCGGCCGTACCCGCTCAGGGCGGCCGGCGGTCGCCCGGTCGCCCGGCGACGCGGTCAGCGCCGTCGCGCCCCGCCGCTCGGCGGGCACCGCCGTCATGCGCCGGCCCTGCGCAGGAAGCCGGGCACGGTGGCGACCGCCGCCGCCGGGTCGCCGGTCAGCCGGCACTCGGCGGCGAGCCAGCCGGTGTAGCCGGCGGCGTGGAGCGCGCCGAGCCAGGCGGGCCAGTCGAGGTGGCCGGCGCCGGGCTGGAAGCGGTTGGAGTCGGAGACCTGTGCGTGGCCGATCCAGGGCGCGTTGTCGAGGATGGCGGCGGCCGGGTCGGCCTCCTCGATGTTCATGTGGTAGCTGTCGATGCCGATCCGCACGCTGTCCAGGCCGGTGGCGCGGATCAGTTCGGTGGCCTGCTCCAGCCGGTTGACCATGTGGTCCTCGTAGCGGTTCAGCGGCTCCAGGAAGAGCGTGACGCCCTCGCGGCGCGCGTGCTCGCCCAGCTCCGCCAGCCCGTCGAGCAGCACGGCGCGGTCCCCGGCCTCGTCGCGCGGCGGGGTGAAGGGCGGCAGCCGGCGCGAGAACATCCCGTACGACGCGGGGGTCTGCGCGCCGCTGCCGCCGATCTCGGCGATGACCGACAGCTGGGACTTCAGCTGCGCCACCGCGTCGCGGCGCTGGTCCGCGTCGAAGGCGCCGAAGAAGTGCGGCATCTCCACGCAGACGGTGGGCATGACGACGCCGTCGGCGAGGGCCCGCTTCAGCTCGGGCAGCCGGGCGGCGAAGCGCAGGTCGCCCTGGGCGCGCAGCTCGATGCCGGCGTAGCCGGCGGCCTGCGCAAACTTCCACTTCTGCTGGAGGGTGTCGCCGGGCAGCAGCTGTTCCTGGGCCGCGAGGGAGAACATGGCGGGGCGGGTGGCCTTTCTGCGCGGGGTTGTGCGCGGGGTTGTGCGCGGACGCGGGTGGCGGAATCCGGGCTCGGGCACGGCGTCCTCAGAACTCCAGGACGATCTGCAGGGCGGCTTCGGGGTGCTCGTCGAGCAGGGCGTACGCGCCCGCCGCCTCGGCCGCCGGCACCACATGGCTGACCAGCGGGAGCACTTCGACCCGCCCCTCGGCGACGAGCCGCAGGAACGTCTGCTGCAGCCGCTGCTGGTCCCACCGCCCGGCCAGCTGTGGCGGGACGCCGCCGATCTGGGAGGAGACGAGCTGCACGCGGTTGTGGTGGAACTCGTCGCCGAGCCGCAGCCCGACGGCGTCGCCCTGGTAGAAGCCGGCGGCCACGACCCGGCCGTCGGCGACGACGGAGCGCAGCGCCTCGTGCAGGGCCGGGTACGCGCCGCTGATCTCGATCGCGGCGTCGGCGCCGCGGCCGTCGGTCGCCGCCCGGATCCCCTCGGCGACCGCGTCGGCGCGGGCGTTGAGCGTACGGGCCGCACCGTGCTCCCGGGCCCGTTCCAGCCGGGCGTCGAGGGCGTCCACGGCGGTGACCGTGGCGCCGCTGAGCGCGGCCAGCCGGGTGGCGAGCAGCCCGATGACGCCCTGGCCGAAGACGGCGACGTCCTCGCCGACGTGGATCCCGGCGGCGAGGACCGCGTTGTACGCAATCGCCCCGACCCGGGCGAACGCCGCCGCGAGCGGGTCGAGGCCGGCGGGCAGCGTGTGCCCGGCCAGCCGCTCGGCGGGGACGACGCCCTCGCTGCGGTGCCCCCAGATGCCCCAGACCAGGTCGCCGACCGCGGGCAGAGCGGGAGCGCCGGCCAGCTCGGGGGAGACCTCGGTGACCTCGCCGACCTCGGAGTAGCCCCAGCCGGCGACGGGATACGACAGCCCGGCCGCGTCCTCGCGGAACAGCCGGGCCCCGGGGTCCCAGGAGCGGGTCAGATACGGGTTCGTGCCGCGGTAGGCGGTGAGTTCGGTGCCGGCGGAGATGCCGGAGTACCGGGTGCGGACCCGCAGGTGGCCGGGGGGCAGCGGGGCGCGCTCGTGCTCGGCGACCTCGACCTGGCGGGGGGCGGTGAACTGGACGACGCGTTCCACGGTGGGTGCTCCGGTTGGGCTGATCGGGGGCGCGGCTGTTAAGGACTTGCGTCGAAGATATCTCGAACTTATGTCTTGTCAACAAGAAAAAGTAGTGGTGTGATGCAGTCCGCCAACGCTTAAGTCGATCCAGGGAACAGTCAAAGGAACCGGAACATGCGCACGTGGACCCGGCGGTCGAGGACCTCGGCCCTGCTCGCGGGCACCCTCGCCATGGGTGTGCTCGCCGGCTGCGCCACCGACGCCTCCGGTCCGGGCAGGCCCGACCGGAAGATCACCGTGTGGTCGGAGGAGAGCCTCCCCGACCGCATCGCCCACACCGAGAAGGTCATCGACCGCTTCGAGGACGAGACCGGCGTCGAGGTCGAGCTGGTCGGGGTGGACGAGAACCAGCTTCCGCAGCTCATCATGTCGGCCGCCGCGGCCGGCGACCTGCCGGACGTGATCGGCGCCGTACCGCTCGGCCAGGCGTGGCAGATGTACAGCAACGAGCTGCTGAACACCCGCGTCCCCGCCGAGGTCGTCGACCGGCTCGGCGAGGACACCTTCGACGCCAACGGGCTCCGCCTGACCGCCGACGGCGGCACCCGGCTCGGGGTGCCCTCCGACGCCTGGGTGCAGATCGTCGCGTACCGCGAGGACCTGTTCCGTGAGGCCGGGCTGCCCGTCCCCGACGACTACGCGAGCCTGCTGAAGGCCGCCGAGCGGCTGGACGTCGAGGGCCGCGACGGGATCTCCGTCGCCACCGACCCCGCCGACGTCTTCACCCAGCAGAGCTTCGAGGACCTCGCCCTGGCCAACGGCTGCGACCTGGTGGACGGCGCCGGCGACATCGCCCTGGACTCCGGGGAGTGCCGCACCGCCTTCGAGGCGTACGGCTCCCTCGCCCGCGACTACGGGCCGCCCGGGCTGCAGACCGTCGACACCACCCGGGCCACCTACTTCGCCGGCCGGTCCAGCATGATCATCTGGTCCTCGTTCCTGCTGGACGAGCTGGCCGGGCTGCGCAACGACGCCCTGCCGAGCTGCCCCGAGTGCAAGGACGACCCCGGGTTCCTGTCGTCCCACAGCGGCATCGTCACCGCGCTGCAGGGCCCCGGCGGCACCGAGCCCGCCCAGTTCGGCGAGATCACCTCGTGGCTCGCCACGAAGACCGCCGAGACCGAGGCGTCCACCCGGTTCATTGAGTACATGATGAGCTCCGGCTACGAGGACTGGTTCGGCATGGCGCCCGAGGGCAAGATCCCGGTCCGTACCGGCACGCCCGAGGAGCCCGAGCGCTACCTGGCCGCCTGGCGCGCCAGCGACATGGGCGTCGACACCCGGAAGTCCATGGCGGACGTCTTCCCCCCGGAGCTGCTCGACCAGCTCGTCGCCGGCGTCGGCGACATGAAGCGCTGGGGCATCGACCAGGGCGAGGGGGCGCTCGTCGGCGCCACCAACGGCGAACTCCCCGTCGCGAAGGCGGTCGGCGCCATGACCTCCGGACAGACGAGCCCCGAGGAGGCGGCGCGCGAGGCGTACGAGGAAGTCGACGCGCTGAAGACCTCCCTTGAGTAACCGGCCGGCCCCTCTGCCCGCAAGGAACCTTCACCGAGGTAACCGCACATGACCACGATCCGCAGCCGCGGCACGGCGAACTCCACCGGCCCGCGCCCGCCCGCGGGCGGCCGGCCCCGCGCCCGCCGCCCCCTGACCGCGAGCCGCCGCGAGAACCGCGCCGGCCTGGCCTTCGTCAGCCCCACCTTCCTGGTGGTGCTGGTCGTCGTGATCGTCCCGATCCTCTGGACGGTCCTGCTGGCCTTCCAGGACGCCAAGCTCGTCGACATCCAGGGCATGGGCCTGTTCGGCAACTGGTCGCTGGAGAACTTCACCGACGTCTTCGCCTCGGCCGGCTTCTGGTCCAGCCTCGGCACCACCCTCGTCTACACCGTCGGCGCCACCGCCGGCTCCGTGCTGCTGGGCCTCGTCGCCGCCCTCGCGCTGCGCCGCCCGTTCCGCGGTCGCGGCCTGCTGCGCGGCTCGATGCTCCTGCCGTACGTCGCCCCGGTCGTCGCCGTCGCGTTCGTCTGGGAGGTGGCGCTGAGCCCGCAGTACGGTGTCGTCAACGAGTGGGGCCGGGACGTCTTCGGCTGGGACGATCCCGTAGCGTTCCTGTCCACCCGGCAGTACGAAGTCAGCCTGCTGGGCTGGCACTTCGACATCCCGCTCGCCCTGCTCACCGTCATCGCCTTCGAGATCTGGCGCTACTTCCCCTTCGCCTTCCTCTTCCTGCTCGCCCGGCTGCAGGCCGTGCCGGACACCCTGGAGGAGGCCGCGACCGTGGACGGAGCCACGATCTCGCAGCGCTTCCGGCACGTCCTGCTGCCGCAGCTGATGCCCGTGATCGCGCTGCTGTGCGTGCTGCGCTTCATCATGACGTTCAACAAGTTCGACGACGTCTACCTGCTCACCGGCGGCGGCGCCGGTACCGACGTCGCCGCCGTGCGCGTCTACGACTTCCTCACCTCGCGCTTCGACGTGGGCGCCGCCGCGGCCCAGGCGCTCGTCCTCGCCGTCGTGCTGACGGTGCTGCTGGGCGTCTACTTCAAGTTCTTCGCCAAGCGGGTCCAGGAGGAGGCGTGATGACGCGCGCGCAGTTCGAGGAGTATCTCTTCGGCACGCTCCGCTGGGTGGTGATCGCGTTCCTGGCGCTGATCACCCTGGTCCCCTTCTACTACATGGTCATGCTGTCGCTGAAGCCCATCGACGCGCTGCTGGTGGACCCCGGGTCGATGTGGGTGTCGGCGAAGGACCTCACCACCGCGACGTACCGGGACGTGCTCAAGCCCACCGAGGACGGCGGCCAGGGCTTCCTGAAGCTCATGCTCAACTCGGCGCTGGTCTCGCTGGGCACCGTCGCCCTCACCCTCGCCGCGGCCGTGCCCGGTTCGTACGCCGTCAGCAGGCTGCGGTTCTTCGGCAGCCGTCAGGTCAGCGCGGTGTTCCTGGCCGTCTACCTGTTCCCGGCGACGCTGCTGGCGGTCCCGCTGTTCGTGATGTTCGCGCGAATAGGTCTGTCCGGCAGCCTCGTGGGCCTGGCGATCGTGTACGTGGCGCAGACCGTGCCGGTCTCCATCTACATGCTGAAGAACTACCTCGTCACCATCCCGTACTCGATCGAGGAGGCGGCGGCGCTCGACGGCTGCAGCAGGGTGCAGACGCTGCGCAAGGTGGTGCTGCCGCTGGCCGCGCCCTCGCTGATGGCCACCGGGCTGTACGTCTTCATGATCGCCTGGAACGAGTTCCTCTTCGCCCTGCTCTTCCTCGCCGCGGACCCGGAGAGCTGGACCGTCTCGCTGGGCCTGGCACAGCTGTCCAACGGCATCGAGGTCTCCAAGACCGTACTCATGGCCGGGTCCGTGGTCCTCACCATCCCCGTGGTACTGCTGTTCTTCGCCGCCGAACGACTGCTCACCGAGGGCCTGACCAGCGGCGCCGACAAGAGCTGACCGGAGAGACACACATGCGCAACCAGGCCAGCGCGGGGCAGCTGCTCCAGCTCATCCGCACCGGCGAGGCCACCACCCGCGCCGAACTGCAGGACGCCACCGGCCTGTCCCGCTCCACCGTCGCGGGCCGGCTCGACGCGCTGACGGCCGCCGGCTGGCTGCGCGGCGCCGCCGGCGTCTCCACCGGCGGCCGGCCCTCCGTGCGGCTGGAGTTCGACACCGCACACGCCGTCGTGCTCGCCGCCGACCTGCAGACCCGGCACGGCCGTGCCGCCGTGCTCGACCTCGCCGGCCGGCCGCTCGCCGAGCACACCGGCGCGCTGCGCGTCGGCGACGGGCCCGAGACGGTCCTCGACAAGCTGGGCCGCTGGTTCGGCCCGCTGCTGGCGGAGGTCGGACGGGGCGCCGCCGAGGTCTGCGGCATCGGCATCTCGGTGCCGGGGCCGGTGGACTTCGGCACCGGGGTCGTCGTGCAGCCGCCGATCATGCCCGGCTGGGACGGCTACCCGATCCAGGACCACATGCGCCGGTCCTTCGCCGCCCACGCGGACGGCCCCGCGGACGTGCCGGTGCTCGTGGACAACGATGCCAACCTCCTGGCGTACGCGGAGCAGCGCGCCGGCTTCGCCGACTGCGCCGCCTTCGTGCTCGTCAAGGTCTCCACCGGCATCGGCGCCGGCGTCGTCGTCGACGGGCGCATCTACCGCGGTATCGACGGCGGCGCGGGCGACATCGGGCACGTACGCCTGCCCGACGGGATGGACGCCCTCTGCGCCTGCGGCTCGTACGGCTGCCTCGCCGCCGTCGCCAGCGGGCGCGCGCTGGCCGGCCGCCTCACCGAGCTGGGTGTGCCCGCCACCTCCGGCTCCGACGTGCGCGACCTGCTGGCCGCGGGGCAGCCGGACGCGGTGCGGCTTGCGCGCGAGGCGGGGATGCGGGTGGGCGAGGTGCTGGCCACGGTCGTCACGCTGCTGAACCCGGGCGTGCTCATGATCGTCGGAGACCTCGCCGGCACGCCGTTCCTCACCGGCGTACGGGAGTTGCTGTACCAACGCGCGATGCCGCGCACCACCGCGCACCTGCAGGTCGTCACCTCCCGCCTCGGCGAGGGCGCGGGGCTCGCGGGCGCCGGGGCGCTGGTGGTGGAGCACCTGTACGCGCCCGGCCGCGCGGACGAGCGGCTGGCGGCCCGGACGGCGAGCGGGACCCGATAACGAAAGCCGGGGACGGGTTGGGGACCGGTCCCCGGACGACGCGGGACACTGTCGGGGTACGTACCGTCCGCGAACCCGGAGGCCGGCGATGTCCCTGCGAGAGAGCCTGGCGCGCGGCACCGCGCCGTCGCCGCCCGGCACCCTGCACGCCCGCAGCGTCGCCGGCGGCATCCGGGTGCCGCCCGGCGCCGCGCGCGTCGTGAGCTTCGGACGGGACAAGGACGAGGTCGACCTGTGCGTCGGCGAGGACGACCTGCGCGTCAGCCGCCGGCACGGCGAGCTGTCGTACCAGCGCAGCACCTGGTGGCTGCGCAACACCGGGCAGCAGCTCGTCCGGCTGCCCCGCGGCCGGCTGATGCACCTGACCACCGAGCCGATCCCGCTCGCCCCCGGCTACACCCCGCTGTTCGTCAAGGGCTCCGGGCACCGCGAACATCTCGTCGAGCTGTACGTCGCCGACGCCGACGAGGCCGGCCGGGTGCCGCGGCACCGCGCCGAGACGCTGCCGCCGAAGCGCTGGCGGCTCAGCGATGAGGAGCGGCTGCTGCTCGTCGTCCTCGGGCAGCAGTACCTGCAGTACGAGTCGGAGCCGCGCCCGCTGTCGTACCGGCAGGCGGCCGAGCGGCTGGCGTACCTGCCCGGTGGCGACGCGTGGACCAAGCGCATCATCGAGCACAGGATCGAGGACGTCCGCCGGCGGCTGACGCGCGGCGGCTTCCCGTACCAGGTGATCCGCGGCGACGACGGCAGCGGACCGTCCGATAACGACCTGAAGCACAACTTGCTGCGCGGACTGGTGGAATCCACCACGCTGGTGCCGCCGGATCTCGAACTCCTGGACGACGATTTTTCGAGCTGAGCGCCGTTTTCGGCCCTTAAGCGCGGCTGCGGCGGGGAAGTCGTGAAGACGCCGTGCCCTCGGTACTCGCACCCGATAAGTTTCGCCCTGCAGACGGCGAAAGGAGTCGCGGTGCGCGTGGGTCAGCTGGTCGGCGACCTCTACCGGCTCGAAGAGCTGATCGATGAAGAAGGCCGCGGCGAGGTGTGGCTCGCCGAGGACCGCCAACTGGGCCGCAGAGTCGTGCTCAAACGCGGCGGCGGCAGCGGCGACCGCCCCCGGCTCCTCGGCGTCGCGCGGGCCCAGGCCAAGGCCACCCACCCGCACGTGGTCACGCTCTACGGCGTGGAGTTCGTCGACTCCGGCCCGGACTCCGGCTGCTGGCTGGTCATGGAGCACGTCACCGGCGGCAGCCTGGAGCGGCAGCCCCCGATGGCGCCCGAGAGGGCGGCCCGGATCGGGGCGCAGATCGCCCGGGCGCTGGAGGCACTGCACGCCAACGGCGTGGTGCACTGCGACGTCAAGCCCGCCAACGTCGTCATCACCGACGACGGCACCCCCAAGCTCACCGACTTCGACTCCGCCCAGCGCACCGGCAGCAGCGAGACCATCTCGCCGGACCGCCCGCTGAGTTACACCCCCGACTACGCCGCCCCCGAGGTCGTCAACGGCTCGCCCGTGCCCCGCTCGGACGTGTACTCCCTCGCGGCGACGCTCTACAAGGCCGTCACCGGCGTGCCCCACGACGAGGGGGACGGCGACGGCCAGGAGGACGACGGCCAGGAGGACGACGGCCAGGAGGACGACGCCACCCTGCGCGAGTGGAAGGTCAGCCACGGCGTGCTGCGCCGCGAGCGCGACACCGGACCGCTCGCCGGGGCGCTCGACGCGATGCTCCGCCCCCGTCCCGACCAGCGCCCCGACGCCGCCGCCGCCCGGCGCCTGCTGGAGGAGGCCGCCGGACAGCGCGGCCGGCTGCGGCGGCTGACCCAGCCCGCCGCGCTCGCCGCGCCGCGCCGCTACCCGCGGGCAACGGCCGCCGCCGGCACGGCGCTCGTCACGGCGGCGGCGCTGACGGCCGCCTGGTTCCTGTGGCTCGCCCCCGGCGACGACGGCCCCGGCGGCCCGCCCGGGGACGCCCCGGGCGACGGCAGGCCGCGCGACGGCTCCGTCATCGGCGACCGGCGCACCATGGACCCGTGCTCGCTGACCGACCCCGGAGATTTCGCCCGGTTCGGCGAGAGCGTGGAACGGGACCGCGACTACGGCAACTTCGACCGCTGCGACGTGCTGGTCTACCCGCAGGGCGACGACGGCGAACACATCGATGTCCAGGTCGAGTTCGACTCGGGTCCCGCGCCCGAGTCGCCGGCGCCGGTGCGTACGTTCGGTGGCATCGGCGTCATCGAGGAGCCGCCGGAGGGCGACGAGTGCGCGCGTGCCCTCGTCCTGCCGGACGAGGCGGACCGCGACGTCAGCATCTGGATCTACGTCGACGGCGGCGACGCCCGGTACTCCGGCGGCGCGGACACCCTGTGCGCGATGGCCGACATCGCCGCCAGGACCGCCGGCGAGACGCTGGGCCGGGCGCGCGCCGAGAACCGCACCGTCCCGCGCCGCAAGCCGCCGGCGCCGGAGACGTCGCTGCTGTGGCAGGACGCCTGCCGGCTGCTCGACGCGCGGGCCCTGGAGGTCGTCCCCGGCGTCGACGCCGGCGACCCCGACGTGGGCTTCGGCAACTGGGACTGCGACTGGTACAGCACCACCCGCGACATAGAGATCCTGCTGCGCTACGACCGCGACCAGCCGCTCAGCGCCGACGAGGGCACGGTGACCCGGCTGGCGGGCCGCGATGCCGTCGTCTCCCCGGAGTACGACGGCGAGGACACCTGCACCGTACGCGTCGAGTACCGCGAGTACCCCGACGAGAACGGCCAGAAGGCCGTCGAACTGCTCTACCTCACCCTCTACGGCGACGACGAGCCGCAGGACCAGCTGTGCGCGACGGCCACGCAACTCGCGGAGACCGCCGCCGGCGAGCTGCCGAAGCTCTGAACCGCCCGGTCCGCAGGTGCCCGTGACCGGCGGCGGGGAGGGGTCCCCGGGGGCAGGGAGCACGGTGAGGCGGTCGGCAGCAGCCGGCCGCGGCCGAGGGGACCTGCGATGGACCGTATCCGAGGACACCGGGGATGAGCGGGCGCGACAGCCTGGCCCGTGGCGTGGCGTCCGCGCAGCCGGGCACGCTGCACGCGCGCTCGGCCACGGACGGCATCCAGGTGGCACCGCTGCCCGGGCTGACCGTCCGGTTCGGGCGCGGGCCGGGTGACGACGGCGACGGCGGGGACGTCGAGTTGTACGTCGGCCGGCACGACCAGGGCGTCAGCCGCCGGCACGGCGAGCTGACGTACCTGGAGGGCGGCTGGGCGCTGCGCAACACCGGCCAGCAGGCGCTGCGGCTGTCGCACGGCCGGCTGCTGGAGCCCGGCTCGGGCCGCACGCCGCTGGCCGCGGGCTACACGCCGGTCTTCGTCAAGGGCTCCGGCTTCCAGGAGCACCTGGTGGAGCTGTACGTGGTCCGCCCCGAAGCGCCGCGCCCGGGCGGCCCTGCCGACGCCGCGGGCCGGCCGCTGCCGGCGGCGTGGTCGCTGTCGGACGACGAGCGGCTGGTGCTGGTCGTGCTGGGGCAGCGGTATCTGCGCCACGAGCCGGATCCGCGGCCGGTGCCGTACCGGCAGGCGGCGGAGGTGCTGGCGTTTCTGCGACCGGGGGAGCGGTGGGGCGCGCAGGAGGTCGGACGGCGGGTGGAGGACGTCCGCCGCCGGCTGGCGAGCGACGGCGCGTACCTGTCGGCGCTACGCGACGAGCGGCCGCCGGAGGCCCCGGACTGCACCCCGGACCACCGCCTGCTGACGGTGCTGGTGGCGACGACGGCGCTGGTGCCGCCGGACCTGGGGCTGCTGGACGGCGTCGGCGGCTGACGGCCGCGGGAGCCGCACTATAATTATTCATCTATGGAAGATAATTCTTCGGAAGATGAGTGATGGCTGATCTGAAGCTGCTGTATCGGGAGCTGGTCTCGCTGGAGATCGAGCTGTGGAACGGCATCGAGGGACGGTTGCGGGCGGAGTACGACCTGCCGCTCACGTCGTTCGAGGTGCTGCACCTGCTGTTGCGTCGGCCGGGGCGGCGGATCCAGGACATCGCCGAGGAGTTCTCGATCACGGTGGGCGGCACGAGCAAGGCGGTCGACCGGCTGGAGGCGGCGGGCCTGTGTGAGCGCCGCGCGAATCCGCACGACCGGCGTTCGTCGATCGTCGAACTGACGGCCGAGGGGCGGAGGCTCGCGGAGGGGGCGGTGAAGGTGTTCGAGGACGAGTTGGAGCTGCGGATCGGGTCGGTGATTCCCGAGCAGTCCGTACGGGAGGTGACCGCGGTCCTCAGTACGCTGCGGGCGGCCGGACGTGCTCTGGAGGCGGAGCGGAAGGCCGCGGGTCAGACGCCGGCGCCGGCGGCGCGGGCGCCGAAGCCGCCCGGTCGGTCGGCCTCGTGAGCCAGTGCGCCGTCGTGTGCCCCGAGGCAGGGTCGGTCTCGGGGCACACGCGGGTTTCAGCGGCCCCAGAAGGCGTCTTCGGCGCTCTGGTCGCCGGAGAAGAGCCACATCTCGGTGATCTTGCCGTTGTGGACGCGCAGGAGGTCCATGCCGTCCATGGCCATGGACGTGTCGCCCCTGCGGCCGGTGAAGTGGATGTAGGCGGCGACCAGGTCGCGGTTGCCCATCAGGGAATAGATCTTGTCGATGGCAAAGGTGCCCTGGCTGGTCTCCATCATGCCGCCGAGCATCTGGAAGACGGCGCCCTGGCCCACGTGGTCGCCGGAGAACTGGTTGGCACCGGGCTGGTGCCAGACGATCTGCTCGTCGAGGAGGCCGCCGAGGCCGGCCATGTCTCCGGTCTGCACGGCCTGGAAGTAGGCGCGGGCCAGGTCGAGGTTGGCAGTGGTCATCGTGCTCTCCTCGGGTTCGGTCGGGGTCAGCGGGCGAAGTCGAGGCGGTCGGCGAGGCCGGCCTCGGTGAAGACGGCAAAGGGGGAAATGTGCTCTCTGCGGCAGGCTAAGTCCAGGTGGTGACTACCGCACCGCGAAGGGGCTCACGGGGGCCCGGCGGGGATGGCGGGTAGGGCCGGCCCGGCCCTCAGTCAAGCATTTCCATTCCATGGAAGCAACTTCCATAGATTATTGTTCCGTGGGGTTCGGTGTGGCCCTTCGGCCGGCCGACCTTCGTACGTCAGGCGGTGACGCCGGACTCGGGATCCGGCACCGCCGTGGCCCACGTCCCCATGGCCTCCAGGACCTCGCGCAGCCCCTCGCCGAGAGGGGTCAGCGCGTACTCGACGCGCGGCGGGATCTCCGCGTATGTCGTGCGGGTGACGATGCCGTGCCGCTCGAACTGGCGCAGCCGGCTGGTCAGGGTATGCGGGCTGATGCCCGGCAGGGCCTCGCGCAGCTGATTGAACCGGTGAGGGCGCTGCAGCAACTCGCGCACGATCAGGGTGGCCCACGGCCCGTTGAGCAGCGTGAGGAACCGGGCGACACCGCACTCGGGCAGACAGGGATCAGTCACAATTTTCACCGTACCCTATTAGTGCAGTTGATGTAGCTGGTGCACCTCATGCACTAATAGCGGCATGACCTACGTGATTCATGGCGCCACCGGCGCCCAGGGTGCCCCCGTCGTCGCCGCTCTCGCCGCCGCGGGCAAGTCTGTGACCGCTCTGACCCGCAACCCCGACGCCGTCGTGCCCGGCGCGCAGCGCGTCGTGGCCGCCGGCTACTCCTCCGCCCCCGACCTGACCGACGCCTACCGAGGTGCCGAGGGGGTCTTCGTCCACCTGCCGGTGGCCTCGGAAGAGGACCGCCAGACCTACGCGCACAACATCCTCACGGCGCTCCGCGGGGCCGGGCCGGGCCGCGTCGTGTTCTCCACCAGCGGCTTCCCCATCGATCCCGCCATCGGCGGTGCCGCCGCCACCCTGGCCGCCGGCCTGGCTGACAGCGGCTTGTCCCATGCAGTCGTGGCGCCCGAGCTGTACCTGGAGAACCTGCTCATGCCGCACGTCATCGGCTCGGTCCGCGAGCGTGGCGTACTGCCCTACCCGATCCGGGCCGACTTCCCCGTCTCCTGGGCCTCCCACCTGGACATCGCCGACGCCGTCGTCGCCCTGCTCGGCCGCGGGGACGTCACCGGCGTGGTCTCCGTCGGACAGTACCCGGCCATCACGGGGCCGGAGCTGGCCGAGGCGTTCGGCGCCCGGCTCGGACGGGACGTGGCCTTCGACCAGATCACCACCGAGGAGCTCCGAACCTCATTGGCGCCGCTGATCGGGGAGAGCGCCGCCGCTGACGTCGCAGGGGCCTATCAGGCGATGAGCGCCATGCCCGGCCGGCCGATCACGCCGGAGACCTCCGCCCAGAAGCTGCTCGGCGTCACCCCCCGGACCACAGGCCAGTGGCTGGCCGACATCGGCCTCTGACCACCGCCACCGGCGGCTCCGGCCGAGTTCGTCAGGGCCTGCCAAGCCCTCAAGTGCTGCCGGCCGCCCACGCCGAAGACCGCACCCAGCTTCCACACGCTGAAATTGACGGGGAAGCCGTTCGTCGCCCGCACGCTGGAACACGTGCGCACGGCCGTCGCCGACGGCTTCGCGCAGTTCTGGCGCAACAGCCTGCTGGTGACCGTGAGCGCCGTGCCGCTCTCGCCGCTCGTCGCGCTCGGCGCCGCGTTCGCCGTCGCCCGCATGCGCCGGCGCGGCCGGCGCGCCTTCGTGCTGATGCTCTTCGTCGCCCAGATGGCGCCCTGGGAGGCGATGCACATCGCCGTCTACGTCATCGCCCGGGACGCCGGTATGCTCGACCGGCTCGCTCCTCGCCGGCGTGCCCGTCGAGTTGGAGGAGGCGGCGCAGGCCGACGGCTGCACGCGGGCCGGGCCGTTCCGCCGCGTGACGTTCCTGCTCGCCCCCGGGCTGCTCACGAATCCCCCCCACCAAGGAGGAACGACCGTGACACGAACACCGCGCAGGGCCACGCGGCCGCGCACCCCCTCCGCGCTCCTCGCCGCCGCCGGACTGCTGGCGGGCGGGGCGGTCATCGTCCCCGCCGCCTCCGGCTCGCCCGCCGCCTCCGGCTCGTCCACCGCCGAAGGGCCCGCGCTCTTCGACGACTTCGACTACACCGATCACACCGACGCCCGTCTCGGCCAGCGCGGCTGGACCGTACGGTCCGGTTCCGGCGGCCCCGGCGCGCCCGGCGCCGGCTGGGCGCCCGAGCAGGTCACCTTCCCCGGCGACGGTGCCGACTCCGTGCTCAGCCTGCGCACCTCGACCGACGGCACGGCCGCCGGCACGAAGCAGACGGAGCTGTACCACCAGCGCAAGTTCCAGCAGGGCACGTACGCCGCCCGGGTGCACTTCAGCGACGCCCCCGTCTCCGGCCCGGACGGCGACCAGATGGTGCAGACGTTCTTCACCATCACCCCGCTCGACGCGCCGATGGATCCGGACTACGGCGAGCTGGACTTCGAGTACCTGCCCAACGGCGGCTGGGGCGAGCCGTCGAACACCCTCTTCGCCACGTCCTGGGAGACTTACCGGCCCGACCCCTGGGAGGCCGTCAACACCCACACAGAGGCGCGGCAGAGCTACTCCGGCTGGCACGACCTCGTGATCACCGTCGACGGCGACTCCGTCGACTACTACGTGGACGGGCAGCCGTTCGCCGTGCACGGCGATCCTTACCTGCCCGAGACGCCGATGTCGATCAACCTCAACCACTGGATCATCTCCGGCGGCCTCGCCGGCGGCAGCTCCCCGCGGGCGTACGACCAGCAGGTCGACTACGTCTACTTCGCCAAGGACCAGACGCTGACCGCCGCCCAGGTGGACGAGCAGGTCGCGGCGTACCGCGCGGCCGGCGTGAGCCACGAGGACACCGTCCCGGGCGGCTGACCGAATCCAGAGCCTTGTCCGGTACGCCGCCGCCGCGCCCCGCGGCGGCGGCGTACCCCTGCGGGCTCCCCTCGAAGCCGCCGCCGTACGGCCCTTCGGCGATCACCGCCGGGTTGCGCGGCGTTCATCTTGCGGCCGGACCCTCGGCAGCAGCCGCCGCGTCAGGACTCGGCACCCGGCAGGACTGGGAAGGGCGTCATGGGCCAGCGACTCCGTCACCACGACCACCACCACCGGCACGGCGGCGTCCCCGGCGCCGCGCACCCCGCCGCCCGTACCGCGACCCGCCGCCGCGCATGAGCGGCGGCTACGTCCTCGGCGCCGACTCCGGCCTGACCGAGCTGCGCGAGGCCGACCACCTGCTGCACGCGCTCGCCGGCGAACTGCGGCTGCCGCGGACCGCGTACGGCTGCACCCACCTCGTGGCGGGGGAGCGGCCCCGCATCGCCGTCTCCCTCGCCCTCGCCGGCGCCACCGACGCGGCCGCCGCCTGGCGGTGGCTCACCGCCCGCGGGCACGCCGTCGCGGGGCTGCCGGGCGGCACCCGCCACGGCCCCGGCGAGGCCGCCGCGGCGGCGGCCCGCGCCGCCGCCGAGCACGCCTCGCGCAGCGTCGGCCGGGCGGTGCTGTACCCCGGGGCCGACGCGCTGACCGGGACCATGACGGTGGGGGACCTGCTGGCCGCCTCGGCGATCGAGCAGGTCGTGCTGCTCGGCGCGCCGCACGGCCCGCCGTGGGAGGCCAGGATGGTCACCCGCGGGCACGTGCGCCCGCAGTGGCTCGACGGGCGGCTGGTCCTCGCGGTGATCCCGGCGGCGGCGGAGACCCTGATCCCCTTCGAGGCGCCGGCCCCGACGCCCTGCCGTACGAGCCGCTGACCGCCGCGGGCCCCTGGCCGCCGCCGGTCGTCACCTGCCCGTGCCGTCCGGGTCCAGCGTCCGGCTCGCCAGCACCTCCCCGTCCGCGTCCACGGCGCTGACCCGCACCACCTCGGCGCCGTCCGGCACCGCGACGTCCGCCGTCGTGACGAAGCCGCGCCTGCCGACCGTGTCCGCCTCCGTCAGCGTCCGGCGCGACGCGCCGGTCTCGATCCGCCAGGCGTCGACCTCCGTGGCGCCGTTCCAGCTCATCGCGACCGTATCCGGATCACGCCACTCCACCTTCGGCTTGGTCGCGGGCGTGCCCGTCCAGTCCGTGCGTATCGCCCGGTAGCTGTACGTGCCCTGCGGGAACGTCCCCGTGAACACCGGCTCCCCGCCGGCGAACTCCGCCATCCGCCCCGCGCTGCCGTAGCCGAGCAGGACGTTGCCGTTGTCCGTCTGCCGCGCCGACCCCGCGAAGAGCGTGAAGACCGGCTCCGGGGTCTGCACGTCCTCGGCGAGCCTGGCTGTCATCGCCTGCTCGTCCAGCTCGTAGACGGCGCCGCGGGAGCGCTGCGGGCTGTTCTTGTTGCCGTTGTCGAAGAGCATCAGCCGCCCGTCCGGCAGCCGCTGGGCGTCGTGCTGGTAGCTGGGCCGCTGCGCGGGGTCGGCGAAGGCGAAGTCGCTCGCCGCGCCGCCGAGGCGCCACCGCACGTCGCCGGTCTCCCGGTCGATCTTGTAGACGGTGCTGGTGTGCCGGGCGCTCATGAGCAGGTCGCCGTCCGCGTCGTACGCCAGGGAGTTGGCGTGGACCGGATCCACCATCGCCTCGGTGAGCGGCTCCTGGGTCTCCGTCAGCGGGATGTGGTCCAGCGCGCTCCACTCGAAGAGCACCTCGCCGGTGGCCGCGTCCTGCTCCTGGATGACGGCGTCGATGACCTGCGCGTCCGCCTTCCCGCCGTACTCGGTGAGATCGCGGGTGACGAAGGAGAAGCCGAGCAGCAGCACGCGGGAGCCATCGGGGCTGATCTCGAACTCGTGGCTGTCGGTGTAGTGGCCGTTCATCCGGTACGAGGCGATCTCCTGGTAAGAGGAGTTCAGCAGGAGGTACTCGCCGCCGATGTCGGTGTTGTCGTACATGCTCAGCGCCGGCTCGCCGCGGAAGGTGACGGGCTCCAGGTTCATGTACGGGCCCTCCTTCCACCACACCACCTCGCCGGCGTTGTCGTAGATCGCCGCGCCCGCGAGGTCGCCGCCGACCGGCGCCGGGGTGGTGAGGAGCACGCCGTCGTCCTCGCGGCCGGTGGTGGTCGTGGTGAGCGCGGGCGGCTCCGCGGCGGCGTCCGGACGGGACGCGGTGCCGCCGAGGGGCGGGACGGCGCCGTCCGGAGCGGCGGCGTCGGGCGGCGGTGCCGGGGCCGCCGGTGCGGAGGCGGCGCCGCCGGCGAGGGTGACGGGGACGCACAGCGCCGTGGCGGCGCCGAGCACCCCGGCTCGTAACAGCCGCGGACGGGGAAGGGAACGGGTCTGCGGTATCCGGTGCTTGCCCTGACGCACGAGAATCTCCTTGACGGTGGGGGGTGGCCTGCCGTCCGGCCCTTCGCGGGGGCCGGGCGCGGCCGGTACGGCGGGCACCAGGCTGGTGCAGCCGGCGGCGGGAGACAAGCCCCCCGCCGCCGGGTCGTCACTCGTCGGCGAAGATCTTGACCACGATCTCGCCGTCGGCGGTGGCGTAACCGCGGTACATGCCGGAGGTGTTGAAGGTGAACGCGAGGTTCTTGCGGGAGTCCAGCGCGATCACCCCGCCGGTGTCGTCGCCGCCGAGCGTCTCGGTCTTGTCGATCGCCGCCCCGGCCGCCCTGGACACCGACCGGCCCAGGTACTCGACCTGCGCGGAGATGGTGTGCGTGACGGCCTCGCGGATGAACAGCTCGCCCGTACCCGTCGCGGACGCCGCGATGTTGCCGTTCTTCGCGTACGTGCCGGCGCCGACGATCGGCGAGTCCCCGATGCGGCCGACGGGCTTGTTCGTCAGCCCTCCCGTCGACGTGCCGGCGGCCAGGTCGCCGTCGTCGTCGATGCCGACGGCGCCGACCGTGCCGGTCTCGCCGAAGTCGAAGTCCGACTCGCCGCCCTTGGCGGCCATCAGCGACTCCCAGCGCCGCTCGGTGAAGAAGTAGTCCTGGGTAACCAGGTCGATGCCGCGGTGCTGGGCGAAGCGCTCGGCGCCCTCGCCGCTCATCAGCACGTGCCGGGAGTGCTCCATCATCTCCCGCGCCAGTGAGATCGGGTTCTTGACGTGGGTCACCCCGGTCACCGCGCCGGTGTCGAGGGTCGCGCCGTCCATGATGGACGCGTCCAGCTCGTTCTCCGCGTCCGTGGTGAACACCGCGCCCTTGCCGGCGTTGAACAGCGGCGAGTCCTCCAGCACGTTGATCGCGGCCTCGACGGCCGCGGTGCTGGACTTCCCGTCCGCCAGCCCCTGCTGGCCGGTGCGCACCGCCTCGGTGAGCTTGGCACGGTACTCCCGCTCCAGCTCGGGGGACATGTCCTCGCGCCTGAGCGTGCCGGCGCCGCCGTGGATGGCGAAGACGACGTCGCGCGCCTGCTCGCTGGTGTTGGGGTCGCCGGACTCCCCGGGGTCCTGGGTGGTACGGGTGCCGGACGTCGCGGCCGGGGCGCGTTCGGCCGCGGTGCCCTGCTGCGGCGCGGCTGCGGCGCCGAGGGCGGTGACGGGGGTGATCACGACCGCGGCGGCGAGCAGTGCGGTGCGTGCGAGCGTCGATGTCCTGCGAAACATGTGCCGCTCCTTCGCTGGTGCTGGTGCGTACGTCATCCGGCGAGCCGCCAGAGCTGTACGTGCCTCTTGCTGGTGCTGACGAGCGTCCCGCCGTCCGGGCTGAACGCCAGGACGGACACCCTGGTGCGGTACGAGATGTGGAACAGCTCCACACCGGTGGCCGCGGCCCACACCTGACCGACGTTGCCCCGCCCGCCGGTGGCGACCATGGCGCCGTCCGGACTGAAGCGCACGTGACTCGCGCCCTTGAGCGTCGGCAGCGGCCGTAGCTGCTCGCCCGACCTCGCACCCCAGATGAGGGGGTGGCCCGTGCTCTGGGCGGTGACGAGCATCGTCCCGTCCGGGCTGAAGTCCGCGTCGAGGGCGGCCTTCGTCGGCGGTATGGCGATCGTCAGCGGCTCCTGTGCCTGTCCCCGCACCGGGATCAGGACGACGTTGCCGACGCTCGTGACGGCCACCCGGGCTCCGTCCGGGCTGAGCACGGCGCCGTAGAAGGGCCGGTGCAGGGTGGGCGGCTTCTCCGGCTCCGCCACGGTCTCGCCGGTGCGGGCGTCGCGCAGCCGGACCTTGTCGTACTGTCCCGCAAGGGCGAGCAGGCTGCCGTCGGGGCTGAACGACAACGGACCCTGCTGGTGAGCCTGGCCGAGCCGGCGCAGCAGGCGGCCGGTGGCGGCGTCCCAGAACTGCAGGGAGTCGTCGGTGGTGAGCGTCACCAGCCGGCTGCCGTCCGGGCTGAACGCCGCGACGGCAGGCAAGCCGTACAGCGTCCGGCGGGAGAGCTGAATCCGTAACCGCTCCCGCCCCGTGAGGTCCGTCACGAGCAGGATCCCCTTGGCGAGGACGAGGGCGAGGCGCTCGCCGTCCGGGGCGAAGGACACGCCGAGCACGGGCCGTTCCACCATGAAGCCGGTGACCAGGTCGGGGGTGAACGGCTCCGGAGGCGCCGCGGCGGCCCGCGGTCCGCCGCCGGACGTGCGCGGTTCGGCCCCGGCGGCCGCCGGGGCGGCGGTGTCGACGGCGGTGGGGGTGTAGCCGGGTATGCCGGCGGGGCGGCCCGGCTCCGCCAGCGCGCGCAGCGCCTCGGCCACGGCGGCGGCCGAGGCGTAGCGCTCCGCGGGGTCCTTCCGCAGCAGGGTGAGCACCAGGTCGTCCCAGCCCGGCGGGATCCCCGAGGCCACGGAGCCGGGCGCCGGGGGCGGCTCCGTCAGGTGGGCCGAGAGGTGGCTCATCGCGTCGGTCCCCTCGAAGGGCAGCCGGCCGGTGAGCATCTCGAAGAGCACGCAGCCGAGCGCGTACAGGTCGCTCGCCGGCTCCGCCCGCTCGCGGGCCTGCTCGGGAGCCATGTACTGCGGCGTGCCCACCACGAACCCGGTCTGCGTCACCCGGTCGTCCGCCGCCGACGGATCGGCGGCGCGGGCGATGCCGAAGTCGAGCACCTTGAGCGCGCCGGAGGACGTGAGGAAGATGTTGGCCGGCTTGATGTCCCGGTGCAGCACCCCGCCGGCGTGCGCTTCGCCGAGCGCCGCGCAGATCTGGGCGCCCCAGGGGGCCGCGTCCGCCGGCGCCACGGGCCCGCGGCGCAGTACCGCGTCCAGACCCTCACCGCGCAGCAATTCCATCACCAGGAACGGCGTGTCGCCCTCCGCGGCCCGCGCGGAGCCGAGGTCGTGGAGCGTGACGATGGCGGGGTGCTGGAGCCTGGCGGTCAGCCGCGCCTCGCGCAGGAAGCGGGCGCGGATCTCGTCGCCCCGGCTGCCGCCCCCGGCGAGCGTCGAGATCAGCTTGACCGCGACGGGCCGCTCCAGCGTCTCGTCGCGGCCCTCCCACACCTCGCCCATGCCGCCCTCGCCGAGCCGCCGGACGAGCCGGTAGCGGTCCGCAAGGATCTCGTCCGGCATGGTGCAGCCCCCTCGCCCGAACCGGCCCGATGCCAGCGACGCATCATAGGGCGGCCCGCGGCGGCGCGGACAGGGGGCGCCCCGGCCGGACACCGTTGTCGTACAGGCGACATGTCGCAAGCCCGGCACGGCGGAGTCGTGACAGCAGGCCCGCGGGCACGAATGCTTTGCCCGTGCATCTACGACGAATACAGCTGCCGGCGCTCGCCACCGCGGGCGCGCTCCTGGTCACCCTGGCGCCCTCCGCGACCCACGTCGCCGCCGCACCCGGTGGCGCGACGGCCGCGGATCCGGCGTCCGCCTCCTCGCTCAGCGTCGTCACGCTCGTCACCGGCGACCGCGTACGGCTTGAGCGCTTCCCCGACGGCCGGCAGGCCGCCACCGTGACGCCGCGCGACGGCGATGCCGACGGCGACGACACAGCCGGCGGCTTCGAGCAGCTGGAGATCGACGGCGACCTGCACGTCATCCCCTCCGACGCGGTGCCGTACGTGGGCTCCGGCGCCGTGGACCGCGACCTGTTCAACATCACGGAACTGGTCGGGCAGGGCTACGGCGACGGGCGCAGCAAGCGGATCCCGCTGATCGTGTCGTACGCGAAGGGGGCGCGCGCCGCCGACGCCGCGCGGCTGCCCGGGGTGACGCCCGGCGCCGCGCTGCCGAGCCTCGACGCCCGGGCCGTCGAGACCGGCAAGGACGCGGCGGACCGGTTCTGGGAGGCCGTCGACGACGACGGGAGCGTCCGGACGGCGGCGGAGCCGCGGCTCGCCGGCGGCATCGAGCGCATCTGGCTGGACCGGAAGGTCAGCGCCTCGCTCGACCGCAGCGTGCCGCAGATCGGCGCGCCCGAGGTCTGGCAGGGCGGCCACGACGGCACCGGCGTCACCGTCGCCGTGCTGGACACCGGCGTCGACGCCGAGCACCCCGACCTCGCGGGCCAGATCGACGAGGCCCGCAACTTCTCCGACAGCCCCACCACCGGCGACGCCTTCGGCCACGGCACGCACGTCGCGGCCACCGTCGCCGGCACCGGTGTGGGCTCAGGCGGCTCAGGCGGCTCCCGCAAGGGCGTCGCCCCCGGCGCCCGGCTGCTCGTCGGCAAGGTGCTCGGCGACGACGGCTTCGGCTCCGAGTCGCAGGTGCTCGCCGGCATGGAGTGGGCCGCGGGCGCCGGCGCCGACGTGGTCAACATGAGCCTCGGCACCGACGCGCCCACCGACGGCACCGACGCGCTGAGCCTCGGCCTGAACCGGCTGACCGCCGAGACCGGCACGCTCTTCGTCGCCTCGGCCGGCAACTCCGGCCCGGGCTCGGCCACCGTCGGCTCGCCCGGCGCCGCCGACGCCGCGCTCACCGTCGGCGCCGTCGACCGCGACGAGTCGCTGGCCGACTTCTCCAGCCGCGGCCCGCGCGTCGGCGACCTCGCGGTCAAGCCCGACATCACCGCGCCCGGCGTGGACATCGTCGCCGCCCGCGCGGCGGGCACCGCCATGGGCACGCCCGTGGACGACCTGTACACCGCCGCCTCCGGCACCTCCATGGCCGCGCCGCACGTCGCCGGCGCCGCCGCGCTGATCGCCCAGCGCCACCCCGACCTCAGCGCGCAGCAGCTCAAGGACGCGCTGGTCAGCACCGCGCGGCGGCACGACGACCTCACGGTCTACGAGCAGGGCGGCGGGCGCGTGGACGCCGCCCGCGCCGCCGCGCAGCAGGTGTACGCCACCGGCACCCTCGCCTTCGGCGGCGTCGACGAGGGCGGCGAGCCGGTGCGGCGCGAGATCACGTACTCCAACGCCTCCGACGCGCCCGTGACGCTGCAACTCGACGCCTCCCTGCGGGCGTCCAGCGGCGAGCCGGTCCCGGCCGACGCCGTCGGGCTGCCGGACGGCGGCACCGTGGAGATCGCCGCGGGCGGCACCGCGACCGTCCCGGTCACCCTCGACCCCGCGGGGCTGCGCCCCGGCCGCTACGGCGGGTACGTCACCGCCACCACCGGCGAGACCGTCGCCCACACCACCATCGGCGCCGTCCGCGAGGCCCCCAAGCGCACCGTCACGCTGCGCGGTGTCGACCGCTCCGGGGAGCCCGCGTTCGTCAACCCCGTCACGCTCTTCGGCCAGGACGACCGCTACGACGTCGTCACCTACATCCCCGGCGGCAGGTCGCTGACCGTCGAGGTGCCCGAGGGCGACTACTTCCTGCACGCCGTGATCTCCGACAAGGTTGTGAACGGCAGCGTCGACAGCCTCGTCGTCGACCCGCAGCTGACGGTGGACCGCGACATGGAGGTGGTCCTCGACGCCCGCGAGGCGAACGAGGTCAGGATCGAGACCCCGAAGCCGGCGGTGCAGGAAGCCGTCATGAGCTTCTACAGCCACCGCGAGGTCGGCGGCCGCAGCATCTCGCACGGGCACATGGAGTTCAGCGTCGACGGCGCAAGCTCTACGTGACGCCGACCAGCAGGGCCCGCGAGGGCGTATTCGAGGTCTCCTCCCGCTGGCAGCTGGAGGCGCCGATGCTGACGGGCACCGTGAGCTGGCCGGGCGGGCGTGAACCCGTCGACGCCGTACGGCTGATGGGCCGCTCCCCGGCCCTGGACGGCACCCGGCGGCTGCCGCTGGTCGACGCCGGCACCGGTACGCAGGCGGAGTTCGCGGCCCTCGCCGACGACGGCGTCGACATCTCCCGCGCCGCCGTGCTGGTCGACGGCGAGAGCCCGCAGGACGAGAACGCGGTACGCGCCGCCGCGGCGGCCGGGGCCGAGTACGTCATCGTCGCCGGCCCGGAGGGCTCACCCGCGTGGAGCGTGTGGCGGCCCGGTGGCACCCGGCTGCCGGCGGTCGGCGCGATGGTCCGGCATGACGTCGGCGTGCGGCTGCGCGCGGCGCTGGCCGCGGGCCGGACGGCCGTCGAACTGCGCGGCACGCCGGCGAGCCCGTACCTGTACGACGTGATGCAGGTGGCGAAGCAGCAGGTGCCGGAGCGCGTGGTGCACCGGGTGAGCGACGCGAACACCGCCACCGTCCAGACGAGTTACCGCGACACCGGCGGCGACCCCTGGGCCAAGGAGCAGCGTTTCGGCTGGCGGCCGTGGATGGGGACGGCCATCAACCAGTACCAGCGACACGTGCCCACCCCGCACGAGCGCACCGAGTACGTGAGCGCCGGCGACACCCTCTGGCGCCACAACGTCCACCACCGCTACACCTACGACACCATGAACCCGCTGGCGGGCGGCATGATCCAGGACGCCCGTAGCTACCGGCCGGGGGAGCGGGTCACGGAGAGCTGGTTCGCGCCCGTGGTGCGGCCCGCGATCCCGCGCGGCGTGGCGGGGCTGACCTCGTACCGCGAAGGCGACCGGCTCACCGTCCGTATCCCGGAGTTCGCGGACGCCCAGAAGGGGCACTACAGCCGCCCGGACGGCGGCGACCTGGGTGGCGTACCGGGGGACACGACGTCGGCGGCGCTGTACCGCGACGGCGAGAAGCTCGCCGAAGCGCGCACCGCGTGGGGCGCGTTCCCCGCGGGCGGCGACGGCGGGGAGGGCGAGTACCGGCTCGACCTCGCGGTCGACCGGACCACCCCGGAGTGGCGCACGTCGGTGAGCACGCGCACCAGCTGGTCGTTCACGGCCGACCGCCCGGTGGTGGGCGAGCGGGAGCTGCTGCCGCTGGTCCAGCTGGACTACGACGTGCCGGCCGACGCGCGGGGCGCGGTGCCCGGCGGGCGGCTCGCGTCGTTCGACGTCACGGCGCGGCACCAGGACGGCATCGACGGGCGGCGCATCAAGGAGATGGAGGTCTCCGCCTCCTTCGACGACGGCGCCAGTTGGCAGGACGCCGTGGTGACGCGCTGGTGGGACGGCGGCTACCGCGTCTGGCTGCGGCACCCCGACGTCGGTGACGCCGGCGGCTTCGTCTCGCTGCGCGTGCAGGCGTGGGACGACGCCGGCAACAGCGTCGACCAGACGGTGAAGCGGGCATACGCGCTGAAGTGACGTCCTCCGTCACCGGTGCGGCCGGAGCGGTCCGGCCGCACCGGTGCGGGTGCCGCCGTGCCCTGGCGGGACCCGCCCGTACGGTCGCCGCGCCCGGCCGCGCACCGTCGCCCTCACGGCAGCCAGTCGCGGCGGGCCGCCTGCCACACCAGCTGTGCCCGGGTGTCCGCGCCCACCCGGCCCATCATGTCCCGCAGCCGGCGCTGCACCGTGCGCTGGCTGATGCCCAGCTGCGTCGCGATCGCCTTGTCCGCCAGCCCGGCCACCACCAGCGACAGCAGATAGCGCTCGTCCTCCGCGAGGGCCGGCCCTGCCGCTCCGGCGCCGTCTCCGAGCCCGGCCAGCTCGCCCGCGCCGGTGACGTGCAGCGGGGAGGCCGCCGCCCACTGGCTCTCGAAGAGCGCGATCAGCGCGTCCAGCAGTGCGCTGCTGCGTACCACCGCCACCGTCGGCTCGCCGAACCGGCTGTCCGCGCTCGGCACCAGCGGGCACAGCGCCAGCGCTCCGTCCGCGATCATCAGCCGCACCGGCAGCGTGCTGGCCGCCCGCGCCGCCTCGCCGGCGCGCACGCCGAGCGCGACGTTGCCCAGCATCCCGGGCTCCTCCAGCAGCGCGCGCTCGTAGATCACGCGGTAGCGCACGCCCCTGGCGAGCATCTCGAACTCCTCGTCGTTGTCCTCCGATGGCATCGCCACGTGCCCCGCCTTGCAGAGCGCCAGCACCTCCCCGCGCGCGCCGTACGCGAGATCGCGTATCTGCTGCCGGATCGCCGCCACGCCCGTGACCACCTCGACGAGCAGCCGCCCGTCCCGTCGCCGGACGCCCGCCCGGAACTCCTCGGCCAGCTCCGTCACTCCGCGCCGGGCCCGCTCCAGCGCCTCCTGGCCGCGCAGCAGCCTCGGCCCGAGCGCGACGTCCGGCGCCACGGGCACGAAGTGCCCCGATCCGCCCGGGCGTTGCTCGGGCCCGCTGACCAGTCCCTTCTCGTGCAGCGACGCCAGCAGCGACTCCGCCCGCCGCCGGTCGAGGCCCAACTCCGCGGCCACGGTCCCCGCGTCCGCGCCGTGCAGCCCGACCAGCAGCCGGTACACCCGTTCCTCCGTCGGTTCCACGCCCGCCGGCTCCAGCACCGTCTATCACTCTCCTTCGCCCGGGCCGCCGCCGTACGCCGGACGCCCGTCTGACCAATAGCCGACATGGCGACAAGTCGCCAACAGAAACCGCTTCCTGGGCGACGGACGAGCGGGTTACAACCCCAGTCATGCATCCTTCGCTCCGGCGTTACCGGCCCGTTCGCGCCGCCGTGCTCGGCTGCCTCGCCTCGTTGCTGGCCACCGTGCCCTCTCTAGCCACAGCGCTGCCGGAATCGTCTGTGTCACACCCGACGGAGTTCGCCACCGCAACCACCGCCGCCCCGGGCGCCTCTGGCGACCCCGCTTCCGGCCGGAACGGCGGCGCCACGGCGGGTGCCGAGCCGGGCACCGAGGTCACTCTGGTGACCGGCGACACCGTCACCCTCGGCCCCGTCGTCGACGGCCGTCCGGCCGTCACCGTGGCGCCCGCCGAAGGCGCCGCCGGGGGTACGTCCTTCACGACCCTGCACGAGGACGGCGACGTGTACGTCGTCCCCGACGACGTCGCCCGCCTGGTGCCCCGCGTACTGGACATCGAGCTGTTCAACGTCAGCGCGCTCGCCGCGATGGACTACCACGACGACGCCACCGACACCCTCCCGCTGATCGTCCGCGGCCCCCGCCCGCTGGCCGCGCTGGACGAGGCCGCCGGCGCCCGCAGGCTGTCCAGCATCGACGCCACCGCCGTCGACGTGCCCAAGGAAGCCGCCACCTCCTTCGCCGAGCGGCTCACCGCCCCCGCCGGGCCCCGGGCCGCGGCCGGGGTGACGAAGGTCTGGCTCGACCGCCGGGTCCGGGCTGCCGAACTCGACTGGAACCTCGGCATGGTCGGCGCCCCCGAGGCGTGGGAGGGCGGACTCAGCGGCGCGGGCGTCGACGTCGCCGTGCTCGACTCCGGCATCGACGCCGACCACCCCGATCTGCGCGGCCAGGTGACCGCCGCCGAGGACTTCACCGGCAGCGGCTCCACCGGCGACCCGAACGGCCACGGCACGCACGTCGCTTCCGTCGTCGCCGGCACCGGCGCGGCGGCCGACGGCGCCCGGCGGGGCGTCGCCCACGGCGCCCGGCTGCTGAACGCCCGGGTGCTGGACGACGAGGGCAGGGGGCAGTCGTCCTGGGTCATCGCGGGCATGGAGTGGGCCACGGGGCAGGGCGCCGAGGTCGCCAACCTCAGCCTCGGCGCGCAGCCGGGGAGGGGCGACGACCTGGTCTCGCTGGCGCTGGACGCGCTCACCGCCGACACTGGCACCCTGTTCGTCGCGGCGGCCGGCAACTCCGGCCCGTTCGGCGGCACCGTCCAGTCGCCGGGCATCGCGGGCAGCGCGCTGACCGTCGGCGCCGCGGTCCCGACGGGCAGGCCGGCGCACTTCTCCAGCGTCGGGCCGACCCTCGGTACGTACCGCGCCAAGCCCGACCTCATGGCGCCGGGCTCCGGCATCACCGGCGCCCGCGCCGGCGGCGGCACGGCCGATCCGTACACGACGATGGACGGCACCTCGCAGGCCACGCCGCACGTCGCCGGCGCCGCCGCGCTGCTGCTGGAGAAGCACCCCGACTGGAGCTGGCAGCGGGTGAAGACCGCGCTCATGACCACCGCGGACGGCGACCCCGACCGGACGGTGTCGCACATCGCCGGCGCCGGGATGCTCGACCTGCCCGGTGCCGCCTCCGACACCCTCGAATTCGACCGCGGCAACGTCGACTTCGGCTACCTGCGCTATCCCGAGGGCGCCGAGCCGCAGTCCGTCGAGTTCTCCGTCACCAACCACGGCGCCCAGGCCGAGCACCTGGACATCTCCGACAACGCCCGCGACGTCTACGACGACGCGGCGCCCGACGACCTCGTCACCGTGAGCCCCGCCCAGGTCACCGTCGAGCCCGGCGAGACCCGGCGGATCACCGCCACCATCGTCCCCTCCGCGGCGCAGCCGCGCGTCTACCACGGCGGCGTGGTGGTGAAACGCGACGGCCGCGACACCGTCACCCTGCCACTCAACGTCTACCTCGAACCGCCCCGGCACGACATCCGGCTGACCGTGCTCGACCGGAACGGCGAGCCCTGGGCGGGCGGCACCGTGTGGGTCGCCAACATGGACGACTACCGCCCGGTGAGCGGCGGTGGCTCCCAGGCCGTACACCTGGACGAGAACGGACAGGGCACCGGCCGGCTGCTGCCCGGATCGCTCAGCCTGATGGCGAAGGTGGAGACCCCGGCGCGCGACGGCTCCCCGGCCACGGTCGCGTTCGCCGGATCGCCCGAGGTCATGCTCGACGGGGACATGGAATACACCATCGACGCCCGGAGGGCGAAGCAACTGCGGCCCGCCCGGGTCGCGGGCGCCGACACCCGCGTCGGGCACGTCTCCGTCCACTACCAGCGCCGCGACGCCAGGAAGGGCATCGGCATCGGTGACGGCATCTACGCCACCGGCGAAGAGGTCGAGAGCGGGCGGGTGTTCCTGCAGCCGACCGGGCCGGTCCAGCGGGGCACCGTGGCGTTCGAGACCCGCTGGCGGCTGGCCGCCACCGGACCGGAGCGCGGCCGGCAGGCCGACGTGTACGACCTGGTGCTCGGCGGTGAGACGGTCTCCGACCCGCCCGCCTACGACGTCTCCCGTGCCGAGGTCCGCGACCTCGCCCGCCTGACGTCCGATTACCGATCGCTGCTCGGCCGCCCCGACCGGTACGTCGAGAGCCGGACCGCCTACTCCTCCCGGGTCTCCGCCGGATACACCATGAGCGACCCGCTGGACGTGCCGCGGCGACGGACCGAACTGGTCACCGCCGACCCGGGGGTGAGCTGGCGGCACTGTGTGGTGGCGCCGGCGGCGGCGGGCACCTCGCTGTGCGAGGGGACGACGACGTACGAGCACGGGGAGCGGCGCGCGCCCGTGTGGTTCCGCGGCGCGGCGCCGGCGGTGGTCTCGGGCGTCCACTACGACGACAGCATCTCGCTGCCCTTCCGGCACCTGAGCGACGGTGAACACCACGGCGAGGTGAGGGACAGCGACGCGCTGGGCACCGGGAGCCGGCGGCTGTACCGCGACGGCGTCGAGGTGCAGCCGCGCGGGCCCGCCAGCCCGTACTACGACGTCCCGCCGGAGCCGGCGATGTTCCGCCTGGAGCACGCCTCGCGGCCGGACACCGCGCGGCTCCCGATCGGCACCCGGACGGAGACCAGCTGGACCTTCCCCTCCCGCGGGCCCGACGCCGGCGGCCCGTCCACCCGTCCGCGGCTGCTGGCCGTGGACTACCGGCCGCCGACCCGCGACGACGGCTCCCTGCGCGCCGGTGTCCCGCTGGTGTTCGGGGCGCGGATGGTGTCCTCCGACAGCCCGACCGACTGGCGCGAGGAGAACGGCAGGCTGCGGCTGTGGGTCTCCACCGACTCCGGTGGCAGCTGGCACCGCATGGTGGCCCTGCCGTTCCCCGACGGCTCCGTGCTGGCCGCCGCGCCGGGAGTGCGGCTGCGCGCGGGCGACACCCTCTCCGTACGAGCCGAGGGCACGGCCGCCGAAGGCCGGGCCGTCGACCAGACCATCGTCGACGCCTACCCCGTGCGCTGAGACGCACCGGGGGCGGAGACGGTGGCGGGGGCCGCTGCGTGACCGGCGGGCGCAGCGGCCCCTGACGCCGCCGTGGCGATGCGCAGGGCCTCCACCAGGTCGCGGTAGAGCACGTCGCCGGCGAGCAGTTCGCCGTGCGTGCCGCGGGCGCGGATACGGCCGGACTCCATCACCGCGATCGTGTCCGCGTCGATGACGGTCGACAGCCGGTGGGCGATCGTGACGACGGCGCCGTGCCGCGCCCGGGTGCGTATGCACTCGTGGACCGCGGCCTCGGTGAGCGCGTCGAGCTGGGCGGTGGCCTCGTCCAGTAGCAGCACGTCGGGCTCGCGCAGCAACGCGCGGGCCAGCGCGATGCGCTGGCGCTCGCCGCCGGAGACGGCGGTCGAGGACAGCTCGGTGTCCAGTCCGTCGTCGAGGCCGGCGACCTTCTCCGTCAGCCGTACGTCCCGCAGGACGCGGCGCAGCTCCTCCTCGCCGGCGTCGGGCCGGGAGAACAGCAGGTTGTCCCGGATGGTGCCCGGCACGACCGGGGTGTCCTGCTCCACGTATGCCAGCCGGGAGCGGATCGCGGAGTGGCTCAGCTCGCGGTACGGCCGCCCGTCGAGGGCCACTTCACCCTCCTGCGGCTCCAGGAACCGCAGGACGAGCGACAGGAGCGTCGTCTTGCCGGCGCCGGACGGGCCCACGATCGCCATGTGCCCCCGGCGCGGGACGGCGAGGTCGATGCCGCGCACCGCGGGCTCGCGGCCCTGCCCGTACCCGGCGGTGACGCCCCGCAGTTCGAGCACGGCCCCGCCGTCGTCACCGCCGTCGTCTCCGCCGCCACCCCGGCCGGGACCCCGGCGCCCGTCCCCGCCGGCCGCCGCGCCGGCCGACTCCTCCTCGGTGGCCAGCTCGTCCACCGCACGGATGCGCTTGGCCGCCGCGACGCCGGACTGCAGCTCCGACAGATGCTGGCTCAGCTCGGTGACCGGCCCCATCAGCCCGAAGGCGTAGAGCAGGAAGGCGATGAGACCGGAGACCTCCAGGGAGCCGGCGTCGACGCGCCACGCGCCGATGCCGAGCACCAGGATGATCGCCAGCTCGATGCCCGTCCAGGCGATCACCCAGACCGTCGCCTGCAGCCGGGTCGCCCGCAGCCCGTGGTCGGCCGCGGACCGGGCGTCCTCCGCTATCCGGTCGGCCTGGCGCTGCTCCGCGCCGGCGGCCTTGACCGTACGCACGGCGCGCAGCGCGCCCTCGAGCCGCCCGCCCAGCCTGCCGACGTGCTCCTGCGCCCGCTCCTCCGCGCGTGCGATGGCGGGCATCAGCAGGGCGAAGAGCGCGACGACGACGATCACCGACGCGACCGTGGTCGCCAGCAGCACGAGATCCAGCACGGCCATCATCACCAGCGTGCCGACCAGCATCACCACGCCGTTGACCAGTCCGACGAACGCGCCCGACGTCGACCCGTGCAGCAGCACCGTGTCGGAGACGGCCCGGGAGACCAGCTCGCCGGGCGGGCGGGCGGTCACGCCAGGGACCGTGGCCCCAAAGAAGCGCCGCACCATCGACTCGCGCGCCTCCAGCACCACGCGCTCGCCGACCGCGCCGAGGATCACCCACTGCCGGTGCCCCACCACCGCGCCGACGACCATCAGCACCAGGAGCGTGGAGACCGGGCCGGCGAGCGAGGCGTCGTCGGCGAGGGTGTCCAGCACCCACTTCGTCACCATCGGGGACGCCAGACCCAGGGCGGAGCCGGCCAGGGCCAGCAGCAGGCCGAGGGCCAGGATCCGCCGGTGGGGCCTGGCGAACGACCAGAGGGCGCGCACGCTTTCCGGAACACTCATGCCCGGCAGTAGAACATTGCTGTTCCATTTTCGTCAAGCAGGTTCCATTCTGGGGAGGGCGGTACGGTATGGGCATGGACACCGCAGTGAGCAGCACCGGAGCCCGGGCCCGGACACGGCGCGCCATCCTCGACGCCGGCACGAGCGTGCTCGCCCAGAACCCGGCGGCCTCGCTCGCCGACGTGGCCGCGGCGGCGGGCGTCGGGCGCACCACGGTCCACCGTTACTTCGCCGAGCGCTCCGACCTGGTCGCCGCCATCGGCGAGGACGTCCTCGACAAGATCGGCTCGGCGACCGGCCGCGCCCGCCCCGGCGACGGCCCCGCGCTCACCGCACTGGAGCGGGTCTGCCAGGAGTACTTCGAGCTGGGCGAGAGCCTCGGGATCATCTTCGACGAGTCGCTGGCCGCGACCTGGAACTGGGAGAGCTGGGCGGAGGAGACCGAGGCCGACCGCGCGCTGACCCGGCTCGTCGACCGCGGCCGCGAGGAGGGCTCGCTGGACAGCCGGCTGGACACCGACTGGATCGTCCAGCTGCTCTGGTCCCTGCTCTACGTCGCCTGGCAGCGCAGCCGCGGCGGCGACACCAAGCACAACGCGCTCAGCGTGTGCCTGTACACCCTCAGAAAGTCCGTGGGCGCCCCTTCCTGAACCGTCGTGGGCTGACGCAACCCGGCCAGAGATCCGATCAATTGCCTCCGAAGTGCCGGATCTTCACTCTGTGGGGTGTCGAAGGCGGCGATCGATCTGGTAAATATGCAGTTCGTGCTACGTGCCCACGTGTGCTGTGCCTGAGGGATCCGCGCACGTCGGGGGAGTCGTCGGATGACAGGAGGCCGGTCAAGGATGAAGGATTTCGACGGACTCAAGGCCGTCGTGACCGGCGGGGCTTCGGGGATCGGGCTGGCCACCGCGCGGCTGCTGGCCGAGCGCGGCGCCCAGGTCGCCGTCCTCGACCTCGATGCCGACGGCGTGCCGCAACCCCTGCGCGGCTACACCGCGGACGTCTCCGACGACGCCTCCGTCACCGCCGCCGTCAGCGACGCGGCCGGCGCCCTGCGCGGCATCGACGTCCTGGTCAACAACGCCGGCATCGGCGCCGTCGGCACCGTCGAGGACAACGACGACGCCGAGTGGCACCGCGTCCTCGACGTCAACCTGCTCGGCATCGTGCGCACCACCCGCGCCGCTCTCCGGCACCTCCGCCGCTCCGCCCACCCCGCGATCGTCAACACCTGCTCCGTCGCCGCCACCGCCGGCCTCCCGCAGCGCGCGCTGTACTCCGCCACCAAGGGCGCCGTGCTGTCGCTGACGCTGGCCATGGCCGCCGACCACGTACGCGAGGGGATCCGGGTCAACTGCGTGAACCCCGGGACCGCGGACACCCCTTGGGTGAGCCGGCTGCTGGACCGGGCGCCCGACCCCGCCGCCGAGCGCGCCGCGCTCCACGCCAGGCAGCCGATGGGCCGGCTGGTCACCGCAGACGAGGTCGCCGCGGCCATCGCCTACCTGGCGAGCCCCGCCGCCGCCTCCGTCACCGGCACGGCGCTGGCCGTCGACGGCGGCATGCAGGGCCTGCGGCTGCGTGCACCGGAGCCGGGCCGGTGAGGTCCGTCGTCTGGGAGCTCTGACCGCGACTCCACCCGCCGTCAGGGCCCGCCCTCAGGCGTGTGCCTCCTCGATGGCGTCCGGCGTCGTCGTCCACTCGACCCCGCCCCCCACCGGCACCAGCCACGCCATCCGCGGCCCCGCCGCCTGGCGCAGCTCGGGAGTCGACCACACCGAGTGGGTCTCGGGCTCGGGGCAGATGGCGCGGAGCAAGCCGGTGCGGCCGGAGATCCGGTCCAGCACGAGCTTGCCCAGCAACGGATGGCGTTCGTGCCCCAGGCCGAGGCCCAGTCTGCTGCTCACGATCCGCTCCTCGGAGGTTCGTACGCGGTCGAGGATGTGCCCGCTCCCGGCAGTGGTCGCCGACCGGGTCCCGGAGTCGCCAACTGCCGTGCAACCGGGCCGCGGTGGGGTCCGTGGGCGCGGTCGGCGTGACAGGCAGGTCACCTCACTATGGCGGTCGACAACGGCAGCCCGCAAGCATCGGCCTGATAATTTCAGAATGTATGCGGACCCCCTGTCACACTCAGGCAGGCCGTGGCACACTCCCGGGTAGCAGCCGTGCCGGGAGGTAGGGACGTGAGCGAAACACGCTCGGGTGGCGGCAGCGCCCCGACCGTGCTGCGCATGGTCCTGGGCAAACGGCTACGGCACCTGCGCGAACAGGCGAAGGTCAGCTTCGAGCAGGCCGCGGAGGCCATCGATGTCACGCCGCTGACGGTGCGGCGGATGGAGAAGGCGGAAGTCGGCCTGCGCATCCCGTACGTGCGGGAGCTGCTGCGCACCTACGGCGTCTCCAGCGCCGAGACCGACGACTTCCTGAGGCTGGCCAAGGAAGCCAATCAGCCAGGGTGGTGGTACAAGTACCGCAACGTTCTCCCCGACTGGTTCCGCGCGTACGTGAGCCTGGAGAGCGACGCCACCGTCATCCGTATCTACGAGCCGCACTACGTACCCGGCCTCCTGCAGACCCCCGACTACGCCCGCACGCTGTTCCGCATCGGCTTTCCCAACGAGTCGGAGGAGGACATCGAGCGGCGGGTGACGTTGCGCATCACCCGCGCGGACCTGCTGACCACGCCGAAGGCGCCCGCGATGTGGGCCGTGCTGGAGGAGTCGGTGCTGCGCCGGCCGGTCGGCGGACGGGACGTGATGCGGGCGCAGATAGACCGGCTGATCGAGGCGATCGACCTGCCGAACGTGAGGATGCAGATCATGCCGTTCTCGGCTGGACCGCACCCGGGCGCGTTCGGCCCCTTCCACTACTTCCGCTTCGGCTTCACCGAACTGCCCGACATCGTCTACACGGAGAACCTCACCGGCGCGGTCTACGTGGACCAAGCCGACGACGTCGTCGGGTATCTGGAAACACTCGACCGGATGGCCGTCCAGGCCGATCCGGTGGACCGGACCAGGTCACTCCTGGTGGACATGCGTAAGGAGTACTGAACCATGCGAGCCGACCCCCCGAACTTCCGCACCGGCGTCCCGGCAACCGAACTCGGCACCGAGGGCTGGCAGAAGCCCTGGAGCGGCACCAACGGCGGAAGCTGTGTCGAGGCCAAGCGCCTGCCCGACGGCAGCGTCGCGCTGCGCCAGTCCACCGACCCGACCGGCCCGGCCCTCGTCTACACCCGCGAAGAGATGGTCGCCTTCCTCGATGGCGCCAAGGCGGGCCAGGCCGACTACCTCATCGCCTGACGAACCGGCCGCACGCCGGCTTCAGACCGGGGGAGCGGACCGGGGCGGACACTATCTCCCGTCCGCCTCGGTCCACCCCCCGCCAAGCCGCTCGAAACGGCCTCGTACGACCGCGAAGTGACAGTACGTTAGACCGCAGCAAGCGCGCCGCAGGGCAGGAGATTCCCGATGGCAGAAGGCCAGTCCACCCCCGCCGAGGGGGCCCTCTCCAAGATCGACACATCCGTGCCGCACTCGGCCCGGATCTGGAACTACTGGATGGGCGGGAAAGACAACTACGCCGTCGACCGCCGGGCGGGCGACGAGTACCGCGAGATCGCTCCGAACATCGAGACGATGGCCCGGGCCTCGCGCGACTACCTGATCCGCACGGTGACCCACGTGGCCGGCGAGGCCGGCATCCGCCAGTTCCTCGACATCGGCACCGGCCTGCCGACGTACGACAACACCCACCAGGTCGCGCAGCGGCTGGCCCCCGAGTCGCGCATCGTCTACGTCGACAACGACCCGTTAGTGCTTCGGCACGCCCAGGCGCTGCTGACCAGCACCCGCGAGGGTGTGACGACTTACGTCGACGCCGATCTGCACAAGCCCGAGGCGATCCTGGAGCAGGCGGGGAAGACGCTCGACTTCTCGCGGCCGGTGGCGCTGATGCTCATGGGCATCTTCGGCCACATCCAGGACTACGAGGAGGCCAAGTCCATCGCCCGCCGCCTGCTGGCCGCGCTTCCCTCCGGCAGCTACTTCGTGCACTACGACAGCACGGCCACCGACAAGGCGCTCCAGGAGGCCCAGCAGGGGTACGACGACACCGGCGCCGTCCCGTACGTGCTGCGCACTCCGGACGAGATCAGCGCGTTCTACGACGGCCTGGAGCTGATCGAGCCGGGGATAGTCTCCTGCCCGCTGTGGCGGCCCGAGGCCGGCACGGAACCGGAGCCCACCGACGTCTACGGCGGGGTCGCGCGAAAGTCCTGACCCCGGCCCGGAGTCCGGCCACGGACGCCGGCCGCCCGGCTCGTACGACCCGGAGACCGGCGCGATCACCGCCGTGCTCGGCGGGCGGCCCTCCCACCTGCCTGTACGAGGGGTCGGACGGCGATTGGCGGTTCAGACCTTGCGTTGCTAGTCGGCAACAATATTCGGTTGATTACACAGAAGGCCCTCGTGTCGCTACGATCCCCTGGACCCCATCACGAACGTCCGTTGGAAAGCCGCGCACCAGAGCCACGTACCAACTCGCGTGCGCGTGCCCGAGGTTTCGATGAACATCGCATGGCAGTCGCCGAGGCGCGTCCGCTCAGCCGGTCCGTCCCGTCCCCTGTCGTCCCGCCCCACCCGTAGCGCGCGCTGCCGCGCGCCCCGCGGGGGGTGGTGATGGCACGCGGCGGTGCTTCCGGTCGTGGCGGGGTCTTCCGACCCGTCTACCATCTCGCCGGTCTCGACGACGACCTACGGACCGTCGTCGACGACCTGCGCGTCGGCCGGTGGATGTCGATGCGCGCGCTGCTCGCCCGTACCGGCGCCGACTGGGCGGGGCGTACCGCGCGGTCGCAGGTGCTCGGGGTGGTGGCCGCCAAGTCGGCGGTGGTGCAGATCTGGCTGGACGAGGAGCCGGAGAGCGCCGACGCGCGGATGATGCTGGCCCGCGTCGCCGTCGGGCGGGCTGTGCAGGCGCACCGGCAGCGGCATCCCAGCGCCGGGCAGTTGGAAGAGGACGCCCGGCAGGCGTGCCGGGAGGCGGCGCTGCTGCATCCCGGCGATCCGGTGCCGTGGGTGTGCCTGCTGGCGCTGGCGCAGACGGACGCGCGGCAGCAGCGGCCCGAGCACCGGGTGGCCCCGCCGGAGAACCTGCTGCCCCCCGGGCCGTGGGGGCTGCTGGACGAGGTCGTCAAGCGGGACCGGTACAACCGCGAGGCGTACCACCGCGTGCTGCAGCTCTGCGCGGCGGCGGGCGGCTCGCAGGCGTACGCGATGGACTTCGCCCGCTGGGTGGGCTCCTGGGCCCCGACCGCCTCCCCGCTCCTCGCGCTGCCGCTCTTCGCGCACGCCGAGCACTACCACTTCGAACGCCGCCGCGGTCGCGGCGACGCGCTCGTGCACCGCCAGTGGTCCCGCGAGGACATCCTGCGGGACACGCTGCGCGCGCTCGACGGCTGGTTCGACGTCACGAACGCCGACGTGCGCTCCGTGCTGGACCTCAACCACCTGGCCCACGCGCTCAGCGCCGCCCGCGAGTTCACCGAGGCCGCCCGCGTCTTCACCGCCCTGGGCCCGTACGCCACCCTGCTGCCCTGGGCCTACGTGACCGAGGATCCCGACCGGCAGGACCTGGCCGAGGCCGAGTTCTTACGCGCCCGCTCGATGGCCCTCGGTAGCGGGTGACCGGGCGCACCTGCCCCTTTTGGACTGTCATGCCCCTGCCACTCCCCATCGGAGGTCACTCCATGTCACAAGCGCCGGTCAGCACCGCCGGCACGTCCCGGCGCAAGGACGACGACGCCCACCTCCGCGATCTCGGCTACGAGCCGGAACTCGCGCGCCGCATGGGCCCGTTCGGGAACTTCGCCATCTCCTTCTCGGTCATCTCGATCCTCTCCGGCTGCATGACCCTGTACGGCTTCGGGCTCAGCACCGGCGGACCGGCCGTCATGATGTGGGGCTGGGTGGCCGTCGGGCTCTTCGTGCTCTGCGTCGGCATGGGCCTGGCCGAGGTCACCAGCGCGTACCCCACCTCCGGCGCGCTCTACTACATGGCCCACCAGCTCGGCGGCCCCCGCTGGGGCTGGTACACCGGCTGGCTCAACCTCCTCGGCCTGCTCGGCGCCATCGCCGGCATCGACTACGGCTGCGCGCTGTTCGTCGGCGCGTTCTTCAACCTCCAGTGGGGCTTCGAGCCCACCGCGGAGAAGACGCTGCTGATCTTCGCGGTCATCCTGGTGCTGCACTTGACGCTGAACCTGCTGCGGGTGCGCGTCGTCAGCATCCTCAACTCCGTCAGCGTCTGGTGGCACCTGACCGGCGTCGCGATCATCGTCGGCGTCCTGATCATCGTGCCCGACCACCACCAGTCGGCCGGCTTCGTCTTCGGCGAGTTCAACAACGACACCGGCTGGAACAACCCGTTCTTCGTCACCGCCATCGGACTGCTGCTCGCCCAGTACACCTTCTCCGGCTACGACGCCTCCGCCCACCTCTCCGAGGAGACCACCCAGGCGCAGGTCAGCTCCGCCAAGGGCATCGTCCGCGCGATCTGGGTCTCCTGGGTCGCCGGCTTCGTCCTGCTCGCCGGACTGACCTTCGCCATCCAGGACTACGTCGGCACCCAGGACTCCGCAACCGGCGTGCCACCCGCGCAGATCTTCATCGACGCCATCGGCGAGGGCGGCGCCAAGGCCCTCCTGCTGATCGTCATCTGCGCCCAGCTCTTCTGCGGCAACGCCGAGACCGCCGCCACCGCGCGGATGGTCTTCGCCTTCTCCCGCGACGGCGCGCTGCCCGGCTCCAAGCTGTGGCGCCGCGTCTCGCCGCGCACCGGCGTGCCCACCCGGGCGGTCATGCTGTCGGTCGCCGTCGCGTTCTGCTTGGCGCTGCCGTCGCTGTACTCGGCGACCGCGTACGGCGCGGTCACGGCCATCAACGTCATCGGCATCACCCCGGCCTACGCCATCCCCATCTACCTGCGGCTGCGCGCGAAGAACCGCTTCGTGCCGGGGCCGTGGAACCTGGGCAGGTGGAGTTCGCCGATCGGCTGGGTCGCGGTCTGCTGGGTGGCCGTGATCACGGTGATCTTCTGCCTGCCGCAGAAGTCGCCGGTCACCGTGGACACGTTCAACTACGCCTCGGTGGCCCTGGCCGCCGTTCTGCTGCTGGCCACCGTCTCGTGGTGGGTGGCCGGCCGGCGTTCGTACCAGGCACCCGTCTACACCGCCGACCCCGAGATGGCAGAGCTCGGCAAGGACCTGGTGTGACGCGCGCCGGGCCGCCGCACCCCCGGCGGCGGCCCGGCGCACCGCCCCGACCGAAACCGACCAGCGCTCCGTGAGGTCCGATGTCCGCAACCACTCCCACCGCCCACGGCCGGCGTCCCATGCGCCTGCGTACGCTCCTTCGCTTCCTGGCCGCGGTCGTCGCCGCGTCGCTGGCGGCCCTGGCCGCGGCCGGCGCCGTCCGGGAACTGGACCGGGCCGGGGCCGTGCAGGACTACGCCGACACCCTCGACCGGCTCCGGGAACCGTCGTTCGCGCTCGTCGCCGAGCTGCAGGCCGAGCGCCGGATGACCGCGCTGCACTGGGCCCGCGGCCCGGTCAACGCCGCCCAGCTCGGCAATCAGCAGGCCCTGACCGACGAGGCCGCCGTCGAACTCCGCGAGCTGGCCGAGGAGGCCCCCGACGCCGCCGCCCGCCCACCGCTGGCCGCCGCGCTGCGCCACGTCGACGCGCTCGACGCGGTACGCGAGCGGGCCGCCGGGCGCTCCGGGGACCGCGACGAGGTGCTGGAGGTGTACACCCGCGCCATCGAGCAGACCATCGGCGTGCACGTCCGGCTGCGTGCCCACAACGGCGGCCTCGCGCAGGGCGCCCGCCCGCTGACCGCCCTGCTGCAGGCCGGCGAGTCGCTGGCCCTCCAAGACACCCTGCTGGCCGGCGCGCGGGACGGCCGGCTGTCGGCCGCGGACCACGCCCGCTTCGCCGAGGCCGTCGGCGTGCAGCGCTTTGCGTACGGGACGCTGGCCGGACCGCTGCTGCCCAGCGGCGAGAAGGGCCGCTACGACGCCATCACCACCTCCGCGGAGTGGGCCGAGAAGTCCCGTATCGAGGACGCGGTGATCGGCGCGAGCCGCGACTCCGGCGGCGCGGTGACGCTGCCCGCCGAGACCGCCGGCTGGGAGGAGGCGTACGAGCGCCTCGCCCCGAGCCTCGCGGGCCTGGCCACCGCCCGGATCCAGGCGCTGGCCGACGACGCCGGGGACCGGGCCGGCGAACTGCGCGTGACGGCGTACGCCATCGCCGCCGGCGGCGTCGTGCTGGTCGCGACCGTGCTCGGCGTCGTGCTGTGGATCAGCCGCACCATCGTGCGGCGGGCCGAGGAGGTGCGCTCCAGCGCGCTGGCCGTCGCCCGCCGGCAGCTGCCGCAGATGATCGTCC
The DNA here is from genome assembly GCF_059570575.1 of Streptomyces sp. CNX435. Lineage (NCBI taxonomy): Bacteria > Bacillati > Actinomycetota > Actinomycetes > Kitasatosporales > Streptomycetaceae > Streptomyces > Streptomyces sp. CNX435. The sequence goes on along the minus strand of NZ_JCANTA010000003.1, from coordinate 339,232 downwards.
GGCTGCAGCGCGGCGAGGACGTCGACCTGTCGGCGCTGCCCGCGCAGATCGCCGCCGCCGACGAGTTCGGCGAGATCTCCAACGTCGTCGCCCGGCTCGCGGAGGAGGTGGTCGAGGCGGCGCGGCTCGTGCACGAGGAGCGGTTCGGCTTCGAGAAGTTCGCCGAGGGCGTCACCATGCGGGCCGTCACCCTCATCGTCGCCGTCCTGCGCACGCTGGACGAGCTGCAGCACCGCTACGCCGACACCGACCCCGCGCTGCTGGCCGAGCTGTACGAGCTGGACCACCTCACCGTGCGGGTGCGCCGCCAGCTGGAGAACCTGCTGGTGCTCTCCGGCGGCGCCGTCGTGGGTCCGCACACCGAGCCCGTGCACATCGCCAACCTGATCGTCGACGCGGCCGGCGAGTCCCGCGGCTTCGCCCAGGTCACCAAGGAGTTCCGGGCCGAGGCGTGGGTGGTGCCGGAGGTGGCCGGGGAGCTGACCCACCTGATCGCCGAGCTGATCGAGAACGCCACCACCTACTCGCCCAGCGGCTACGAGGTCTTCGTCCGCGCCACCGACACCGCCACCGGCGTCGCGATCGAGGTCGAGGACAAGGGGCGGGCGCCGGAGAGCTGGTACTTCGAGGCGCTCAACGGACGGCTGCTGGACGTGCCGCCGTACGCGGTGCTCGCCAAGTCCTCCGACCAGCTGGGCCTGTTCGTGGTCGGGCAGCTCGCGCAGCGGCACGGGATCCGGGTCACGCTGCAGCAGGGGCGCTTCGGCGGCGTGCTGGCGGTGGTGCTGGTGCCCTCCGCGCTGCTCACCGGCGCGCCGGAGCAACTGGCGGACCGCACCCCGGTACGCAGGCCGCTGCCGGGCCGCACGGGCCCGCGGCCCGCGAAGCGGCGCGAGCCGACGGCGGCCGGTCTGGTACGCCGCGAGCCGGCGCGCGCCGGCGGTCCCACCGGTCCCGTACGCCCCATCGACCCGGCGCCGGGGGTGGCACCGGCCCGTCCCGCCCCCGCCGACGACGCGCCGGCCCCCGCGCGGCACGGCCTCCCCGCCCGCCGGCCGGGCCCGCCCGCGCCCCCGGCCACACCCGCGGCACCCTTGCCCCCCGCCCCGGCCGCACCCGCGGAGCCGGCCGCCCCCGAGCACGTACGGGCCGAGGAACCGCTGCCGGTACGTACCAAGAAGCCCCACCCCGAGCCGGGCCCCGGGTCCCACCCCGAACCGGCCCGTGAACCGGCCGCTGAGCCGGCCCGCGAGCCCGCCCATGAACCGACAGAGGAAGTGTCCCTGCCCGTCCCCGCCGCCCCCGAGACCGAAGCCGGCCCGCCGCGCACGGCCGAGCCCGAGCCCCAGGCCGAACCCCAGGCCGGGCCGGAGCCCGACCGCCCCGCCGCCCGTGCCTCCAGGCTGCCCCAGCGCGTGCCCGGCTCCAACATGGCCGGCCAACTGCGCGACGGCAGGCGCCGGCCCGCCACCGCCATGGACCGACGTCCGCTCGACACCATCGAGTCGGCGTTCACCCAGCTTCAGGAAGCCCTGACCGACCCCGAGGAAGACAGCGACCGATGAGCAGCCTCAGGCACGTGAAGAACGTCATCCCCGCGAGCCCGGAGGACGCGGCCGTCTTCGACAACCTCCGCGACAACCTGCAACTGGTCCCGGACCTCACCGGCTTCGTGCTGCTCGCCGACGACGGCCTGGCCCTGTGCGGCTACGGCCTGGACTGGACCCGCGACGACGTCCAGACCATCGCCGCCGCCTGCTCCGGCCTCGCCAGCCTCGCCGACGGCCTGTCGATGCCCGTCGACGGCGGCTCCGTACTGCACCTGAACATCACCATGGAGCGCAGCCACCTGATCCTCACCGCCTGCGGCAACGGCAGCACCCTCGTCGCCTACACCTCAGGCCCGGAGTCCATCGGCCTCGCCATGCGCGAGACCGTCCGCGTCGCCCGCGCCTTCAAGCACCAGCTCGGCGTCGGGGCCCGCCGGGACCGCATCCGGTAATGAGCGCGCCACGGGGAACGCGCAGAACGCGGACGTTCGCGCTCACCGGATCACGCACCGACCGGGCGCCCGGTGAACAGTTCACGATGCACTCCACGGTCCGCGCCGCCGTACGGGCCGACGACGCGCGCAGCATCCCCGAGGAGTGGCAGACGATCCTGCGGCTGTGCGCCGGTCCCGGCATCGCCGTGGCCGAGCTGGCGGCCCGTATCGAGATGCGGCTCACCCCCGCCGCCGTCCTCCTCGCCCAGCTGCTGGAGCAGGGGCTCATCGAACACAGACCGCCGATGAGCGACCCGGACGCCATGAACATCGACTTCCTCCGACGCATCAGGAGCGGCCTTGAACGAGCCTGACACCCGGGCCCCGGACGCCGTCTGGGACACCTATCTCCCACCCGTCAAGATCCTTGTGGCCGGCGGGTTCGGGGTCGGCAAGACCACGGCGGTCGGCGCCGTCAGCGAGATCACGCCGCTGCGCACGGAGGAGCGGCTGAGCGCGGCCGGGATGGGCGTGGACGACCTGTCCGGCATCGAGCAGAAGTCCGCCACCACCGTGGCCATGGACTTCGGCCGGATCACCCTCGATGTGGCGGTGCTGATGCTGTTCGGCACGCCGGGCCAGGAGCGGTTCTGGTTCATGTGGGACGACCTGCTGCGCGGCGCGCTGGGTGCCGTGGTGCTCGTCGACACCCGGCGGCTGGACCGCTCGTTCGCCGCCGTCGACTTCTTCGAGAGCCGCGACCTGCCGTTCGTCGTGGCCGCCAACTGCTTCTACGGCGAGCAGGACTACGATCCGGAGGAGATCCGCGACGCGCTCACCCTGAAGGAGCCCACCACCCCGATCGTCCTGTTCGACGCCCGCGAGCGCGAGTCGGTACGCGGCGTGCTGCTCGCCCTGATGGACCATCTGATCGCGTCCGCGGAACCCGCCCACGCCCAGCGAACGTAGGAAGGCCCGCCCCGCCATGACGACCGTGCTCGCCATCGACCAGGGCACCTCCGGCACCAAGGCCCTCGTCGTCGACCCGGCGGCGCCGGCCGGCGGCGGGGGCGCGGGCAGCGGCGGGGGCAGCGGGAGCGGCGGCATACTGGCTCTCGCCGAGGTGCCGGTGACACCCGACTACCTGCCCGGCGGCGGGGTGGAGCAGGACCCGGCGCAGCTGCTGTCCTCGGTGCTGGCCGCCGGCCGGCAGGCCGTGGCCGCCGCCGGCCGGCCGGTGGACGTGGTGGCGCTCGCCAACCAAGGCGAGACGGTGCTCGCCTGGGACCGCGCCACCGGCAAGCCGCTCTCCCGGGCCGTCAGCTGGCAGGACTCCAGGTCGCAGCGGCAGTGCGACGAGCGCGCGGACGCCGCCGAGTGGGTGGCCCGGCGCACCGGGCTGGTGCTCAACCCGTACTTCTCCGCGCCGAAGATGACCTGGCTGCGCGAGAACGGCACCCGCGAGGGCGTCGTCACCACCACCGACACCTGGCTGCTGCACCACCTCACCGGCGCGTACGTCACCGACGCCGCCACCGCCAGCCGCTCGCTGCTGCTCGACCTCGACGCCGTCGACTGGGACCCCGAGCTGGTCGCCCTCTTCGGTCTCGACCCCGCGGCGCTGCCGCGGATCGTGGCCTGCGACGAGGTGGCCGGCACCACCGCCGCCTTCGGCGCCGAGGTCCCGGTGGCCGGGCTCGTGGTCGACCAGCAGGCGGCGCTGTTCGGCGAGGGCTGTCTGACGGCGGGCACCGCCAAGTGCACGTACGGGACCGGGGCGTTCCTGCTCGCCAACACCGGCGAGGCGGCGGTGCGCTCCGGCTCCGGGCTGACCACGTCGGTCGCCTGGCGGGCCCGCGGCGCCACCCCGTACTGCGTGGACGGCCAGGTGTACACCGCGGCCTCCGCGGTGCGCTGGCTCACCGAACTGGGCCTGGTCGGCTCGGCCGCGGAGCTGGACGAGGCGGCGGCGGAGGACGCCGCGGGGGTGGTGTGCGTGCCGTCGTTCGCGGGGCTCGCCGCGCCCTGGTGGCGCTCGGAGGCCACCGCCTCGTTCGCCGGGCTGACCCTGGCCAGCCGCCGCGAGCACCTGGTGCTCGCCGTGCTGCAGGGGGTCGCCGCCCAGGTCGCGGAGGTGACGGGGCTGGTCGCCGCCGACCTCGGCGGCCCGCTGACCCGGCTGCGCGTCGACGGCGGGCTGACCCGCAGCCGCACGCTGATGCAGGCGCAGGCCGATCTCTCCCAGGTACCCGTCGACGTCTACCCCTCGCCGCACGCCACCGCGCTGGGTGCCGCCGCGCTCGCCCGGATGGCGCTGGAGCCGGGGCTGCCAGCCGCGGACGCGGTGCCGCGGTGGACGCCGGGCAGGACGTACGAGCCGCGCTGGCCGCGGGCGCGGGCGGCGGAGTTCCTGGACCGCTGGCGTACGGCCGCGGGCGCGGCGCTGCCGCGCCAGGACGCGGCCGGGCAGTCCCGGGCCGCGGCGCCGGAGGACGGGCGTGGCTGAGCCGCCAGGACCGTACGACGTGGCGGTGATCGGCGCCGGTGTCGTCGGCTCCGCCGTCGCCCGCGAACTGGCCGGCCACGAGCTGTCGGTCGCGCTCCTCGACGCCCGCGACGACGTCGGCGAGGGCACCAGCAAGGCCAACACCGCGATCCTCCACACCGGCTTCGACGCCACCCCCGGCACCCTCGAATCCCGCCTGGTGCGCCGCGGCTACGCGCTGCTGTCCGGGTACGCCGACGCCACCGGCATCCCCGTCGAGCGCACCGGCGCCCTCCTCGTCGCCTGGACCGACGAGGAACTCGCCGCCCTGCCACGGCTGCACGGCAAGGCCGTCGCCAACGGCTACGACCACTGCGTCCCGCTCACCGCCGACGAGGTCTACGCCGAGGTCCCCGCGCTCGGCCCCGGCGCCCTCGGCGGGCTCGCCGTCCCCGGCGAGTCCGTGATCTGCTCCTGGACCACCACCCTGGCGCTGGCCACCGAGGCGCGGGCACGCGGCGCCGCCGTCCTGCTCGGCCACCGCGTCGAGGCCGCCGGGCCCGGCCCGGCGGCCACCGTGCTGCGCACCACCGCCGGCGACGTCACCGCCCGCTGGGTCGTCAACGCCGCCGGTCTCGCCGCCGACACCGTCGACGGCCTCTTCGGCCACGACCGCTTCACCGTCACCCCGCGCCGCGGCGAACTCCTCGTCTACGACAAGCTCGCCCGCCCCCTCGCGCCCCGCATCGTGCTGCCCGTGCCGACCGCACGCGGCAAGGGCGTGCTCATCAGCCCCACCATCTACGGCAACGTCATGCTCGGCCCCACCGCCGAGGACGTCGCCGACCGCGGCGACACCGCCACCACCGCCGCCGGGTACGACTTCCTGCTGGCCAAGGGGGAGCGGCTGATGCCCCGGCTGCTCCAGGAGGAGGTGACGGCCGCGTACGCGGGGCTGCGCGCGGCGATCGACCGCGACGACTACCTCATCGAGGCGGACCCCGGGCGGCGCTACGTCCTCGTCGGCGGCATCCGCTCCACCGGCCTGTCCGCGTCGCTCGCGATCGCCGAGCACGTCCGCGACCTGCTCGGCGCCGCCGGCCTCGTGCTCGTGCCGCGCACCGGGCTGCCCGCGCCGCCGCGGATGCCGAACCTCGGCGAGGCGACGCCGCGCCCGTACCGCGACGAGGAGCTGATCGCCCGGGACGGTGCGTACGGCCGGGTCGTCTGCTTCTGCGAGCGCGTCACCGAGGGCGAGATCTGCGACGTGCTGCGCTCCCCGCTGCCGCCCGCCGGGACCGACGGGCTGCGCCGCCGCACCCGCGCCATGAACGGCCGCTGCCAGGGCTTCTACTGCGCCGGCGAGGTCGAAGCCCTGCTGGCGGCCGGCCGGTGAGCGCCGGCCCGCCCCGGCCGCGCGCCGCCGCCCCCGAACCCGCCCCCGCCCCCGCCCCCGGAGCGGAGCCCGGCCGATGAGCACCATCCTCACCCCCGACGTCGTCGTGGTCGGCGCCGGCCCCGCGGGACTGACCGCCGCCGCCCGGCTGGCCCCGCGGCTGCCGCCCGGCCGGGTCCTCGTCCTCGACCGCGAGCGCGCCCCCGGCGGCATCCCCCGGCACAGCGACCACACCGGCTACGGCCTGCGCGACCTGCACCGCGTCCTCGACGGCCCCGCGTACGCCCGCGCGCTGACCGAACGCGCCGTCGCCGCCGGCGCCGAGATCCGCACCGAGGCCACCGTGACCGGCTGGGCCGGCGACCGCGCCCTGGACGTCACCACGCCGCGCGGGCTGCTGCGCGTCGACGCCCGCGCCGTGGTGCTCGCCACCGGCGCCCGCGAGCGGCCCCGCCCCGCCCGGCTCATCCCCGGCGACCGGCCGCCGGGCGTGCTGACCACCGGCCGGCTGCAGCACCTGGTCCACCTGCACGGCCGGTCACCCGGCCGGCGCGCGGTGGTCGTCGGCGCCGAGCCGGTCAGCTGGTCGGCGGTGCTCACGCTGAGGGCGGCGGGCTGCCGCACGGCGCTGATGACGACGGAGCACGCCGTGCCCGAGTCGTACGCCGCGTTCACCCGTCCCGGGCGGCTGCTGCTCGGCGTGCCCGTCGCCACCCGCACCCGCGTGGTGCGCATCATCGGCCGCGGCCGGCTCACCGGCGTCGAGATCGAGCACCTGGACACCGGGCGCCGGCGCACCGTGGACTGCGACACCCTCGTCCTCACCGGCGACTGGGTCCCCGACCACGAACTGGCCCGCACCGCCGGCCTCGACCTCGCCCCCGGCAGCGCCGCGCCGCTCACCGACACCGCCCTGCGCACCAGCGCGCCGGGGGTCTTCGCGGCGGGCAACCTGCTGCACCCCGCCGACACCGCGGACGTCGCCGCACTCGACGGACGGCACGTCGCGCACCAGGTGCTCCGCGCGCTCGCCGGGCAGGAGCCGGCGCCGGGGCCGGGCGTGCCGCTGGTCGCCGACGCCCCGTTCCGGTGGGTCGCCCCCGGGCTGCTGCGTCCCGGCGACCCGCCGCCGCCCCGCGGCCGGCTGCTGCTGTGGTCCGGCGAACTGGTCCGCGTGCCCCGGGTGACGGTACGTCAGGACGGCCGGGTCCTCGGCCGCCGCACCCTGCCGTGGCCCGCCTCGCCCGGCCGGGTCTTCCGGGTCCCGTGGCGCCTGGCCGCCGGTGCCGACCGGCGCGGCGGGCCGGTGCACATCGGCCTGTGACGGCCCGGCGCCCGCACCGCCGCACGCAGCCGCGGCGGGGTCCCGTCGTACGGCCGGGGAGGCCGTCGGCTCGCCTTCCGGGCGTGACCGCCGGGTCCGCCGGGTTCACTACCGCCCGGCGCCGAGGCGGAGTTCGGTGACCACGCCGGCGTGGTCGGACGGCCAGTAGCCGGTCGGCTTCGAGCGGTCGGCGTCCTCGGCGCCGACCACCTCCGCCGCGAGGGCCCGAGGTCCGCCCGGCCCGTACAGGATGTGGTCGATGCGGTGGGAGAGTTCGTTCCCGTCCCGCAGCGAGCCGCTCTGGCCCGCCGTCCAGCCGCCGTCCGGGTCGCCGCCCGCGGCGGTCCAGGCGTCGGTGTAGCCCGCCTCGGCGAGGATCCCGTAGGCGCCGGCGGCGTCGGTGGGGCGGGAGTTGAAGTCGCCGGCGAGGACGACGGGGTGGGGCGAGCCGGCGAGGGCGGCGGCCAGCTCGCGGGCCTGGGCGGCGCGCACCTCCGGGGTGCCGAACGCCTCCAGGTGGGTGTTGGCGAAGCGGAAGGTCTCGCCCCGCACCGTGACGTCGACGGCCGACCAGCCGCGCGGCACCTCGAAGGAGAGCCCGGGGATCTCGGAGGGCAGGGTGACCCTGGCGTCGTACGACGTGGAGCTGACGTGCGCCGTTCGCAGCCGGGAGGCGGGCAGCCCGTCCCGTACGACGATCACGTCCCGGTCGGTGAACCGTGCCTCCTCGGTGGCCGAGACGGGCATCCGGCCGGTGAAGTTGTCGTTCGTGGCGACGGCCCGGTAGGGGGTGCCGCGGGCGGCCAGTTCGTCGAGCAGCAGCCGCAGGAAGTCGTAGCGGACCGCCGGCTCCCCGCCCAGCGGCCCCTTCTCCCAGCGGGCCACCTCCTGCAGCCCCACCACCTCGGGCTCGCGCGCCGCCAGCAGGTCCGCGATCGCCGACGCCCGCTCGCGGAAGTCGGTCGCCTCCATCGCCGCGTACACCTCGCCCGCGCGTTCGGTCAGCTCCGCCTGGCTGCCCGCGGCGAACAGGGGCTGCAGGTCGGCGCCGAGGTAGACGTTGTACGTGGCCACGCCGACGGCGGGCGCCCCGCGCCCGTCCCGGTCGTCGCGCGCCTCCCGGGTCTCCCGCGCCCGCTCCGTATCCTGCACCTCGTGCTCCCGCTGTCCGCCGTCCCGGTCGGGCTCCTGCCGGCCCGCCGCACCGCACCCCGACGCCAGCGCCGTGACCAGCACAGTCAGCGCCACCATCCCGCCCAGCCGCCCGCCGCGCCGTATGCCCCGCATCGCTCCGCCTCTCCGGCGCGCCGCCGTCCGCCCGGGCCCGTACGCGCACACCGCATCCCAGCATCCGGGACCCCGCCGGGCAAGCATGTCATGTCATGACCACGGCCTCTTTACGTGATCGTCCGTCTTGTTTAACGTCACGTCTTCAGCCTCGGCAGCACCACCAACACCACGAGAGTGAAGGTCAATTGTGAAGCTCGTGAGATCCCTGCTGCGGGCGGCGCCCGTCCTCGCGGCCCTGACGGCCGCCGGCGTCCTCGCCGGCGCGTCCGGCGCCCAGGCCGCCGCCACCGGGCCCGACGTCATCGCCCACCGCGGTTCCTCCGGCGTGGCACCCGAGAACACCGCCGTCGCCACCCGGCTGGCGGTCCGTCAGGACGCCGACTTCGTCGAGATCGACGTGCAGCGGACCAAGGACGGCAAGCTCGTCAACTTCCACGACTGCACGATGGAGCGGACCACCGACATCGAGGAGGTGTACCCGGGCCGCCCGAGCTACCGTGTCTCCGACTTCACCTGGGCCGAGCTGAGCGTTCTGGACGCCGGCTCCTGGTTCTCCGCCAGGTTCGCCGGCGAGCCGATCATCACCGTCGACCGCGTCATCGACCTCATCGAGGGGAAGTCGGGCCTGCTGGCCGAGATCAGCCCCTGCGCGCACTACGACGCGAGCCTGCCCGCCGACTTCGCCGCGCTGCTGCAGTCCAGGCCGGACTACGTGCAGAGCGCGCTCGCCGAGGACCAGCTGGCCGCGCAGTCCTTCGAGCTGGACGACGCACAGGGCTTCAAGAACCTCATGCCCGAGGTGCCCATCGGCTTCCTCGACGCCGACCGCCCCACCGAGGCCGAACTGCTCGCGCTGAGCGCGTGGGCGGACCAGGTCAACCCGCAGTACACCATCACCGACCAGGCGCTGGTCGACCGCGTCCACGAACTGGGCATGGACATCAACGTCTGGACCGTCGACGAGCCCGGCGCGATGCGCAAGATGGCGGGTCTCGGTGTCGACGGCATCATCACCGACTACCCGCAGTCCCTCACCTGAGGACCGACGGACCGTGCGGCGGCGGCGCGGCAATGGCTCACCCCGCCAAAGACCCGCGCCGCCGCTTTGATGGATCTCCACTGCCCAACCCCGGGCAGACCCGGCAGACTCGGAGGCAACGTACGACGGGCCCCAACAAGGCCACGGCAAAGGCCACGAAAAAGCGCTGATGCGGAGGCGCCCATGACCGGATCCCGGATCCTCGCCCTCGGTCACTACCAGCCGGGGAAGGTGCTGACCAACGACGAGCTGGCCCGGTTCGTCGACACCAGCGACGAGTGGATCCGCAGCCGGGTCGGCATCCGCGCCCGGCACGTCGCCGGCGACGACGAGACCGTGGACATGATGGCCGCGCACGCCGCCGCCAAGGCGCTGGCCGGCGCCGGCACGAAGGCCGAGGACGTCGACCTCGTCATGGTCGCCACCTGCACCGCCGAGAACCGGGTGCCGAACATGGCGGCCCGGGTCGCCGAGCGGCTCGCCATCCCCACGCCCGCCGCCATCGACGTCAACGTCGCCTGCTCCGGCTTCTCCCACGCCCTCGCCCAGGCCGACCACGCCATCCGGGCTGGCGCCGCGAGCCGCGCACTGGTCATCGCCGCGGAGAAGCTGACCGGCGTCACCGACTGGAACGACCGCTCGACCGCCGTCCTCACCGGCGACGGCGCCGGCGCCGCCGTGGTCGCCCCCGCGGCCACCCCCGCCGAGGCGGGCATCGGCCCCGTCGTCTGGGGCTCCGCGCCCGAGATGGGCCCGGCGGTACGGATCGAGGGCACGCCCCCGGTCTTCGCACAGGAGGGCCAGGCCGTCTACCGCTGGGCCATCAAGGAGCTGCCGCCGATCGCCCGCGGCGTCTGCGAGCGCGGCGGCGTGGCGCCGGGCGACCTGGCCGCGATCGTGCTGCACCAGGCGAACCTGCGGATCATCGAGCCGCTCGCCCGCAGCCTCGGCGCGCCGCAGTCCGTCGTCGCCACCGACGTCACCGAGTCGGGCAACACCTCGGCGGCGAGCGTGCCGTTGGCGTTCTCGAAGCTGGTGGCGCGCGGCGAGGTGGAGTCCGGCGCGCCGGTGCTGCTCTTCGGCTTCGGCGGCAACCTGTCGTACGCGGGCCAGGTCGTGCGCTGCCCGTAGCCCCGTACCCCGCGCCGGCCGCCCGGCGCGGGGGCTCCCAGAAGACGGCCGCGAACGGCGGGATGCCGGGGTGGTCGGTGAGCGGCATCGTGCCGTAGCCGATGCGGTCGGCCCGCTCAGCCGGCGGCCTCGGGGAAGAGCGTGGTGAAGGGCTCCAGCATGCCGGCGGAGTCGCGGACGTAGGGCTGGTCCAGGTACCAGACCAGGAAGAGCAGGAACGCCAGGAGCCCGCTGTGCAGTCCCGCGAGGACCAACTCGCGCGCCGAGCGCTGGATCTGCAGGGCGAAGACCATCCCCATGGCCACCAGCCCGCCGGTGATCAGCCCGAACCACACCAGCGACGGCATCGTCGGCCCCGTGTTCAACGCCCGCTCGTTACGGGCCTCCTCGGCCGCCGCGATCTGGTCGCCCAGCGCGTAGGCCGCCCGGTTCTCGGCGTCGGTCTCCGGGACGTACGCGAGGATGCCGCGGCGCACCTCGTCCAGCAGCGCGTCGCCGCGCTCGTCGAGGTCCTCGCCGTCCTGTATCCGCGGCCACTCCTCATGCACGGCGTAGTCGACGTACGCCGCCACGTCGGCCCGGATCTCCTCGCGCACCGGGGCGGGGTACTCGGCGAGCCGCTCGCCGGTCTCGTGCAGCGCGAACGCCTCCCGCCGCACCGCGTCCTCCGCGCTGCCCTTGGCCTCCCAGACGCCGGCGATCGCCAGGCCCAGCACGATCGCGTACACCACCCCGATCATCATCGTCATGTACTCGATGACGTCCGGGGTCTCGTCGGGGTCGAAGTCCTCGTCGGGGCGGCGGTGTCTGAGGACGGTGATGAGCACGACGACCGCGATCGCCGCGGCCATCGCGAGGGTGAGCATGAGGAATTCGGACACGGGCTGCCTCCGGCGGGCGGGCTGCGGGGCGGTCAGGAGCGGTTGCGGGCCGCCGCGCCCGAGCCGCCGAGTGCGGCGGCGGCGAGGATCGCGGGGGCGACGAACAGCAGCGTTCTGGTGACGGGTGAGGTGCCCTCGTCGACGTCCCGGGGCGGCGGCCCGTGGTACAGGGGCCGCAGCGACGGCGACGGAGCCGGCGAAGGCGTGGGGGAGGGTTCGGGGCCAGGCGGGCGGCTGGGCGAGGGCGTCGGCTGTACGGGCGCGGAGGCCGGCGGCGCGGCCGGCTCCGGCGGGGCGGGCGCGGGCGCCCGGGGCGTCGGCGTGCGGGGCGGCGGGGGCGGCTCGGGCGTCGGCGTCGGCGGCGGTGATGGAGTCGGCGCGGGGGGCACGGGCGGGGGTGCCTCCCGATCGCACCCCCGCCGCACCGCCTCCCCGACGCCCTCCTCCCGCGCGATCCGCCCCAACTCCTCCAGCGGCAGGTCCCCGCCGACGCGCACGCACCCGTCGCCGGGCACGGCGAGACCCCGTACGGCGGTCCGCGGCGTGTCCGCGGCGACCGGTGCCGCGGCGGCCACCCCGGCCACCCCGGCCGCGGCCGGTCCGACGGCGGCGAGCGCCGCGAGCACCGCGGCGGCACGTACGGCGGGCCGCGCGGCGCGCGGTGTGTTCTCCCGGGTCACGGCCGGAAGTTGCTCGACGCCGCGCCGGACTACGCCTCCCGCGCCCGTAATCCACCCGTGGGCGCGAGCCCTCGCGCGCTCCCGTCGCACGAGCACTCGTCCGTCGCCTCCGAGTGCGCCGCCGGGGGAGCGGTCCGGCGGCCCTTACGCCCCTCCGGGTGGATTCACGAGTTCTTGACAATCGGGCAATGGAGTTCTGCGTGCGGGCGATCGCATGATCGGCGTCATGCCGTATTCGCAGCCGTCCGACGAGACCTCGTACGACCGCCGCCGCCTGCGCCAGTGGCTCGACGGCGACGCCCGCACCCCGGGCGTCGCCCGGCGCGACATGCTGCGGCTCTTCGCCGCCGCCGGCGGGGCCGGCGCCCTGGGCGCGCTCGGCGCGTCACCGGCGGGAGCGGCGCCCGCCGCGCCGTCCGCCCCCCGGGCGGCCGGTGCGGCGGGTATCGTCAAGCCGCTGCCGCCGGAGCTGTTCACGGTCCGCGGCACCAATGCCGAGACCAACTGGGCCGCCCTGAAGGACACCGGCTACCACACGCCCGCCGACCGGTTCTTCGTCCGCAACCACACCGCCACCCCCGTGCTCGACGCCGCCGACTGGAGCCTGCGTGTCTGGGGCGACGGGCTGCGCGGCGGTGCGGCGGAATTCGGGCTCGACGACCTCAGGGCACTGCCCGCCGCCACCCGCTCCGCGTTCGTGGAGTGCGCGGGCAACGGCCGCAGCTTCTTCACCAGCCAGCAGGGCGGGACCGTCACCGGCACCGCCTGGACCCTCGGCGCCGTCGGCGTCGCCCGCTGGCGCGGCGTACGCCTCGGCGAGGTGCTCCGGCGGGCCGGCCTCACGCGGCGCGCCGTCGACGTGATGCCGCGCGGTCTGGACGCCGAGTACGTGACGGACGGCGTGAACCTCGGCCGGGTGCGCCGCCCGCTGCCGGTGGCCAAGGCGCTGGACGACGTGATCCTCGCGTACGAGATGAACGGCGAGCCGCTGCCGGCCGACCACGGGCACCCGGTGCGCGTGCTCGTGCCGTCCTGGGTCGGCATCTCCTCGGTCAAGTGGGTCGGGGACGTGCAGGTGTCCGCCGAGCCGCTGTACTCCCCGTGGAACACCGACTTCTACCGCCTCTTCGGCCCCGCCTACCCGCCCGGGGGCAGCGAGCCGCTCACCCGGCAGACCCTCAAGAGCGCCTTCGAACTGCCCTGGTACGCCACCCTCGCCGCCGGCGAGACGCACCGGCTCACCGGCCGCTCCTGGTCCGGCGCCGGAGGCGTACACACCGTGGAGGTCAGCACCGACGGCGGCGCGACCTGGCGCCCGGCCGAACTGGCGGACGCCCCCCGCGCCGACGGCTGGGTGCGCTGGTCGGCGACCTGGCGGCCGGAGCGGCCGGGCCCCGCCGACGTACGCGCCCGCGCCACCGACGTACGCGGCCGGACCCAGCCCGCCGAGACCGTCCATAACGACCAGGGCTACCTCTTCGACGCGGTCGTCCGCCACCCGGTGACCGTCGCCTGAACCCCGGCGCTCAGCCGGCGTCCGGGGCGTCGAAACGCACCGAGCGGAGTTCCAGGGCGTCCCTGGCCGCCGCGCCCCGCTCGGCGGTTGCCGGCCGCACGTGGTACTCCTGTTCTCCGGGGGAGCGCGCCGACGCGGAGGGCCGCGGGTGGCGCGCGCGGACCGGCCGACCAGCCGGCGCGCACCGGTGGTCCGGCGTGCCGACGAGGAGGGACAGGGGGACGATGGCGGCGAACCCGGCCAGCGCGGGCCGCCTACTGCGCCTCATCCGCACCGGCGAGGCGCCCACCCGCGGCGAGCTGCAGCAGGTCACCGGGCTGTCCCGGTCCACCGTGGGACTCCGACTCGACCAGCTGTTCCGCGCCGGCTGGATCCGCGAGGTGGCCGGCACGTCCACCGGCGGACGACCCTCCGCCCGGCTGGAGTTCGACGACCGGCACGCCGTCGTGCTCGCCGCCGACCTGGAGACCCGGCACGGCCGCGCCGCGGTGCTCGACCTCGCGGGCACCGTGCTCGCCGAGCGGACCGGGCCGCTGGTGATCGGCGACGGTCCGGAGCCGGTGCTGGACGAGGTGTGCCGCTGGTTCGGCCCGCTGCTGGCGGAGGCGGGCGAGACCGCGGCGCGGGTGTGCGGCATCGGGCTGTCCGTGCCCGGGCCCGTGGACGTCGCCGCCGGTCGGGTCGTGGAGCCGCCGATCATGCCGGGCTGGGACGGCTACGCCATCCCCGCGTACCTGCGGCGCACGTTCGCCGCCCGGCTGGGCGGCGCGCCCGACGTCCCCGTGCTCGTCGACAACGACGCCAACCTCATGGCCTACGGAGAACAGCGCGCCGGCTTCCCCGACTGCACCGCCTTCCTGCTCGTCAAGGCGTCCACCGGGATAGGCGCCGGGGTCGTCGTGGGCGGGGGCATCTACCGCGGCATCGACGGCGGCGCCGGCGACATCGGCCACATCCGCCTGTACGACGGCCGGGAGGCGCTGTGCCGCTGCGGCTCGTACGGCTGCCTCGCCGCCGTCGCCAGCGGGCACGCGCTCGCCGCCCGGCTCGACGGGCTCGGCGTGCCGGCGACGTCCGGCTCCGACGTGCGCGACCACCTGGCCGCCGGGCACCCGGACGCGGTGCGGCTGGCCCGGGAGGCGGGGCAGCGGGTGGGCGAGGTGCTGGTCACGGTCGTCACGCTGCTCAACCCCGGGGTGCTGATGATCGCCGGCGAGCTGGCCTCCGTGCCCTTCCTCACCGGCGTGCGCGAGCTGCTCTACCGGCGGGCGATGCCGCGGACCACGGCCCACCTCGACGTCGTCACCGCCCGGCTCGGCGACCGCTCCGCCCTGATCGGCGCCGCCGCCATGGTCGTGGACGACCTCTACGCCCCCGACCGCGCCGACGCCCGCCTCGCCGCCGCCGCTCCCGGCGCGGCAGGCGCGGCGGCCGACGACACGACCGCCGACCACCCCGGTTGATGGTTCTCCGCCGCCGCGGTCGTACGCTGGCTGCCGCCACACCGGAGGAGGGTCACTTGTCGACACTCGTCGTGTTCGACCTTGAGTACACCGCGTGGCCGGGAGCACAGGAGCGGGACTGGGGAGCCCCGGGCGAGCTGCGGGAGATCGTGCAGATCGGCGCCCTGCGGCTGGACCGGGACCTCGCGGTGGTCGAGGAGTTCGAGACCCTGGTCCGGCCCCTCGTCAACCCGCGGCTGTCGCCGTACTTCACCGAGCTGACCGGCATCGACCAGGAGACGGTCGACCGCGAGGGCCGCGAACCGGCGGCGGCGCTCGGCGACTTCCTCGGCTTCTGCAAGGGCTGCTCCGTGCTCTCCTACGGAAACGACATGATCGTGCTCGGCGAGAACGTCGGCTGGGCCCGGGCCCGCGGCGAGCAGGTCGCGCACGGGTTCCTCCACAACGGCTTCCTCAACGTCCGACCCTGGCTCAACACCCTCGCCCCGCAGACCTCGACGGCCAACTCTGGCCGGCTGTGGCAGGTCCTCGGCCTGCCGAAGCCCGCTTCGGGCGCCGAACACTCGGCGCTCTTCGACTGCCACTCCTTCGCCGCCGCGCTCAGATACCTCCACGCCGCGGGCGCCACGCTCCCCGCGGGCTGTCTCTAGGATCGCCGTTCGGCGACCTGGCCCGGCTGCGCGAGGTGTGCGTGGCCGCCGGCGACGATGGCGCTGCTCGACCGGCGCGCCTGGACCGCCCGGAGCCACCCGCCCGCCCGGCCGCACTGCCGCATCGGCCTCGCCGAGGAGCCGCCACCGGCGCCGCCGCGGCCGGCTCGTACGCTCCACCCATGAAACCGATGAGAGCGAAGGACATCACCGGGGTCTGGGGGACGCTGCTGCTGCCCCTGGACGCCGGCGACGCGATCGACCGGTCCCGGCTGGCCGCGCAGTTGGACGCGCTGCTGGACGCGGGCCTGCACGGGATCTACGCGCACGGCACGGCCGGCGAGTTCCACACGCTGGCCGAGGACGAGTTCGACCGCATCAACGAGCTGCTCGCCGAGCGCTGCACCGCCGCGGGCGTGCCGTTCCAGATCGGTGCCTCGCACCCGGTGGCGCAGACCGCGCTGGCGCGGGCGCGCCGGGCCCGCGAACTGGCCCCCGGCGCGCTGCAGGTGATCCTGCCGGACTGGCTGCCGCTCGCCGACGACGAGGCCGTCGCCTTCCTCACCCGTATCGCCGAGGCCGCCGACCCGGTGCCGCTGGTGCTCTACAACCCGCCGCACGCCAAGACCCCGGTGTCGCCCGAGCTGCTCGGCCGGCTGCTGGCCGAGGTGCCCGCGCTCGTCGGGCTGAAGACCGCGGGCGGCGACGACGCCTGGTACGAGGCCGTGCGCCCGCACACCGCCCGCTGCTCCGTCTTCGTGCCGGGCCACCTGCTGGCCTCCGGCGTCGCCCGCGGCGCGCACGGCAGCTACTCCAACGTCGCCGCGCTCGCGCCGGCCGGCTCGGTCCGCTGGTACGAGTCGATGCACTCCGACCCGGCCGCCGCGCTCGACGTACAGCGCCGGCTGGCCGAGCTGTTCCGCCGGCACATCGCGCCGCTCCAGGCCCGCGGCCTGTCGAATCCGGCGCTCGACAAGTTCCTGGCCGCCGTGGGCGGTTGGGCCGACACCGGCGTCCGCACCCGCTGGCCGGCCACCCCCGCCCCGGAGGCGGCCGTGCTCCCCGCCCGCCGCGACGCCCACGAGCTGGTTCCGGAGCTTTTTTCTCTGGGATGACAAAGTCTGGACAGGCCCGGACGAAGTCTTTAGGCTCAGCGCCGCACCCGCCCGGATTCCGCAAGTTCTTCCCGCCCTCTTTCGCGTCTGGAGGAACGAATGTCCGCACGGCTGTATCAGCGCGTCCGCAGACGGATGACCACGGTGCTCGCGGCGGCCTTCCTCGTCGGCGGCGTCTGGGCCCCACCCGCCGGCGCCGAGCCCGACCCCGAACGGCCCCCCGGCCCGCGGAGCCAGCCCTTCGCCGAACTCCCGCCCCAGGAGCCCGGCGTGACGCTGCGCACGTTCGACGTTCAGGTCCCGCTCGACGAGATCTGCACGCTCAAGCCCGCGCAGACCCCGAACGCCGACAAGCTCATGCCGCAGATCGACTTCTCGACCGCCGAGGACTTCGGCTTCGAGGACAACTTCGTCTCGCACACCATCGCCAACGTCAACGTGCCCCAGGACGGCACGTACACCTTCCGCCTCACCAGCGACGACGGCTCGCGGCTGCTCATCGACAACGAGGTCGTCATCGACCACGACGGGCTGCACGGCACCGATCCCCCCAAGGACGGCACGGTCGAGCTGACCGCCGGCTACCACTCGCTGTTCATCGAGCACTTCGAGCGCGGCGGCGGCCAGCAGGTCACCCTGGCCTGGCAGCCGCCGGGCGCCGACGGCTTCAGCACCGTGCCGAACTCGGTCCTCAGCACCGACGCGGGCGTCGTGCGCGTCACCGCGCCGGGCCGCAAGGAGTGCGAGGGCTTCACCGACTCGCCCGGCGACGGCCTGCCGCTGGACGCCGTCCACCCGGACTTCAAGCTGACCGACCTGCGCCCCGAGGGCTTCGAGCCGCAGGTCTCCGCGATGGACTGGCTGCCCGACGGGCGGCTCGCGGTGGCCACCTGGGGCGGCACCGACAACGTGACCGGCGAGGTCTACCTCCTGGACAACGTCACCGGCGACACCTCGCCCGGGCAGGTGACGGTGGAGAAGGTCGCCGAGGGCCTGAAGGAGCCGCAGGGCATCAAGTACGTCGACGGCTCCCTCTACGTCTCGCAGAAGCACGAGCTGACGCGGCTGAAGGACGACGACGGCGACGACGTCACCGACGCGTACGAGACCGTCGCCACCTGGCCGTTCAGCGACAACTTCCACGAGTTCGCCTTCGGCCTGCTCTACCGGGACGGGTACTTCTACCTGAACCTCTCGGTCGCCATCAACCTCGGCGGCGCCACCACCGACCCGCAGCCCTCCGCGAACCGCGGCACGACCATCAAGGTCAGCCGCAAGACCGGCGAGGTCAGCTATGTCGCGGGCGGCCTGCGCACTCCCAACGGCATCGGCTGGGGCCCGAACGACGACCTGTTCGTCCTGGACAACCAGGGCGGCTGGCTGCCGTCGTCGAAGCTCCTGCACGTCAAGCAGGACCGCTTCTTCAACCACTACACCAACCCCGACGGGCCGTTCGAGGACCGCCCCGTCACCGAGCCCGTGCTCTGGCTGCCGCAGAACGAGATAGCCAACTCGCCCAGCACGCCGCTGTACCTTCAGGAGGGCACCTTCGCGGGCCAGCTCCTCTTCGGCGACGTCACCTACGGCGGTATCCAGCGGGCCGACCTGGAGAAGGTCGACGGCGACTACCAGGGCGCGGTCTTCCGCATGACCCAGGGCCTGGAAGCCGGTGTCAACCGCATCAGCATGGGGCCCGACGGCGCCATCTACGCCGGTGGCCTGGGCGCCGGCGGCAACTGGGGCCAGACCGGCAAGCTGACCCACGGTCTGCAGAAGCTGACGCCCGGCGGGAACGACGCCTTCGACATCGTCTCGATGGACGCCACCCGGACCGGCTTCGAGATGCGCTACACCAAGCCGGTGTCGCAGGAGACCGCCGACGCCCTCGCCGAGAAGTACTCGGTCACCCAGTGGCGCTACGTCCCCACCGCCGACTACGGCGGCCCCAAGGTGGACGAGGAGGTGCTGCCGGTCACCTCCGCGGAGCTGTCGGACGACCGCAAGACCGTCACCCTCCAGATCCCCGGCCTGAAGCCCGGTCACGTGGTGCACGTGCGCTCCCCGCGCCCGTTCACCGCCGAGGGCGGCCAGGAACTGTGGAGCACCGAGGCGTGGTACACGCTGAACAACATCCCCGGTGCCGAGGACAGCGTGCCCACCGCGTACGAGGCCGAGGAGGCGCGGCTGGAGGGCGGCGCCAACCTCGCCACCGACCACGCCGCCTACTCCGGCCGCGGCTTCGTCGCCGGCTACGGCACCAAGGGCGCGTCCACCACGTTCGACGTCACGACCCGGCAGGGCGGCACCTACGACGTCGGACTGCGCTACTCCAACGGCCCGAACCCCGCCGAGGGCACCAAGACGGTCAGCATGTACGTCAACGGCGAGAAGGTGAAGCAGATCCCGCTGGCGTCCACGGGCACCTGGGAGGAGTGGACGACCCAGACCGAGAAGGTCCCGCTGCGCGCGGGCGGCAACACCATCCGCTACGTCAACGAGGAGGACGACACCGGCCACGTCAACCTCGACATGATCACCGTCCACCGCAGCGGCGATCCCGTCACGCTCTTCGACGGCGCGGACCGCTCCGCCTTCCAGCACGTGGACGGCAGAACGCCGGAGTGGCCGCTGCTCGACGGCGAGGCGATGGAGGTCTGCTGCGGCGACATCCGCACCAAGCACGCGTACCAGGACTTCAAGGTGCACGTGGAGTTCTGGCTGCCCGAGCTGCCGCCGGACGTCACCGGGCAGGACCGCGCCAACAGCGGCGTGTACCTGCAGGAGCGGTACGAGGTCCAGATCCTCGACTCGTACGGCAAGGATCCGCTGGCGAACGACGACGCCGCCGCCATCTACAAGAAGAAGGCGGCCGACGTCAACGCGGCGAAGCCCCCGGGGACCTGGCAGACGTACGACATCACCTTCCGTGCGGCCCGCTTCGACGCCGACGGCAACAAGACCGAGGACGCGCGCATCTCGGTGGTGTGGAACGGCGTCACGGTCCAGGACGACGTCGCCGTCGACGGCCCCACCGGGGCGGGGAAGCCGGAGACGCCGGTCGCCGGCGCCATCCGGCTGCAGGACCACGGCAACGCGGTCCGCTACCGCAACATCACCGTCCAGCCCTTGTGATCCGGCGCTGAGTCCCACCGGCCCCGGAGCCCCCTTGGCTCCGGGGCCGGTTCGCGTCCGGGCCGGACCCGTCGGCCGCCGTCGCCGGCCGGTGGGTGCCGTTGCGGTCCGGCCGGCGACCAAAGTCGTACCCGGCGCCGGATCCCGCAGACCTTCGGCCGATCCCTGCCGCGTCCCCGCGTCCGTAGCGTCGTCGGGAACGGCAGGAAGGACGACCGACGATGGATTCCGGAGCACCCGCGATGTCCCGTGACGACCGCCACGCCAAACCCTCTGCCGCCACGGTGGGCCCCGGCCTGGTGTACCGCCTGCTGCTGCTCGGCGGCCTCCCCGCGCTCGGCGTGCTCCTCGGGTGGCTCGTCCCGCGCGTCGCGGACTGGGTCGCCGGACTGCGATGGGCGCCCATGCAGGGCCCGTTCGAGCTGGTGGCCTCCTTCGACGACGGGTGGACGGCGGTCGCCGGCCCCGTGGTCGGCCTGGTGCTGGGCCTGGGCGGCGGGCTCTTCGCGTACGCGATGGCGATGCGCGTGACCTTCGAGGACGACACCGTACGGGTCTACAAGGACGGCGAGTCCCGCATCCTGGCCCGCGCCGAGGTCGCCGCCGCCTTCCTCGACAAGGACCGGCTGGTGATCCTCGACGCCGCCTCCCGCCAACTGCTGCGCAGAACCTCCGACCTGGAGCCCGAGGACCTCGACCGGGGCTTTACCGCGCACGGCTACCGGTGGCTGCACGAGGACCCGTACGCCGGCTGCTACCACCGCTGGGTACGGGACTCCGCGGAACTGTCCGCGGCGGCGAACGCCGTGCTGAGGGCCCGGGAGCACGCGCTCAAGAAGAAGAACGCCACCGACGTGGAGGAACTGTGCGACGAGGCGCAGCGCCTCGGCTACGTGCTGCGCGAGGAGGGCACGCGCCAGTACTGGCGCCCGCTGCGGTCCGCGGCGGGAGCGGCGGAGGACTGAGCGCGCCGCCCGCGCGCGCGGCGCCGTCCGCCGGACGGCGCCGGCGTGTGGCGTCGCGCGTCAGTCCGCGTCAGTCCGCGTCAGTCGGCGTCAGTCGAGGCCGGGCAGGGCCGCGAGGCGGCGGTGGTCGGCGGGGGAGTCGCGGCGGTCGAGCCGGGTCTCCAGCAGCCGCCGGGCCGCCTCGCACCGGCCGCCCGACACCAGCGCGAACAGCAGCGTCTCCTCCACCACCTCGCGCTGCGCCGCGCTGCCGCCGACCTTGCGCAGCACCGGCCGGATGGCCTCCAGCCGCGCCACCGCGTCCGGCCAGCGCTCCTCCAGCACCGCCTCCAGCGCCTCGCACAGCGGCGCTACGACCTCGCGCTGCACCGGGTCCGCGCCCGCCGCGTGCGTACGCAGCCGGCGCAGCGCCTGCAGGTCGCCCGCGGCCGTCAGCGCCACCGCGCTGTGCATCGCGGTGAACGGCGTCGCCGGCCGCTCCACGACCTCCCTCTCGACCGCCGCCAGCACGCCCTCCACGGGCTGCTCGCCGGTCCAGCACCCCGACATCCGGGCCCGCCACAGCAGCGACCCCGAGTCCACCAGCGCCCGTACCCCGTTCACCCGGCCCGGCGCCAGCTGCGCGAACCAGCGCCGCCGCACCGCGTCCGGGTCGTCGAGCGCCAGCTCGTGCAGGGCGACGTGCCAGGAGAAGTGCGCGCGGTGGGTGGCGCCGCGGCCCTGGTCGCCGATCCAGTCGTCCAGCCAGTCGCGCCCGTGCTCGTGGGCCCCGGTCTCGTAGTGGACGTGGGCGAGCGCGTGCACGGCGTGGCCCGCGGCCGGCTCCACGGCCAGGGCCCGGCGGGCCAGTTCCGCGGCCTCGTCGAAGCGGCCGTCGTCCTGGCGCATGAAGGCCAGCAGCGAGGTGTGGAACCAGTGCCCCTCGTACGCGGGCGTGGTGCGCTCCACCAGCCGCCGGGCCATCGCGCCGTCGAGGTCGGTGACGCCGGAGAACGCGATGGTCGGCACGGCGACGCTGAGCGCCAGCGCGTCGCCGGGGTACGCGGCCAGGTGCCGGGTCAGCGCCGCGTCCCCGGCGGCGCCGCCGGAGCCGGCGATCCGGCGGGTGACGACCTCCACGAAGGCCCGCTCGCGGTCGTCCGCGCGCTCCCGCGCGGCCCGCTGGGCGTCGGCCAGCGCGCGCGGCACGTCGACCTCGGCGCCGCACTCGTGCCCGACGAGCGCGAGCGCGGCGTGCCCGAGCGCGAAGCCGGGGTCCAGCTCAACGGCACGGGCGAAGGCGGCCTCGGCGCCGGCGCGGACCTTCAGCAGCCGTTCCAGGCCCGCGCGGTACGAGGCGGCGGCGGCCGCGTGCGTGGACACGGGCAGGCCGTTGACGTCGGTGGGCCGGCGCCGGCCGCGTACCGGCTCGCGCAGCGGCTCCAGCACGGCGGCGGCCACCTCGGCGGCCTGGGCGCGGATCTCCGGCACGGCGGTGGTCTCCCACAGCTCGCCGCGGCGGGCGGAGCCGAGGGTGAACAGCGGCGGAGGAGCTGCTGCGGGGTGGGTCGCGGCGGGGTGGGTTGCGGCGGCGCCGGACCGTGTCGCCGGGGTGCGGCCGGCGGCCGGGCGCAGCCGGCCGGCGTCGGTGGCGACGCCGATGCCCAGCGGGCCCGGGACGGCCGTGCCGTCGGCCAGCAGGCCCTGCCACAGCGGGTCGGCGCACTCCGCCACGCGCAGGCCGGGACCGGTGCAGTCGACGACCCAGCCGACGGCCAGCGTCCGGCCGCCGCTCAGCGTGACGTCCAGGCCCCCGTCCGGCCGCTCGGCGACGTCCCGCACCTGCCCCGTGTGCAGCCGCAGCCGCCGGGCCGCCAGCGCCCGCCGCACGGCCTCCGCGGTGGCCGGGGGCATGCGGTGGCGGTGGACGTTCCAGCGGGCGGCGTCGCGGGCCAGGAAGTCCGCCCGGTCGGCGTCGGAGAGGCGGGCCCACATCGCCTGCGTCAGCGGGCGCAGCCCGTCCACGGCGGGGCGCCAGTCGCCGTGGGCGCGCGCGGAGGCGGCGACGTGCCGGCGTACCGCGGCGCGCAGCTCCGCGAGCGGCAGGCCGGGCAGGTCGGCGGTCGGCTGGAGCGGCGGCAGCGCGGTCAGCGCGTGCGGGCGGGGCAGCTCGCCGCCGCGGGAGACGGCGTGCACCCGGCGGCCGGGGCCCTGGAGCGTCAGCGCCACGTCCACGGCGGTGAGGCCGGTGCCGACGAGCAGAACGTCGGGGGCTGTACCGGCCGGGGCGCCGGCGGCGAGTGCGTCGAGGGCACCGCGCGCCCAGGGGTCGGGGACGAAGCGGTCGCTCGCGCGCAGGGTCTCCGGGGCCCAGGCGCGGGGGCCGGGCGCGGGGCCGGTGGCGATGACGACGCTGTCGGCCCGCTGGGTACGACCGTCGGCGAGGCGCAGGGTGGCGGGCCCGCCGGCGGTCCACGTACAGCCGGTCGCCTCCGTACGCAGCCGGCGCACCGCGACGGTGCCGTGGGCGCGGATGACGGCCTGGCCGAGGGAGTCGGCGAGGTAGGCGCCGTAGCGGTGCCGGGAGACGAAGTCACAGGCGGAGGCGGTCGGCTCGCCGTGGGCGTGGAGCCAGCGTACGAAGTGCGTGGGGTCGTCCGGGTAGCAGCTCATGCCGCCGGCCGGAACGTTCAGCCGGTGCCGCGGGTCGGGCGTGGCGTACGCGACGCCGCGGCCCGCCTCGGGCGCCGGGTCGATCAGCACCAGCTCCAGCGGCGTGCTGCGCCGGATCGCGGTCTCGCAGAGCTGCATGGCGGTGAGGGCGCCCGCGGCACCCGCACCGACGACGGCCACGACGTGGCGGGTGGGACCCGCGGCGGTGGGGGACGGGGGCGCGGCCACGGTACCTCCAGCTGAGCCGGCAACGATGCGTCCATGATCTCGCGTCTTCGGGACCGGTCCATCCCCGGGCACCTGTTGACGCGACGAGGCTACTGCTTCCATAATTCCTAGCACACCGATGGGAATACTAGGAATCGGTGGGAGCCGGCGCCCGAACCGCGGGTGCGCGGGGTGCGCCGGGCTCCACACAGACGGGCAGGGCCCTTCGCGAACCCGGAGGAGTGCGAAGGGCCCTGCTCCCTGTCCCGCCGCCGGTCGCCGCCGGTGGCGCCGATCGTCCGGGTTCGCGACCGCACGCGTACGCGACCGGCGTACGCCCCCGAAAGCCCTCCGGCCGGCGCCAGCACCGTCGGCCGGAGGCGGCACGGCAACGGCCCCGTACGGCTGCGTAAGCCGTACGGAGCCGCTGCGATACCGGCGCCCCGGTCCTCCCGCGGGGGCCGGCGGTCAGGCGGTCGGCGCCAGGTGCTCGCGGAGCGTGCGCCCGCGGTAGCCGGACCGGAACACCCCGCGCTCGCGCAGCCGCGGCACCAGCCCGTGCACCACCGCGAGCAGGTCGGTGGCCGCGTGCGCCGGCAGCAGGTGGAACCCGTCGGCCACCCCCTCCGCGTGCCACTCCGCCAGCAGCCCGGCCAGCTCGGCCGGCGCCCCGGTGAAGTGCATCGTCTCCGCCCGGGGCCGCAGCCCGTGCCCGCCGCCGCGGCCGAGGCCGACCCCGAGGCGCAGGAGCACCCGCAGGGTGTTCGGGTCCCGGCCGGCGTCGGCGGCCTGGTGCTTCAGCGCCGCGCGGCAGACCTGGGCGGCGGCCGGGTGCTCGGCGTCCAGGAGCACCACGTCGGCGTGCCGGGCGGCCTGCAGCCAGCGCCGGTCGGGCCCGTGCACGTCGAGCACCACCGCCACCGGCGGCCGGGGCGGCCGGCGCCGCCGGGCGCCGGGACGGGGCCGGCGGGTGGCGAGGTGCCGGACGGTCGCGGCGTCCGGGCCGGCGGCGGGCGGCGCGGTGCCGAACGGGCCGTCGCCGGGCAGCGCGGTCCGTACCAGCCAGCCGGTCCGTCCGTCGACGGCGATGCGGGCCGCGGCCGACGTCAGCGGCGCGAACCGGCCGGGGGGCAGCGCCGCCACGGCGGAGACGAGACCGATGCGGCTGGTCGAACCGGCGGCGTGGGCGAGCACCGCGGGTACGTCGAGCCCTCCCGGGCTGTCCTGCCCGGCCGTGCCGTCGAGCGTGACGAAGTCCAGCCCGCCCTGCTCGGCGAGGCGCACCAGCCGGGTCCAGCGCGCGTACGGCGGCGGGGGGCACGCGCCGTCGGCGCCGGTGGGGCGGTAGCCGGCGGTCGCGTCGTCGAGTGCTGCGGAGAGGTGGAGTTGGGCGGCCATGGCGTAGCTCGGCTTTCGGTGTCGGGGGAGTGCGGGGGCGTCGCGGGTGGGAGCCGGGAGCGGGTGCGTCAGGGCTCGATCGGCTCGTACTTGTAGCCCATGCGCCGGACCGTCACGATCCGGTGCCGGTGGGCGCCGCCGAGCTTGCGGCGCAGCCGTGCGACGTGCACGTCGACCGTGCGGCCGTCGCCGATGTGGTGGTAGCCCCAGACGGTGGTCACCAGCGACTCGCGCGAGTGCACCCGCCTGGGGTGGGCGACGAGATGGGCCAGCAACTCGAACTCCAGGAACGTCAGGTCCAGTTCACGGCCGTCCACCTGGGCCACCCGGCGCTCGACGTCGATGCGTACGGGCCCGCGGTCGGGCGGCGTGTCCGGCGGGCCGACGGTATGCGGCGCCCGCTGCAGCGTGGTGGCGTCGGCGCCCTCGGCCAGCAGATCTGCGGGGTCGAGGCCCGGCGGCACCAGCACGACGTAGCCGACGAGCGGCTTGCCGTCGGCGGCGAGCTCGCCGTGCGGGGCGGGCTCGCGCACCAGGCGCAGATGGCGGACCGCGGCGGGCTCGGAGCCGGCGGCCGGGGCGGAGAGGGAGTGGGTCATCGGTCGGTCTCCTTCGAAGTGGTCGGAGCGGGAGCGGGCGGGTCAGCCGGCGGCCTGCGCGGGGTACGGCAGCAGGCCGGCGTCCGTCTCCTCCCACGCGGTACGCAGCCGGTCCAGCAACTCCGGGTGTACGGACGCCTTGTCGGCCTGCTCGCGCGGGTCGTGGGCGAGGTCGAACAGCCGGTCCGCGCCGTCCTTGCCGCGGTGGTACTTCCAGTCGCCGCGGCGCAGGGCCCGCTCGCCGCGCACCCGCCAGAACAGGTCGCGCTCGGGTGGGTCCTCGCCGCGCAGCAGGTAGCCGGCCAGGCTGCGGCCGTCCAGCGGGTGAGAGGCCGCCGGGCGGGCGCCGCCCAGCTCCAGCAGCGTCGCGGTCCAGTCGGGGGAGTACAGCGGCGCGTGGCTGACCTGGCCGCCGTCGAGCCGCGCGGGCCAGCGGGCGATCTGCGGTACGCGTATCCCGCCCTCCTGCAGCGACGCCTTCTCGCCGGACAGCGGCCACTGGTGGGACCAGCGCTCGCCGCCGTTGTCGCTGGCGAAGACGACCAGGGTGTCCCGCTCCCGGCCGCTCGCGCGCAGCGCGGCGAGCACCTGGCCGACGGAGCGGTCGAGGTCCTCGACCATCTCGCGGTACGTCTCCAGCGAGCCGCCGTCGGCGTGCCACAGGGCGCGGCCGTCGCCGGCCTTGATCCGGTGGACGATCTCGGCGCTCGCCGCCTCGTCGCCGTCGGCGATCCACGGCCAGTGCGGGGTGGTGAAGTTGAGGTTCAGCAGCCACGGCCGCTCGCCGCGGGTGCGTATGTGCCGCACGGCCCGCTCGGTGAGCACCCTCGTGTAGTAGCGCAGGTCGCGATACGCGACCTCGCCCTCGTACAGGTCGTACTCGCCGCCGGAGCCGAGCTTGGAGTAGTACTCCAGGGCGCCGCCGAAGTTGCCGAAGAAGCTGTCCCACCCGGAGCGCGTGGGGCTGTAGTCGGGCAGGTAGCCGCAGTGCCACTTGCCGATGAGCGCCGTGTCGTACCCGGCGTCGCGCAGCAGCGACGCCAGCGTCGGGTGGCCGGGCTCCAGGCCGGCCGACTTGTCGGCGATCGGCTCGGCGAGCCCGCCCTTCGTCCGCCCGGGGTACCGGCCGGTGTAGAGCGAGAAGCGGGTCGGCGAGCAGGTCGCGGAGCCCGCGTATGCCTGGGTGAACCGCACGCCCTGGCGGGCGAGCCGGTCCAGGTGCGGGGTGCGGATGTGCGGGGAGCCGTAGCTGGTCAGGTCGGCCCAGCCGAGGTCGTCGGCGAGGATGAAGAGGATGTCGGGCTGCCGCGACGTGCGCTCGGGCGCGGCGCGGAACGGGGTTTCTGCGGGCTGGCCGGCGGCGGGGGACGCGGCGGTGCCGAGGGCGGCCGCGGTGGCGGCGGAGCCCACGAGCCCGCCGAAGGCGCGGCGGGACGGCGAGGAGGACATGAGTCTCCCGTAGGACGGAGGGCGGAGAGGGACCGGCCCACCGGTGCGCGGACGGCGACGACCGCGGCGCGGCGGGTCACGAGTGCGGAGAAGCCGGCCGGCGGCTCAGCCGTGACGGCAGACGGCGCTGGCCACGTGACAGAAGTCGACGTGCCGGCGGCGAAAGAGAAGCGCCCGCGTCAAAGACATGCCCACCATCCTGCGTACCGCGCTGGCCTGCGTCAATGGTTTCCATAGAAAATTGGTCGGAAAACTGTGGAATGACGGAACGCGGGCCCCCGCGCGGGGGTACGGAGAGGCTGGTGCGGCGGGCGCGCGCCAGCGGGGCGGGTCCGGTGACAGGCGCGGCACGGTGCGGGTCGTGGCGAGCGCCGGCGGCTCGATGGCCGCCTTCTCGTCCGGGTGGGTACGCAGCCGCCGCCGGGCGGCGTCGTGCATGTCCCGGTGGTGGTGCGGCGCGTCGTCGGCGGCGGGGAGCGTGCGCTCCCGGTCCGTCCAGCCGTCCGCGCCGGGGCCGGCCTCGGCCCGTTCGACGTCGGCGGGGGTCAGCGCGGCCCGGCGGCCGGGCCCGCGGTGGCCGGGCCCGCGGTGGTGCCGGGTGCCGCGGGCCGCGCTGCGGCGGCCCGCGGGCACCGGTCGTACGGTGCTACCCGGCCGCGTCCAGCCGCTGGATCGGGCCGCCGATGTCGAGCACGTACAGCTCGTTGTCGCCGCCCTGGACGAAGGAGGTCACCTCGCCGCCGCTCACGCCGAGGTCGGTCTCGCCGGTGACCTCGCCGTTCTCGACCTGCAGGGCGCGGACGGTGCCGTCGCAGTAGTCGCTGAACAGGTACTGGCCGGCCAGGTCCGGGATCGCCGTGCCGCGGTAGACGAAGCCGCCGGTGACCGAGCAGCCGAGGCCGTCGCGGCCGTACTCGTGGACCGGCGGCACGTGGTTCGCCGGCTCCTCGCCGTCGAAGACCTCGGAGCCCTCCATCCGGCCCCAGCCGTAGTTCTCGCCGCCGGTGCTGCTCCCCGGGGCGTAGTCGATCTCCTCGACCCGGTTCTGCCCGACGTCGCCGATCCACAGGTCGCCGGTCTCGGCGTCGAAGGAGAACCGCCACGGGTTGCGCAGCCCGTACGCCCAGATCTCGCCGCGCGCCTGCTCGTCGCCGACGAAGGGGTTGTCCTCGGGGATCGCGTACGGGTCGCCGCCGGACGGGTCGATCCGCAGCAGCTTGCCGAGCAGGGTGCCGAGGCTCTGGCCGTAGTCGTGCGGGTCGCCGCCCCCGCCGCCGTCGCCGAGGCCGATGTACAGCATCCCGTCGGGGCCGAAGGCTATCTGGCCGCCGTTGTGGTTGGAGTACGGCTGCTCCTGGGTGAGGACGGTGCGCCGGGAGGCCGGGTCGAGCGCACCGTCGGCGACGGCGAACTCGTCGATCGTGCTGGTGCCCTCCGGGTCGGTGAAGGAGATGTAGAAGTGCTCGAAGGCCGGGTCGAAGGCGATGCCGAGCAGCCCGCGCTCGGCGCCGACCGTGGTCTCGTCCGAGATGTCGAGCACGGGCTCGCCGAGGCCGGAGTCGTCCAGGACCCGGACCGTGCCGGCGCGTTCGGCGATCCAGACGGTGTCGCCGGGGCCCGCGGTGCCCGCGGTCGGGCTCTGGGCCTCGGCCACGGTCGTCAGCTCGACCGCCGCCTGGGCGGAGTCGGCCGGCGGGTCCGCGTTGGCCGCGGACAGCGCGACGCCGGAGACGGCGAGGCAGAACCCGGCGGCGATCGCCGAGATGGTGCGCACTCTCATGGTGACCCTCCTGGAGTGGGGTTGAGGGCGTCGTGGGGGAACGGTCGTGCGCTCGCAATGGTCGGGGGATGCCCCTGGTGCGCAGGAGGATATCCCGCGCGCCGTTCCCGATGAATACCGCAACCCCGGCCCGGGAGGGCCCTTGTCCGGGTGGTGTGTCCGCAATGCCGGCTGTATGCCGGGGAGTCGAACGCCGGCGGTGCCGGCGGGGGTGCCGTACGCCGGTGAAGCGCCGCGCGCCGCGGGGGACGTCGTGCCGCGGGAAGGGCAGGAGGTGTTCCCGTGGCCCGGCCGCGGCGCGCAGCGCCGCCTGTCAGAGGTTGCCGACCCCGGCGCCCCCGGTCACGGTGCCTTTGACGCTCTCGGCCGACTGCACGTCGTAGCTGTACGGGATGTCCGCGACGGAGCCGCCGGCCTGGCCCGAGCCGGAGTTCTCGAAGTGGTTGTCGCGGGCCTCGATCGTGCCGGGTCCGGAGCTGCCCTCGCCGAGGTGGAACGGGTCTTCGGTGTTCTCGAAGTAGTTGCCCTCGATCAGCACGCCGGCGTCCTGGGTGGAGGCGACGCCGTAGGAGCCGACGTCGTTGTAGTAGTTGTTGAGCACGTGCACCGGGTTGCCGAAGCGGACCCGCGGGTTGCGCTGGTTGGTGCCGTCGAACCAGTTGAAGGCGTACGTCACGTGCAGGGCGTTGGCGTCCTCGCCGCCGTTGTCGTCGCTGTGGCCGATCAGCGCGTTCTTGTCCTGGTCGTGGAAGTGGTTCCACGAGACCGTGATGTTGTCCGACGCGCGCTTGATGTCCAGGTTGCCGTCGCTGGCGCCCGTCAGCGTGTTGTGGTCCAGCCAGACGTCGGTGGCGTACTGGACGTTGACGTTGTCGTCGCTGCTGCCGGAGATGGTGAGGTTCTGGACGATGACGTTGCTGACCTCGCTGATGTTCAGCCCGCCGCCGCCGCTGATGCGGCCGTTCGTGCCCACGCCGACGATGGTCTTGTCGGACGCGACCTTGGTCATGTCGCCGAGCTGGACGTTGCCGTCGACCTCGACGACGCGCGGGCCGTCGCTCTGCACCGCGTCGATGAACGCGTCCGCGCTCGACACTCTCACGGTCTCGCCGCCGGCCCCGCCGGTGGTGCCGGCGCCGAAGCCGAGGGGCGACGCCGCCTCCGGGGCGGCCTCGTCGGCCATCGCGCCCGGGACCAGCAGGGCGGCGGTGGCCGCGGCGGTGGTCGTCGCGGCGGCGACGACGAGCTTGGTGCGGAGTTTTCTCCGGTGCGTGCGCATGTGTTGTTCTCCGTCCGGTACGTGCGCGGGTGGGGGGATGCGCGCCCGCCTGGCGGCGGCGCGCTCCGGCCGTGGGTTGCCGCCGGACGGCGAGAGGTTGCCGGTTGACGTGTCCGTATCACTGTTTGAGGGGCCGTGCTCGACGATGTCCGGAACCACGAATGGTGCACGGTACATCGGCCGGCCCGGAAGGAGGGGGCCGGCGAGCCCGCCGCCCTACGGCCGGGCCGCGGGCTCCGCGGTGCTCTGCCGCACCACCAGCCGGGTGGCCAGCTCCATGCGCAGCGCCCCCTTGCCCGGCTCGCGCGGGCGCAGCAGCATCTCTGCCGCCTCCTCCGCCATCTGCCGAAGCGGCTGGTGGACGGTGGTGAGCGCGGGGCTGGACCACTGCGCGAGGGGCACGTCGTCGTAGCCGACGACCGACAGCTCGGCCGGCACGCTCAGCCCCTTCAGCCGGGCGGCCTCCAGTACCCCGAGCGCCTGGAGGTCGCTGCCGGCGAACACGGCGGTGGGCCGGTCGGGTCCGTCGAGCAGTTCCCTCGCGTGGTCGAAGCCGCCCTGCACGTGGAAGTCGCCGTAGCGGATGTGGCCGGGATCGACCTGGAGGCCGGCCATGGCCATCGCCGAGCGGTAGCCGTCGAGCCGCGCGA
Source organism: Streptomyces sp. CNX435 (assembly GCF_059570575.1). Classification (NCBI taxonomy): domain Bacteria; kingdom Bacillati; phylum Actinomycetota; class Actinomycetes; order Kitasatosporales; family Streptomycetaceae; genus Streptomyces; species Streptomyces sp. CNX435. The sequence continues at coordinate 308,167 of NZ_JCANTA010000003.1, read as the reverse complement.
GGGAGCACATCATGTCCTCGGGGCCGGTGATGATGGCGATCCGCCGGTGGCCGCGTTCGATGAGGTGGCGGGTGGCGGCCATGCCGCCGGACCAGTTGGCGGAGCCGACGGAGGGCACGTCGGGCTCGGGGTCGCCCGCCGGGTCGACGATGACGAACGGGATGGCGCGCGAGCGCAGCTGCTTCTTCACCCGGTCGGGCAGGGTGGAGAAGACCAGCACCACGCCCAGCGGGCGGCGCCGCAGGACGCCCTCGATCCAGTCGGGGTCCGGCGCGTGCCGCGTACCGCTCTCGGTGAGCACGACGCTCGCGTGGTTCTGCTTCGCGACGTTCTCCACGCCGCGGATCAGCTCCATCGCCCAGACGCTCTCCAGCTCGTGGAAGACCAGCTCGATGAGCGGCGCCTGCGGGGCCGCCTGTGCCCGGCGGCGGTAGCCGTGCGTTTCCAGCAGCCGCTCGACTTTTGTGCGCGTAGGCCGAGAGACGTCGGAGCGTCCGTTGAGAACTTTCGAAACCGTCGAGAGTGACACCCCGGCCTGAGTCGCTACCTCGGCCAGGGTCACACGGCCGTCCACGTCGTCGTCATCACGCATGGTTCGAAGGATAAGGCACGGTCAGCGGTAACGGTTTGGTCGCACGGCCGCAGGCCCGTTGACCGTCCGCGGTGCCTCGCCTACTGTCCAGCCACATCGACTTTCGGTGTTTGGGACGAAAATTTCGAGAGGCATACGTATGAAGACGCGAAGGCGGATGCCCCGCATACTCGCCGGCGGCTGGGCGCTGGGGCTCGCGCTGACCCTGGCGGCCTGCGGCGACGACGGCGGATCGGCTTCCGGCGAGAACGAGTTCACCGTCCTCGTCTACGGCGACGCCACCAACGAGGTGGAGAAGGAACTCGTCGCCGAGTTCAACAAGACCTCCAAGGTCAAGGCCCGCCTGGACACCATCCCGGGCGCCGACTACCAGCAGAAGCTGCAGACGATCATCAGCACCCCGCAGGCCCCCGACGTCTTCTTCCACTGGGGCGGCGGCAGCATCAAGCCGTTCGTCGACGCCGACCTGCTGCTGCCGCTGGACGACTTCATCAAGAAGGACCCGGGCCTGAAGGACAACTTCCTGCCCTCGGTCTTCGACGCCTCGGTCGTGGACGGCAAGGCGTACGGCATCCCCATGCGCGGCACGCAGCCCGTCATGCTCTTCCACAACAAGAAGGTGCTGGACGAGGCCGGGGTGCAGCCGCCCGAGACCTGGGACGACCTGCTGGCCGCGGTGGAGAAGCTCAAGGACACCGGCGTCACCCCGATCGCGCTCGGCGGCGGCGACATGTGGCCCACGCAGATGTGGTTCCAGTACCTCTACGACCGCATCGCCGGCCCCGAGCTGTTCCAGCGGGCGCTGGACGGCGACAAGGAGGCGTGGGAGAGCGACGAGAGCCGGCGGGCGCTCGGCATGATCCGCGAACTCGTCGAAACCGGCGCCTTCGGCGACGCGTACGACTCGGTGAAGTTCACCAACAACGGCTCCCCGCAGCTCGTCGCGTCCGGCAAGGCGGGCTTCGAGCTCATGGGCTCCTGGTACTACTCCACCCAGCAGAGCCTGGACGAGACGTTCGCCGCCGAGGACCTCGGCTACAGCGCCTTCCCGACCGTCGACGGCGGGAAGGGCGACCCGACGAACCTCGCGGGCAACACCAACAACTACTACTCGGTGATGAAGAAGGCCGAGCACCCCGAGGCCATCGCGGAGTTCCTGAAGTTCATGTACTCCGACAAGTTCGTGAAGGACCAGCTGTCCATCGGCAACCTGCCGACCACGACTAACACCTCGGACTTCCTCGACGAGGCGGCCAGCCCCGAGTACTCGAAGTTCCAGTACGACCTGGTCGAGAAGGCGCCGCACTTCCAGCTCTCCTGGGACCAGGCGTACCCGCAGTCCGCCGCCACCGACATGCACAAGGCCGTCCAGCAGTTCTTCAACGGAGGGCTGGACGAGGACGGCTTCATCTCGGCCATGCAGGCCCTGCCGACCTCCTGACGCCTCCATGACCACACAGATGAAGCTCGCCCGCCCCGCCGCTCCGCCCGTGAAGCGGCAGCGGGCGCGGACCACGAACGTGGCCGACGTGGGCCGCCCGGGATTCCTCTGGGCGGCCCCCGCCACGCTGTTCTTCGCCGCCTTCGCCGTCGTACCGCTGCTCATGGTCGTGGTGCTGTCGTTCATGACCTGGGACGGCATCGGCGATCCGGAGTTCGCCGGGTTCGACAACTGGCGGCAGGTCTTCGACGACCCAGTGATGATCAAGAGCATCTGGCTGAGCCTGCTGCTCACCGGGCTCGGCGTGGCGATCCAGACGCCGCTGAGCATCATGCTCGGCGTCTGGGCGGCGGGCAGCCAGCGGAACCGCGCGGTGCTCTCGGCCATCTACTTCGTCCCGCTGGTTCTCTCCGCCACCGCCGTCTCCGTCGTCTGGCGCGCCCTGCTGGACCCGAACTTCGGCGTGCCGGCCGAGGCCACGTGGCTCTTCGGGGACGGCAACCTCTTCGGCGAGCAGGCGTCCGCGATCGGCGTCCTGGCCTTCGTCAGCACCTGGCAGTTCACCCCGTTCCACACCCTGATCTACCAGGGCGCGGCGCGAGCCGTCCCGCCTGTGCTCTACCAGGCCGCCGAGATCGACGGGGCCGGGCGCTACCGGCAGTTCTTCCACGTCACGCTGCCGCAGCTGCGCAACGCGATCATGACGTCGATGATCCTCATGGTCGTCGGCGGGCTCACCACCTTCGAGACCGTTCTGATCCTCACCCAGGGCGGCCCGGGCACCGATACCACCATCAGCGCGTACTACATGTACGAACGGGCCTTCAAGAGCTACCAGTACGGCACCGGCGCGACCATCGCGCTCGTCCTGGTCCTGGCGGCGACGCTCATCTCGCTGATCATGGTGCGGCTGTCCGGCTACGACAAGATGCGCAGCACCACGGAGGGCCTGTGATGAGGCGACGTCCCAACTACCTCGCCGGCGCGGGCTCCCTGGTCTGGCTCTTCCTCGTCGGGCTGCCGCTGTACGTGATGATCTCGGCGACGCTGAAGACCCAGTCGGACTTCGCCCAGAGCGGCCCGCTCGGCCTCCCCGGCGACGTCACCTTCGACAACTTCACCGGCGCCTTCGACACCGGCTTCGGCCGGTACTTCCTCAACACCCTGCTCGTCACCGTCTGCGTCGTCGGCATCGTGCTGCTGCTGGTGCCGCCGCTGTCGTACGCCATCGTGCGCAGCCGCGGCCCCGTCACCACCGGCGTCTTCCGGCTCTTCCTGCTCGGCCTCGCCGTCCCGCTGCAGGCCGTGATCGTCCCGATGTTCTACCTCATCAGCGAGGCCGGGCTCTACGACAACCTCATCGGCGTCATCCTGCCCACGGCCGCCTTCTGCCTGCCGGTCTCCGCACTCATCCTCAGCGGCGTGATGCGCGACATCTCCCGGGAGCTGTTCGAGGCCATGGCCATGGACGGCGCCACTCCCCGGCGGATGTTCTTCCAGCTGGTGCTCCCGCTCTCCCGGGGCGGGCTCGCCACCATCGTGGTCTTCTCCGCCCTCCAGGCGTGGAACGGCTTCCTCTTCCCGCTCGTTCTGACTCAGTCCGACAGCACCAAGGTCATCACGCTCGGCCTCTACAACTTCCAGACCGAGCGCGGGATCGACGCGCCCGGGCTGCTGGCCGCCGTGGTCCTGTCGATGATTCCCGTCCTGCTCGTCTACCTGTTCGCCCGCCGGGCCCTGGTCCAGGGCCTCATGGGCGTCGGAGGAAAGTGACCGCGAACGTGGCAGTTGAGACATCCCGGGCAGACGCCCCGGACACGGCCACCCCCGTGTGGAACGACCCCGCACACGACGTCGACACCCGCGTCTCGGCGCTGATCGCCGCCATGACCGTGGAGGAGAAGGTCGCCCAGCTCTTCGGCATCTGGGTCGGCGCCTCCGCGGAGGGCGGCGAAGTGGCGCCGTACCAGCACGAGATGGAGGACGCCGTCGACTTCGACGCGCTGCTGCCGGCCGGACTCGGGCAGCTGACGCGGCCGTTCGGCACCGCGCCTGTCGACCCCGCCCTCGGCGCGCTGTCGCTGATGCGCACGCAGGCGCGGGTCGTGGCCGCGGGCCGCTTCGGCATCCCGGCCCTCGCCCACGAGGAGTGCCTCGCCGGCTTCGCCACCTGGGGCGCGACCGCGTACCCCGTGCCGCTGTCCTGGGGCGCGACGTTCGATCCGGCGCTGGTACGGCGGATGGCCGCGGCCATCGGCCGGGACATGCGCGCCGTGGGCGTGCACCAGGGGCTCGCGCCGGTGCTGGACGTGGTACGGGACGTGCGCTGGGGGCGGGTGGAGGAGACCATCGGCGAGGACCCGTACCTCGTCGGCACGGTCGCCACCGCCTACGTCCAGGGTCTGGAGTCGGCCGGCGTCCTCGCCACGCTCAAGCACTTCGTCGGCTACTCCGCCTCCCGCGGCGGGCGCAACCTCGCCCCCGCCGCCGTGGGTGAGCGTGAGCGCGCGGACGTGCTGCTGCCGCCGTTCGAGATGGCGCTGCGGGAGAGCGGCGTGGGGTCGGTGATGAGTTCGTACACCGACACCGACGGCGTACCGTCGGCGGCCGACGAGCCCCTGCTCACCGGGCTGCTCCGGGAGACCTGGGGCTTCGAGGGCACCGTCGTGGCCGACTACTTCGGCATCTCCTTCCTGCGCACGCTGCACGGCGTGGCGGGCGACTGGGCCGAAGCCGCCGGCGCCGCGCTGGCGGCCGGGGTGGACGTGGAGCTGCCCACGGTCAAGACCTTCGGGCCGCCGCTGCTGGCGGCGATCGCCGACGGCCGCGTCCAGGAGAGCCTGGTCGACCGCGCGCTGCGCCGGGTGCTGACGCAGAAGGTCCGGCTGGGGCTGCTGGACGCCGACTGGTCACCGGTGCCGGAGGCGCTCGCCGCCGCCGGCGTGGAGAGCGCCGGCGCGGCGGCCGATCCGGACGAACTGCGCGGCACCGTCGACCTGGACCCGGTCGCCAACCGCAAGCTGGCGCGCGAGGTCGCCGAGCAGGCCGTGGTGCTGCTCGCCAACGACGGCACGCTGCCGCTTCTCCGGCCGCGCCGTATCGCGCTCGTCGGGCCCAACGCCGAGGACCCGCACGCCGTGCTCGGCTGCTACTCCTTCCCCGTCCACGTCGGCGTCAAGCACCCCGAGACCCCCGTCGGGATCGGACTGCCCACGCTCCACGAGGCGCTGCGCCGGGAGTTCCCCGCCGCCACCGTCACCATCGCCGCCGGCTGCTCGGTCGACGGGCCGGAGACGGACGGCTTCGCCGAGGCCGTACGGCTCGCCCGCGAGGCCGACGTCGTGATCGCGGCGCTCGGCGACCGCGCGGGGCTCTTCGGCCGCGGCACCAGCGGCGAGGGCTGCGACGCCGAGTCGCTGGCGCTGCCGGGCGTCCAGCAGGCGCTGCTCGACGCCCTGCTGGACAGCGGCACGCCCGTGGTGCCCGTGCTGCTGGCCGGGCGGCCGTACGCGCTGGGCCGGGCGGCGGGCGAGGCGGCGGCGATCGTGCAGTCGTTCTTCCCGGGCGTGGAGGGCACGACGGCGGTTGCCGACGTGCTCAGCGGCCGGACGAACCCGTCGGGGCGGCTGCCCGTCAGCGTGCCGCGCGGCGCGGGGGCGCAGCCGACGACGTATCTGGCGCCCCGGCTGGGCCAGGCCACGGAGGTGTCCAACGTCGACCCGACCGCCGCCTTCGCGTTCGGCCACGGGCTGTCGTACACGACGTTCGCCTGGTCCGGCCTGGAGGTCGCGGCCGACGAGGCCGCCACGGACGGCGAGTTCGTGCTGTCGTTCCTCCTCCGCAACACCGGCGACCGGGACGGCACCGAGGTCGTGCAGCTGTACCTGCACGACCCCGTCGCCTCCGTCGTGCAGCCGGTGCAGCGCCTCGTCGGCTACGCCCGGGTGGCGCTGCGCGCGGGGGGCGAGCGCCGGATACGGGTCGTCGTGCCGGCCGACGTGGCCGCGTTCACCGGCCGCGACGGGCGCCGGGTGGTGGAGCCGGGCGCGCTGGAGCTGCGGCTGTCGGCGTCGAGCGTGGCGCCGCGGCTCACCGCGGCGGTGACGCTGACCGGCCCGCCGCGGTACGTGGACCACACCCGCCGGCTGCACGCGGAGTTCGACCCGCACCGGGACCCGGGCACGCGGGCCGCCGAGCCCGCCGAGCCCGCCGCCCCGGACGCCGCACCCGGCGGATGAGACCCGCCTGACGGCCCGGCCGCCGGCCGGGCAGGCGCGCCGCACCGGACTCCTCCCGGTCCGGTGCGGCGCGCGCCGGCCTCACGGCCGCGGCATCCCGCGGGGCGGCTGGAGCCCGCCGTCGGTCTTCCGTCGTTCGCCCGCAGGGCGGGCTCCCCGCAGCGCGCGGTCGCAAGGCGAAAGGCGTCTGCGGAATGGGCGTATGCCGGTGATTCCGAGAACGTGGCCCGGGGGTACCGTCCACGCGCGCGCGGCGCTACGCGAGGCCGCCGAGCGCCTCCGGCAGCGCGCCGGCGTACACCACGCCGAGACGCTGCGTCGCCCGGGTCAGCGCCACGTACAGGTCGCTGCCCCCGAAGAGCGCCGGCTCCGCCACGATCACCGTGTCGAACTCCAGCCCCTTCGCCTGCCGCGGCCCCAGCAGCACCACCGGCCGCGTCAGGTCCGGCGCCGCGCCCGCCGCCGCGTCGGGCAGCGCCGCCGCCAGCGCCGGCAGCAGCGGGCCCGGCGCGATCACCGCCAGCCGCCCCGCACCGCCCGACTCCCGGGCCACGGCCGCCGCGACCGCCGCCGGCACGGCGCCGGGCGAGTCGCCGGCGCGCTCCGCCCAGGGCCGTACCCCCGTGGCACGCACCGAGCGCGGCGGCGTGTACCCCGGGTCCGCCGCCCGCGCCACCTCGGCCGCGACGTCCATGATCTCGGCGGGCGTACGGTAGTTGACGCCCAGCGTGATGTGCTCGAAGCGCTTGTCCACGTACGGGCCGAGGATCGCCTCCCACGCCCCGCACGCCCCCGGCTCCGCCGTCTGCGCCGGGTCCCCGACCAGCGTCATCGACCGGGTCGGGCAGCGCCGCATCAGCAGCCGCCATGCCATCGGCGACAACTCCTGGGCCTCGTCGACGATGATGTGCCCGAAGGCCCAGTCGCGGTCCGCCGCCGCCCGCTCGGCCGCCGTCCGGTGGTCGGCCTCCTCCTGACGCTCCGCCAGCCGCTCGGCGTCGATGAGGTCGTGCGCCGCCAGCACCTCCGCCGCGTCGTCGTCGCGGTCCTCGAACTCCTGGGTGCGCGAGCCGTACGACATCTCCAGCACGCCCTGCGCGTACGCGATCCGCTCCTGCCGCTCCGCCTCCGCGCGGGCCCGCGCCGCCGCCTGTGCCGGCCCGTCGTCCCCGAGCAGCTCCGCCGCCTCGTCCAGCAACGGCACGTCGGCCGGCGTCCACGGCCCGCCGGCGCGGCGGATCAACTCCGCGTCCGCCGCGGGCAGATGCACCGGCTCGGCGAGGAAGTCCGCGACCAGTTCCTCGGGCGTCAGCAGCGGCCACAGCTCCGCGATGGCCGCGTGCACGTCCTCGTTCGCGGCGACCGCCTTGCCGAGCTGGGCGATGTCGTCCGGGCCGAGCAGGTTCTCGTCGCCGAACGGGTCGTCGCCGAGACGCTCGGCGAGCTGCCGGGTCAGCCCGTCGATGACGTTGAACGCGAAGTGCGGCTGGGCCGCGTTGTGCGGCAGCTCGGTGTCCCGGGCGCGCTTGCGCGCCGCGTTGGCCAGCCAGTAGTCGAGGTGCAGCGCACCGTCCTCGTGCGGGATGACGAGCGTCTCCTCCGGCAGCCGCTGCCGGTCCGTGAGGTACGCGGCGAGCGCGTCCGCCATCGCCGTGCCGCCCTTGACCGCCGCGGCCGCGGGGGTGTCGGTGCCGGTGGCGCTCACGCCCGGGAACAGCTCGCCGGGGGTGGCCAGCAGCACGCCGGTCTCGCCGAGCGCCGGCAGCACCTCGGAGATGTAGCCGAGGAAGGCGGGGCCCGGGCCGACGATGAGCACGGCGCGGCGGGCGAGCTGCTCGCGGTGCGCGTAGAGCAGATAGGCGGCGCGGTGCAGGGCCACGGCGGTCTTGCCGGTGCCGGGCCCGCCCTCGACGACGAGGACGCCCGAGCGCGGGGCGCGGATGATGCGGTCCTGGTCGGCCTGGATGGTCTGCACGATGTCGTGCATCCGGCCGGTGCGGGCGGCGTCGAGGGCGGCGAGCAGCACCGCGTCGGCGTCGGCGCCCTCCAGCCCGGTGCGCTCGGGGTCGGTGAGGTCGAGGATCTCGTCGTGCAGGGCCGTGACCCGCTGGCCGCCGGCCCCGCCCTCGGTGGAGATGTGCCGCCGCCGGCGCAGCCCCATGGGGGTGTGGCCGGTGGCGAGATAGAAGGGGCGCGCCACGTCGGCCCGCCAGTCGACGACGAGCGGCGTGCGCTCCTCGTCGTCGGCGCGCATGCCGATGCGGCCGATGTGGTGGTCGCGGCCGTCGCGGAAGCTCAGCCGGCCGAAGCACAGACCGTGCTCACCGGCGTTGAACGCGGCCAGCAGACCGGACTGTTCGGCCACCAGCACGTCCCGCTCCAGTCTGGCCTGCAGGGTGTTCCCCCCGTCCCGGGCCAAGGCCGCCCGTACCCCCGCCTCCGCGCCTTCGCGCAGCTCGGCGAGGCGCTGATGGAGCAGGTCAAGGAATTCCTGCTCGCGCCGCATTTCCTCGTTCGGCACCTCGTTTGACAATTCAGCTCCCCCACGGATAGAATGCCCGCATCGCACTTTCCTCCAGCGCTAGTTCACGGTTCACGAATGAGCAGTTCGCGAAAGCTCCATGAATGAGCGCAGAGAATTCCCACAATAGCAGTGCCGAGGCTCCGATCCGAATGCGGCGGAGCCTTTTTCGTGCGCGTGCGGGTTACGCTCGGAGCATGAGCACTGCAGACACCCCCGAAGACGTGGCGCACCTGCTGGTGCGCTGCCTGGAGGCCGAGGGCGTGACGCACGTCTTCGGCGTGCCGGGCGAGGAGAACATCCGCTTTGTCGACGCCGTCAACGCCTCCCCGGCCATCGAGTACGTCCTCGTACGCCACGAGCAGGGCGCGTCCTTCATGGCCGAGATGTACGGCCGTATCACCGGCCGCGCGGGGGTGTGCTCCGCGACCCTCGGCCCGGGGGCCATCAACCTGCTGCTCGGCGTCGCCGACGCGCACACCAACAGCACTCCCGTGGTCGCGCTCGCCGCGCAGGGCGGGCTCGACCGGGTGCACAAGGAGTCGCACCAGGTCATCGACCTGCCCGCGATGTTCGCCCCGGTCACGGACTGGTCGCAGCAGGTACGGGCCGCCGGCGCGGTGCCGGAGATGGTGCGGCAGGCGTTCAAGACCGCGCAGAGCGAGCGGCCCGGCGCGGTGTTCCTCGCGCTGCCCGAGGACATCGAGGGCGCCGTCCCCGACCCGCCGCTGAACCCGCTGCCCATCAACCGCCCGCGCCCCGAAGCCCCGTCCCCCGCGCAGCTGGAGCGGGCCGCCGAGGTGCTGGCGGGCGCCGCGCGCCCCATCCTGCTGGCCGGCCACGGCGCCACCCGGTCCGGCGCCACCGACGCCCTGGTCCGCTTCTCCGAGCGGCTCGACATCCCGGTGGCGACCACCTTCAACGGCAAGGGCGTCTTCCCCGACGACCACCCCAACGCCCTCGGCGCCGTCGGCTTCATGCGCCACGACTACACCAACTTCGGCTTCGACAACGCCGACGTGCTCATCTGCGTCGGGTACGAGCTGCAGGAGTTCGACCCCGTCAAGATCAACCCGCAGGGCGACAAGAAGATCCTGCACCTGCACCACTTCCCGGCCGAGGTCGACTCCCACTACCCGGTCGCGGTCGGCGTGCTCGGCGACCCCTCCGCCGCGCTCGACGGCCTCGCGGACGCCGTCGGCCGCACGTTCAGCGGCGACGGCCGGCTCATCCGCGGCCTGCTCGCCGAGGAACTGGCGCACGGCCGCCGCAACTCCGCCTTCCCGCTCGCGCCGCAGCGCGTCGTCGCCGACGTCCGCGAGGCGCTCGGCCGCGAGGACGTGGTGCTGGTCGACACCGGCGCCGGCAAGATGTGGATGGCGCGGCTCTACCCCACGTACGAGCCCAACACCTGCCTGATCTCCAACGGCCTGTCCACCATGGGCTTCGCGGTGCCCGGCGCGATCGGCGCCAAGCTCGCCCGGCCCGACGCGCAGGTGCTGGCGATGACCGGCGACGGCGCGTTCCTCATGAACTCCCAGGAGCTGGAGACCGCCGTCCGCGAGGGCATCCCGATGACCGTGCTCGTCCTCGTCGACGACGAGTACGGGCTGATCACCTGGAAGATGGAGCTGGAGATGGGGCGCCACTCCCACACCCGCTTCGCCAACCCCGACCTGGTGACGTACGCGGAGAGCTTCGGCGCCCGCGGGCACGCGGTGAAGTCCGCCGACGAGTTGCTGCCCACCCTGCGCGACGCCCTCTCCCACGACGGCGTGGACGTCATCTCCTGCCCCGTCGACTACACCGAGAACCTGCGCCTGACCGACCGGCTCGGCGCCCTCCAGGGCCCGTTCTGAAGCACGCCTCCCTGGTGATCCTCAGCCCGCCGGGCTGAGGATCACCGAGCGGGTCAGGTGGCGCGGCTCGTCCGGGTCCAGCCCGCGGGCGCCGGCCAGCGACACCGCCAGCCGCTGCGCCCGGACCAGCTCGGCCACCGGGTCGAGCCCGCCGGTGACCCACAGCGCGCCGGTGGCGTGCACCTCGTCCTCCAGCCCCTTGGGCGCGTCGCCGATCATCCAGGTGGCGGTGCCCGCGGTGGTGATGCTGATCGGCCCGTGCCGGTACTCCATCGCCGGGTACGACTCGGTCCACGCCAGCGCCGCCTCGCGCATCTTCAGCGCCGCCTCGTTCGCCAGGCCCACGGTCCAGCCGGCGCCGAGGAAGGTGAACTGCCGGGCGCCGAGCAGCCCCTGCGGCAGCGGCTCGACGAGCGCCAGCTCGGCGTCCTCCATGGCCGTCGCCGGCTGCACTCCGAGGTGGGCGCGGAGCAGGGTCAGCGCGGTGGTGGCGAACCGCGTCTGTATCACGGAGCGCTCGTCGGCGAAGTCCAGCACGACGGTGTCGTCCGCCGCCCCGGCCACAGGCGTGGCCCCGTCCGCGACGATCGCGGTGGTACGCACCGAGCCGCCCAGCGCGGACAGCAGCCGCAGTACCTCGGTGGTGGTCCCGGAGCGGGTCAGCGCCAGCACGCGGTCGTACGCCCGGCCGGCCGGGAAGCCGGAGGCGGGGAAGGCGTCCGTCTCGCCGTGGCCCACCTCCTCGCGCAGCGCGGCGATCGCCTGCGCCATGAAGTAGGAGGTGCCGCAGCCGACGACGGCGACCCGCTCGCCGGCCTGCGGCAGCAGGGCCCCGTGCACCCCCGCCAGCTCCGTCGCCCGGCGCCAGCACGCGGGCTGATCGGCCAGCTCAGCGGCTACATACGTCATCTCCATCGCCCCGCCCTGTGTGAGAATCATTGTTCAATCGTGCATGCTAGGGCAGAATTTCAAGCATCTTCAAGCATCGTTGGGTGGGAGGATACGGGTTGAACCAGCACGAACGGCACGGCGCGCTGCTGCGGCTCCTGGCCGAGCGCGGGCGGCTCGACGTGGAGGCCGTGGCCGTCGAGGTGGCGGTGTCCGCGGCAACCATCAGGCGCGATCTGGACCAGCTGGCCGAGCAGCAGCTGCTCGTCCGCACCCGCGGCGGCGCCGTGCCGAACGACGTGGCGTACGACCTGCCGCTGCGCCACCGCGCCGGGCGGGACGCCGCGGAGAAGGAGCGCATCGGCCGGGCGGCGGCCGGGATGGTCGAGCGCGGCATGGTGGTCGGCCTCAACGGCGGCACCACCACCGCCGCCGTGGCCCGTGCGCTCGCCGCCCGCGCCGACTGGGGTGACGGCGAGGCGGAGCGCGACGGCGGCCGCGGTGACGGGCAGCCGGTCGTCACCGTCGTCACCAACGCCCTCAACATCGCCGCCGAGCTGGCCGTGCGGCGCAGCGTGAAGGTCGTCGTCTCCGGCGGGGTCGCCATGCCCTCCTCGTACGAACTCGTCGGTCCGCTCGCCGGTCACATCCTCCGCGAGATCCGCCTCGACATCGCCTTCGTCGGCGCCGACGCCGTCGACGCCGAGCACGGCGCCAGCGCCCGCGACGAGCACGAGGCGAGCATCAACGCGCTGCTGGCCGCGCAGGCCGCCAAACTGGTCGTGGTCGCCGACTCCACCAAGCTGGGGGTGCGCACCTTCGCCCGGATCTGCCCGCCCGCGGACATCGACGTGCTCGTCACGGACGACCGGGCGGCGGACAGGGCGCGGGAGTTCGAGGACAAGGGCATGACCGTGGTGCGGGCGTGAGCGGGCGCGGCGGCTTCGTGACCGACCTCCGGCTGGGGGTCGTCGGCCTCGGGCTGCGCGGCGACCTCGCCGACGCCGCCCACCGCCCCGGCGTGGGCTCCGTCGTCGCCGCCGTCGCCGACACCGATCCGGCCGTGCGGGCGGGCGTCGCCGCGCGCTTCCCCGGCGCCGTCGCGCATCCCGACCACCGCCGCCTGCTCGACGCCGCGGACGCCGACGGCGTGGACGCGATCGTCGTCGCCACCCCCGACGACACCCACGCGACCGTCGCCCGCGCCGCGCTCGAAGCGGGCAAGCCGGTCTTCGTGGAGAAGCCGCTCGGCATCACCGTCGAGCAGTGTGACGCCATCCTGCGCACGGCGTACGAGACGGGCACACCGCTGTACGTCGGGGACAGCATGCGGCACTCCGGCGTCGTCCGGCTGATGCGCGACATCGTCGCGCGCGGCGACATCGGCGCGCCGCGCACCGTGTGGGTGCGGCACTTCGTCGCGTACGGCGGCGACTACTACTTCAAGGACTGGCACGCCGAACGCCGCCGCACCACCGGGCTGCTGGTGCAGAAGGCCGCCCACGACATCGACGTCGTGCACTGGCTCGCCGGCGGCTACACCAGCCGCGTGCACGCCCTCGGGGCCCTCATGCTCTACGGCGACCTGCCCCGCCGTCCGCCCGGCACCCCGCGCCCCGCCGGCCGGCACCGGGACGACACCTGGCCGCCCGCGGCCCGCCGCGACCTGAACCCGGTGGTGGACGTCGAGGACGTCTCCGTGATGAACATGCGCCTCGACAACGGCGTCATCGCGGCGTACCAGCAGTGCCACTTCAGCCCCGACCACTGGCGCAGCTACACGGTCATCGGCACCGAGGGCCGGCTGGAGAACTTCGGCGACCGCCCCGGCGACGAGGTCCGCGTCTGGCACACCGGCCCCTCCGGCTACCGCCCCGGCGCCGACGCCATCCACCGCGTGCCCGCCGCCGACGGCGCGCACGGCCGGGCCGACGACCGGGTCGTCGCCGAGTTCTGCCGCTTCGTCCGCCTCGGCGGCGCCACCGACACCTCGCCCCTGGCCGCCCGGATGAGCGTCGCCGCGGGCGTGCTCGCGACCCGTTCGCTGCGCTCCGGCGGCATGGCGTACGACGTACCGCCGCCCGACCCCGCGCTGGCGGCGTACTTCGCGGCCGGCCAGCCCAGGCCCGCGCACCAGCACTGAGGACCGATCACCGCCTTCCCGGAGGGAACCGATGAGCGTCAACCGCAGGCACTTCCTGGCAGGGACGTCGATCGCCGGCGGCGCGGTGGTGCTGCCGGCCCTCGGCCTCGCGGCGCCGGCGTCGGCGCGCGGCGGCGGAGCCGGAGACGGCACGTACGGCGACGGGACCGCGGGCGCCCGCCGGGCGCTGGCCCGGCTGCTGCCCCGCCACCACCGGCAGTTCGAGCTGTCGCTGCTCCCCGGCGGCGGCCCCGACCGCTACCGCGTGACCGGCACCACCGGCCGCATCGCCGTCGCCGCCACCGGCACCGGCCCCCTGCTCACCGGCGCCGGCGCGTACCTCAAGCGCACCGCCCGCGCGCACATCTCCTGGAACGGCGACCAACTCGACCTGCCCGCACGGCTGCCCGCCCCGGACGCCCCGCTGGCCGGCGAGGCGCACGTGCCGCACCGCTTCGCGTACAACGACACCAACGAGGGCTACACCGGCGCCTACCGCGACTTCGCCGCCTGGGAGCGCGCCCTCGACGTACTCGCGCTGCACGGCGTCAACGAGGTGCTGATCTGCACCGGCACCGACGCCGTCTACTACGAGACCTTCCGCGCCTTCGGCTTCTCCGACGCCGAACTGCGCGCCTGGATCCCCGCCCCCGCGCACCAGCCCTGGTGGCTGCTGCAGAACATGGCGTACTTCGGCGGCCCCGTCTCCGCCCGGCTGCTGCGCCTGCGCGCCGAGCTGGGCGCCCGCCTCACCGAGCGCGTGCGCGAGCTGGGCATGACGCCCGTCCTCCCCGGCTACTTCGGCACCGTCCCGGACGGCTTCGCGGAGAAGAACCCCGGCGCCCACGTCGTCCCGCAGGGCGGCTGGGTCGGCTTCGACCGGCCCGGCTGGCTCGACCCCCGTGACCCGCACTTCGCCGACGTCGCCGCCGCGTTCTACGGCCACCAGCGCGACCTCCTCGGCCCGGCCGGCCTGTACAAGATGGACCTGCTGCACGAGGGCGGCGACCCCGGCGACGTACCGGTCGGCGACGCCGCCCGCGCCGTGGAGGCGGCGCTCCGCCGCGCCCACCCCGACGCCCTCTGGGCGATCCTCGGCTGGCAGCACAACCCGCGCCGGGAGATCCTCGACGCCGTCGACCGCGACCGCATGCTCATCCTCGACGGCCTCTCCGACCGCTTCCCGACCGTCACCGACCGCGAGACCGACTGGCTCGGCACCCCCTACGCCTTCGGCTCGATCTGGAACTTCGGCGGCCACACCCCCCTCGGCGCCAACACCCCCGACTGGGCCGACCTCTACCCCGCCTGGCGCGACAAGCCGGGCAGCGCGCTCGCCGGCATCGCCGTGATGCCCGAGGGCGCCGACAACAACGCCGCCGCGATGTCCCTGCTCACCGAACTGGCCTGGACCCCCGGCCGGATCGATCTCGACGCCTGGTTCCGCGAGTACGCCACCGCCCGCTACGGCGCCGACGACCCGCACGCGACCGCCGCGTGGCAGGTGCTGCGCGAGACCGCGTACGGCACCACGCGCGCCGACTCCTGGAGCGAGGGCGCCGACAGCGTCTTCTGTGCCCGCCCGGATCTGAACGTACGGAGCGCCGCCGCCTGGAGCCCGCAGGAGGACCGCTACGACACCGCCGCCTTCGACCGCGCGCTCACCGAACTCCTCGCCGTCGCCCCCGGGCTGCGCGGCTCCGCCGCGTACCGCTACGACCTGATGGACGTCGCCAGACAGGCGCTGGCCAACCGCAGCCGCCCGCTGCTGGCGCGGATCAAGGAGGCGTACGGGGTCGGCGACCGGGACCGGCTGCGCGAGCTGACGTCCGCCTGGCTTGAGCTCATCCGGCTGCTGGACCGGGTGGTGGGCACCGACCCGCAGCACCTGCTCGGCCGGTACCTCGCCGAGGCCCGCGCCTGGGGCGCCGACCGCGCCGAGCGCGAGCAGTTGGAGTATGACGCGCGTTCGCTGATCACCACCTGGGGACCGCGCGCCGGCAGCGAGGCCGGACTGCACGACTACGCGAACCGCGAATGGCAGGGGTTGCTCGGGGACTTCTACCACGGCCGCTGGCAGACCTACTTCGCCACGCTCGACACCGCGCTGGCGACCGGCGCGGAGCCGGCCGCCGTCGACTGGTTCGCGTACGAGGACGCCTGGGCACGCCGCCGCGACCGCTACCCCGAGCAGCCGCGCGGCGACATCCGCCTGCTGGCCGAGGAGGCCGTGGCCGTCCTCGTGCGCCACCCGTTCGCCGCGCCCGCGAGCTGAGCTGAGCGGGACCGGACCGGCGGTACGGGTACGGGAGCCACCCCCGTGCCCGTACCGCCTCTCACACCCGCCGCTGGACGTGCAGCAGGTACTCCTTGCGGTCCAGCGGGTTGTGGTCGGTCCGCGGCCGGGCCGGGGCCGGTCCGCGCACCGCCCGGTAGCGGCCGAAGGCGCTCTCCAGCACGCCCTCGCCCCGCGTCAGCCCGGGCAGCCGCCGCTCCAGCCCGTGCACCCGCGCCGCCGGCACCTCGCCCTCCAGCACCGCGACCCCGCCGCGCACCTCCTGCCCGTCCACCACCGCGTCCAGCGCCGCGAACACCGGCCACAGCGCCGGCACCGCGTCCTCCGGCGCCTCCAGCCGGAACCGCTGCACCGGTTCGTGCACCCGGGTACCGGCCTGCTTCAGCGCGTCCGCCAGCACCAGTGGCGTGATGCCGCGGAAGTCGGCGCCGGTGCTCGACATGGCCTTGCTGAAGCCCTGGTGGGCGTGGCTCTGCCGGGGCCAGTAGCCGGCGTGCGTCATCGTCACCCGTATGTCCGGGATCTCCCAGCCGCACAGGCCCTGGTGCAGGGTCGCGCGGACGGTGTCCTCGACGGCCTTGAAGAACGCGTACGGCATCGAGCCCAGCTCCACCGCCAGCGCGAAGACCACGCCCGTGCCGGGCGGCGCCGGCTCGACACGCAGCCCCACGGTGGCCAGGAACGGGTTCGTGTCCGTGTCGCCCTTCTCGTACGCCGCGCCCTCGCCGGCCAGCAGCTCGACGTGGATCACGGACGACTCGCGGAACGAGACCGGCAGGCCGTACTCCTCCGCGAGCGTGGCCTCGATGACCTCCTTCTGTACCTCGCCGTAGAGCGAGACGTACAGCTCCTGCCGGATGTCGTCCTGGCGCAGCGCGATCAGCGGGTCCTGCTCGGCGAGCTGGAAGAGCGCCGCGTGCAGCGGACCCCGGTCGGCGGCCCGGTCCGGCACCACCACCGTCTCCAGCGTGGGCGGTGCGAAGTGGTGCCGCCGTGCCTCCTCGGCCCGGCCGACGGCCGCGCCGACCGCGTCGCCGATGCGCACGCCGGCCAGCCCCCGCACCAGCCCGATGCGGCCGGCCGGCACTCCGGCCGCGGGCACCGCCGCGCCCTGCTCGAAGACCTCGACACCGGTGACCTTCTCCGTCGCCGGGGCGCGGTCGCCGTCGCCGTACACGAGTTCCTGGCGGGTGCGTACGGTGCCGGCGAGCATCCGCACGTACGCGACCTTCTCGCCGCCCGGTCCGCGCTCGACCTTGAACACCGTGCCCGCGGCCGGCGCGTCCGGGTCCCCGGCGGGCGCCGGGAGCAGTTCCTCGATGCCCGCGGTCAGCTCCGCAACCCCCGCGCCGGTGGCGGCGGAGCCGAAGTACACCGGGTGCACGAGCGCGCCGGCGGTCTGCTCGGCGAGGATCTTGCGCAGCCGGCGGTACGTCACCGCCGCCTCGTCGGCGACGTAGTCCGCGAGCAGCGCGTCGTCGTGGACCGCGAGGACGTCGGCCAGCCGGCCGGCGAAGCCCGTGTCCTCGCGGCCGTACGGGGTGAAGGCGGCGGCGCGGGTGCCGAGTTCGCGGACGGCGCCCATGGCGACGGCGCCCGGCGCGAGCTTCGCGGCGATGTCGCGTACGAGCGCGTCGTCGCGCGCGCCGCGCCGGTCGGTCTTGTTGACGAAGACCAGGGTGGGGATGGCCAGACGGCGCAGGGCGCGCATCAGCACGCGGGTCTGTGCCTGGACGCCCTCCACGGCGGAGACCACGAGCACCGCCCCGTCGAGCACGTGCAGCACCCGCTCCACCTCGGCGATGAAGTCGGGGTGACCCGGTGTGTCGATGAGGTTGACGGTGACGCCGTCGAGCGCGAAGGAGACGACGGCGGACTTGATGGTGATGCCGCGCCGGCGCTCCAGCGCGAGCGAGTCGGTGCGGGTGCTGCCGTCGTCGACGCTCCCGACCTCCTCGACGACCCCGGCGGCGTGCAGCAGCCGTTCGGTCAGACTGGTCTTACCGGCGTCGACGTGGGCCAGGATTCCCAGGTTCAGCGTGTGCACGAAGCGTCATGTCCCTTGTGTGGATGGCGATGGCCTGCTGGGTGGACATGAACGCTGCGCGCATGCGCGTTTCCTTTCGGTTCGGGTGACTCGGTTCGGGTGCCTCGGCGCGGGGTGGGGGCCCGCCGTGCCCGGCCAGTGCAGCAGCGGCCGGCCGGGCACGGCAACCGAATTAACGCCTCGGCGGCGGCCGAGGCGCCCCCGGTGTTGTCCGGGTATTTCGGCTATGTCAGTACGTCATCCGGGGGGCGTGGCGAGATCACCGGGCGTTCACCCGGTGTTCCCGCTGGGCTCACCGGGCGCGTACGGCGTCCAGTTCGGCCACCGAGGCGAAGGTGTCCGACGCACCGTGCTCACTGAGCACCTTCAGCGCGATGTGCCGGGCCTTCACCTCCGGGAACGGAACGGTGAACTCCGTGCGGTCCTCCGGGAAGGCGCCGGCGGCCACGGTCCGCCAGTGTTCGCCGTCGGCGGAGACCAGCACCTCGTAGTCCTTCACCCGGCCGTTGACACCGCCGTCCTGCCGCGGCATGTAGCGCACCCCGGCCAGCCGCCGCTCCGCGCCGGTGTCGACGGACAGCTGCTGCGGCAGCGCGGCGCCGTAGTCGCTGTGCCAGTGCGTGTACGGGTCGTTGTCGACGGCGCCCGCGGCCCGGCCCGGTTCGCCGGCGCTCTCCTCGCTGGTGGCCGTCGCGGTCCAGCCGTCCTGGCCGTACAGACCGGGGTTGGCGCCGATCTGCGACTCGGGGTCGGCCGGGTCGGAGGCCGTAACCGGCAGCGCGTCGCCGACGCGGTCGTAGGCGTCGAGGAACGGCTGCACGGGGGAGCCGGCCGGCTTCGCCCAGGTGCGGTCGGCGACGACGGCGAGCGGGCGGCGGGCGAAGTAGTCGACCCAGCCCATCGAGTACTCGTAGGTGCGGTCGGACCAGCGGGCCATCCGGTAGCCGAGGATGCCGGGCGCGGACTCGAAGGGGTAGTCGCGGTAGACGCTGCGTACGTCGAAGAACGCGTAGTCACCGGGCGTGGCGCCGAATCCGGGGCTCACGTACAGATTGCTCTCCTCCATGCCGACCGTGGGATAGCCCTGGGCGGCCCGGCCACTGGGGGGCGAGAGCCACTCGGTGACCGCGGTGCGCTTGTCCGGGGCGACGCTGGTGGGCTGCTGGAAGTCCCACCACTGCCAGACCTGCGCCGTCTTGCCCTCGGCGCGGATGGCCGCGGCCACGTCGTCGATGAACTCCACCAGCACGTCGCCGGGGTAGGGGTAGCCCTGCTTCTGCTGGTACGCGACGAGTTCGGGGCACGCCTCCTGCGCGGGGCGCAGCGGGACCTCGTCGGTGCCGATGTGGAGGTAGGGGCTGTCGAAGATGTCCGCGACCTCGGCGACCAGTTCGCGGGCGAAGCGCCGCGTCTCCGGCTTGGTGTAGTCCAGCGTCCAGTGGCCGCGGTCGGAGCCCTCCCAGCCGTTGCTCGGCCGCGACATCGACTCGCAGGCGAACGCCAGGTCGGGGCGGGCGTCGCCGATGGCGACGGCGTGTCCGGGCAGGTCGATCTCCGGCACCAGCGTCACGCCGTAGCTCGCCGCGTAGTCTTCCAGGTCGCGCAACTGGCGCTTGGTGTAGTGCTCGTCGGCGACGATCTCGGGAAACCGGTCGCTCTCGATGCGGTAGCCGTTCCAGTCCGACAGGTGCAGGTGGAAGGTGTTGAGCTTGTACCAGGCGAGCTGGCGGATCTGCTGCTTGAGGTAGTCCACCGGGAAGTACCTGCGGCCCGCGTCGAGCATCACGCCGCGCTCGCCGTGGGCGGGGTGGTCGCGCGCTGTGCCGCGGGCGATGGCGTGCGGCTCCGGGCTGGTGCGCAGGGCCTGCAGGAGGGTGCGGGTGCCGTAGAGCACGCCGCGGCGGTCGGGGGCGGTGATCCGGGCGGAGTCGGCGAGGTCCAGCTCGTAGCCCTCGGGGGAGGGGGCGGAGCCGCCGAGGGACAGGCCGATGTCGCCGCTGCCGGGGCGGCCGGTGACGATCTGCGGGCGCATCCCCTCCTGCAGGTCCAGCTCGCGGGCGAGTGTCGCCGCGGTGGGTGCCAGTTTCCCGGCGGCGCCGCCGTCCACCACGATCCGGCTGTGCCTGGTCAGCTCCCAGGTGCCCTGGCCGCCCTCCCACGAGCGCACCGACGGGACTGTGACCGGCGCGGGGTTGGGCTCGGCGGCCTGACTCGCTGGCACGCCGGGGGCGAGGGAGAGCAGCATCCCGGCGGCGGCGGCGAGCCACAGCGCGCGGGTGCGGGGGCGTCGATTCCCGCGGCGCGCGTACGGTCTGACCTGCGGCCTCGTACGCGTGAACGATCTGTGCGGTGCTGGCGCTGGGGTTTCCTGCGGCATGGCGGCTCCCTCGGACGACGGCAACTGACCAGGCGTACCAGCCCGTCTGCGGCAGCGGCCATGGACGGAAGCGCGGCGCGGGGTGGACTTCCGCACCGGCGCAGGAAGTTATGATGACCTATTCCCATACCGTGTGGGAATCGGTCAAGCTGTTTGTGAATTAATCGCCCGGTCGAGGGAATCTCGACCGGTCGGTTTGCGCCAACCTTGCCCCTGTCCCGACATGCCGCTATACGGTTGGCGGTCCACCCAGGACCCCGGTGACTATGACCTTGGCTGCCCGCCCTCCGGCTGGGCAGAACGGGCCCCGTGGGGGGAGCACGTGGTGTACACAGACGACGTGAGCGGAGCTTCGTGGCGTGCCGACGGCGACGACCACGCGGACAGCGTGGAGTCGCGCTTCGCGCGGAGCTACCGGCTGCACGGATTCACCGTGCTGGAGCTGCACGGCGAGATCGACCTCGCCGCCCAGCTCGATGTCGAGCCGTACCTCGACGTGATCACCGGCGCGCCCGTGCCGCGGGTGGTCGTCGACCTGCGCCGGACGGACTTCCTGGACTGCTCCGGTCTGCGGCTGCTGGTACGTGCCCGGTTACGCACCGGCGACCGCGGCGGTGAGCTGCGGCTGGTCTGCCCCGAGAGCGTCGCGGCGCACCGGATCCTGCGGCACGGCGGGCTGCTCGGCGCGCTGGGGCCGGTGCCGACGCTGGCCGACGCTCTGTCCGACGACTACCCGGGAGCGGTCGCTAGTCAAGTTTGATTAGGATGTCGCTCATGTGTTCAGCGGAAGCAGCAGAGAACGATCCCCCGCGCCCGGGGCCCGCCGCCGGTGCGGCGAGCCCCGCCGACAGCCACGATGTGATCAAGGTGCGCGGCGCCCGGGTGAACAACCTGGCAGGCGTCTCGCTCGACATCCCCAAGCGTCGGCTCTCGGTCTTCACCGGCGTCTCCGGCTCCGGCAAGTCCTCACTCGTCTTCGGCACCATCGCCGCGGAGTCGCAGCGGCTGATCAACGAGACGTACAGCGCCTTCGTCCAGTCCTTCATGCCGAACCTGCCCCGGCCGGACGCCGACGGGCTGCACAACCTCTCCGCCGCCATCGTCATCGACCAGGAGCGGATGGGCGCCAACTCGCGCTCCACGGTGGGCACGGCCACCGACGCGTACGCGATGCTGCGCATCCTCTTCAGCCGGCTCGGCGAGCCGCACGTGGGCACCTCCGGCGCCTTCAGCTTCAACACCCCGGAGGGCATGTGCCCGGGCTGCGAGGGCCTCGGGGAGGTCTCCCGGATCGACGCCGACCAGCTCGTCGACCGGCGGCTCTCGCTCAACGAGGGCGCCGTCACCGTCCCGAACTTCGCCGTCGGCAACTGGTACTGGGAGGTCCTGGCCTCCTCCGGCTTCTACGACCCGGACAAGAAGCTCGCGGACTTCACCGAGCAGGAGTGGCACGACCTCCTGCACAAGGAGATCGTGAAGATCAAGGTCGGCAACCACAACATCACGTACGAGGGGCTCATCCCCAAGATCACGCGGATGTGGCTGGTGAAGGAGCGCGACGCGCTGCAGGGCCAGATCCGGGCCTTCGTCGACCGGGCCGTCGTCTTCGCCGAGTGCCCCGACTGCGGCGGCACCCGGCTCTCCGCCGCCGCGCTCTCCTCGAAGATCCACGGCCGGAACATCGCCGAGTGCGCCGCCCTGCAGATCACCGACCTCGCCAAGTTCGTCCGCGCGATCGAGGACGAGTCGGTGGGGCCGCTGCTGGACAACCTGCGCGGCCTGCTGGACTCGCTGGTCGAGATCGGCCTCGGCTACCTCAGCCTCGACCGCCCCTCCGCGACCCTCTCCGGCGGCGAGGCGCAGCGCGTGAAGATGGTCCGCCACCTCGGCTCCAGCCTCACCGACGTCACGTACGTCTTCGACGAACCCACCGTCGGACTGCACCCGCACGACATCCGGCGGATGAACGACCTGCTGCTGCGGCTGCGGGACAAGGGCAACACCGTGCTCGTCGTCGAGCACAAGCCGGAGGTCGTCGCCATCGCCGACCACGTCGTGGACCTCGGCCCCGGCGCCGGCAGCGACGGCGGGCACGTCACCTTCAGCGGCGACGTCCCGGGGCTGCGCGCCTCCGGTACGCTGACCGGCCGGTATCTGGAGCACCGGGTACGGCTGCGGGAGCGGCCCCGGCAGCCGCGCGGGCACCTGCTCGTCGAGGGCGCCGACCTGCACAACCTCCGGGACGTCAGGGTGGAGGTGCCGCTCGGCGTGCTCACCGTCGTCACCGGCGTCGCCGGGTCCGGCAAGTCCTCGCTCGTGCACGGCTACCTCGCCGGCCGGGACGGCGTCGTGGTCGCCGACCAGTCGCCGATCCGCGGCTCGCGGCGCTCCAACCCGGCCACGTACACCGGGCTGCTGGGCCCGATGCGTACCGCCTTCGCCAAGGCCAACGGCGTCAGGGCCGCGCTGTTCTCGGCCAACTCCGCGGGCGCGTGCCCCAGGTGCAAGGGCATCGGGCTGATCTACACCGACCTGGCGATGATGGCCGGCGTCGCCTCCGTGTGCGAGGAGTGCGAGGGCAGGCGCTACACGCCCGAGGTGCTCACGTACACGCTGCGCGGCAAGAACATCAGCGAGGTGCTGGGGATGTCGGTCGCCGAGGCGCACGACTTCTTCCCGTCCGGCCAGGCGCACGCCGTCCTCGGCCGGCTCGCCGACGTGGGCCTGGGCTACCTGCGCCTCGGCCAGCCGCTCAACACCCTCTCGGGCGGCGAGCGGCAGCGGCTGAAGCTGGCCATCCACATGGCCGAGAAGGCGGCCACGTACATCCTCGACGAGCCGACGACCGGGCTGCACATGGCCGACGTCGACAAGCTCCTCGCGCTGCTGGACCGGCTGGTCGACGACGGCAACTCGGTGGTGGTCATCGAGCACCACCAGGCGGTCATGGCCCACGCCGACTGGCTGATCGACCTCGGCCCGGGCGGCGGTCACGACGGTGGCCGGGTGGTGTTCACCGGCACGCCGGCCGAGCTGGTCGCGGACGCGGACACGCTCACGGCGCAGCACCTGCGCGAGTACGTCGACCGGGACTGACCCGGCCTCCCCGGACCGCGGCCCGGCGGGGCCGCGGTCCGGGAGCGGCTACGCCCCCGCCACGCGCGGCATCCACATCGGCTCCTTGCCCAGCTCCGCCCAGATGTACTTCAGCAGCAGCCCGGACTTCAGCTCCGCACTCCCCGGGTCGTCCCACAGGTTGCGCGTCTCGCCCGGATCGGCGCGCAGGTCGAACAGCTCGCCGTACGTCCGTCCCTGATAGACCGTCAGCTTGTAGCGGTCGTCGACGTACGTGCGCAGGCTCACGGCCGTCGGCTCGTGCCGGAACTCGCAGATGACGTGGTCCCGCGCGCTGACCTCGCGACCCGTCCAGACCGCGGCCTGGCCGACCCCGGTCATCTCCCGCGGCACCGGCACCCCGGCCAGCTCCAGGAAGGTCGGCGCCAGGTCGACGGTCGACAGCAGCGCGGAGGAGGCGCGCCCCGCGGGCACCCGGCCCGGCCAGCGGACGAGGAACGGCACCCGCAGCAGGTCCTCGTAGTGGAACGCGCCCTTGGCCTGCAGCCCGTGCTGGCCGAAGAAGTGCCCGTGGTCGGTGGTGAACACCACGATCGTGTCCTCGGCCAGGCCCAGCGCGTCGAGCCGGTCAAGGATCCGGCCGACGTACTCGTCCAGCATGCTGACCATGCCGTAGTACGTCGCCACCAGCCGCCGCCGCTCCGCGGCCGGCAGCCGGTGGGAGTGGAAGCCGTGGACGTAGTGCCCCGACTCCTGCCACGGCGAGAAGTCCGGCCGGTCCTGCTGGGTGAGGCCGAAGTGCGGCGGGTTGCCGTCGTGTTCGCCCGCGACGGCCTCCGGCACGGTCAGCGCGTCCGGGTCGTACATCCGGTCCCAGGGCTCGGGCACCAGGTACGGCGGGTGCGGGTCGAAGAAGCTGGCCCAGCACATAAACGATTCACCGCGCTCGGCGTAGCCTTCGAGCAGCGCGCCGGTGCGCTCGGCGATCCAGGCGTTGTAGTGCAGTTCCTCGGGGATCGGCCAGGTGTGCCGCACGTCCCGGTCGAGGGTGCCGGTCGGCGGCTGGAAGTAGCGCCGCCAGTCCGTGCACCCCTGCTGCTCCAGCCAGAGCGCGTAGTGCTGTCCCGCGTGCGCCTCCGCGGTGTGGTTGCGGGCCAGCTCCACGTGGTCGAAGCCGTAGTACGGGCCGTGGAAGTCCCGCCAGAAGTCCAGGTCCTGCAGCAGCGGGTACGACTCGATCGAGGGGTGCTCCGCGGTGCTCGCGAGCGGCTGGAAGTGCGCCTTGCCGACCAGTGACGTGGCGTAGCCCGCGGCGCCCAGGTGCCCGCCGAGCGTGGGCTGGTCCTCGGGCAGCTTGGTGCCGAGCGTCCACGCGCCGTGCTGGCTGGGGTACTTGCCGGTGATCATCGAGGCGCGGGTGGGGGTGCACGTCGGGTTGGGGCAGTACGCGCGCTCGAAGGCGGTGCCCTGGGCGGCGAGCCGGTCGAGGTGCGGGGTGCGGATCTCGGGGTTGCCGCGGCCCAGGGTGTTCCAGTGCTGCTGGTCGCTGGTGATGAGCAGGATGTTGGGGCGGCGGGTGCTCAGCATCTCGGCCGCCGTGGGCGCCGGTTCGTCAGCAGTCATGGCACCTTTCTACCTGCGGGACGCCGGCCGCGTCCGGGGCCGGGCGCCCCCGGGTGACGATGCGGCCGCCGGCGGCGTCGATCGTGCGCATCTGCAGAGAGCCGCACTGGCACCGGGTCCAGATCGTCATCCCGCCGGCCGTGCGGTTACGCGAGACCGTGTGGAACGGTGTGCTGTCCGCCCAGCCGCAGTGGGGGCAGTGACCCTCGAACATGCGGATGTCCTCTCCCCGCCGCGTTCACCGGCGGTTTCTCCTGGAATCGCGGCCCGTTGGCCCGGGCCTGATCTTCCCTTTCTCTTCAGCATGGACGCTTCGTTCGTTCAGGTCTACGTTGGATTTATGGACGGCATTGTGAAGGAGGGCCTACATGATTGATCTGCGCCGGCTCCGCGTGCTGCGCGCGGTCGCGTACTACGGCACCGTGACCGCCGCCGCCGAATCCCTCCACCTCACCACTTCCGCCGCCTCCCAGCAGATCCGGCAGCTGGCCCGGGAACTGGACGTCCGGCTGCTGGAGCCGCAAGGCCGCCGGGTGCGGCTCACGCCCGTGGCGCGCGGGCTGCTCACGCACGCCGACGTCATCGAGGCCCAGTGGGAGCTGGCCGCGGCGGAGCTGCACGCGCTCGACGGGGAGCCGGCGGGGGAGTTGCGCATGGCGGGGTTCCCGAGCGCCATGTGCCGGCTGCTGGCGCCGGTGGCCGGCGCGCTGCAGGCGGAGCACCCCCGCCTCGACGTACGGCTGCGCGAGGCCGAGCCCGAGGACTGCTACGACCTGCTGTTCAACGGCGAGACCGACCTCGCCGTCGTCGAGGCGTCGGCGGATGCCCCGGCCCACGGGGACCAGCGCTTCGAGCAGCAGACGCTCATAGAGGACCCGTTCGATCTGGTGGTGCACGCGGACCATCCGCTGGCCGGGCGCGACGACGTCCGGCTGGCGGAGGCGGCGGGGGAGCGGTGGGTCATCGGCACCGGCAGATGGTCGCGGCAGCACGTCCTCGCCGCCTGTAGCGCGGCGGGCTTCGGGCCGAACGTGGTCCACGGGGCGTGCGAGTGGAGCGTGGTGGCGGTGATGGTGTCGCACGGCCTCGGCGTGGCGCTGGTGCCCCGGCTGGCGCTGCTCACCGGCGTGCCGTCGATCCGCCGGCTGCGGTTGACCGGAGCGCCGGCGCCGTCCCGTACGTTCCTGACGGTCACCCGGCGCGGCGCGACCGGCAGCCCCGCGGTGCGGGCCGCGCTCGACGCGCTGCGCATACGGGCGAAGGAGGCGGCCGGGTAGCCGACCGGCCGGGGTTGGGGGAGGGGGCGGGGCGGAGGAGGGTGCCCCGCCCCCCGGGAGGGGGGTTGGTGACGACCGGACGGCAGGCGCTCGGGCACCGCCTGCCGGCCGCCGCTCGGATACCGCCGGCGAACCGGCGTGGCCGGGCGGGCCGCGTTGCCGCGACCCGCGCCGGCGCGGCGGCGGCGCCTAGTGGGCGCCGGCGCCGGTGAGGGAGCGGACCTCCAGTTCGGCGTACTTCTTGCCGGTGGCGTCCTCGTCCTTGGACAGGATCGAGCCGAGCCAGCCGAGGATGAAGCCGGCCGGGATGGAGATCAGACCCGGGTTCTCCAGCGGGAACCACTGGAAGTCGACCCCGGGCCACATGCTCGTCTCCTTGCCCGAGACCACCGGAGAGAAAAGCACCAGGAACACTGAGGTGAAAAGGCCGCCGTAGATCGACCACAGCGCGCCCTGGGTGGTGAACCGCTTCCAGAACAGGCTGAAGAGGATCGTCGGCAGGTTCGCCGACGCCGCCACGGCGAAGGCCAGCGCCACCAGGCCGGCGACGTTGAGGTTGCCCGCGAAGACGCCCAGCAGGATGGCGACCCCGCCGATCGCGATGGCGGAGATCCGGGCCGCGGCGACCTCCTCCTTCTCGGTGGCCTGACCCTTGCGGATGACGTTGGCGTACAGGTCGTGCGCGAACGACGACGACGACGCCAGGGTGAGTCCGGCGACGACCGCGAGGATGGTGGCGAACGCGACCGCGGAGATCATCGCCAGCAGGATCGCGCCTCCGGTGGATCCGGCTCCGCCGCCGACTTCCTCTGCCAGTAGTGGTGCCGCCGTATTGCCCGCCGGGTTGGACTCGATGATCGTCTCTTGTTTGATCAGCGCGGCGGCGCCGAAGCCCAGCGCGATGGTCATCAGGTAGAAGCCGCCGATGATGCCGATCGCCCAGAGCACGGATTTACGCGCGGTCTGCGCCGTGGGCACGGTGTAGAAGCGGATCAGGATGTGCGGCAGACCGGCGGTGCCCAGCACCAGCGCGATGCCCAGCGAGATGAAGTCGATCTTCGAGGTGTCCGTCACCCCGTACTTCAGCCCCGGTTCCAGGAACGCCGCGCCCTTGCCGGAGTTGTCCGCGGCGGCGCCCAGCAGCTGGGAGATGTTGAAGTCGAACTTCGCCAGCACCAGTATCGTGATCAGCAGGGTGCCCAGGATCAGCAGCACGGCCTTGATGATCTGTACCCAGGTGGTGCCCTTCATGCCGCCGATGGTCACGTACAGGATCATCACCAGGCCGACGAGGACCACGATGAGGTTCTTGCCCGCATCGCCGGTGATCCCCAGCAGCAGGGCGACCAGCGCGCCGGCGCCGACCATCTGCGCCAGCAGGTAGAAGATCGACACGACGATCGTCGACACCCCGGCCGCGGTGCGTACGGGACGCTGGCGCATCCGGTACGCCAGCACGTCGCCCATGGTGAACCGGCCGGAGTTGCGCAGCGGTTCGGCGACCAGCAGCAGCGCGACCAGCCAGGCGACCAGGAAGCCGATGGAGTACAGGAACCCGTCGTAACCCGCCAGCGAGATGGCGCCGGCGATGCCGAGGAAGGAGGCCGCGGACATGTAGTCCCCGGAGATCGCCAGCCCGTTCTGGAAGCCGGTGAACGAACGGCCGCCCGCGTAGAAGTCGGTGGCGTCCTTCGTCTTGCGCCCCGCCCACACCGTCACCGCCAGGGTGAACGCCACGAACACCGAGAAGAGCGTGACGATCAGCGTCCGGTGTTCACCCGGTTCGGACTGGGCGACCATGGTCAGCGCGCTCGTGGTGGCGCCCGTCATTTTGCGTCCTCCGTGCTGTTGTCGGCCACCCGGCCCTCGACCTCGGCCTTGAGCTGCTCGGACCTGGGGTCGAGCTTCGCGGCGGCGTGCCGCGCGTACCACCACGCGATGGCGAACGTGGTGACGAACTGCAGGATGCCCAGCACGAACGCCACGTTGATGTTGCCGACGACCTCACTGCCCATGAAGCCGCCCGCGTAGTTCGACAGCAGCACGTACAGCAGGTACCAGGAAATGAATCCGATGGTCAGCGGAAACGCGAACGAACGGTGCGTGCGCCGCAGCTCCCCGAACTCCTCGCTCTGCTGCACTTCCTCGTACACATCCGGCGACCTGCCGGTCGGGGGTGTGCTGCTCATCGCGGCCTCCATGGGCGCCTTGGGGGACGGGGGTGTCCGGACGGGCCGGGCGCGGCAACGGTAGAAGCGGGCGCGCCGCCGCGCGAGCCGCCGCGCGACGGCGGTGCCGTGAACGGCCGCGTGGATGCGCCGAGCGGTAGCGAAGGCACGACGAGCGGTCGGTCAGCCGGCGGGACAGCCGGCCGGGGCCGCCGACGGGACCGCCGCCGGGACTCCCGGTCGGGTCGGTCCGCCGGCCCGGCCGGTCGTGTCTGCCGGTACGGCCGCCGGTCGCGTCAGCCGGTCGTACGTCCCGGGCGGCGCGGCAGGTCCAGCGACTCCGGCGCGTGCAGCCGCAGCAGGGCGTGCGCCGTGCCGCTGGGCACGTTGCGCCTCGTCAGCCACGACACCCCCACCATCACCGCGAACGCCAGCGGCACCGTCCACGCCGCCGGCCGTGCCAGCAACGCCCCCGGCCAGCCGCCGAGCCGCACGCCGAACATCGTCGCCGCCACCGTCACCAGCGCCGCCCCGCCGCCGGCGAGCAGCCCGGCCGCGGCGCCCTGCGGCGTCAGCCCGCGCCACCAGATGCCGAGCAGCAGCAGCGGGCAGAACGAGGAGGCCGCGACCGCGAACGCCAGCCCCACCACGTCCGCGACCGGGCGCTCCACCACCACCAGCGACGCCACGCACGGCACCGCCGCCGCGGCCACCCCGGCCAGCCGCAGCCGCAGCACGGTCGCCCGCACCTCCGCCCGCGCGTCCGCCCGCGCGTCGGCCGCCTTGCCCGGCGGGCCGGTCGACCGCCGCGCCCGTCTGCGCTCCAACTCCTGCCCCAGCACCCCCGCCACCGACATGGTCAGCCCGGAGGCGGTGGACAGGAACGCCGCGAACGCGCCGGCGGTCAGCAGCGTGCCGAGGACCGCGGCCCCCGGGCCGCCGCCGAGCAGCCGGTCGGGGAGCAGCAGCAGCGTGGCGTCCGTGCGGCCGGTCATGAGGAGTTCGGGGGTGTAGAGGCGGCCGAGGGCGCCGTAGAGCGGTGGTAGGAGATAGAAGGCGGCCAGCAGCCACAGCACGGTCCAGGTGGTGCGGCGGGCGGCCGGGCCATCGGGGTTGGTGTAGAAGCGGACGATGACGTGCGGCAGCCCCATGGTGCCCAGGAGGGTGGCGATGAGCAGCGAGTACGTGCCGTAGCCGGGGTGCTCCGTACCGGACAGCGGGCGCGTCCAGTGGAGACCGTCGACCGGCTCCTCGTCCACCGGGTGCGGCACGTCGGCGCCGGCGGGGAACGTCACCCGGGTCTCCTCGCCGATCGCGTGCACGCCGGGGCCGACGCGTACCCGCTCGCCGTCCAGCCAGCGGCCGTCGAGCCGGCCGCGCACCGTGACCCCCACCGGATCCTCGACCCGTACGTCGATCGCCTGGTGCACGGTCACCGTCGTCGTGTCGCGGAACCGCGGCGGCGCGTCGGCGTCCGGCCACGGGGCGCCGTCCGCGCGCCAGGCCAGCAGCAGGAAGATCACCGGCACCGCCAGCGCCGTCAGCTTCAGCCAGTACTGGAACGCCTGCACCGCCGTGACGCTGCGCATCCCGCCGGAGGCGACGGTGGTCATCACCACCGCCGCGACGGCCACCGGGCCGACCCACAGCGGCGCGCCCGTGACGGTGCGCAGGGTCAGCCCGGCGCCCTGCAGCTGCGGCAGCAGGTACAGCCAGCCGATGAGGACGACGAGCACCGAGGCGAGCTGCCGTACCCGCGTGGACTGCAGCCGCGCCTCGGCGAAGTCCGGGACGGTGTACGCGCCGGAGCGGCGCATCGGCGCGGCGACGAAGGCGAGCAGCACCAGATAGCCGGCCGTGTAGCCGACGCCGTACCAGAGCATGTCGGCGCCGTATGCGAGCACCAGGCCGGCGATGCCGAGGAAGGACGCGGCCGACAGGTACTCGCCGCCGATGGCGGAGGCGTTCCGCAGCGGGGTCACGGCGCGGGAGGCGACGTAGAAGTCGGAGGTGGCGCGGCCGGGGCGCAGCCCGTACACGCTGAACAAGGCCGTGGCGACGCAGACGACGGTCACGGCGACGGCGGGCTGGACGGTGTTCACGTGCTGTGCCCCGTCACGACTGCCGACACGACCGCCGTCACGACCGCGGTCACGACCGCTCGACCAGGTCCGCGAACTCGGCCTCGTTCTTGCGCGCCTGGCGCTGGTACACCCACGCCAGCGCGAGGATCACCGGGTGCACCGCGACCCCGATCACCAGCCAGGGCACGGGCACGCCGGCCAGCGTGGAGTCGCGCACGCTCGGCACCGTCGCCAGCAGCACCGGCAGCAGGCCGAGCACGGCGGCGAGCGTGCCGACGACGAGGGCCGCGAGGCGCAGTTGGGTGCGCATCAGGGAGCGCAGGTAGACGTCGCCCAGCGGGGTCTGCCGGCCCAGGTCGTCGGCGACGAGGGCGCGGCTGCCGGGCGGGGGCTGGGAGCTGCGGGCGGCGAGGGTGCGCGGGTGCGCGACGGTCACGCGGGGCGGGGCGCCGGCGGTTTCCACCTCACACCGCCGCCGTCGGCGGATGTCGGACCAGCATCTCGCGTACCTGCCGGGTGTGCCGCCGGCTGACCGGCAGCACGTGCCCGCCGAGGACGACGTACGTACGCCCCGCCTCCATGCGCAGCTCGCGCACGTGATGCAGGGCGACGAGGTGGCTGCGGTGGATGCGTACGAACCCGGCGGCGCCCCACCGCTCCTCCAGCGTCGCGAGCGGGATGCGGACGAGGTGGCTGCCGCCGCCGGTGTGCAGCCGCGCGTAGTCGCCCTGGGCTTCGGCGTAGAGCACCTCGCGACGCTGGACGAACCGGGTGACGCCGGCGAGCTCGACGCTGATGACCTCGTCCGGCACCGCCGCGCGCTCCGACGGCGCGTCGCCCGGCTCCGGCGGTTCGGCAGGCTCCTCCGCCACCGGCCCCCCGGCCGACTCGGCGCACCGCCGCACCGCTTCCGCGAGCCGCTCCGGCGCCACCGGCTTCAGCACGTAGTCCTCGGCGCGCAGCGCGAACGCCTCCACCGCGTGGTCCTCGTGCGCGGTGACGAACACCACCCGCGGCGGGTGCGCGAACCGGGAGACCAGCCGGGCCAGCGCCAGCCCGTCCAGACCCGGCATGCCTATGTCCAGGAACACGGCGTCCACCGAGCGGCCCGCGGCCAGCGCCCGGTCGAGGGCCAGCAGCGCCTGCTGCCCGTCGCCGGCCGTCTGCACCTCGGCCACCCGCGGGTCGCGGCGCAGCAGGTACGCCAGCTCCGCCAGGGCGGGCTCCTCGTCGTCGACGGCGAGAGTGTGCAGCATGCGGGCACCCTATGCGGGGCGCGGCGGCAGCGAAACCCGTCTATCGCTCACAGCCCGCCGGGGCCGCTCTGCACCGCGTCCGGATGGAACTTCGGCACCCGGACGTGCACCGTCGTGCCGGCGCCGGGAGCGGTCTCGATGACGAGCCCGTAGGCGTCGCCGTAGACCTGTCGCAGCCGCTCGTCGACGTTCCGCAGCCCGATGCCGGGCGCCCGCGGCGCGTCCCCCGCCAGCTCGGCCAGCTCCGCCAGGTCCCCGGCGAGGGTGCGGGCCAGCGTCTCCGGCTCCATCCCGGCGCCGTCGTCCTCGACGCTGATCAGCGCCTCACTGCCGCCGTCCGCCGCCGTGATCGTGAGCCGCCCCGGGCCCGGCTTCTTCTCCAGCCCGTGCCGTACGGCGTTCTCCACCAGCGGCTGCAGGCACAGGAACGGCACCACCACGCTCAGCACCTCCGGCGCCACGCGCAGCGACACCTCCAGCCGGCCGCCGAAGCGGGCGCGCTCCAGCAGCAGGTAGCGGTCGATGCAGCGCAGCTCTTCGGAGAGCGACGTGAAGTCGCCGTGGCGGCGGAAGGAGTAGCGGGTGAACTCGGCGAACTCCACGATCAGCTCGCGGGCCCGCTCCGGGTCCGTGCGCACGAAGGAGGCGACGGTGGAGAGGGAGTTGTAGATGAAGTGCGGGGAGATCTGCGCGCGCAGCGCGCGCAGCTCCGCCTCGCTGGCCGCGGCCCGGGAGCTGTCCAGCTCGGCCAGTTCCAGCTGCGCGGAGACCCACCGGGCCACCTCGGAGGCGGCGCGTACCAGGCCCGCGGAGGGCTGGGAGGTGAAGACGGCGAGGACGCCGTCGATCCGGCCGGCGACCGTCAGCGGCACGGCCACCGCGTGCCGCAGTGGGCAGTCCGGCCAGGTGCAGGCCACCTCGCGGGGGCCGATGACCTGCGTTCGACCGCTGTCCGTCACCTGTGCGGCGGCCCCGGGGACGGCCTCGGAGTGGTCGTGGCCGGGCTTGCCCTCGGGGCCGTCCCAGGCCAGCAGCTCGCCTTTGCCGTCGGCCAGCGCGAGCGCGGGCGTGCCGAGCAGGGCGCGCAGGTGCGGGGCGGCCCGGCGGGCGCTGTCGTCGGTGAGTCCGGCGCGCAGCGGGGGAGCGGCGAGGGAGGCGGTGTGCAGCGTCTCGTACGCGGCGCGCTCCTGCGGCGTGCCGTACTGCCGGTTGCGCGCGACGTACACGCCGATGAGCGCCGCGGCGGCGCAGAGCACCACGACGGCGCCGAGCAGCAGCGCGGCGGTCGCGGCCGACATCCCGGGCATGCACGGACGCTACCGCGCCGGGGGCGGTCGGCGGCAGCGGGCGTCGCCGACCCGCGCGGTCGGCCGGGTCGTCAGCCGGAGGTGCCGGCGGCGGAGCGCGGCAGCACGTTCGCGACGTAGTCGGCGACCGCGGCCTCCAGCCCCACGTCCTGCTGTGCCTGCTCGGCCAGGAGCCAGCGGTGCTCCAGCACCTCGTGGTAGACCTGCGCCGGATCGAGCTGACCGCGCAGCTCCAGCGGCACCGCACGGACGGTCGGCCGGAACACCTCCCGCACCCAGCGGTGCGCCAGCACCTCCGGCCGGGCCCCGAGGGGGTCGCCGGGCGCGTAGTCGTCCTGGGTGGCCATCCAGCTCTCCAGGTCGTTCAGCAGCCGGCGGGCCTGGTTCTCCTCGGTGTCCATGCCGGTCAGCCGCAGCAGCTGGCGCTGGTGGTGCCCGGCGTCGACGACCTTCGGTACGAACGAGACGGTGTCGCCGGCCGGCGAGTGCGTGATCTGCATCTCGGCGACGTCGAAGCCGAGGTCGTGCAGGCGGCGTATGCGGCGCTCGATGTAGTGCCGTTTGTCGGCGGGGTAGACCGACTCGCGCGTCAGCTCGTGCCACAGGTCGCCGTACCGCTCGGCGATGGCCGCGCCGAACGGGATCGGGTCGATCGACGGGTGCAGCGCCCCGGAGGCCTCCAGGTCCATCAGCTCGCCCGAGATGTTCATGCGGGCCAGCTCGATGTCGTACTCCCGCTGGCCGTGGCTCAGCCGCGGCTGGATCTGCCCGGTCTCGGCGTCCACCAGGTACGCGGCGTACGCGCCGGCGTCCCGGCGGAAGAGCGTGTTGGACAGCGAGCAGTCGCCCCAGGCGAAACCCGCCAGGTGCAGCCGCACGAGCAGCACGGCCAGCGCGTCCATCAGCCGGTTCACCGTGCTCGGGCGCAGCGTGGTCTCGAACATCGCCCGGTACGGGCGGGAGCCCACCAGATGGCGGGTGACCAGCGCCGGCTCCAGCTGCTCGCCGTCGGCTCCGGTGCGCCCGGTGACGACCGCGAGGGCGTCCACGGCGGGGATGCCGAGCCGGTCGAGGTCGCGCAGCAGCTCGTACTCCTGGCGGGCGGCCCGCTCCGGGACCTCCTTGATCGCCACGACCTCGGCACCGGCCTCGGCGAAGCGCACCACGTGCCGCGAGATACCGCGCGGCAGGTCGACCAGGCAGTCCTCCGGCCAGGCGTCCAGCGGCAGCTCCCAGGGCAGGTCGAGCAGCGCGGCGGGATGCTCCGGGTTGGTGGCGCTGATCTGCAGCTCCGGGCGCACGGCGGTCCTCCTTCGTCGTCCGCTGTCCATCATGCGGTGCCGGCCGCGGCGGCGAGGAACTGGGTGGTGGCCAGCTCGGCGTAGAGCGAATCGCCGGCGACCAGTTCGGCGTGCGTGCCCACGGCCCGCACCCGGCCGGCGTCCATCACCACGATCCGATCGGCGGTGGTGACGGTCGAGAGCCGGTGGGCGACGACGAGCACGGTGGTGCTGCGGGCGGCCTCCGCGACGGTGTCGCGCAGGGCCGCCTCGTTGACCGCGTCAAGCTGCGACGTGGCCTCGTCGAGCAGGAGCAGCCGGGGCCGGCGCAGCAGCGCACGGGCGATCGCGACGCGCTGGCGCTCGCCGCCGGACAGCTTGGTGCCGCGGTGCCCGACCAGGGTGTCCAGGCCCTGCGGCAGCCGGGCCACCAGATCGTCGAGCCGGGTGGTCTTGAGCATCGCACGCACGTCGTCCTCGCCGGCCGCCGCGTTGCCGAGCAGCAGGTTGTCGCCGAGCGAGCCGGAGAGCACGGGTGCGTCCTGCTCCACGTACCCGATCGCGGCGCGCAGCGCGGGTATTGGGTACCGGGTGACGTCGGTGCCGTCGAGGAGTATCCGCCCGGCGGTCGGCTCGTAGAACCGCTCGATCAGCGAGAAGACGGTCGTCTTGCCCGCCCCCGATGGTCCGACGAAGGCCGTCATCCCACGCGGCGGCACGTGGAAGCTGACGCCGTGGTGCACATACGGCAGGTCGTCGGCGTACCGGAAGCGGACGTCCTCGAACACCAGCGCCGCCGGCTCGGCGCCCGGCTCCGGCAGCGCCGCGGGCGCCGCGACGGGCTCGGCCGGCAACTGCTGCGCCTCGCGGATGCGCTGCAGCGCGGCGGCTCCCGACTGGTACTGCGCGATCGCGCCCACCACCTGCTGGATCGGCGACATCAGATAGAAGACGTAGAGCAGGAAGGCGACCAGCGTGCCGACGTCGATCGACCCGGTGGCCACCCGCGCGCCGCCCACCGCCAGCACGGTGATGAACGCGACCTGCATGGACAGCCCCGCCGTGTTCCCGGCCAGCGCCGACCACTTGGCGGCCCGCACGCTCTGCCGCCACGACTCCTCCGCCGCGGCGTGCACGGCCCGTTCCTCGCGGTGCTCGGCGCCCGACGCCTTCACGGTGCGCAGCGCGCCGAGCACCCGCTCCAGCGCCGCGCCCATCAGGCCCACGGACTCGGCCGCCTGCTTCGCCGCCCGGTTGATGCGCGGCACGATGACGCCGATGACCGTGCCGGCGGCAGCGATCACGGCCGCGGTTACCGCGAGCAGCACGGGGTCGACGACGCCCATCAGCACCAGCGTCGCCACGGCGGTCAGCCCGCCCGTGCCGAGCCCGACGAGGGTGTCGGTGGTGACCTCGCGCAGCAGCGTGGAGTCGGATGTCACCCGGGCCATCAGGTCCCCGGGCTCCGTTCGGTCCACGGCCGCTATGCGCAGCCGCAGCAGGTACGAGCTGAGCCGGCGCCGCGCCGTCAGCACCACCGACTCGGCGGTGCGCCGCAGCACGTACGAACCCAGCGCCCCGACCCCCGCGTTGGCGGCCACCAGCACCGACATCACCACCAGCGCGCCGGCGATGGACCGGTCCTCGGACAGATCGTCGATCAGCGACCGCGCCACCAGCGGCAGCGCGAGCCCGGTGGCACCCGTCGCCAGCGACAGCAGCGCCCCGGCGAGCAGCGCCCAGCGGTGCGGACGCGCGTAGCCGAGCAGCATCCGCCAGGGCGGCGTGCCTGCTTCGGGGGTCTTGTCCACGGCCACTCCCCACCTCCCGCGATCTCACGGAGATCCTACGGCGCTGGCACGACGGCGCCGGGAGTTATCCACAGCCCCCCGCGGCGGGCCCGCCACCCACCGTTTTGTACCCCCGACTCGGGCCCCGCCTGGCCGTCGGCGTTTCAGCCCGTGGCGTAGATGCCGTTGTAGTGGCGCAGCGCCCGGCGCCGCAGGTCCTCGGCCGGCAAGCCGGCGAAGCGGTCCGGTGACAGCGCCGCCAGCTCCGCGCCCGGCTCGCCGCCGTCCATGGCCTCCGCGAGTGCCGCCGCCGCGCCCGCGGCGTGCGTGACCCAGATCGCCGTCGCCGACCACAGCCCGGGCAGCCCCTCGAACGGGCCGAGCAGCGGCATGTTGTCCGGGGTGACCGAGAACACCCCGTTGAGGCGGACGGCGGGCGCGAAGCGGTGCGCGGGCGGCAGCAGGGCGAACGCGGCGGCCACGGCGCCGTCGAACGGCCTGCCCGGCCAGGGCTCCTCGGCCCGCACCCCGAGGTCCGCGGGCGCCACCGCACGCGGTTCGTGGGCGTACGTTCCGATGCCGTCCCGGTCGCCGTGGTCGCGGGCGTAGACCTGGTGCTCGGGCCATCGCACGAACGGTCCGCGCGGGTGCCGCGCCGGGTGCGGCCCCCCGTAGACGTACGGGTGGGACACCGGCGTCAACGGCAGCCGCACGCCCGCCTGCGCGGCGAGCAGCGGGCCCCAGATGCCCGAGGCGAGCACCGTGTCGTCGGCGGGCACGAGCGTGCCGTCGGCCAGCCACACGCCGTGCACCCGCCCGGCGCGTATCTCCAGGCCCGTCGCCTCCGCGCCGTCGGCGAACTCCGCGCCCTCCGCCTCGGCACGGCGCCGCTGCGCCGCGGTGAGCAGCCCGGCACGTGCGGTGCCGTCGCCGGGGAAGTGCAGCCCGGCCACGGCCGTCTCCGGGTCGACGAGCCGCGGCGCCAGCGCGGCGGCCTCCTCGGGTCCCACCAGCCGCGCGGCCAGGCCGGCGTCGTCGGCGCGGGCGGCGCGCCGGCGCAGCGTCTCGTACGCCGCGGGCGAGGTGGCGACCTCCAGGCAGCCGGTCTGCACGAAGCCGGCGCCGCCGCCCGGACGGGCGGGGCCGGTCGCGTCGTCATCTGTGAGGCGGCGGTAGATCCGTACGGTGGCGCGGGTCAGCTCGGTGAGGACGGGTGCCTCGCCGAGCACGCCGACGTAGCCGGGTGCGTGTCCCGTGGACCCGTAGAGCCGGCCGGCGGGGGAGCGGTCGAGGACCGTGACCTCGCAGCCGTCCCTCCCGGCCAGCTCCCGGGCCAGCGACGAGCCCACGATGCCGGCCCCGACGATCACGATGCGGCGAGTCATGCGGCGATCGGACCACGGCCCCCGCGCAGACGGCAACGCCGTCTCACTACCCGGTCACCGCGGCGGCCGTGTTGTCACATCGGGCGCGCCCCGCTGGTCACGGTGGTGACGCGGTGGAACGGAGGAAGGACCCGATGGACGAGCACGATTTCCTGGCCCGGCGCTTCGAGGAGCAGCGCGCGCACCTGCGCGCGGTCGCCCACCGGGTGCTGGGCTCGGCCGGTCAGGCCGAGGACGCCGTCCAGGAGGCTTGGTTGCGGGTGAGCCGCGCGGGACCGGACGGGGTGGAGAGTTTCGGCGGCTGGATGCGCACGGTTGTGGGCCAGGTCTCCCTGGACATCCTCCGGGCCCGGGCGGCGCGGGGGGAGGATCCGCTGGACCCGCCCGAGCCGTGGGAGCCCTCGCCGGGGTCCGAGGAGATGGCGTGGTGGCCCGAGCCGAGCGGGTCGAAAGCCGTCAATGCATCAAATGATCACCAACGGCCGGTAGAAGGATCTGAGGCGGAGGGAGCGGAGGAAGCGGACGGGGCCGACCGGGACCAGGAGGTGTTCCGCGGTGACTCCGTGGGGATCGCGCTGCTCGCCGTGCTCGACTCGATGGCGCCCGCGGAACGGCTGGCGTTCGTGATGCACGACCTGTTCGCGGTTCCCTACGACGAGATCGCGCCGATCGTACGGCGCTCGCCGGCCGCGACCCGGCAACTGGCCCTCCGCGCCCGGCGGCGCACGCAGGGCAGCGGGGCCGACGGCGCGGAAGAAAGCCGGTGGGCCGCGGACGCGCCCGGCGTACGCGCTGCCGTCCCCTGCACCCCAAGCGCCGCTGCGGTCACAGCCGTGCTGGCGGACGGGGGCGCCACCGCGCGCTGGAGCGCGATCGCCAGCGCGTTCCTCACTGCTTCGCGCGGGGAGGACTTCAATGCGCTCCTCGCCCTGCTCGACCCCGACGTGGTGCTCCGCGCGGACGCCACCGCGGTAGCCGCCGGCGCCGCGGCGGAGGTCCGCGGCGCGGTGGCGGTCGCCGACGTCTTCACGGGGCGACTGAGAGCCGCCCGCCCGGCGCTCGTGGACGGGTCGCCCGGGCTGGTATGGATGCACCAGGGGCGGCCGAAGATCGCGTTCACGCTCGACGTCGCCGACGGCACGATCGTCGGCATCGAGGTGATCGCCGACCCGGAGCACCTCTGCCGGCTGGAGCTGCAGCCTCTCGACGGCTGAAGAACTGCCGCACGGCAACACCCGCCGTACGGCGGGCTGCTCAGCCGCGGTCCGCCGCGAAGACCCTCGTACGCGACTCCTCGCCGGTCACCCCGGCGTCGTCCTCGACCGGGACGACTAGGTTCACCACCGTGAGCTGCTGTCCGCACCGGGGGCACGCGTGTGCCGTGTCGAGGGTCGACGGCACCGCCGCTCGCGGCGCCTGTCCCTCTGTCCGCCGGGACCGTCACCATCCGGCCGGCCCCGGCCGGAACACGACCGGTAACCGCGGGCTTATGCCCTCCCGCGATAATCTGGGGCGGCTCGAACCAAGCACGAGGACACGACGTAGTGAAGCGCTGTGACCGCAGTGTGACGCAAGGTGGGGGATCGTCAGCCATCATGCTTGAACGCCCATCCGCCACGCCCTCGCCCTGGGCCTGCGCGACCGCCGGCAGGTGCCGCTGATGAGGGTTCTGGTGGTCGAGGACCACGCCGAACTCGCCGACTCGGTGGCGCGGGTGCTGCGCAGGGAGGGCATGGCCGTCGATGTCGTGTACGACGGATCCGAGGCGCTGGAGCGCACGATGACCGTTGCCTACGACGTCGTCGTCCTCGACCGCGACCTCCCCGGTGTCCACGGCGACGACGTGTGCAGGGACCTGGTCTCCCAGCCCCACCATGCCCGCGTGCTGATGCTCACCGCCTCCGGGACCATCGTCGACCGCGTCGAGGGACTGAACCTCGGCGCCGACGACTACCTGCCGAAGCCCTTCGCCTACGCCGAGCTGGTCGCCCGGCTCCGGGCCCTCGCCCGCCGCGCCCAGCCCGCCGTGCCCCCGGTCCTGGAGCACGGCGACCTCCGGCTCGACCCCGCCCAGCGCGTCGCCACCCGCGCAGGCGAGCGGCTGACACTCACCCCCAAGGAACTCGCCGTCCTGGAGTGCCTGCTCTCCGCCCAGGGACGGGTGGTGTCGGCGGAGGAGCTGCTCGAACGAGTCTGGGACGAGGCGGCCGACCCGTTCACCACCACGGTGAAGACCACGATCAACCGCCTGCGCTCCAAGCTCGGTCTGCCCCCGGTGATCGAGACGGTGCCGCGGGGCGGCTACCGGATCTGAGGTACGCCCATGGGGCTGTCGAGACTGCACCTGGCCGTCCTGAAACGCGTCGGCGCCCTGTCGGCGCAGCTCACGCCCCGCCGGGTCCGGGCACGCCTCACCCTCCTCTACGGCTCGCTGTTCGTCCTCTCCGGCGCCGTGCTCCTGGCGATCACCTACCTGCTCGTCGCCCGCCCCTCGGGCGGGCTCGTCACGTTCAAGGAACAGTACGGCTCCGCCGAGTCCGCCCAGGCGGACACCCGCACCTACCGGCTGGACGAGGACCTCGGCAGCCAGGAGGAAGGCATCATCGAGGAGATGCGCCAGCAGGCGGTGCACCAGCGGGAGGCGATGCTCGACCGGCTGCTCATGCAGTCCGGGCTCGCCCTCGCCATCATGTCCGTGATCGCCATCGGCCTCGGCTGGGTGGTCGCCGGCCGCGTCCTGCGCCCGCTGCGCACCATGACCAGCACCATCCGCCACATCTCCGCCCGCAACCTGCACGAGCGCCTGGCCACCGGTGGACCGTCCGACGAGCTGAAGGACCTCGCCGGCACCGTCAACGGGCTGCTCGGCCGGCTGGAGACGGCGCTGGAGTCGCAGCAGAGATTCGTCGCCAACGCCGCCCACGAGTTGCGCACCCCCCTCACCATCGAGCACGCGCTGCTGGAGGAGACGCTCATCGACCGAGACGCCACAGTCGAGTCGTTCCGAGCCAACTTCGAACGGCTGCTGACGATCAGCAAGCAGCAGGCCACCCTCCTGGAGTCGCTGCTCACCCTCTCCAGCAGCGACCGCGGCCTGGACGACTCCGAACCGCTCGACCTCGCCTCGCTCACCGACGAGGTCCTGCCCGCGTTCCGGTCCGAGATCGGCCGGTGCGAGCTGGCCGTCGTCGCCGCCATAGAACCGGCCCTCATCTCCGGCGACTCCGCCCTCATCCACCGCCTGGTGGCCAACCTTCTCGACAACGCCATCGACTACAACGTCCCGGGCGGCAGCGTCGAGATCGCCACCGGCGTACGGGACGGGGGTGCGTTCCTCTCCGTCTGCAACACCGGCGCCACCGTGCCCCCGGACCAGGTCGAGCGCCTCTTCAACCCCTTCCAGCGACTCCGGCGCACCGCCGGCGACGGCCACCACGGACTGGGGTTGTCGATCGTCCGCTCCATCGCGACCGCCCACGACGCCACGCTCACCGCCGAGGCCAGAGCCGGGGGCGGGCTCGCCGTGACCGTCGCCTTCCCGCTGCGCACCGACGGGCCCGGCACAGACGGCCTGGCGGCCGGGCTTGCGGAGCACGGCACGGCTCCGGCCAACTTCTGAGACGGCGCTTTCCGTTTACTTCGAACAACGCCCGCCCAACTGCTGAGAATAAGCAGTTGGTCACCGTCCGGTTGTCCAACCTTGTCGCCCTCTGCCGGCCTGGTCGGTGTGTGTGCCGACTTGAGTAAACCCCAGCGACGGGAGCGGTCATGGCGAATCCGTTCGACAAAGCAGGCGGTGCTTTCCTGGTTTTGGTCAACGACGAGAACCAGCATTCACTCCGGCCCGCCTTCGCCGAAGTCCCCGCTGGCCGGAGGACCGTTTCCGGCGAGGAAAGCCGCAAGGCTGCATTGTGCCGCCGACTGGGAGGAGCGCACCACCGGTTCGGGCACTCTTCCCTGAAGTTCTCCTGAGGATAAAGCGCGCCCCTGCGGCGCGCTGAGCACCGCCGACAGAAGCCCATTCATGGAATTCTCATGAAAGCCGTCGTCGCCGGCCTTCGCCGACGGCGTTCTGTATCCGCCCTGTGACCGCCGTTCGCGTAGAACTTGGGCCCATGTTCACCACACGCAAACGGAAACGCGCATTCGCGCAGACCCTGCTCGCCTCGTCCGCTCTCGTGGTCAGCGTCGTGCTGGCGGGGTGCTCCGACGATTCCGAGGCCGCCTCCTCCGACGGCGGCACCGCCGCCTCTCCGAGCGGCCCGTTCGACCAGGCGGTCGAGTACGCGCAGTGCATGCGTGACAACGGCGTACCGGAGTTCCAGGACCCGCAGCAGGAGAGCGGCGGCGTCATGTTCAGGCAGCAGGGGGGCATCGATCCGAACTCCGCCGAGTTCAAGGCCGCCGAGGAGGCCTGCCGCGACAAGCAGCCCCAGATGCAGGGCGGCGCCAACGGCGGCGAGCCGCTGGACTCCGAGAAGGTCGCGGAGTGGGCGGAGTGCATCCGGCAGAACGGGGTCCCCGACTTCCCCGACCCGGAGATCGAGGGCAGCAGTATGGTCGTCGACCTGGGCGCCGCCGACCCGGAGTCGTTCGAGCCGGCCCGGCAGGCCTGCCAGGACAAGTACCCCGGTGGCGGCATGCGCGTCGGCGGGGGCATGCGGTGACCAACCGTGAGGAGACAGAGGAACTGAATCGGGGGCAACGGGCACCGGGCGCGCTGGAGGTCCGCTCGCCCAGTCCGCTCGCCGCCGGCGGCCCCGAAGCCAACGGACACCCCGGCGGACTCGCCCCCGCCACCACCGCCACCGCCCCGCATGTCGAAGGCGACGGCGCGCCACACGGCCCCGAGCCGGCGCGCAAGAGCCGCAAGCTGCGCATGGCGCTGATCGTGGTGATAGCGATCGGCGTCGCCGCGGCCGCGGGGCTCGCCGCCACCGGAGCACTCGGCGGCGAGGACTCGGCGGAGCCCGCCTCCGGCCCGTCCGGCCCGGCCGCGACGGCCGAGGTGGCGCGTACGACGCTCACCAGCAGCGAGACCGTGCAGGGCACCCTGGGCTACGGTGACGCCGCCACGGTCCAGGCCATCGGACCGTCGGGCGGCGGCGGCGCGGACACCGGCGCCGGCCAGCTGGCCCAGGACGGCGCTCCCGCGCAGGACGCCGGCGGTGACGCCGCCGACGAGGGCGCCGGCATCGTCACCTGGACGCCCAACGAGGGCTCCACGATCAAGCGCGGCGACACCGTGTACAGCGTGGACGG
This sequence comes from Streptomyces sp. CNX435, assembly GCF_059570575.1. Lineage (NCBI taxonomy): Bacteria > Bacillati > Actinomycetota > Actinomycetes > Kitasatosporales > Streptomycetaceae > Streptomyces > Streptomyces sp. CNX435. The sequence goes on along the minus strand of NZ_JCANTA010000003.1, from coordinate 265,258 downwards.
CGCGAAGGTCCCGCTGTTCTACGGCGACACGCCGCTGTACCGCACGCTGTCGGACGGCAGCGAGGGCGGCGACGTCGAGATGCTCGAACGCAACCTCGACAAGCTCGGCTACACCGGGTTCACCGTCGACGAGACGTACAGCACGGACACCGCGGACGCGGTGTCCGCCTGGCAGGAGGACATGGGCCGGGAGGAGACCGGCGTCGTCGAGGCCGGCGACGCCGTGACCGCCGAGAGCGCCCGGCGCGTCGCCGCGCTGCAGACCTGGCCGGGCGCCTCCGCCGAGGGCGCGATACTCGACTGGACCGGCACCGAGCGGGTCGTCACCGTGGAGCTGGACGCGCAGTTCGAGGACCTCGTACGGATCGGCACCAAGGCCGAGATCGAGCTGCCCAACGGCACCACCGTGGACGGCAAGGTGACCGACATCGGCACCCCGCCCAGCGCCGAGGACCCCGCCGCCAGCGGCGCCGGCGCCGAGGGCGAGGAGGACGAGGAGGCCGCCCTGCCGCTGCAGCTGGAGGTCGATCAGCAGGACGAGCTCGGCCGCTACCAGGCCGCGCCCGTCGACGTGGTGCTCAAGGCGGACACCCGCGAGAACGTGCTCGCGGTGCCCGTGAACGCGCTCGTCGCCCGGCAGGGCGGCGGCTACGCGGTGCAGGCTGTGACCGCCGGCGGGAGCACGGAGTACGTGCCCGTCGAGCTGGGCATGTTCGCGAACGGGCTGGTCGAGGTCACGGGCGACGGCATCGAGGAAGGCATGTCCGTGGGGGTTCCGAGGTGACCGTCCTGTCCCATCCGGTGGTCGAGCTGACCGGGGTCACCAAGACCTACGGGGACGTCGTCGCGCTCCGCGCCGCCGATGTCGTCATCCGGCGCGGCGAACTGCTGGCCGTCGTCGGCCCCTCCGGCTCGGGCAAGTCCACCATGCTCAACATCATGGGGACGCTCGACCGCCCCTCCGCGGGCACCGTCCGCATCGACGGACACGATGTCGACCGGCTCAGCGACCGCGAGCTGTCGGCGCTGCGGGCGGGCACCATCGGCTTCGTCTTCCAGCAGTTCCACCTCGCGCCCGGTGTCCCCGCGCTGGACAACGTCGCCGACGGGCTGCTCTACAGCGGCCGGACCCGCGCCGAGCGGCGCCGGCTCGCCGAGCGGGCGATGCGCCGCGTCGGCCTGGGCCATCGCCTCTACCACGAGCCGCACCAGCTCTCCGGCGGCGAGAAACAGCGCGTCGCCATCGCCCGCGCGGTCCTGGGCGATCCGCCCCTGCTGCTGGCCGACGAGCCCACCGGCGCGCTCGACTCCCGCTCCGGGGCGATCGTGATGGAGCTGCTGCACCAGCTCCATGAGGCCGGCACCACCGTGGTCGTCATCACGCACGACCGTGACATCGCCGCCTCCCTGCCCCGCGAAGTCCGCCTCAAGGACGGTGGCATCGAGCACGACTCCGCCCCCGGCGCCGCCCTCCCGGCCGCCCGGCTGCCCGAGGAGGCCGTCCGATGACCGCGCCGCAGGCGACGCGGGAGATCGACCGCGCGCGGCCGCCCGCACCGCCGCCGCCCGCCGCGCCGAAGCCCGCCCGGATGGCCGTCGCGGACGTGCTGCGGGTCGGGGGCTCCGGGCTGCGCTCGCGGCCCATGCGGGTGTTCCTCTCCGCGCTCGGCATCGCCATCGGCATCGCCGCGATGATCGGTGTCGTCGGCATCTCCACGTCCTCCACGGAGGACCTGGACCGCCGGCTGAGCGCGCTGGGCACGAACCTGCTCACCGTCACCCCCGGGCAGTCGTTCTCGGGCTCCGAGGCCAGCCTGCCGGAGGAGTCCGTGGGCATGATCGGGGCCGTCCCGGAGGTCGAGAACGTGTCTGCCGTCGGGCGCACCGACGCGAACATCTTCCGCAACGACCGGATCCCGGAAGAGGAGACCGGCGGCCTGACCGTGAACGCGGCCCGCGTCGACCTGCCGGCGTCCGTCGGGCTGCAGATCACCGACGGCCGCTGGCTGAACGCGGCCAACAGCCGCTACCCCGCCGTCGTCCTCGGCCCCAAGGCCGCCGAGCAGCTCGGCGTCTACGAGGCGGGGCCCGACTCGCAGGTGTGGCTGGGCGGCAGGTGGTTCACGGTCGTGGGCCTCACGGCGTACAACGAGCTGGTGCCCGAGCTGGACTCGGCCGCGCTGATCGGCTGGGACGTCGCCGAGGACGAGCTGGACTTCGCGGGCAACCCCTCGACGATCTACACCCGCACCGAGGACGCGGCGGTGGAGGACGTGCAGTCCGTCCTCGGCGCCACCGCCAACCCGGAGAACCCCAACGAGGTCACCGTCTCCCGCCCCTCCGACGCCCTGGAGGCCAAGGAGGCCACCGACGAGACGCTCAGCGGCCTGCTGCTGGGCCTCGGCGGGGTGGCGCTGATCGTCGGCGGTGTCGGCGTGGCCAACACCATGGTCATCTCCGTACTCGAACGCCGCTCCGAGATCGGCCTGCGCCGCTCCCTCGGCGCCACCCGCGGCCAGATCCGCAGCCAGTTCCTCTGCGAGGCGCTGCTGCTGTCCGCGCTCGGCGGCCTCGGCGGCGTGGTGCTGGGCATCGGCGTGACCGTCGGCTACGCCACCTCCCAGGACTGGGCGACCGTGGTGCCGATATGGGCGATGGCCGGCGGCATCGGCGCGACGCTCCTCATCGGCGGACTCGCCGGGTTCTACCCGGCCGTGCGCGCCGCCCGGCTGCCTCCCACCGAGGCGCTGGCCACCACCTGACGTACCGGTGGCCCGGGTGAGGCGACACAACTGAATCGACGCAACTGAATCAACACAGAGACATATCCACGGAGACCGCGGTGCCCCTGCTGCCCCCGAGCAGTGGGGGCTCCGCTCCTGGTGTCCGGTCGGCGGGGCGAGCCGCGCCGGGCCGCGGCAGCCCTGTGGCCTCGGCTGTTACCGCGGGCTTACGCGGCCTCCGGCACGCTGGCGGCATGCGTGTGCTCATCGTGGAGGATCACCGGGAGCTCGCCGAGACGGTCGCCACCGGACTGCGCGAGGACGGCATGGACACGGACCTCGCGTACGACGGACAGGAGGCGATAGACCGGACCACGACCTGTGAGTACGACGTGGTCGTCCTCGACCGCGACCTGCCCAGGCTGCACGGCGACGAGGTGTGCCGCGCGCTGACCAGGCACGGCAGCCGTACCCGGGTGCTGATGCTCACCGCCTCCACCACCGTCGCCGACCGCGTCGACGGCCTCGGCCTCGGCGCCGACGACTACCTCACCAAGCCCTTCGCGTTCGCCGAGCTGATCGCCCGCATCCGGGCGCTCGTCCGGCGCCCGCCGAACGCCGTGCCCCCGGTGCTCACCCGCGGCGACCTGACCCTCGTCCCCGCCCAGCACCTCGCCAGCCGCGGCGGTCGCCGGCTCGACCTGTCGCGCAAGGAACTCGCCGTGCTGGAGCTACTGCTGTCCGCGCAGGGCGCGGTGGTCTCCGCCGAGGAACTCCTCGAACGCGCCTGGGACGCCGGCGCGGACCCGTTCACCAACGCCGTGAAGGTCACCGTCAGCAGGCTGCGCCGCAAGCTGGGCGACCCACCGGTGATCGAGACCGTGCCCCATGCCGGGTACCGCATCTGAGCCCGCCCGCCGCGCCGGCAGCCGCGTCCGCTGGACCGTCCGGCTCCGGCTGACGCTGCTGTACGGCGCGCTGTTCCTGGTCTCCGGCGTCGCGCTGCTCGCCATCACGCTCGCGCTCGTCGCCCGCGGCAACGTCACCAAGGGCACCGTCGTCATGTTCTCCTCCCATCACGAAGGAGGCCGTGAGCCGGTGGACATGCGGCACGTGGCCACCGAGCGCCACGAGGCCGCGGTGCAGGCCCTCGTCGCCCAGGCCGGCATCGCGCTGGCCCTGATGACCGCCGTGTCCGTCGCACTGGGCTGGGTGATGGCCGGGCGGGTGCTGCGGCCGGTACGGATCATGGCCGGCCGGGCCCGGCGGATCTCCGAGCACAACCTGCACGCACGGCTGGCCATAGCGGGCCCGGACGACGAGCTGAAGGACCTCGGCGACACCTTCGACGGGCTGCTGGCCCGGCTGGACGCCGCGTTCGAGGCCCAGCGGCGGTTCGTCGCCAACGCCTCCCACGAGCTGCGCACCCCGCTGACGCTGCAGCGCGCGATGGTCGAGGTGGTGCTCTCCCGCCCGGGCGCGGACGCCGCGTCGCTCCGTGCGGTGTGCGAGCGGGTCATCGCGGCGGGGGAGGAGCAGGAGCGGCTGATCGAGGCGCTGCTGACGCTGGCCGGCAGCCAGAGCGGGCTGGTGTGCAGCCAGCCCGTCGACCTCGCCACCGTCACCCGCGAGGTGCTGCACGAAAGGGCCCGTACCCGGCCCGGCGAGCTGGACGTACACCCCTCGCTGCGCCCCGCGGTCGCCACGGGCGACGAGCGGCTGATGGCGCGGCTCGTGGGCAACCTGGTGGAGAACGCGCTGCGTTACACCCCGGCAGGCGGCTGGGTGCGGGTGGCCACGGGCGTGCAGGAGACGGGCTATCCGACGCTGCGGGTGGTCAACAGCGGCCCGCGGATCCCCGCGGAGCGCATCCCGGACCTGTACGAGCCGTTCCAGCGGCTGCAGCCGCGGGCGGTCGGCGGCGGCCACGGCCTGGGGCTGTCCATCGTCGGCGCCGTCGCCGCCGCGCACCGCGCCGAGGTGACCACGGTGCCGGGGCCGGAGGGCGGGCTGGCGATCACCGTGGAGTTCCCGCCGCCGGACCCGGCGGACTCGTGAGCGGGGCGGTCAGCTGGCGCCGATCATCTCGACCTCGCCGCCGAGCTGCTCGACCTTGCCGCCGTCGGGGACGTACGCCGCGTTCTGCACCGCGTAGTACTCCCGGATGCCCAGCGGCTCCTTCTCCTTGACGTACAGCTCGGCGACGTCGCCCGGGATGACGTGGAAGCCCGGCCGGGTCGCGAAGTCCACGCGCGCGTCGTAGGAGTTGAAGACCGTCAGCGCGCCACCGTCGGCTGTGCGCAGCGCGTAGACGTCCGGGAAGGCGGGCTTGTACGCCTCGTCCCACTTGCGGTTCTCGGACTCGAACTCGGTCTCGAAGTAGCTGTCGTGCTCGGGCCTGATCCAGTCCCGGCGGGTGGTGTAGTCCTCGACCATGTTCTTGCGCACCTTGCTGTCCGCGAGGAGCTTGCCGTCCTTCTTGCCGCCCGAGGCGTACAGGTCGTTGACCGCGTCGTCGAGGCCGTCGAGCGCGGTGGTGCCGACCTCGGCGTCGGCGGGCAGCGCGGTCGGCAGGCCGCCCCGGCCGCGGGCGACCTCGGGGAGCCGGCCCTGGATGCCGACGGAGGCGACGTTCTTCCACGTGTCACCGGCGCGCTCGAAGACCAGCAGGCTGCGGTCGCCTTCGTCGTAGCCGGAGCCGTCGACGGGAGCATCGACCATGTACCAGTCGCCGTCGGCGGGGATGTAGTACTCGGCCTTGTCGGCGAGGTAGCGGAAGGGCTTCTTGTAGAGCTTCTGGTACTTCTTCTCGTACGTCGGGAAGTGCCGGTACTGCGCCTGGCTCTGCTGGTACAGAGCGCCGCCCTCGACCTCGCCGAGCGTCTCGGGGTCGAGTTCGGCGTTGGCCGCGTTGTTGCCCTCGACGTAGTTCTCCAGCACCGTGCGCGCCCGGGCCTCGCTGATCACCGGGCTGGGCTTGGCCGCTTCGTCGCCCGGGTCGTCCGCGTCGTCGTCCGAACCGCCGCTGCACGCCGTGGCCAGCAGAAGCGCGGCCAGTCCGGTGGCGGCGGTGGATATGGCGGTCTTTGTCGTGGCCATGGGCGGATTCCCCCCGGTGCGGTCAAGATCTGTGGTCGTGGCGAGTCTAGGCACTGGCCTCACCGGCCTCCGCGCCCACCCCCGCAGCGCCGAACGCCATGGCTGACGGCGGACCCACGCGGTTAGGGTGAGGTCATGCGAACCGGATTCATTTGACGCTGACGGGCCCGTGGCCCTCCTCACGTCCGATGCGCGAGACGACCTGCCATCGAGACGAGAGGAGACGACGTCGTGACGTCGTTGTTCAGCCACCAACAGATCGAGCACTTCCGCGCCTTCGGGTACGTGGTGCTGCGCGGCCTGCTGAGCCGCGAGGAGACCGACCGGCTCACCGCCGAGGTGACCGCCGGCCTCACCGACGCGTACGGCGGCCTCGGCACCGACACCGACCCGTACGACGAGGGCGGCATCCGCGGTGACTACCTGCCGCTGGCCGCCGACCGGACGCCCTTCAGCCAGTCGCTGATCGCCGACGACCCGAGGCTGTTCCAGGGCTCCGCCGAGCTGTGCGGGCGGATGACCGTGCCCACGGTGCCCAGCGCGGTGTGCTTCACCACGAACTCCGGATGGCACACGGACGTCGGCCCGGACGTGCCCGGGGTGACCTTCCTGGCCCATCTGGAGCCCCGTACGGCGCAAACCGGCGCACTGCGGGTGCTGCCCGGGTCGCACGACCCGGCGTACGCCCGCCGGCTCGCCGCCTACACCGCGGCGGACCCCGCTAACCAGGGGTTCCCCGGCCGGCCGATGCCGGAGACCGTGCTGCCGACCGAACCGGGCGACGTGCTGGCGTTCGACGTCCACCTGCTGCACCGTTCCGTCGGCGGCGCGAGCCGGCTGGCGTGGCGCACCGAGTATCTGGGGTGGCCCGGGCTCGGTGACGCCGAGGGTATGCGCGTGGTGGGCGGGTTGCTCGCGGAGGACGCCTACGAGGACGAGGCGTTCGACCGGGAGCGCTGGCAGGAGTGGGACGAGTGGGCCGCCGGGGCCGCGGGGATCGCCTCGCGGCAGACCGCGCTGGACCGGCTGCGCCTGCTGGGCGTCGTACCCGAGGCCCGTGCCGCCGGTGGGGCCCCCGCCGGGGCCTGACGGAGGAACGGAGACGAAACCGTGGCTCCCGCCGCTCCGGCGGGGCCACGGCCCTCGTCCCGACGTGAAGTCGCGGGCCCTGCGGGGCCCTTGCGGCGCCGGTTACCGGCGGAACCGGCGGGAGCGCCGGCCACCGCCGTCCGGGCGGGCGGAGAGGCGGGCGGCGAGGAGGGCGGAGAGGTCACTCTCCTGCGGACATCTGCTTCTCGGCGGCTGCGAGGATCTCGGTCACGCGCAGCCCGAGGCGCACGTCGCGGGAATCGGGCCGGCCGCTGCCGGCCGCCTCCAGCAGCGCGTCCACGGCACGTACGAACGCGGGCACGGGCCCGTCGTCCCGCTCCGGCGCCGTCTGCACGCCCGGCGTGCCGTACAGCTGCACGGTGACCCCGGACGCCTGCGGCGGGATGGTGTGGCTGAGCGTGCATGCGCTGGACGCGCCGGAGTCGTGCCGCAGCACGAGGTGCACGGTGTCGCCCGGGCCGCGCGCCGACGTGATGGCGCCGGGCGCCGCCGGGTCCACGTCGCCGAGGACCGGCAGCAGCATCGACAGGGCGTGCGGCCCGACGTCCCACAGCGCGCCCTTCTCCCCACGCCAGGGCGAGGCCGCGTAGGGGCTGTCCGAGCCCGCGAAGACCGGCGAGAGCCAGTCGGCGCGGCCCAGCAGCCAGCCCTCCTCGCCGCTCCGCTCCGCCAGCCAGCCGGCGGTCTCCTCACGGAAGCGCAGCGTGAAGAAGACGACGGAGGCCACCCCGGCGCGCTCGACCGCGTCCACCACCCGCCGGGCGGCGGCCACGTCGGTGGCGACGGGCTTGTCCAGCAGCAGATGGCAGCCCGCCGCGGCGGCGCGCTCCGCGAGCGGTGCCTGCACGTCCGGCGGTAGCGCCACCGCCACCGCGTCGCAGTCGGCGAAGAGGGCGTCCACGTCGTCGTACGCGCGCGTGGAGAAGCGGTCGGCGAGCGCCTGCGCCGCCTCGGGCCGCCGGCCCCACACCCCGGCGATCTCCGCCCGCGGGTGTGCCTGGAGTCCGGGGCCGTGCGCGCGCTCCGCCCAGGGGCCGGTACCGAGGAGTCCGAATCGCATGCGCCGAGTTTACGATCACCCCGTACGCCGCATGTCGGGCGCCCTCGCCGACGTGCCCCGGGCCGGGGCGGCCGGCCCAGGGGCACGAGGGCTCACTCCTCCGGGCGCGCCCGGCTGGGTTGCACGCGCTTCGGCTCGCCCGCCATCTTCGGGTGGTCCGGCGGGTAGGGCATGTCGCCGTGGCCGTGGTCCCGCTCCTGCCGCTCGGACAGCTCCAGCAGCGACGTGATGTCGAAGGCGTGCCCGTCCATGTCCGCGTGCACGTCGCCGACCTCGGCGAAGCGTTTCGGCATGGTGACGAGGTCGAAGTCGTCCGGCTCGGCGTCGTCCACCTCCTCCCACGTCAGCGGCGCGGAGACGGGCGCGTTGGGGTGGGGCCGTACGGAGTAGGCGGAGGCGATGGTGCGGTCGCGGGCCATCTGGTTGTAGTCGACGAAGACCTTCTCGCCGCGCTCCTCCTTCCACCACGCGGTGGTGACCTGCTCCGGCATCCGCCGCTCCAGCTCCCGCCCGGCGGCGATCACCGCGCGGCGTACCTGCACGAACGTCCAGCGCGGCGCGATCGGCACGAACAGGTGCATCCCGCGCCCGCCGGAGGTCTTCGGCCAGCCGGTGAGCCCGTGTTCGCCGAGGACGGCGCGCATCTCGTGCGCGGCGCGCACCGCGTCGCCGTAGTCCGTGCCGGGCTGCGGGTCGAGGTCGATGCGCAGTTCGTCGGGGTGTTCGGTGTCGCCGCGCCGCACCGGCCAGGGGTGGAACGTCAGCGTGCCGTACTGGGCCGCCCACACGACCGCCGCCGGCTCGGTGGGGCACATCTCGTCCGCGTACCGGCCGCTGGGGAACGTGATGCGGGCGGTGGGGATCCAGTCGGGCGTGTTCTTCGGCGCGCGCTTCTGGAAGAAGGACTCGCCGCCCATCCCCTCGGGGTAGCGCTCAAGGGTCGTCGGCCGGTCCCGCAGAGCCCGTACGATGCCGTCGCCGACGGCGATGTAGTACCGCGCGAGGTCGAGCTTGGTGTAGCCCTTCGCCGGGAAGAACACCCGGTCCGGACTCGACAGCCGCACGGTCCTGTCGCCCGCCTGGAGCTGAATCGCTGCACCCATGTGCGCAACGGTAAGGCGGATGTCCGGATCTCGCCTTACCGTTGCGCACATGGATCTGCCGGTGATGCCCCCCGTGAAGCCGATGCTCGCCAAGCCGCAGAAGAAACTCCCGCCCGGGATGCTCTACGAGGCCAAGTGGGACGGCTTCCGCGCCATCGTCTTCCGCGACGGCTCCACCGACGACGAACTGGAGATCGGCAGCCGCACCGGCAAGCCGCTCACGCGCTACTTCCCGGAGCTGGTGGAGGCGCTGAAGGCCAACCTGCCCGAGCGGTGCGTCGTCGACGGCGAGATCGTCATCGTCCGCGGCGACCGGCTGGACTTCGACGCGCTCACCGAGCGCATCCACCCCGCCGCCTCCCGGGTGCGGCTGCTCGCCGAGCAGACGCCGGCGAGCTTCGTCGCGTTCGACCTGCTGGCCCTCGGCGACGACGCGCTGCTGGACACCCCGCAGTCACAACGGCGCGCGACGCTGCTGCGCGCGCTGGCGGACGCCGCGGCGCCGGTGCACATCGCTCCGGCGACGCTGGACCTGGCGGTCGCCGAGTCGTGGTTCGAGCAGTACGAGGGCGCCGGGCTCGACGGGATAATCGCGAAGCCGACCGACCTGCCGTACCGGCAGAACGAGCGGGTGCTCGTCAAGGTCAAGCACGAGCGCACGGCCGACGTCGTGCTCGCGGGCTTCCGCTGGCACAAGTCGGGGCCCGTCGTCGGCTCGCTGCTGCTCGGCATCAACGACGACAAGGGCGTGCTGCAGCACGTGGGCGTGTGCGCGGCGTTCTCGATGAAGCGCCGGGCCGAGCTGGTCGAGGAGCTGGCGCCGCTGCGGATGGAGACGCCGGAGGAGCAGGCGGAGCACCCGTGGGCGGACTGGACGAAGGAGGACGCCCACGAGTCGGCGCGGCTGCCGGGGGCGCCGAGCCGGTGGAGCGGGCAGAAGGACCTGTCGTGGGTGCCGCTGCGGCCGGAGCGGGTGCTGGAGGTGGCGTACGACCACATGGAGAACGGGGCCCGCTTCCGGCACACCGCGCAGTTCCGCCGCTGGCGGCCGGACCGTACGCCGGCGAGCTGCACGTACGAGCAGCTGGAGGAGCCCGTGAGGTACGACCTCAACGAGGTGCTGACCGCCCGTCCGCAGGAGTGAGCAGAGGGCGCCGGGCGGCGCCGCCCACGCCGCTCCCGGCGTCGGAAGCGGCGTAACGGAACCTGTCGGTCAGCCGGAGTTGGCCTCCCGGACCCGCCGCCTTCGCCGGCCGCCGACACCATGTCTCCATGGATGCCACTGCCCTGGCACGCTCGCTGTTAGAGCCCGTTTCCGCCCACCGCACCGCCGGCCTGATGGTGCTGCGCGCCATCGACGGCGCCGCCGAGGTCGCCGTCGAGGCCCCCGGCGTGCTCGGGAACGTCATCGGCTCGCTGCACTCCAGCGGCCTCGCCACCCTCGTCGACGCCGCCGGACTGGCCGCCATCCTCTCCGCCGGCGACGCGCCCGGCGAACTGGAAGGCGTGCTGCCGCTCGGCGCCTCCGCCTCGTTCGAGTACCTGGCGCCCGCCCGCGGCCGGCTCATCGCGTCCTGCAAGCTCAGCTCGTCGACCGTCCAGGTGCTGCGTCCCGTCCTCACCGGCACCGCCGACCGCGCCCGTATCAGCACGGAGGCCGTCGTGACCGACGAGCGGCACACCGTCATCTGCCGCGGCGGCTTCGAGTGGAGCGTCCGCCGCGTCACGCGCACCGCCGCCAGCCGCCCCCGGCGCTGAGCGGACTCGCGGGCGGCGGGGCCGAGGCCCCGGCCGCTCGTGCTCAGCCGATCGCGGCCGTGGCGAACTCGGTCAGGAACGCGTCACAGAACGCCTTGAGGTCGTCCGGCCTGCGGCTGGTGACCAGCGTGGCGGGTCCGTCGCCGCAGACCTGCACCTGTGCGTCGACCCAGGTGCCGCCGGCGTTGCGGATGTCCGTCCGCAGGCTCGGCCACGAGGTGAGCGTGCGCCCGCGGACGACGTCCGCCTCGACCAGCAGCCACGGCGCGTGGCAGATCGCCGCCACCGGCTTCCCGGCCCGGAAGAACTCCCGCACGAACGACACGGCGCCGGCGTCCATGCGCAGGAAGTCCGGGTTGGCGACGCCGCCCGGCAGCACGAGGGCCTCGTACTCGTCGGTGGTCGCCTCGGAGACGACCTGGTCGACCTCGAAGGTGTCCGCCTTGTCCAGATGATCGAACCCCTGCACCCGGCCGGGCCGGGTGGAGACCAGCCGGGGGGTGTCGCCGGAGTCCACGACTGCCTGCCACGGCTCGCTCAGCTCGACCTGCTCGACCCCCGCGGGGGCGACGAGGAATGCGATGCGCATGCGGCACATCCTTTCGGTGATCACAGTGCGTGACGGCTCACCGGACGCGCTGCCGATGAACCCCCTCCGGTCCTGTTCCGGAGCGCCACCTGCGGGTACCCGGCGCGGCGTAGTCGGACACACCTCGTGTCGAGAGCCGAGGAGGAACCACATGACCACCACGCCGAGCCCGACGGCCACGGTGCGCAGCCCGCTGCCGGAGACCTCCGGCAGGGCGACCGCCGCCGCGCTGCAGGGCGCCCTCGTGGACCTGCTGGACCTGTCTCTGGTCGCCAAACAGGCGCACTGGACGGTCGTCGGCCCCCGGTTCCGCTCGATCCACCTGCAGCTGGACGAGGTGGTGGCCATCGCCCGCGGCCACGCCGACACCGTGGCCGAGCGCTCCGCCACCCTCGGCCGGCCCCCCTCCGGCATGGCCCGTACGATCGCCGACACCTCCGCGCTCCCGCAGCCCGAGCACGACTGGGCACGCGACACCGCCGTCGTGGAGCTGATGATCCGGCTGCTCGCCGACCTGATCGGCAGGATGCGCGAGCGCATCGACCTGACCGAGAAGACCGATCCGGTCACGCAGGACGTGTTCCTGAACCTGACGGCGGAGCTGGAGAAGCAGTACTGGATGTTCCAGGCCGAGCACGTCGGCTGAGTGCGGACAGGTCGGACCCGCGGGCGGGGCGGCCAGGCGCGGGTCGACCCGCTCGTACGGGTCGCCCGAGTGCACCCGAGGTCGCACGGGAGCGCGCCGCCGGCGCGTCGTGGACCGGGGCGACCGGTGGCCGCGAGGATGGGGGCATGGGAGCCACGCCGCCGATCGTCATGCGGGCCTGGGCCGTCACCGGGAAGGGCCGGCTGGAGCCGGTGGAGCTGCCGGTGCCCGTGCCCGGCCCCGACGAACTGCTGGTCCGGGTGGAGGCCTGCGCGGTCTGCCGGACGGACCTGCACGTGCGCGACCACGACCTCCCGCCGCACAGGACGCCGGTCGTGCCCGGCCACGAGGCGGTGGGGGAGGTCGTCGCGGCCGGGGCCGCGGCGGAGCGGCGCGTCGGGTCCCGGGTCGGCGTCCCCTGGCTGCGCCGCACCTGCGGCCGCTGCCGCTGGTGCGAGCGGGGCCGGGAGAACCTGTGCCCCGAGTCGCGCTACACCGGCTGGGACGCCGACGGCGGGTACGCCGAGTACGCCGTGGTGCCCGCTCCGTACGCGTACGCGCTGCCCAAGGAGCCCGCGGCCGAGGACCTGGCGCCGCTGTTGTGCGCCGGGATCATCGGCTACCGGGCGCTGCGGCTGGCGGACCTGCCGGCCGGTGGCCGGCTCGGTGTCTACGGCTTCGGCGGCTCCGCCCATCTGACCACGCAGCTCGCCGTCGCCCAGGGCGCCGAGGTGCACGTGCGCACCCGCTCCCGCGCCGCGCAGCGGCTCGCGCGGGAGCTGGGCGCCGCGACGGCCGCGGGCGTCGACGAGCCGGCGCCGGAGCCGTTCGACTCGGCGGTGCTGTTCGCGCCGGCCGGCGAGCTGGTGCCGGTCGCGCTGGCGGCACTGGACGCCGGGGGCACGCTCAGCGTGGCGGGCATCCACGTCACCGCGATCCCGGAGCTGTCGTACGACCGGCACCTGTTCCGCGAGCGCGTGCTGCGCAGCGTCACCGCCAACACCCGTGCGGACGGCCGGGACTTCCTCGCCGCCGCGACCGCGCACGGCGTGCGCCCGACCGTGACCCCGTACCCCTTCGACCGGGCGGACGCCGCGCTGGACGACCTCGCGGCGGGGCGGGTCAGGGGCGCGGCGGTGCTGCGGATGCCGGCGGGGTGAGGGCGCGTACGGGGCGGGAAGCGCCCCGCGCCGCGGTCAGCCGCGCGGCACGTACACCACCCACGCCTGCCCCTTCGCCAGCGGCATCGCCTCGCCGTCCGGCGTGGTGAACACCGTGCGGTCCGCCGCCGTCGGCCGGTCCCACTCCGCCGCGTAGGCCCGGCCGTCCCGCAGCACCGTGGCCTCGCCGGAGCCGACGGTCTCGGTGAACGGCGAGTTGTTGCCCCACCGGTCGCCGAACGCGCCCTTGCGGATCGTCGTCTCCTGCAGCACCACCGTCGGCGGCGCGAGCCGCTCGCCGCCGCTGGTGGCCGGCGTGCCGTCCATGGAGACCTCCCAACCGCGCCGCGCGCCCGACCAGTCGAAGGTGAAGTTCGCGGCCGGCATCTCCACCGTGCGCTCGCCGGTCTTCCGGCCGCCGGCCGGAGCCTCGCCGGTCTCGTAGAGCGACGCCGCGGCCATGCCGGCGAGTTCGGGGGCGGCGTCGGAGACGCGGTCGGGGCGCAGGTAGAGGTTGTGCGGGATGGGCCGGTCGGTGCCGCGGAAGTACGCGCCGGGCAGCTGCTCGGGCGGCACCGGGCGTAGCGGGGCGCGGTTGATGTACGGCTTGAGCCTGCCCTGCGCGCCGGAGTACGCGAGCACCGGGTCGTCGTACTGCGCCAGCAGCTCCAGGTCCGTCTCGCGGGCGCTCCGCACCGGCCCGACGACGTCCGGGAGCCCGGAGGCGTAGACGGCGAGGAAGCGGCAGATGCCGGCCTCGACCCGCTCCACGTGCACGACGTCGGCCTGCTCCAGGCCCGTGTGCGGGCGCGCGGGCGCGGCGTTGTCCAGCTTCACGCCCAGCACCGGGCCCTCGGGCGCCGACGGCTCCTCCGCGGGGGTGGGCGGGGGCGGTTCGGACGCGGGCGGGGAGGCGGGGGAGGAGCGCGCCTGGGGGCGGTGCTGCGCCGGCTCGTCCGTGCCGTCGTGCGACCGGGCGACGAGCACCGCGGCGACGGCGACCGCGGGCACCAGGAACGCTGCCGCCGCGGCCGTGTGCTTCCTGTTCAACGAACCCCCCCACTGAGCCGGGCTGCCGATGACCTACCCGCCCCGGCGGCCCGCTACCGTGGCGATTCCTAGCGCAGCAGCTGGTCGGCGACCACGAACGCGAAGCCGGCCGCCAGCACCGCCATGGCGACCCGGGTGCGGCCCGCCCGGCTGAGCATGATCGCGGTGCCGGAGAGGATGAGCGCACCGCCGTAGAGCGCGAACGTCAGCAGCGACGGCTCGCTGCGGAACTGCACCACCATGGCCACGCCCACCGCCACCATCACACCGGCGGAGGTCAGGGCCCGAACGCGGCGTGCCTGCCGGGGAGTCAGGCGGGGCGGCGGCGGCTCGTCGCCGTCCTGCGGGTCGAGCGGGTCGAGCGAGTCGCCCGGGTCGCCGGCGCCGGGCGTGTGGGGGCCGCCCGCGTCGGTGCCGGCCCGGTTGGCCGCGCCCGTTCCGGTCATTCCGGTCTTTTCGGCTTGGTCGAGGTCCGTGTCGTCGATGTCGGTGTCGTCGCGGGAGGTCATGTGCGCCGAGCGTAGTCGCCAGGCCGCGCGACGGGAGGGCCGGGACGGGGATCCGGCCCGGGAATCGGGGCCGGCTCCGCGCCCCGGCGGAGTCGGCCGGGACCCCGCGCCCTCCTCGCACCGGAGCCGGCGTACCGGCCCTACGTGCGGCCCTCGTCCTCCTGCGCCGTGCGCAGCGTTTCGGCGGGCGGCATCCAGTCGGCCCGTACGACCCGGAAGCCCGCCTTCTCGTACGCCGTGCAGACCGGCTCGTCGTCGTCCACGACCACCGCCACGGTGCGCCCGCGGGCCACCCGGCGCAGCAGCTCCGGCTTCGCCAACCGGGCCGGCCGCCGGTCGCCGGCGCGGCGCATCCACAGCGGGCCCTCGGGCAGGCCGTGTGCGGCGAGCCAGACCACGGTGTCCCGCCGGGTGCGCTCCGGGCGGCCGGTCACGTAGCAGACCTCGCACGTCTCGGCCCACTGAAGGACCAGCGCCAGACCCTCGGGCAGCGGCGGGTCGAGGGGGGCCGCGCGGAAGAAGGCGTCCCAGTCCTTGGGGGAGGACTCGACATGGTGCAGCCGGTGCCGGGTGTCGGTGAGGGTGCCGTCCAGGTCGAACACCGCAAGGTCTCGCTGCGCCACGCCGCCAGCTTATGGGCGGCGGCCGGACCGCGTCCCACCGGGTGCCTTACGGACCACCGGCCCCGCCCGTTACCGTGCCCCGATGGATCGACGCCAGACCACCGGCGCCGGGATGGCCCTCGCGCTGCTGCTCGTCGTGGGCCTCGTCGTCGTGCTCACCGCCACCAACGAAGATGCAGACGACGGCGAAGCCGGCGCCTGCACCGGCCTTGCCGTCTCCGGCTGGACCGCGGACGCCGAGACGACGGACGAGTTCGAGCGCTACGGCAACGACGGCGCGCGCACCGACGACTGGACCGGTGGCGACGGCAACCACTCGGTCCGGCTGCCCGACGGCCGCACGCTGTGGCTGGCCTCCGACCCGTACCTCGGCCAGGTGCGGCAGCCGCCCAACCGGCAGGGCCAGCCGCACGCCTGGCGCGACACCTCGCTCGGCACCCCCGCCTGGACGCGCAACGCCGCCCTCGTCATGTCCGAGGACGGCCGCCTCGAACGCACCCTCCTCGGCGGCCCCCCCGGCGCGCCCGCCTCGCTCTTCCCCGAGCCTGGCGCCCCGGTGCGGCAGTGGCGCTGGCCGGTGCACGCCGTGGTGGAGCCGCGCGCGCCCGGCTCGTCCGAGCAGGTGCTGCGGGTGCTGCTGTGGCACCGGCAGGAGGCGCAGCAGCCGTGGATCTACGGCGTGCCGCTGGCCACCGAGGTCGCCACGCTCTCGCTGCCGGACCTGCGGCTGGAGGGCATCACCCAGGTCGACGACCAGTCCCGGGTCGCCGACCCCGCCGACCGCCTCGTCTACGGCGCGGCGGCCGTCCGGCAGGGCGACTGGACGTACGTCTGGGGCGGTACCGACGGCCGCACCCCCGACCAGGCCGAGCGCAGCTCCCGCGCGCACCTCGCGCGCGTGCCCGCCGGGCGGCTCGCGGACCGGTCGGCGTGGCGGTTCTGGGACGGCGAGCGCTGGGGCCGGGATGCCGCCCGCTCGAAGCCCGTGCTGGGCGACGGCGGGCGCAAGGGCGTCGGCAGCGCGTTCAGCGTGGTGCGCCGGGACGGCACGTGGGTGCTGTTCACGATGGACGCGGGCGGGCCCGGCGGGAGCGGGCTGACGACGGTCGCGTCGTACTGGGCGTGCCGGCCCGAGGGCCCGTGGCACGGGCCGGACGAGGCGTTCGTCGCGCCGCTGCCGGACGACGCCGGCGGCGGCTCCGCCGCCGCCGCGTACAACCCGCAGGTCCATCCCGGCGTCGGTGACGGCGACGGGCTGCTGGTCGGCTACGACGTCAACTGGCTGGACGCCTCCGCGGACACCGTCTCCGCCCACGTGCACCGCAACGTCGCCCTGTACCGCCCGCGGTTCGTACGCCTGCACCTCGATACGGTGGAGTGATGACGGACGAGGCACCACCGGAAGGCCCCGCGGTCGACTTCTGGTTCGACCCCGTGTGCCCGTGGACGTGGACCACCGCGCGCTGGCTGACGGAGGTGCGGCGGCTGACCGGCATCCGGGTGCACTGGCGGGTCATGAGCCTGGAAGTCCTCAACGAGGGCCGAGCGGTCAACCCCGAGGACCCGCAGGGGGAGTGGGGCGCGTACCTGTGGATGCCGGTGCGGGTGTGCGCCGCTGTCGCGGAGCACCACGGCCCGGAGGCGCTCGGCCGGTACTACGCCGCGCTCGCCGTGCGGCTGCACGAGCGCGGCGAGTGGGACGGCCCGGCCCGCGCGCTCGACGACGCCGGGCTCCCCGGGGAACTGGCCGCCGCCGCCGAGTCGGAGGCGTACGACGCGGCGATACGCGCCTCGCATGCCGAGGGCATCGCGCTGGTCGGCGAGGACGTCGGCAGCCCGGTCCTCGCCGTGACACCGCCCGGCGGCGCCCGCTTCGCCTTCTTCGGCCCGGTCGTCTCACCCGCGCCGCGCGGCGCGGACGCGCTGCGGCTGTGGGACGGGCTGCTGACGCTGGGCGGCGTGCCCGGCCTGTACGAGATCAAGCGCACCCGCACCGACGAGACGCCGTCGTTCGCGTAACCGCCGCCCCGGGCCCGTAGCGGGGGATTCGCCGCCCGGGCGCCGCACGGACACGGAACAATGCCGTCCCATGCAGCCTCACGCCGACGACCTCATCCGCGCCCTCGACCCCCTCCCGTACCGGCAGCGCCTGCACGAGCTGGCCGTCGCCGCCCGCCGGGCCGCCGGGCGCGGCGAGCTGGCCGCCCTCCTCGACGGGCTGGAGGGGCACGGCGTCCACGGCCGTCGGCTCGCGGCGTTCGCCGCCCTCGTCGGGCGCGACACCGGTCACCTCGCCGCCCGGCTGGCCGACCCCGACCCCGCGGTGCGCGCCCAGGGCGCGAAGGCCGTACGGCGCGGGCTGCTGCCCGACGACGCGGTCGTCGCCGCCTTCGACGACGCGCCCGCCGTCGTCCGCGGGCAGCTCACCCGCGCCGTGGTCCGTGGCCGGCGCACGTCCGTCGCGGAGGCGCTGATCGGGCCCGTCGGCGAGCAGTGGGGCGACGCCGACGCCGCGCGGCTGCTGCCCGCCTGCACGGCTGAGACCGTACGCCGCCTGCTGCCGGCGCTCTGGCCCGCGCTGAGCGGCCCGGCCACCCTCGCCGCCCGGCATCCCGCGGCCGTGCTGGACGAGGCGGAGCGGCAGTTGGAGCTGCTGGCCCCCGGCGGCCGGGCGGACTGGTGGTACCGGTACGAAGGCGTCGTCGCCCCGCTCGCCGACCGCGCCCCGGACCGCGTGCTGGACCTGCTGGAGCGGTACTGCCACGGCGGGCTGGAGCCGCTCGTGCAGCAGCGGCTGAACCGCCTCGTGGCCGCCGACCCCGGCCGCACCCTGCGCCTGCTGCTCGCCCCGGAACGCCGCCGCGCGACCGCCGCCGGCCGGCTCCCGCGCACCGTGCTGCACCGCCTCGTCGTCGCCGCGCCGCCGGAGCTGCCCGAACTCGCCCGGCTGTGGCAGGAGAACACCATCTCGCTCACCGACCTGCTGCGCCGTACCGCGCCGTCCCGCCGCGAGGCGCTCTTCGACGCCGCCATGGCCGAACGGGACACCGCCCACGACGACTTCCCGTCCGACCTGCTCGACGCGCTGCCCCGGGAACGCCGGGCGGCGGAGGCACGCCGCATGGCGGCGCAGGCCCGCGAGCGCGACGCGCACCGGTCGACGGTGCTCCGCGCGGTGGCCTGCCTGCCCGTCGCCGAGGCCCGCGGCGACCTGCTCGCCGCGCTGCGCCGCCCCGACGCCGATGAGCGGGCCGAGGCGTACCGCCTGCTCGTCGCCAACGCCGCCCGCTCCGGGCACCCCGAGGACGTCACCAGCGCCGTCCGGCTGCTCGCTGAGCGACTGCGCAACGACCAGGACCCGGTACGCGCCACCGCCCTGCGGCAGCTCGCCGAGACCCACCCCGCGCTGTTCAACGACGCCGCCGCCGACCACCTCCACCGCATAGCCGCCGACGCGGTCGACTCCCGCGACTCCTCCCCGGCCACCCGCGGCGCGCTGCGCACGCTGGCCGTCGCCCTGCTCCGCGAACACGCCGCGGGCGGCCGGCGCGAGCTGGTGAGCTTCTCGCTGCGTACGATCACCCGGCTCACCGGGCACACCGGCGGCGCCGACCTCGGCCGGCTGGACACCTCGCTGCGCCGCGGCCAGGAGCACGCGGTCTTCGACGCCCTCGAACCGTGGCTGGAGGCGGGCGCGGACAAGGTCGACCACGGGCTGACGTTCGCGCTCGCGCGGGCGCTCGGGCGGCGCGCCTGGGGGATGCCCAAGCTGCAGGAGTACCTGTGGCAGGCCGTGCAGTTCGGCACCGACGCGACCGTGCGCACCGCCGTGTCGCTGTGGCTGCGGCCGCGCGCGGGCCGTGACGAGCGCGTCGCCCGGGTGCTGGCGCTGGAGCCGTCCGCGGCGGTGCTCCCGGCGGTGTACACGGTGCTCGCCCGCAGCCGTACGGACCTGCTGGGCGCCGTGCTCGGCGACACCCCGCCGTGGGGCCGGTTCCTGCCCCGGGGCGCCTCCTGGACGCCGCCCGTCGTCACACCCGAGCGCTGGACGCCGGCCCAGCAGGCCGCCGCCGCCCGGCTGCTGGCCCGGGCCGCGGGCGACACCGGGCTCCCGCAGCACGCGCGCGTCCGCGCCCTCGCCGAGGCCGCCCGCATCCCCGGCCACGGCCTCGACGTCGTCTTCCGCTACACCGGCTCGGAGGACGTCGCCCTCGCGGAGGCGGCGCTCGCCGCCCTGGTGTGGACCGAGCGGCCCGAGGAGGCGCTGCCGCTGCTGCTCGCGCACGCCGGCGGCGACCGCGCACGCGTCGCCGTGTACGCCGCCACCCGCGCCACCCGGCACGCGGCGCCCTCGCGCGTCGAGGCGGCCCTGCGCCCGCTGCTGCTGCCCGACCCCGAAGGGCCGGGCGGCGGCGCGAAGGTCACCAGCCGCAAGGAGGCCGTCCGGCTCGCCGCCACCCGGCTGCCGGCCGAGCGGGCGGCGGAGCTGGTGGTCGGCGCGTACGAGCTGCCGGGGCAGCACCGCGACGTGCGCGCGGCGTGCGTGGCGTTCGCCGGCGCGCTGCTCGGCCGGCCGGAGGTCTGGCGGATGCTGGAAGCCGCCGCGGCCGACGTACCGGACGTCCGGCTCGCGCTGCTCTCGCCGCAGCCGCGCGACCTGCGCGAGGAACACCGGCCGCGGTACGCCGGGCTGGTGGAGGCCGCGGGCCGCACCGCCGACCCGGACATCGCCTGGGCCGCGTACGCGAGCCTCGCCGACTGGGCGCCCTGGTCGCCGGGCGCCGCGGACGTGCTGTGCGAGGCGGTCACCGACCTCGGCAACCGCGCGACGTGGGAGCCCGCCGCCCAGGCCCTCGTCACCCTGGCCACCCGCGCCCCGGCGGACGACCCGGCGCGCGAGCCCGTCGTACGCGCCGCACGTGAACTCCGCGTCCGCGCCCCCGGCCAGCCCGACGCCGAGCGGGACCGCGACCTGCCCGCGCGCCGGCGCGTCGTCTCCCTCGTACGGCGGCTGACCGGCTGGATACCGGACCACCACCGCAGCCAGCTGCGGCCCACGCTGCACGCCCTCGCGGACGTGCTCGCGGCGGACGCCGACTTCGTGCCCGAGGCGGCGGTGCTGCGCACGGAGGCCGTCGACTTCCAGGCCGGGGCGGCGGAGCTGACGGCGGCGCTCCGCGACCTCGCGGCGCTGCACGAGGACCGCCCGGTGCTCGCGCGGACCACGGCGACCGGGCTGCACAGCCGGCTGGACCGGGCCGCGAGGGCGGGCGCGCCGGACGCCTGGGCGGAGACGGCCCGCGCACTGGCGGCGGCAGGCGGGCACGCGGAGGGCCTGTTCGCGGTCGCCCTCACGGACGTCACCGGCGAGCGCGCGGGCTGGCCGGAGCCGTGGCGTGCCACGCTGCGGACGCTGCGCGCGCACCCGCGGCGCGAGGTGCGGGACGCGGCGCTGGCGGTGGAGACGGCGGAGGAGTAGGGCGTACGGACCGGGCGGCCGGTACGCGCACGCACCCGGACGCCGAAGGTGGGGCGGACGCGGGGCGGACGCGGGGCGGACGCGGAGAACGGCCGTGGCGCCGTTACGAGGCCGACGGCGCCGACGTGCTCCGCACCCGGAAGCCCATCCCCGCCGCCACCAGCCGCTCCGTCAGCGCCTCGCCCATCGCCTGCGCCGTCGTGACCTGCCCCGACGTCTCCGGCAGCGGGTCGTACGCCAGACACATCGCCGCCTCCGCCAGGATCTTCGCCGTCTCGTCGTACCCGGGATCGCCGCCGCTGACCTCCGTCACCACCCGCCGGCCGCCGCCCGTGCCCACGAAGCGCGCGGAGAACCAACTGCGCGCCCGCCGCTCCTCGCTCGGCCCGGTACCCGGTGCCAGCCGGGAGGCCATCAGCTGGCGCAGCGGCGGCAGTTGCGCCGCCGCGGCGAAGGCGCCGGCGCCCAGCACGCTGCCAGCGGCGACCGGCAGCCGCTTGACGGCGGCGTAGTGGCGGTAGCGGAAGTCCGGCCCGTACCGCGGCAGCGCCGCCGCCGAACGCGCCACCACGTGCGACTCCAGCGTCGGCAGCGGCAGCCCCCAGGTGCGCAGCGCGCTGCTGCGGGTCGGCGCGCCCAGCGGCGCGCGCACCCGGCGCTCCGTTACCCGCGGCTCCGCCCTGCGGCGGGCCCGCGCCGCGCGCGCCCCCGGCAGCGGCCGGGAGACGACCCCGAGCGCCGACGCCAGCGTGCCGCCGGAGATCTGGCCGGACGCGCGCACGAAGCCGTCGATCCGCAGCGGCACGTCCTCCGGCAGCTGCTCGACGGTGTAGCGCACGCCGAGGTCGGACGGCGTGCAGTCGAACCCGCAGGCGTGCACCAGCCGGGCCCCCGTCTCCCGGGCCCGCTCGTGGTGGCGTACGTAGACGCGGTCGACGAACTCCCGCTCGCCGGACAGGTCGGCGTAGTCCGTGCCGGCCGCGGCGCACGCGGCGGCCAGCGCATCGCCGTGGCGCAGGAAGGGCCCGACCGTCGTGGCCACCACCCGGGTCTGCTCGGCCAGCCCGCGCAGCGACTCCGGATCCGTCGCGTCGGCGGCGAGCAGCGGCAGGCCGCCCCACTCCGGCCGGACCGCGGCCAGCCGGTCGCGGACGTCCGCCAGCCTGTCGGTGTCCCGCCCGGCCAGCGCCCAGCGGCAGTCGGGCGGCGCGTGGCGGGCCAGGTACTCGGCGGTGAGCCCGCCGGTGAAGCCCGTGGCGCCGAACAGGATGAGGTCGTGCGGTCGGGACTCGTCTGCCATGGGTTCCAGGGTGGTTCATCGGCGCCGTTCCGTCGACGCGGCGGACGGCGGCGGACGGCGGATTCCGCCCCGCGCGCCCGCGGGGGGCGCGCGGCGGGGCGCGTGCCGGGTGTCCGACCCGCGCGCGGGTTCCCCGCCCTTGTGCCCACTGAAACGTGTTCTTATCATCTCTGGTGTTACACAGTTGGTGTCACACTGCGCTGGGGGCTTGATGGGGAGCACGGGGCACGGCCCGCTGCACGGCGTCCGCGTGGTCGAGCTGGCCGGCATCGGCCCCGGTCCGTTCGCCGCCATGCTCCTCGCGGACCTCGGTGCCGACGTCGTCCGCGTCGACCGGCCCGGCGGCCCGGAACTCGGCATCGACCCCGCGCACGACCTCACCAACCGCAACAAGCGCTCCGTCGTCCTCGACCTCAAGTCCGCCGCGGGCGCCGCCGCCGCGCTGGCCCTCGCCGAGCGCGCCGACATCCTCGTCGAGGGCTATCGCCCCGGCGTCGCCGAGCGCCTCGGCGTCGGCCCGGAGGAGTGCCTCGCCCGCAACCCCCGGCTGGTGTACGGCCGGATGACCGGCTGGGGCCAGGACGGCCCGCTGGCGCGGACCGCCGGCCACGACATCGGCTACGTCGCCGTCACCGGCGCGCTCGGCATGATCGGCCCGGCCGACGGCCCGCCCGCCATCCCCGCCAACCTCCTCGGCGACTACGCCGGCGGCTCCCTCTACCTCGTCGTCGGCGTGCTGTCCGCACTGCAGCACGCCCGTACCACCGGGGAGGGGCAGGTCGTCGACGCGGCCATCGTGGACGGCACCGCGCACCTCACCTCGATGATCCACGCCATGGTCGCGGCCGGCTCCTGGCAGGACCGCCGCGGCGCCAACCTCCTCGACGGCGGCGCGCCCTTCTACGGTGTCTACGAGACCGCGGACGGCCGGTACATGGCCGTCGGCGCGCTGGAGCCCGCGTTCTACGAGGAGTTCGTCCGGCTCCTCGGCGTCACGGGCACCCTCCCCGACCGTACCGACCCCGCCGACTGGGAGGAGCTGCGCCAGCGGCTCGCCGCCCGCTTCAAGGAGCGTACGTGCGCGGAGTGGACGGAGGTCTTCGCCGGCTCCGACGCCTGCGTCGCCCCCGTGCTGTCCCTGCGCGAGGCCCGCGACCACCCGCACCTCGCCGCCCGCGGCACGCTCACCGAGAGCCATGGCACCGTCCAGCCCGCCCCCGCGCCCCGGTTCTCCGCCACCCCCGGCGCCGTACGCCGTCCGCCCCCGCGCCCGGGCGCCGACGCGGCGGACGTCGCCCGCGACTGGAACGTCCCCGACCTGACCCCCGCCCCCACCCAGGAGGAGCGTTGAAGCGCCGGCTGTACGGGCCCGAGCACGAGGCCTTCCGCGACACCGTGCGGACCTTCCTGGCCAAGGAGGCCACTCCGCACTACGAGAAGTGGGAGGCCGACGGCGTCGTCTCCCGTGACGCCTGGCTCGCCGCCGGGCGGCAGGGCCTGCTCGGCCTCGCCGTCCCCGAGGAGTACGGCGGCGGGGGCCACGACGACTACCGCTTCGCGGCCGTGCTCGCCGAGGAGTTCGCCCGCGCCGGCGTCGCCGGCCTCGCCGTCGGGCTGCACAACGACGTCATCGGCCCGTACCTGACCTCCCTGGCCACCGACGAGCAGAAGCGGCGCTGGCTGCCCGGCTTCTGCTCCGGCGAGCTGATCACCGCCATCGCCATGACCGAGCCCGGCGCCGGCTCCGACCTGCAGGGCATCCGCACCACCGCCGAGGACCGCGGCGACCACTGGCTGCTCAACGGCGCCAAGACGTTCATCTCCAACGGCATCCTCGCCGACCTCGTCGTCGTGGTCGCCAGGACCACCCCCGAAGGCGGCGCGCACGGGCTGAGCCTGCTGGTCGTCGAGCGCGGCGCGGCGGGCTTCGCGCGCGGCCGCAACCTCGACAAGATCGGCCAGAAGGCCCAGGACACCGCCGAGTTGTTCTTCACCGACGTACGGGTCCCGAAGGAGAACCTGCTCGGCGCACGTGACGGGGCGTTCGGCCACCTCATGGCCAACCTGCCGCAGGAGCGGATGGTCATCGCCGTCTCCGCGGTCGCCGCCGCCGAGCACCTGGTCGAGGCCACGACGGCGTACGTCAAGGAGCGCGAGGCGTTCGGCCGCCCGATCGCCCGCTTCCAGCACATCCGCTTCGAGATGGCCGAGATGGCCACCGAGTGCGCCGTGACCCGGGCGTTCGTCGACCGCTGCATCGAGGACCTCGCGGCCGGCGAGTTGGACACGGTGCACGCCTCGATGGCCAAGTGGTGGGCGACGGAGCTGCAGAAGCGCACCGCCGACCGCTGCCTGCAGCTGCACGGCGGCTACGGCTACATGAACGAGTACCCCGTGGCCCGCGCCTTCACCGACGGGCGTGTCCAGACCATCTACGGCGGCACCACCGAGATCATGAAAGAGATCATCGGCCGCTCCCTGCTCTCCTGAGAGGCTGACCCACCGTGACCACAACCGCCAGCCCGTCCGCCACCGACGCGTACGTGTACGACGCGATCCGCACCCCGCGCGGGCGCGGGAAGGCGAACGGCGCCCTGCACGGGACCAAGCCGATCGACCTCGTCGTCGGCCTCGTCCACGAGCTGCGCCGCCGCTTCCCCGACCTCGACCCGGCCGCCGTCGACGACGTCGTGCTCGGCGTCGTCAGCCCGCACGGCGACCAGGGCTCCGACATCGCCAAGATCGCGGCCATCGCCGCCGGGCTGCCCGACAGCGTCGCCGGCGTGCAAGAGAACCGCTTCTGTGCCTCCGGTCTCGAAGCCGTCAACATCGCCGCGGCGAAGATCCGCTCCGGGTGGGAGGACCTGATCCTCGCCGGCGGCGTCGAGTCGATGTCGCGGGTGCCGATCGGCTCGGACGGCGGTGCCTGGTTCAACGACCCGATGACCAACATGGAGGTCGGCTTCGTACCGCAGGGCATCGGCGCCGACCTGATCGCCACGATCGGGGACTACAGCCGCCGGGACGTGGACGAGTTCGCCGCGTTGTCGCAGGAGCGGGCTGTCCAGGCGTGGAAGGAGGGCCGCTTCGAGCGCTCCGTGGTGCCGGTCGTGGACCGCGCCGGGCTCACCGTCCTGGACCGGGACGAGCACATCAGGCCGGGCACGACGGCCGACGGCCTGGCCAAGCTGAAGCCGGCGTTCGCGGACATCGGCGAGCTGGGCGGCTTCGACGCCGTGGCACTGCAGAAGTACCACTGGGTGGAGAAGATCGACCACGTCCACCACGCCGGCAACTCCTCCGGCATCGTCGACGGCGCCGCCCTCGTCGCCGTCGGCTCCGCCGAGGTGGGCCGCCGCTACGGGCTCACCCCCCGGGCCCGTATCGTCTCCGCCGCCGTCACCGGCTCCGAACCCACCATCATGCTCACCGGGCCCGCGCCCGCCACCCGTAAGGCGCTCGCCAAGGCCGGCCTGGGCATCGACGACATCGACCTGATCGAGATCAACGAGGCGTTCGCCGCCGTCGTGCTGCGCTTCATCGACGACATGGGCGTCAGCCTGGACAAGGTCAACGTCAACGGCGGCGCCATCGCGATGGGCCACCCCCTCGGGGCCACCGGGGCCATGATCCTCGGCACCCTCGTCGACGAACTGGAGCGCCGCGACCTGCGCTACGGCCTCGCAACCCTCTGCGTCGGTGGCGGCATGGGCATCGCCACCGTCGTCGAGCGCCTCTGACCCCGTCCCGCCCCCGCCACCCGGAGACTCCCGTATGAGCACCGCCACGAGCCACACGAACACGATCCGCTGGGAGCAGGACGACACCGGTGTCGTCACCCTCGTCCTGGACGACCCGAACCAGTCCGCCAACACCATGAACGCGGACTTCATCCAGTCGCTCACCGCCGTCGCCGACCGGCTGGAGGCCGAACGGGACAGCGTGCGCGGCGTCGTCTTCGCCTCCGCCAAGAAGACCTTCTTCGCCGGGGGCGACCTGCACGACCTCATCCGCATCGACCGCGAGCACGCGCGCGAGGCGTTCGACACCGGCCTGGCCGTCAAGCGCGCGCTGCGCCGCATCGAGACGCTCGGCGTGCCCGTCGTCGCCGCCCTCAACGGCGCGGCCCTCGGCGGCGGCTACGAGATCGCGCTCGCCTGCCACCACCGTGTCGCCCTCGACGCGCCCGGCTCGAAGATCGGGCTGCCCGAGGTCACCCTCGGTCTGCTGCCCGCGGGTGGCGGCGTCACCCGCACCGTACGGCTGATGGGCATCACCGACGCGCTGCTGAAGGTGCTGCTGCAGGGCACCCAGTACCGGCCGCGGCGGGCGCTGGAGAACGGCCTCGTGCACGAGGTCGTCGAGACCGAGGAGGACATGCGCGCCGCGGCCCGCGCGTTCGTCGACGCCCACCCGGAGTCCCGGCAGCCCTGGGACGAGCCCGGATACAAGATCCCGGGCGGTACGCCGGCGAACCCGAAGTTCGCCGCCAACCTCCCCGCGTTCCCCGCCAACCTGCGGAAGCAGCTGAACGGCGCCCCGTTCCCCGCCCCGCGCGCCATCATGGCCGCCGCCGTCGAGGGCTCCCAGGTCGACTTCGAGAACGCCCAGGTCATCGAGGCCCGCTACTTCGTCGACCTGGCCGTCGGGCAGACCGCCAAGAACATGATCCAGGCGTTCTTCTTCGACCTGCAGGCCGTCAACGCCGGCCGCTCACGCCCGGACGGGATCGCCGAGCGGCGCGTGTCGAAGGTCGCCGTGCTGGGCGCCGGGATGATGGGTGCCGGCATCGCGTACGCCTGCGCCCGCGCGGGCATCGAGGTGGTGCTGAAGGACGTGTCGGTCGAGGCGGCCGAGAAGGGCAGGGCGTACTCGGCCGGGCTGCTCGACAAGCAGCTCGCCAAGGGCCGTACGACCGAGGAGAAGCGGGACGCGCTGCTGGCCCGCATCACCCCGGTCGCGGACCCGGCGGAGCTGGCCGGCTGCGACGCCGTCATCGAGGCCGTCTTCGAGGACCCGGCGCTCAAGCACAAGGTGTTCCAGGAGATCCAGGACGTCGTCGCCCCCGGCGCCCTGCTGTGCTCGAACACCTCCACCCTGCCCATCACGCTGCTCGCCGAAGGCGTCGACCGCCCGGGAAACTTCGTCGGGCTGCACTTCTTCTCGCCCGTCGACAAGATGCCGCTGGTCGAGATCGTCAGGGGCGAGCGGACCGGCGACGAGGCGCTGGCCCGCGCCTTCGACCTCGTGCGGCAGATCTCCAAGACCCCGATCGTCGTGAACGACTCGCGCGGCTTCTTCACCTCCCGCGTGATCGGGCACTTCATCAATGAGGGCGTGGCGATGGTCGGCGAGGGCGTCGAGCCCGCGACCGTCGAGCAGGCCGCCGCCCAGGCCGGCTACCCGGCCAAGGTGCTGTCCCTGCTGGACGAGCTGACCCTCACGCTGCCGCGGAAGATCCGCAACGAGACGCGGGCCGCGGTCGAGGCCGCCGGCGGCAGCTACCCCGTACACCCGGCGGAGGCGGTCATCGACCGTATGGTCGACGAGTTCGGCCGCACCGGGCGGGCCGGGGGAGCGGGCTTCTACGACTACGAGGACGGCAGGCGGACCCGGCTGTGGCCGGGGCTGCGGGAGCACTTCTCGAAGCCGGACCAGGCCCCGCCGGCGCTGCGCGACCTGCAGGAGCGGATGCTGTTCGCGGAGGCCCTGGACACCGTGCGGCTGGTCGAGGAGGGCGTGCTGACGTCCGTCGCGGACGCGAACATCGGCTCCCTCTTCGGCATCGGCTTCCCGGCCTGGACGGGCGGCGTCCTGCAG
The DNA here is from genome assembly GCF_059570575.1 of Streptomyces sp. CNX435. NCBI lineage: Bacteria > Bacillati > Actinomycetota > Actinomycetes > Kitasatosporales > Streptomycetaceae > Streptomyces > Streptomyces sp. CNX435. Next base: position 237,229 of record NZ_JCANTA010000003.1, on the reverse strand, counting down.
TACGTCAACGGCTACGAGGGCGGGCTGCCCGGCTTCGTGGCGCGGGCCCGGGAGCTGGCGGCGGCGTACGGCGAGCGCTTCGAACCGCCCACGCTGCTGCTGGAGAAGGCGGCGAAGGGCGAGCGGTTCACCGACGGCGCCTGAGCCGGCCCGGCCCCCGCCCGCCGGCTTGCGGCCGGCGGCGGGGCGGGGGCCGCGGCGGGGGGTGGGCCCGTACTCAGCCGACCCGCAGGGTGCGGATCGTGCCGATCTTGGCGTAGAGCTTCGCACCCGGGCAGGCGGTCGGGTAGAGCCGGCGGTGCGACGTGACGCGGTGGACGGTGGTGCGGTCGCCCTTGTCGTACTTGCCGTTGGACTTCCCGGCGGTCAGCCTGACCTCGCCGGTGCGCTTGTGGCCGGCCACGTCCAGCCGCCACTTGGACAGCCGGGCCAGTGCCTTGGTGACCTTCGCGGGGACGGACGCGGAGCCGTAGCTGCCGATGACCGCGGCACCGCTGGTGTTCTTGTTGAAGCCGAGGGTGTGCGCGCCGGTCACCGGCTTGGTCACCCCGCCGTGGCGGCCCTCGTAGATCCGGCCGCACTTGTCGACGAGGAAGTTGTAGCCGATGTCGTTCCAGTCGTTGGTGCGGGTGTGGTAGCGGTAGATCGCGCGGATGATCGACGGGGCCTTGGCACAGGAGTAGCGGTTGCTGTCCACGGTGTGGTGGACGATGAACGCCTTGGTGTTGCTGCCGTAGTCGGGCCGGTGGTCCCGCCACGACTCGTTCGCGCCCCACTGCTTGCGCGAGATGATCGACGGCCGGCTCGCGGTCGTCGAGTACGCGGGCTCCTCGGGGACCCCGGGCCCGTCGGCGGGGTCGACCAGCTCCAGCCGGGCGCGGCCGGGCAGCGGCGCCGTGCCGCCGCCGGTGCGGAGCAGCCGGCCCCGGGCGGCGTCGGAGTCGCCCACCCACAGCGGCTCGGTGGCGGCCCGCGCCGGCGCGGGGGAGCCGGGCTCGGTCTGCCGGGGCTGGATCTCCAGCGACCGCCACGCCGTCCACCGGCCGGTGCCGGCGTCCCGGGTCCGTACCTGCGGCGTGCCGTCGAGCGCGCCGTCGCGGGCCGGCCAGGAGACGCCGACGAGGCTGAAGCGGTCGTCCGGGGCCGGCTCCGGCTCGGGGCTGGCGAGGGCGCCGGGCAGGGTGAGACCCGCGGCGACGAGCAGGACGGCGAGTGCGGGGAAGGCCCAGCGGCGTCCCCGTAAGGGGCTTGCGCTCATGCTCGAACTCCTAGGCGCGGACGGCGGTTTGCGACTGCGACGCGGGATGAGCATGACAACACAGTCGGGCGCCGGGCAAGAGCGGCCACGGACTTTGCGCATCTCGTTGCGCAAAGACCGCCGGTGGGAGGCGCACCCGCACCGGGCGTACGTGCGCAAGGTCACTCAGCGGGGAAGGACTCCCGCAACTCCGCCTTCATCGACCGCTGGAAGGCCGTCACGAGCGCCTGCACCACCATCGGCTGCATGTGCGCCGACAGCGACTTCATCGTCTCCACCTGCTCCGGGTCGGGGCCCGCCTCGTCGAACGGCTCCCACACCTCGTCGCGGAAGAGCCGGGTCAGCTCTCGGGCCACGGCGCGGGAGTGCTCCTGCACGACGTTCCGGGCGGTGAGGATGGTCTCCAGCCGGATGGGCACGTCGAGCAGCCGTACGCCGAGGTGGAGGACGGCCGGGTCGACCCGGAAGGCATCGCCGTCACCCCGGCCGTCACCGTCACCCCCGCCGTCGCCGGGGCCGGTTTCCGCGTCGTACGAACCGCCGCCTCCGGGCGTACGCTCCAGCACGCCCATCGCGGCCAGCCGGGCCACGTCGTCGTCGGTCAGCGACCGACCCGCGCGCCGCTCCAGCTCCGCCCGGCTCACCTCCGCCGCCGCGTCCGGCACCCACGTGGCCACCAGCGCGCGGTGCAGCGCGTGGTCCTCGGCGCTCAGGCCGGACGGCAGCTGCTGCACGTACCGCTCGATCGCCGCCAGCGTCAGACCCTGATGCTGCAACTCCTCGATCAGCGCAAGCCGGGACAGGTGCTCCGGGCCGTAGCGCCCGACGCGCCGCGGCCCGATGACGGGCGGGGGGAGCAGCCCGCGGGTGGAGTAGAAGCGGACCGTGCGCACGGTGACGCCCGCGCGCGCGGCCAGCCCGTCCACGGTCAGGCCGGCCGCCTCCGTCTGCTGCGTCATGGTCCAACAATATTGCTGTCTCACCGGTCCTGTGAAAGAGCGCGGTGCCGCCGGGCGCCGACGACGGCGGAGACGCGGCGGAGACTTCGCGCGCGGAGGCTTCTGCGGCGCGTCACGCTCCGCTATCTTCTGGCCACCTTCTTTCGCGCTCCGCCTCCGGGAGACCGCCCATGCGCCCACGCGCCCCCCGCGTCACCGTGCTCCGCACGGTCACCCTCGCGGCCTGCGCCGCGGCCGTCGTGCTGGCGCCGGTCACCGGCCCGCCCGCGGAGGCGGCCGACCCGCCGCGTACCGGCTTCGAGGAGAGCGGCGGCGACCGCTGGACCAGCGAGCGCGAGGAGGCGGAGTTCCTGGCCACCGTGGCCGAGGACAGCGGGCGCGTCGCCGTCGACCGTATCGGCACCACCGAGCAGGGCCGCCCCCTCAACCTCGTACGCATCGGAGCCCCGGGCCCGCCCACTCCGTCGCAGGCCGCCCGCGGCAGCGTCGTCCTGCTCATCTGCGGCCAGCACGGCGACGAGCCGGCCGGCCGCGAGGCGTGTCTGACCGGCCTGCGCGACCTGGCGTACGCCAAGGACGCCGAGACCCGCCGCTTCCTGGCCCGCAACCGGGTCCTCGTCGTCCCCAACGCCAACCCCGACGGCCGCGCCGCCGACACCCGCGGCAACTCCGACGGCGTCGACGTCAACCGCGACCACATCGCCCTGGAGACCGCCGAGGGCCGCGCGCTGGCCGCCGTCATCCGCGACCACCGCCCCGACGTCATCCACGACCTGCACGAGTACGAGGCCACCGAGCCGTACTACGTCAAGGACGTGCTCGCGCTCTGGCCGCGCAACCTCAACACCCACGACGGCGTCCACGGCGAGGCCCGCCACCTGACCGAGGACCACGTCCGCGCCGGCGTCGAGGACGCCGGCTACTCGAGCGGCGTCTACGGCATCTGGACCGACCCGCAGACCGGCGAGCCGATCCGCCAGGTCGCCGGCGACGGCCAGGAGCGCATCCTGCGCAACACCGCGGGCGTCAAACACGCGGCCGGGCTGCTGGTCGAGACGCGGATCACCGCGCTCACCGACGACGAGCGCGACGACCCCGCCGCCAACCACCGCCGCCGCGTCACCTCCCAGCTCGCCGCGCTGGACGCCACGTTCGACTACGCCGCCGACCACCGCGGCCGGCTGGCCACCGCCACCGCCGCGGCCCGCCACCGCGGGCTCGCCGACACCGGCCCCGTCTTCCTCGGCGGCGCCGACAACGAACCGGCCGACCCGGGCCAGGTCATCGACGACCCGCCCTGCGGCTACGCGCTCGACGCCGAGCAGTACGACGCCGTCGGCGACGAACTCGCCCTGCACGGCGTCGAGGTCCGCGAACGTGCGGGCGGCGGCGCGCTGGTGCGGCTGCGGCAGCCGCTGCGCGCGCTGGTGCCGCTGCTGCTGGACCAGCGCGCGGTGTACGAGCTGACGGACGGCAGGCCCGTGGAACGCTGCCGTTGAGGGGGCAGGGGCGGTCCGCGCCCGGCAGTGGCCGGGCTGCGGCCTACTCGGCTCGTACGACGGCTGCCGTGCGTACGGGACTCGGCTGTCGGCGGGGCTGCCTACCCTGGGGCGGGTGTGCGGGGTGCTACGAGGGCTGCGCCCGCAGCAGCCCCGCCGCCTCCTCGGCGCAGCCCCACGCCACCGTCACCCCGGCGCCCCCGTGCCCGTAGTTGTGCACGCACAGCGCCCCGCCCGGCAGCCGCTCCGCCTCCAGCCGCACCGCCGGCCGGGCCGGACGCAGTCCGGCGCGGTGGGCGACGACGCGGGCGTCGGCGACCTCGGGGAGGACGCGCGCGCAGCGCGCCACGATGCCCGCGGCCACGTCCGGGTCCGGCTCGGTGCTCCAGGCGTCCTCGACGGCCGTGCCGCCGAGGACGAGCCCGTACGGCTGCGGGAGCGCGTACAGGGTGGCGGTCGCGTCCTTGTACGCCGAGACCACCCACTCCGTCACGCCCGGGTTCTCCACCACGACGAGCTGCCCCTGCACCGGGCGCACGCTCGCGTCCGGCACCAGTGCGCGGGCGCCGAGGCCGGTGCAGTTGACGACGTACGGGGCCGCGTGTCCGGCCCCGGCCAGCGAGACCGCGGTGCGCCGCTCGACCCGGCCGCCGGCCGCGGCCAGCCGGTCGTGCAGGTGGGCCAGGTGCGTGGCCGTGTCGATGATCGGCACCGTCGCGCGCACGCCCGTGGCGTACTCCCCGGGCAACTCCCCGGGCTCCGCGGCCCGCACCTCGCGCAGCGCACGCCGCCACGGCCCGAGGCCGGCGACCTCGGCGCCGAGCTGCAGCCCCGTCCGCATCCGCACGCCCGTCACCGCCGCGCGCTCCGCCTGCCCCGCGTACACCTCGAACGACCGCACCGACCAGTCCGCGACCCGGTGTTCGGGCTCGATCCGGTACGGCCACCACAGCCCGCCCGCGAGCGCGGACGTCGTCTCCTCCGCCGTCTCCCGCGCCCACACCGTGACCCGCCGGCCGCCCTCGGCGAGGACGACCGCACTGGTCAGGCCGATGATGCCGCTGCCGAGCACGATGACTTCCGATTCCATCCCAGCAGTCTGCCGCACCGTCCGGGAGCACGCGGGGGGTGGTGGACGGCCGGCGGTGATCGCTACCCTGTTTGCATGTCGAATCACGTGAGTACCGCAAGCGTTCGGGGGGCGCACGCCCCGCGCCGATGAGCGCCCGCCCGGGGACCCGCCAGCCCGCGAGGGACGCCCCGGCCATCCGCACCCGCACCCCCCGCGAGCTGAGGCGCAGCCGCCGCCCCCGCGCCCACTCCTGTTGGGACCACCTCTACGCCGCCCCGCTGTGGCCGCTCCACGGCGCCAACCTCGGCACGCTGCTGCGCACCTGTGACGCCGTCGGCGCCTGCCTCGCCGTCCCCCGGTTCTCCTGGGTGCCGGAGGCGCTGGCCCGCGGCAACACGCTGCGCCGCCCCGTCTGCGTGCACTGGACCGGCGACCCGCTGGGCTGGCTGGAGCGGCAGCGCACCGCGGGCAAGAGCGTCCTCGGCGTCGAACTCGCCGACGAGGCCGTACGCCTCGCCGACCTGCCGGCCGCGCGCCGCGCCACAGTGATGGTCCTGGGCCACGAGCAGCACGGCATCCCGCCGGACGCGCTCGACCTGCTCGACGAGGCCGTCGAGATACCGATGGTCGGCACCGGCGCCAGCCTCAACGTCGCCGTGGCCGGCTCCCTCGTCCTCTACCGGCTGGCCGGGCTGCTGTGACCGGCGAAGTCCTGCTGATGGCCGGAGTCCTGCTGCTCGGCGCGTCCGTGCAGCGGCTCGCGGGCATCGGCCTCGCGCTGGTCGCCGGCCCGGCGCTGGCGCTGGTACTCGGCCCCGCCGAGGGCGTCCGGCTGTCCAACTGCGCCGCCGGCGCCATCTGCGCGTTCGGACTGGCCACCGTCTGGCGGCAGGTCCGGCCCGCCGCCATGGTGCCGCTGCTGGCCGCCGCGGTCTGCACGGTGCCGATCGGCGCCGTCACGGCCGCGCAACTGCCCGCGCCCGTGCTGCTGACCGGCATGGGCGCGATGGTCTGTGGCGCCGTCGGGCTCGTCATGGCCGGGGCCCGCGCCGAGTCGCTGCGCGGCACCGGCGGGGCCGTCACGGCCGGCGCGGTGAGCGGCTTCATGAACTCCTCCGCGGGCATCGGCGGCCCCGCCGTCTCGCTGTACGCCATGAACGCGGGCTGGACGGTGCGGGAGTTCGTGCCGAACGCGCTGTTCTACGGCGTCGTCATCAACATCTTCTCGGTCGCCGCGAAGGGCCCGCCGGACCTGGCGGCCGACGCCTGGCTGCTGTGCGCGGCCGCGGTCGCGGCGGGCGCGCTCATCGGCCGCGCCCTGAGCGACCGGGTGCCCGAGGCGCCCGCGCGCCGGCTCGTGCTGCTCCTCGGGCTGGCCGGCGGCGCGGCCACGCTGACGAAGGGCCTGCTGGGGCTGTGACCCGGTGCCGGCGGCTGCGGCCGGCACCGCAGCCCCTGGCGCCGGCCGGCGCCGTGACCCGCCTCCGCCGACGGGGCGAAGACCCGGCGCGCGCCGGATCCCGCTCACCGGTCCCGGCGTACGCCGGAGCGTACGCCGGACCGGTGGGTCTTCGTGCCATCCCGCCCGCGGAGCGATCAGCGCTTGCCGCGGCGGCCGTTGCCGCCCCCGCCCCCGCCCCCGCCGCGGTTGCCCCCGCCGCCGAGCAGGCCCGCGCGGCGCAGCGCGTCCGCCATCTCGCTGTTCTCCGGCTGCGTCTCGCGGCGCCGGCCCCCGCCGCCGCGCTGCCGCCCGCCGCCACCGCCCTGACCGCCGGAATCCTGGCCGCCGCCGCCCTGACCGCGACCGCCCTGGCCGCCACCCTGGCCGCCGCCGCCCTGGCCGCCGGCGCGACCGCCGCCGGGGCCCCCGCCCCGCTGCCGCGGCGGACCCTGGCGGTCGCGGTCGCGCCCGCCGCCCCGGCCACCGCCGCCCGCCGGTCTGCCCGGCTCGTCGTCCAGCCGCAGCGTCAGCGAGATCCGCTTCCGCGGCACGTCCACGTCCAGCACCTTCACCTTGACGATGTCGCCGGGCTTGGCCACCTCGCGCGGATCCTTCACGAACGTCTTCGACATCGCCGACACGTGCACGAGCCCGTCCTGGTGCACGCCCACGTCCACGAACGCCCCGAACGCGGCCACGTTCGTCACCACGCCCTCCAGCACCATCCCCTGCTGCAGGTCGCCGATCTTCTCCACGCCCTCCTTGAACACCGCCGTCCGGAACGCCGGCCGCGGGTCGCGCCCCGGCTTCTCCAGCTCCTTCAGGATGTCCGTCACCGTCGGCAGCCCGAACCGCTCGTCGGTGAAGTCCTGCGGCTTCAGCGACCGCAGCGTCCTCGTGTCGCCGATCAGCGCCGCCACATCTGAGCCGCCCGACTTCACCATCTGCCGCACCACGGGGTACGCCTCGGGGTGCACGCCGGAGGCGTCCAGCGGGTCGTCCCCGCCGCGGATGCGCAGGAAGCCCGCGCACTGCTCGAACGCCTTCGGCCCCAGCCGCGGCACGTCCTTGAGCGCCGCCCGGCTGCGGAACGGCCCGTGGGAGTCGCGGTGCGCCACGATGTTCTCCGCGAGCCCCGTGCCGATGCCGGAGACGCGCGCCAGCAGCGGCGCGGAGGCGGTGTTGAGGTCGACGCCCACGCCGTTGACGCAGTCCTCCACGACCGCGTCCAGGGAGCGCGACAGCTTCGCCTCCGACAGATCGTGCTGGTACTGGCCGACGCCGATCGACTTCGGGTCGATCTTCACCAGCTCGGCCAGCGGGTCCTGCAGCCGGCGGGCGATGGACACCGCGCCGCGCAGCGACACGTCCAGCTCGGGCAGCTCCTGCGAGGCGAACGCGGACGCCGAGTACACCGAGGCACCGGCCTCCGAGACCATCACCTTCGTCAGCTTCAGCGCGGGCTGCGCGGCGATCAGTTCGGCGGCGAGCTTGTCGGTCTCGCGCGAGCCGGTGCCGTTGCCGATCGCGACCAGCTCCACCTCGTGCACGCGGGCCAGCTCGGCGAGGACGGCCAGCGCCTCGGCCCACTTGCGGTGCGGCGGGTGCGGGTAGACGGTCGCGGTGGCGGCGACCTTGCCGGTGGCGTCCACGACGGCGACCTTCACGCCCGTACGCAGCCCGGGGTCGAGGCCCAGCGTGGCGCGCGTGCCCGCGGGGGCGGCCAGCAAGAGGTCCCGCAGGTTGGCGGCGAAGACGTCCACCGACTGGTCCTCGGCGGTCGTACGCAGCCGCAGCCTGAGGTCGATGCCGAGGTGGACCAGGATGCGGGTGCGCCAGGCCCAGCGCACCGTGTCGGCGAGCCAGGGGTCGGCGGGCCGGCCCCGGTTCTCCACGCCGAACCTGGCCGCGATGGCGCGCTCGTACGCCGACGGGCCCTCCTGCTCCGTCTCCCCGGGCGCGTCGGGCTCCAGGGCGAGGTCGAGGATCTCCTCCTTCTCGCCGCGGAAGAGGGCGAGGATGCGGTGCGACGGCAGGTCGGTCAGCGGCTCGGCGAAGTCGAAGTAGTCCGAGAACTTCGCGCCCGCCTCCTCCTTGCCCTCGCGCACCTTCGACGCCGCGCGGCCGTGCGTCCACATCCGCTCGCGCAGCTCCCCGATCAGGTCGGCGTCCTCGCCGAACCGCTCGGTGAGGATGGCCCGGGCACCCTCCAGGGCCGCGGCCTGGTCCGCCACGCCCTTCTCCGCGTCCACGAACGCGGTGGCCGCGGCGAGCGGCGCCACCGACGGGTCGGCGAGCAGCCCCTCCGCCAGCGGTTCGAGACCGGCCTCGCGGGCGATCTGCGCCTTGGTGCGCCGCTTCGGCTTGTACGGCAGGTACACGTCCTCCAGCCGGGCCTTGGAGTCGGCGGCGCGGATCTGCGCCTCCAGCTCCTCGGTCAGCTTGCCCTGCCCGCGCACGGACTCCAGGATCGCCGCCCGCCGTTCCTCCAGCTCCCGCAGATACCGCAGCCGCTCCTCGGCGGTCCGCAGCTGGGCGTCGTCGAGCATCTCCGTCGCCTCTTTGCGGTAGCGGGCGATGAACGGCACGGTGGCACCGCCGTCGAGCAGCTGCACCGCCGCCGTGATCTGCCGCTCGCGTACGCCGAGCTCCTCGGCGATCCTGGCCTCAATCGATACCGACGCCGTCACGTCCGCCCCGCTTTCTGTCATCTGTGGCGGAGTGCATTGTGGCAGGTCCGGCTGACAGCCGGGCGACCGGCGGGAGCGGCGCCGGTCGCCCGGCGGGTCGGAACGGCCCGGGGCGCGTCCCGGACCGGCCCGGCAGCGGGTCCGGGCCGGGCCCTCAGCCCTTGCCGAAGATGTCCTTGGGCATCGCGCCCGCCGCCAGCGCGGTGGTGGTGTAGCCGGTGGCCAGCTCGGTCAGCCGGGCCACGCCCTCGGCGCCCAGGTGCTCGTACGGGGCGAGGTCCACCCGGTCCGTCTCGTCCTCCAGCCCCTTGCGCAGCGCCGTGCCCGCCTCCGTCAGCTCCCCGTCGGCGGTCAGCAGCCCGCGCGCCCGCAGCCGGTCCTGCGCCGCCGCCCACTCCCCGGCCTCCCAGCCGCGGGAGTACCGGGCGAACTCCGGGGTGAAGCCGAAGCCGGAGGCGGTGTGGGTGACCTGGGACTCCAGGCCGTCGAGCCCGGCGTGGGCCAGCAGCGCGTTGTGGCTGTCGCCGCGGTGCTCGCGCAGCTGGGTGGCGGCGTGCCAGAGCGCCAGGTGCGGGGCGTCCGGCACCGGCTGTCCGGCCTCGGCCGCGTACAGCGCCCGCCCGGCGCGCCCGCCGCCCGCCGCCGCCCGCTGCGCCAGCTCCGCCGCCTCGGCCAGCTCCGGCGAGGCGATCGTCTCCTCGCCGAGCAGCCGCCGCAGCATGGCGTCGGCGACGCGCAGCCGGGCCGCCAGCACGGTGGCCGGGTCCGCGGCCGACCAGGCGGCGGGCAGGTGCTTCGCGGCCAGCCGGTGGCTGTAGTTGTAGAAGGCGGCGGTGACCACGCCGGGTCCGACGGGGCCCATGGCGGCGGACCGCGCGGTGAAGTACGCGGCGTGCCAGCCGTCGATGCCGATGCCGGCGAACTCCTCGGTGAACTCCGGCGCGAAGTAGACGGCCGAGTGCAGCGGGTTGAGGACCTGGTGGCAGCGGCGGACGGTGCGCGGCGGGAGTGAAGTCATGCGGTCAGGCTACTGAGCGGACGCTTAGCCGCGGAAGGGTCGGACAGGCATGGCAGGAATGGTGGGATCTTCGTCATTGCTGCCGTCGCCGCCGGGGCCCACGATGGAGTCATGGCAGCCCGCACCGTCCTCTTCGTCCTCTTCGACGACATGCAGAGCCTCGACCTCACCGGCCCGCTGGAGGTGTTCGCCGGAGCCGAGCGGGCCGCCCCCGGCACGTACGAGATCCGCACGGCCGCCGTACGCGTCCGGCCGGTACGCACCTCCTCCGGGCTCACACTGACGCCGGACGGTCCGCTGGCGGACGCTCCCGCGCCGCACACGCTCGTCGTGCCCGGCGGACACGGCACCCGCCGCCCGCAGCCGCAGATCACCGCCTGGCTGCGCGACCGGGCACCCGGCACCCGGCGGGTGGTCTCCGTCTGCACCGGTGCCGAACTGCTCGCCGGCGCCGGGCTGCTGGACGGCCGCCGGGCCACGACCCACTGGTCGTACAGCGCCGAACTCGCCCGCCGCCACCCGGCCGTCGAGGTCGACCCCGACCCGATCTTCGTCCGCGACGGCGGCGTGGCCACCTCCGCCGGGGTGACCTCCGGTATCGACCTCGCCCTCGCCCTCGTTGAGGAGGACCTGGGCCGCGACCTCGCGCTGCGCATCGCCCGCCACCTGGTGGTGTTCCTGCGCCGCCCGGGCAACCAGGCGCAGTTCAGCGCCCAGCTCGCCGCCCAGACCGCGCAGCGGGAGCCGCTGCGCGAGGTGCAGCAGTGGATCGACGAGCATCCCGGCGGCGACCTATCCGTGGACGCGCTCGCCGGCCGCGCCGGCCTCTCGCCGCGCCACTTCGCCCGGGCCTTCCGGGCCGAGACGGGCGTGCCGCCCGGGCGGTACGTCGACGGGGTGCGGCTGGAGGCGGCCCGCCGGCTGCTGGAGGACAGCGCGTACGGCGTCGAGGAGGTCGCCCGGCACTGCGGCTACGGCACCCCGGAGGCGATGCGGCGCGCCTTCGTACGGGCCCTCGGCGCCTCGCCCGCCGAGTACCGCCGCCGCTTCGCCGCCGCCTGAGCGTCCCGTACCGCCCACGAGGCACCCGCACCCGCCCGCAAGACCGACCGAAAGACCGGAAGACCGGAAAACCGGAAGAGGAGCCATGCAGATAGCGATCCTGCTCTACGACCGCCTCACCGCCCTCGACGCCGTCGGCCCGTACGAGATCCTCGCGCGGCTCGGCGGCGCCGAGGTCGTCACCGTCGCCGAGGCCCGCGGCCCGGTGCGCAACGACGTCGGCAGCCTCACCATGGTCGCCGACGCCGCGCTGGACGAGGTCGAACGCCCCGGGATCATCGTCGTCCCCGGCGGGCCGGGCCAGTCGCAGCAGATGGCCGACGGGCCGCTGCACGAGTGGCTGCGGGCCGTGGACGAGCACACTCTGTGGACCACGTCGGTGTGCACCGGCTCGCTGGTCCTCGCCGCCGCCGGCCTGCTGCGCGGGCGCCGTGCCACCTCGCACTGGCTCGCCCTCGACCAGCTCCGCGCCCACGCCGCCGAGCCGACCGGCGAACGGGTCGTCTTCGACGGCAAGTACGTCACCGCCGCCGGGGTCTCCGCCGGCATCGACATGGCCCTGACCCTGGTCGGGCGGATCCAGGGGGACACGATGGGACAGGTCGTGCAGCTCGCCACCGAGTACGACCCGCAGCCGCCCTACGACGCGGGTGCACCGGACAAGGCGCCGGCGGAGGTCGTCCGACTGCTGCGCTCCCGCAGCAGGTTCGTCCTCGAAGGCGCACGGGACTGACCGCACAGCGTGGCCCGCAGCCGCGGGCGCCCGCTGCCGTCAGACGGTCCAGGTGAAGCGCGGCTCGCGGCGCTCCAGGAAGGCGGCGACGCCCTCCGCGGCGTCGCCGGCCGCGCGCGCCTGCCGGGCCCAGTGCGCGATACGCGCCACGTCCGCCCCGCCCCCGGTTCCGTCGCCCTCCCCGTGGACACCGGCCGTGTCGGCGAACTCCTTCGCGGCCACCTGCGTCAGCTGCGAGCGCGCCGCCAGCACGCCGGTGAACTCCGCCACCCGCGTGCCCAGCTCCGCCGCCGGCAGCACCTCGTCCACCAGTCCGGTGCGCAGTGCCCGCGCCGGATCGATCAACTCGGCCGAGTACAGCAGGTACTTCGCCGTCGCCGGACCCACCAGCCGCACCAGCCGCCGGGTCGCGCCGGCCGGGTAGACGATGCCCAGCTTCGCCGGGGTGACCCCGAACAGCGCGTCCTCGGCGGCGAACCGCAGGTCGCAGGCCGCCGCCAGCTGGCAGCCGCCGCCGACGCAGTGGCCCCGTACCGCCGCCAGCGTCGGCTTGGGGAAGGCGGCGAGCGCTTCCTCCGCGGCTTCGGCCAGCCGCTGCGTGTCCTCGCTGCCCGCCCGCAGCGAGCCGATGTCCGCACCGGCGCAGAACGTGCCGCCCGCGCCGGTGAGCACCACCGCGCGCACCGCCCGGTCGGCCGCGAGCCCCGCCAGCAGCCCGGGCAGCGCCCGCCACATCCGGGGCGTCATCGCATTGCGCTTGGCGGGGTTGCTGATGACCACGGTCGCCACGCCGCCGTCGGTGCCGCACCGCAGCTCGCCTTCGCTCATGGACGGGAGCCTTTCACGGCGGGCCGCGAACCCGGAATCGGCCCCGAACGGCCTACAGCGGCTCGATGTCGCCCAACTCCTCGGCCAGCGCCAGCCAGCGCGTGAGCCCGATGTCGCGCAGGAACGGCACGTCGTGGCCGGCGACCACGAGCGCCCCCTCGTACGACTCCAGCGCCTTCACCAGCTGCTTCACGCTGGCCATGTCGAGGTTGTTCGTCGGCTCGTCCAGCATCAGCAGCTGCGGTGCCGGCTCGGCCAGCATCAGGGCCGCCAGGGTGGCGCGGAACCGCTCCCCGCCCGACAGCGTGCCCACGATCTGGTCCGCCCTGCCCTGCCGGAACAGGAAGCGGGCCAGCCGGGAGCGGATCTGCTGGTTGGACGCCGCGGGCGCGAGGCGGGCGACGTTCTCGACGATGCTCAGGCCGTCGTCCAGCACGTCGAGCCGCTGCGGCAGGTAGCGCAGCGGCACGTGCGCCACCGCCTCGCCCGCGACCGGCGCCAGCTGCCCGGCGATCGTCCGCAGCAGCGTCGACTTGCCGGCGCCGTTGCGCCCGGTCAGCGCGATCCGCTCCGGACCGCGTACCTGCAGCGCCTCGACCCGCGCGCCGTAGCGCAGTTCCAGGTCGCGCAGCAGGAGCACGTCCCGGCCGGCGGGCACGGCGGTGTACGACAGGTCGACGCGGATCTCGTCGTCGTCCCGTACCGCCGCCTCCGCCTCGTCGAGCCGCTCCCTGGCGTCCTTCAGCCGCTCCTCGTGCATGATGCGGTGCTTGCCGGCGGAGACCTGGGCCTCCCGCTTGCGCGCGTTCATGATGATCTTCGGCTCGCGCTTGTTCGCGAACTGCTTGTCGGCGTACCGCTTGCGCTTGCTCAGCTTCTCGTGCGCGTCGGCCAGCTCGCGCTTCTGCCGCTTGAGGTCCGCCTCCGCCGCGCGCACCGTCCGCTCGGCCGCCTCCTGCTCGACGGCCAGCGCGTCCTCGTACGCCGTGAAGTTGCCGCCGTACCAGGTGACTTCGCCGTCCCGCAGGTCGGCGACCTGGTCGACGCGGTCGAGCAGCTCGCGGTCGTGGCTGACGAGCACCAGCACGCCCGGCCAGCCCTCCACGGCCGCGTACAGCCGGCGGCGGGCCTTGAGGTCGAGGTTGTTCGTCGGCTCGTCCAGCAGCAGCACGTCCGGCCGCCGCATCAGCAGCGCGGCCAGCCGCAGCAGCACCGACTCGCCGCCGGAGACCTCGCCGATGGTGCGGTCGAGGCCGACGTGCGCGAGGCCGAGCTGGTCGAGGGTGGCGCGGGCGCGCTCCTCGACGTCCCAGTCGTCGCCGACGGCCGCGAAGTGCTCGTCGGCGACGTCGCCCGACTCGATGGCATGCAGCGCGTGCCGTACGCCGTCGATGCCCAGCACGGTGTCGACCCGCGCGGCGGTGTCGAGGACCAGGTTCTGCGGCAGGTGGCCGACCGTGCCCCCGGCCTTGACCGCGCCGGCGGCCGGAGTCAGCTCTCCGGCCATCAGCCGCAACAGCGTGGACTTGCCGGTGCCGTTACGGCCGATCAGCCCGGTGCGGCCGGGGCCGACCGCGAGGTCGAAGCCGTCGAAGACGACCGTGCCGTCGGGCCAGGCGAAGGTCAGACCGGTGCAGATGACGGAGGCGGAGGTGTGCGGGGTGGAGGGAAATGACATGGCTTCTCCCGGTGGGTCGTCAGGGGTGCGACGGGGCGGCGCCGGCACCGGACGGCGACCTGGGAGAGCCGGGTGGAACGGAAGCGGGGCTGGGTGCCCTGCAGGAGAGGAAGGTGGCTCAAGCCATGAGGTCGCACGTGCCGCACGCGGGATATTCCGCGGGCACGGTGCCATCGAGACCTCAGACGAGCAACACCTTCTCCAATCGTCGACTGCAGGGCACTGTGAAGGTATGACGGTGCTCAGGGCGTCGGCAACTGATTTTTCGATCTCAACACTGGCCGGTGAGTGCGCAGCCGGTCGGAAGGTGACGAAAGCCAGTCAAGTTCTGCTCGATGGGGGCTTGAGCCGAAGGTGATTGCCAACACTCGGAGTGTGAGTGGTGGTGAAAGCAGGTGCCGGCGGTGAACGACGGCGGAAACCTGAGGCCCGAGCCCGGCCAGGTGGTCCCGGCGGCGTACGAGGGGACCTGGAAGTTCGACGCCCCGGCGCTCGACTCCTCCGTGCCCCAGTCCCGGCACGCCGTACGCGACCTCCTCGTCCGGCAGCGCGTGCCGATCGGCGACGACCTGCTGCAGGGCGTGCTGCTGATCGTCTCGGAGCTGGTGACGAACGCGGTCCGGCACGCCGGCGTGCTCTCCCCGACGATCGGCGTCGAGCTGTCGGTCAGCGCCGGCTGGGTCCGCGTCGCCGTCCAGGACCAGCACCCGTACCGCCCGAAGGCCCTGCAGGCGGACGACGACGAGACGGGCGGCCGGGGACTGCTGCTGGTCAAGACGATCACGAACGAGGCGGGCGGCACCTGCGACGTGCAGCACACCGTCGACGGCGGGAAGGTGATCTGGGCCTCCTTCCCGCTCGCCGGGGTCACCAGCCGGACGCCGGCCCCGTCAGCTCCCGGATGGCCGGCCTGGCCGCGTCCAGCACCGTCATGAACCACGCCGAGAACGGGTCCTCGGCGTGCCGCTTCACCAGCTCGTCCGCCGTGACGAACGCCACCGCGCCCACCTCGTCGGCGTCCGGCCGCGGCGCGGCCCGCAGCAGTCCGGCGAAGAGGTGGTTGTACTCGTGCTCCACCAGCCCCGAGGCCGGGTCTGGGTGGCGGTACGTCACGGTGCCGGCCTCGGCGAGCAGCGCGGGCGAAACTCCCAGCTCCTCGAAGGTGCGGCGGGCCGCGGCGGCGAGCGGCGACTCGCCGGGGTAGGGGTGGCCGCAGCAGGAGTTGGACCAGACGCCGGGGGAGTGGTATTTGCCCGGCGCCCGCTGCTGGAGCAGCATCCGGCCGGCGGTGTCGAAGAGGAAGACGGAGAACGCCCGGTGCAGCCGGCCGGGCTCGCGGTGCGCGGACAGCTTCTCGGCGGTGCCGATCGTGTTGCCGTCCTCGTCGACGAGTTCCAGCATGATCTCTTCGGTGGTAGCGGCCGGCATGACCATCCTTTGCGTCCGATCTACGGCGTCCGGTGCAGCAGCGCCCCGGTCTCCGCGGCGGGCGGACACGACGGGACGCCGCACTCAGTCTGCCCCACGGGTGACGGCTCAATGACAGAGATGTGCCTCGTGATCGGCGTGTCCGACGGGCTCGATCTGGAATGTGCAATGGTCGACGTCGAAATGATCGCCGAGGCACCCCTGCAGATCGTGCAGCAACCTCTCCTGACCCACGGCCTGCAGCACGTCGCTCTTGACCACGACGTGCGCCGATATCACCGGCATCCCCGAGGTGATCGTCCACACGTGCAGGTCGTGCAGCTCCACCACGCCCGGCAGCGCGAGGATGTGCGACCGCACCTCGGCCACGTCCACGTCCTTCGGCGCCGCCTCCAGCAGCACGTCCAGCGCCTCGTGCAGCAGCCGGAACGTCCGCGGGATGATCATCGCGCCGATGGCGAGCGAGGCCACCGGGTCCGCGTACTGCCAGCCGGTGGTGACGATGACCAGCGCCGAGATGATGACCGCGACCGACCCCAGCGCGTCCGCCAGCACCTCCAGAAAGGCGCCGCGTACGTTGAGGCTCTCCTGCCGGCCGCCCATCAGCAGGGCCAGCGAGACGAGGTTGACCACCAGGCCCGCGGCACCGAACGCCAAGGTCAGCCCGCCCTCGATCTCCGGCGGGTCCATGAAGCGGCGCACCGCCTGGTACAGGATGTAGCCGCCGACGCCGACGAGCAGCAGGCAGTTGGCCAGCGCCGCCAGGATCTCGGCGCGCGCGAAGCCGAAGGTGCGGCGCTCGCTCGTCGGCCGGTTCGCGAAGTGGATCGCCAGCAGCGCCATGGACAGCCCGACCACGTCGGTCGCCATGTGCCCGGCGTCCGCGACGAGCGCCAGCGAACCGGTGATCACCCCGCCGACCACCTGCAGGCCCAGCACCGACAGCGTGAGGGCCAGGGCGACGCGCAGCCGGCCGCGGTGCGCGGCGGAGGCCGTACCGCCGGCCGGTCCGTGGGAGTGGTCGTGCCCTGCGCCCATGCCGCGTGCCCTCCGGTTCCCGACGACGGTCGCGGACAGGCCTTCGTACCCGCCCGGTGATCTCAGTGAACTACGGGCCGGGGGTATTCGCCAAACCTTGACATGAAGTCGGTTTTCATCGTCTGACCTGCGGAAACGCTCCTTCGGGCGTCTCGGCTGGTCAGCCGCGCCGGGCCGCTAGGGGTGGCTGTGCAGCCAGCCCGCCCAGGCGGACTCGACCATTGCGCGTACGTCCAGCCGGGGGAGCCAGCCCAGCTCCTTGGCCGCCAGGTCGTACGACGCGACCACCCGGGCCGGGTCGCCGGGCCGGCGCGGGTGGACCACCGGGGGGTGCTCGCGCCGCCCGGTGACGTCGGCGACGACCTCGGTCAGCTCGCGCACGGACACCCCCGTGCCGCTGCCGAGGTTCACCGTCAGGTCGCCCGAGACCGCGGGGGCGGCGACGCGACGGGCCGCCGCGAGGTGGGCGTCGGCGAGGTCGACGACGTGGACGTAGTCGCGGATGCAGGTGCCGTCGGGGGTGGGGTAGTCGTCGCCGAAGATCCGCATGGGCTCGTGTGCGGTCAGCCGCTCGAAGAACATCGGGACCACGTTGAACACACCGGTGTCCGCCAGCTCCGGTGCGGCGGCGCCGGCGACGTTGAAGTACCGCAGGCAGGCGGTGGCCAGCCCGTGCGCGCGGCCGGTGGCCCGCAACAGCCACTCGCCGGCCAGCTTGGTCTCACCGTACGGGTTGATCGGCCGGCAGGGCGTGTCCTCCGTGACGAGGTCGACGTCCGGCGCGCCGTAGACGGCGGCGGAGGAGGAGAGGACGAAGCGGCGGACGCCCGCGGACACGACGGCCTCCAGCAGCACCCCCAGGCCGTGCACGTTCTCCCGGTAGTACGTGAGCGGCTGCTCCACGGACTCGCCGACCTGCTTCTTCGCCGCCAGGTGCACCACACCCGTGACGTCGTACTCAGCGAAGGCGCGGTTGAGCAGCAGCCGGTCCAGAAACGTGCCGCGCACCAGCGGCACGTCCGCGGGCAGCCGGACCGGGTTCCCGGTGGACACGTCGTCCAGCACGACGACCCGCTCCCCGGCACCCACCATGGCCCGCACGACATGCGCGCCGATGTAACCGGCCCCGCCGGTGATCAACCACGTCATGGCGGAACACTACCGCCCCGGTTTGGAGCACGGATACGGGCTGCGAAATGATGATCGCCACCCGGTCGAGGCGAACGGGCGGTGAACCCACGGTTCCAGGGATCCGCTAACCTCTGCCGACAGCCGCCCGGCCGGACGGGGGAGGGGCGGCCCCGCCTGCCGCCCCGCTGCGCTGCCAAGGAGTGAGTTCGTCTGCGGACCGCAATCCTGATCGGCCCGCCCGTCCCCGGGTCACCCCTGGAGAGCGACCTCGAGTCGCTGGGCTACGACGACGTGCGTACCGCCGCGGACGTGGCCGACGCCGCCACCGTCCTCGCGCTGCTGCCCGGGGACGGCCGGGTCGCCCTCGTCGACAGCCGCTTCGTCGGCCACCGGCACAGCCTGCGCCTGACGCTCACCGACCCCCGCTGGCCCGCCGCCGCCGCGCCCGGCGTGGTCGCCGTGCAGACGCCCGCGGCCCGCACCGCGCTCTCCCGTGCGGTGATGCGCAGCCGCACCCTCGACGGCGTGGCCGAGGAGACGGCCGCGCAGCTCGCGGAGGGCGGCTCCGGCAAGGGTGACCTGGCCCGGCCGGAGCTGGGCGTGCTGGTGGCCGCCGTACCCGAGGACGCGCTGGCGCGGGCGAAGGCGACGGACGCGGTCGCCGCCGTGGACGAGGAGAAAGCCCGGCTGCGGGCCGCGGTCAAGAGCCGCGACGGCTTCTTCACCACCTTCTTCATCAGCCCCTACTCGCGCTACCTGGCCCGCTGGTGCGCCCGCCGCGGCCTCACCCCGAACCAGGTCACCACCGCCTCCCTGGCCACCGCCGTGCTCGCCGCCGGCTGCGCGGCCACCGGCACCCGCGGCGGCTTCGTCGCCGCCGGCGCGCTGCTGCTCCTGTCCTTCGTGCTCGACTGCACCGACGGCCAGCTCGCCCGCTACTCGCTGCAGTACTCCACGATGGGCGCCTGGCTCGACGCCACCTTCGACCGCGCCAAGGAGTACGCCTACTACGCGGGCCTCGCCCTCGGCGCCGCCAACGCCGACGGCGACGACGTGTGGGCCCTCGCCCTGAGCGCCATGGTGCTGCAGACCTGCAGGCACGTCGTGGACTTCGCCTTCAACGAGTCCATCGCCGGCCCCGCCGCCGCGGCAGGCAACACCAGCCCCACCGCCGCGCTCTCCGAGCGGCTCGACCGGCTCGGCTGGACGGTGTGGCTGCGCCGCATGGTCGTGCTGCCGATCGGCGAGCGCTGGGCGCTGATCGCGGTGCTCACCGCGGTCACCACCCCCCGCGTCGTCTTCGTCGTCCTGCTTGTCGGCATGGGGCTGGCCGCCTGCTACACCACCGCGGGCCGCGTGCTGCGCTCCCTCAAGCGCCGCGTCCCCCGCAGCGAGCAGGCCCTGAAGGCGCTGGACGAGCTGACCGACACCGGCCCGCTCGCCGAGGCCACCGCCCCCTCCCTGCGCGCGTCCGCACGCTCCCTGCCGTCGTACGCGCCTCCCGCCGTCGCCGCCGGCGGCGCCACGCTGCTCGTGGCGCTGGCGCTCTTCACCCCGTACGGCACCTGGTGGCCGGTGATCGGCGCCGTCGGCTACGTCCTGACCTCGGCGTTCGCCATATCCCGCCCGCTCGCGGGCCCGCTGGACTGGCTCGTGCCGCCGGTCTTCCGGGCCGCCGAGTACTTCGCCGTCCTCGTGCTCGCCGCCCGCGCCGAGGTGAACGGAGCCCTTCCCGCGGCTTTCGGCCTGGTTGCCGCGGTCGCCTACCATCACTACGACACCGTGTACCGCATCCGCGGCGGCACGGGTGCGCCCCCGCGCCTCCTGGTGCGGGCGATCGGCGGGCACGAGGGACGGACGCTGGCGGTCACGCTGGCGGCAGCCCTGCTGACCGGCACACGCTTCACGTTCGCGCTCGCGGCCATCGCCGTGGCCGTGGCGCTGGTGGTGCTCACCGAGAGCATCCGCTTCTGGGTCTCCTCCGGAGCCCCCGCTGTACACGACGAAACAGGAGAACCCGCATGATCGGCCTCGTGCTGGCGGCCGGCGCCGGAAGGCGTCTGCGCCCCTACACCGACACCCTGCCGAAGGCCCTGGTGCCTGTCGACGGGGAGACCACCGTCCTCGACCTCACTCTCGGCAACTTCGCCGAGATCGGGCTCACCGAGGCGGCGATCATCGTCGGCTACCGCAAGGAGGCCGTGTACGAGCGCAAGGAGGCCCTGGAGAGCAGGTACGGGCTGAAGCTCACCCTGATCGACAACGACAAGGCCGAGGAGTGGAACAACGCCTACTCCCTGTGGTGCGGCCGGGACTCGGTCAGGCACGACGTGATCCTCGCCAACGGCGACACCGTCCACCCCGTCTCCGTCGAGAAGACCCTGCTCGCCGCCCGCGGCGGCGGCAAGAAGATCATCCTCGCCCTCGACACGGTCAAGCAGCTCGCCGACGAGGAGATGAAGGTCGTCGCCGACCCCGACAAGGGCGTCCAGAGGATCACCAAGCTGATGGATCCGGCGACGGCCACCGGCGAGTACATCGGCGTCACCCTCATCGAGGGCTCGGCCGCGGACGAGCTGGCCGACGCGCTGAAGACCACCTTCGAGCGCGACCCCGACCTCTATTACGAGGACGGTTACCAGGAGCTGGTCAACCGCGGCTTCAAGATCGACTTCGCGCCGATCGGGGACGTCGCCTGGGTCGAGATCGACAACCACGACGACCTCGCCAAGGGCAGGGAGATCGCGTGCCGGTACTGACCCGCCTGATCCCGTCGCCGCTGACGGTCGACATCCGGGCCGGGGCGCTGGACGACCTCGCGGACCTCCTCTCGGACCAGCGCGTCGCGCCGTCCGGCCGGCTCGCCTTCGCCATCAGCCCGCGCTCCGGGCAGGCGCTGCGCGACCGCTTCGCGCCGGCGCTGCCCGGCGCCGACTGGTTCGCGGACGCCGACGGCACCATCGACGGCGCCGTCCGGCTCGCCGACTCCATCAAGAGCACCGGCCGCTACGACGCCGTCGTCGGCCTGGGCGGTGGCAAGGTCATCGACTCCGCGAAGTACGCCGCCGCGCGCGTCGGCCTGCCGATGGTCGCCGTGGCCACCAACCTCGCCAACGACGGCCTCTGCTCGCCGGTCTCCACGCTCGACAACGACGCCGGCCGCGGCTCGTACGGCGTGCCCAACCCCATCGCGATGGTCATCGACCTCGACGTCATCCGCGAGGCCCCGGCCCGCTTCGTCCGCGCCGGCATCGGCGACGTGACGTGCAAGATCTCCGCCGTCGCCGACTGGGAGCTGTCCCACCGCGAGACCGGCGAGCCCATCGACGGGCTGGCCGCCGCGATGGCCCGCAGCGCCGGCGACTCGGTGCTGCGCCACCCCGGCGGAATCGGCGACGACGACTTTCTCGTCATCCTCGCCGAGGCGCTGGTGCTCTGCGGCATCGCGATGTCGGTGGCCGGCGACAGCCGCCCGGCCTCCGGCGCGTGCCACGAGATCAGCCACGCCTTCGACCTGCTCTACCCGCGGCGCTGCGCGCTCCACGGCGAGCAGTGCGGCCTCGGCGGGACGTTCGCCACGTTCCTGCGCGGCGACCGGGAGACGGCGCTGCTCATGGCGCAGGTGCTCCGCCGGCACGAACTGCCCGTGCTGGCCGACGACATCGGCTTCACGGACGACGAGTTCGTGAAGGCCGTCGAGTTCGCGCCGCAGACCCGGCCCGGCCGGTACACGATCCTCGAGCACCTCGACCTGTCCACCGACCAGATCAGAGACGCCTACGCCGACTATGCCAAAGCCATCGGTAGCTGAGCTACGGCCCGTGGTCCACCCCGCGGGGGTGAAGGACCGGCGCAGCGGGGAGCACTGGGCCGGCCGCCTGTACATGCGCGAGATCTCGCTGCGCGTGGACCGGCACCTGGTGACCACCCGGGTGACGCCCAACCAGCTCACGTACGTGATGACCGTCGCCGGCGTCCTCGCCGCCCCGGCGCTGCTCGTCCCCGGGATCCCGGGCGCCCTGCTGGGCGTGCTCATGGTCCAGCTGTACCTGCTCCTCGACTGCGTCGACGGGGAGGTCGCCCGCTGGAAGCAGCAGTTCTCCATCGGCGGCGTGTACCTCGACCGGGTCGGCGCGTACCTCTGCGACGCCGCCGTGCTCGTCGGCTTCGGCCTGCGCGCCGCCGACCCGTGGGGCGACGGATCCGTGGACTGGCTGTGGGCCTTCCTCGGCACCCTCGCCGCGCTCGGCGCCGTGCTGATCAAGGCGGAGACCGACCTCGTCGGCGTGGCGCGCCACCAGCAGGGGCTGCCGCCGGTCAAGGAGTCCGCCGCGGAGCCGCGTTCGTCGGGAGTCGCCGTGGCCCGCAAGGCGGCCGCGGCACTGAAGTTCCACCGGCTGATCCTGGGGATCGAGGCGTCACTCGTCATCCTCCTGCTGGCGATCCTCGACCTGATCAAGGGGGACCTGTACTTCTCCCGGCTCGGTGTCGCCGTGCTCGCCGCGATAGCAATGCTGCAGACCCTTCTCCACCTGGTCAGCATTCTGGCCTCCAGTAGGTTGCGGTGAGCCGAATGACATATGAACACCAGCCCCGGCCGCGGGAGGCGACGCGCCCGGAGGACGTCCGCCTCGGCGCGGTCGTGATCACGATGGGGCAGCGCCCCGGCGAGCTGCGCGCGCTGCTGGAGTCGATCGCCAAGCAGGACGGCGCCCCCGTCGAGGTGGTCGTCGTCGCCCAGGGCGTCACCGTGCCGAACATCCCGCAGGGCGTACGGGTCGTGGAACTGCCCGAGAACCTGGGCATCCCCGGCGGGCGAAACGTCGGCGTCGAGGCGTTCGGCGACGGCGGCGGCGACGTCGACGTGCTGCTCTTCCTCGACGACGACGGTCTTCTGCCACAACAGGACACCGCCGCTCTGGTGCGCGAGGCGTTCGCCGCCGACCCGCGGCTCGGCATCGTCAGCTTCCGCATCGCCGACCCCGAGACGGGGGTCACACAGCGCCGGCACGTGCCCCGCCTGCGCGCCTCCGACCCGATGCGCTCCTCCCGCGTCACCACGTTCCTGGGCGGCGCCAACGCCGTGCGTACGGAGGTGTTCCAGGAGGTCGGCGGGCTGCCGGACGACTTCTTCTACGCTCACGAGGAGACCGACCTCGCCTGGCGGGCGCTCGACGCGGGCTGGCACATCGACTACCGCGCCGACATGGTGCTGCACCATCCGACGATGCCGCCCAGCCGGCATGCCTCGTACCACCACAACGTGGCCCGCAACCGCGTCTGGCTGGCGCGCCGGAACCTCCCCGCGCCGCTCGTCCCGGTCTATCTCGGTGTCTGGTTCCTTCTCACAGTGGCACGCAGCCCCTCGCGAGCTGTGCTGAAATCATGGCTCGTAGGCTTCCGAGAGGGCTGGCGCGCACCGTGCGGGCCGCGCCGGCCCATGAAGTGGCGTACGGTGTGGCGGCTGACCCGGCTGGGACGACCGCCCGTGATCTGACAAGCTCGTACCGTTGAGTGTCTGAGGACGAAAGTTACCGACTGTGAGCGATACGGCAGTGGGCGCTCCGCCCAAGCGCCATCCCGACGACGGGCTGTCCCCGGCCGAGCTGGCCGCCAAGTACAGCCTGACGGTGAGCGGCGCGCGCCCCGGACTGCCCGAGTACGTGCGGCAGCTCTGGGCGCGCCGCCATTTCATACTGACTTTCTCGCGCGCCAAGCTCACCGCGCAGTACAGCAAGGCGAAGCTGGGCCAGTTGTGGCAGGTGCTGACGCCGCTGCTGAACGCCACGGTGTTCTTCTTCATCTTCGGCATCCTGCTGGGCGGCCGCGGCAACATGTCGAAGAGCGAGTACATCCCGTTCCTGGTGATCGGGGTGTTCGTGTGGACGTTCACGCAGCAGTCGGTGATGTCGGGCGTGAAGTCGATCTCCGGGAACCTCGGACTGGTGCGGGCGCTGCACTTCCCGCGCGCCGCGCTGCCGATCTCCTTCTCGCTGCAGCAGCTCCAGCAGCTGCTCTACTCGATGATCGTGATGGCCGGGTTCCTGCTGGGCTTCGGCTTCTACCCCCGCTGGACCTGGCTGCTGGTCCCGGTGATCCTTGCGCTGCAGTACCTCTTCAACGCCGGGCTGGCGATGATCTTCGCCAGGCTGGGCAGCGACTCGCCGGACCTCGCCCAGGTGATGCCGTTCATCCTGCGCACCTGGATGTACGCGTCCGGGGTGATGTTCCCGCTGCACTACATGCTGGTGGACCGGGCGGACGCCCCGCAGTGGGCCGCCGACCTCATCGCGATGAACCCGGCCGCGGTGTACATGGACCTCATGAGGTACGTCCTCATGGGGGACTACCCGGCGAACAACATGCCGCCGCTCGTCTGGCTGCTGGCGCTGGGCTGGGCCGTCGTGATCGGGCTGCTCGGGTTCGTGTTCTTCTGGAAGGCTGAGGAGCGTTATGGCCGTGGCTGAACATCCGACGAGCCGGTCCGAGGCTGACGCCCCCGACGACGGGCGGGTGCCGACGGTCATCGCGGAGGACCTGCACATCGTCTACCGGGTGCAGGGCGGGGGGCGCAGCAAGGGCAGCGGCGCCGCCGCCCTGAACCGCCTCGTGCGCCGGGAGCGGAAGAACCGGGTGCGCGAGGTGCACGCGGTGCGCGGGGTGAGCTTCACGGCGTACCGGGGCCAGGCCATCGGCCTGATCGGCTCCAACGGCTCCGGCAAGTCGACGCTGCTGAAGGCCATCGCCGGCGTGCTGCCGGCGCACAGCGGCAAGGTGTACACCAACGGCCAGCCCTCGCTGCTCGGCGTGAACGCGGCGCTGATGAACGACCTCACCGGCGAGCGGAACGTGATGCTCGGCGGGCTGGCGATGGGCATGACCCGGGAGCAGATCCGCGAGCGGTACCAGGGCATCGTCGACTTCTCCGGCATCAACGAGAAGGGCGACTTCATCACCCTGCCCATGCGGACGTACTCGTCCGGCATGGCGGCGCGGCTGCGGTTCTCCATCGCCGCGGCCAAGGACCACGAGGTGCTGATGGTCGACGAGGCGCTGGCCACCGGCGACCTGCGGTTCCGCAAGCGCTCCGAGGCCCGGCTGCGCGAGCTGCGCAAGCAGGCCGGCACGGTGTTCCTGGTCAGCCACACCAACAAGTCCATCCGCGACACCTGCGACCGGGTGCTGTGGCTGGAGAAGGGCGAGTTGGTGATGGACGGCCCGACGGACGAGGTGCTGAAGGCGTATCAGGAGTTCGCCAAGCGATAGCCGCGCGCGTGCGTACGTGACGAAGGGCCCCGCCGCCGGCGGGGCCCTTCGTCGTGCGTGCCGAGCGTTCAGACCCCGGCCGGTGTGCGCTCGGGCTCCCGCACGGGCGCGGCGCCGGGCCCGGCCTCGCTCAGGCCCACCCGGCGGTGGACCCGGCGCAGCCAGCGCGGCGCGTACCACGCGCGCCCGCCCAGCAGCCGCATCGCGGCCGGCACCAGCACGCCGCGCACAGCGATCGCGTCGATGAGGATGGCGAGCCCGGCGCCGAGGCCGAACATCTGCAGGAAGCTGACCTCGCCGGTGCCGAAGGCGAAGAAGCTGACGGCCAGCAGCCCGGCGGCCATCGTCACGATCCGGCCGGTGCGGGCCAGCCCGTTCGTCACCGCCGTGGCCGGGTCCGCGCCCGCGTCGTGCAGCTCCTTGATCCGGCTGGTGAGGAAGACCTCGTAGTCCATCGACAGGCCGAAGGCGATGCAGAACATCAGCACCGTCATCGCCGTGTCCATCGGCTGCGGCGTGAAGCCCAGCAGCCCGCTGAGGTGGCCGTCCTGGAAGATCCACACCATCGCGCCCATGGCCGCGGCCAGGCTGACGGCGTTGAGGGCGATCGCGCGCAGCGGCTGGACGACGCTACCGGTGAAGAGGAACAGCAGCACGAACGTCGTGACCAGGATCATCCCGACGGCCAGCGGCAGCCGGCTGCCGATGCTGTCCTTGGCGTCGACCAGCACCGCGTCGGTGCCGCCGACGAGGGTCTCCACGCCGTCCGGCGCGGGCACCGCGCGCACGTCCCCGACCAGCTCCTGCGCCGCGCCCGACTTGGGCGCCGGCTCGACGGAGACCGTCAGCCGCTGGGCGTCGGGGCGGCCGAGGCCGTCGGCGGCCGGACTTGCGGGGCCGGCCGCGCCGTCGGCGTACGAGCCGTTGCTCGCGTCCACCCGGGCGACGCCGTCCAGCCGGGACAGCTCGGTGGCGTAACGAGCGAGGTCGGGCCCGGTCACGGCGCCCGTGGTGACGACGTTGATCGCGGTGCTGTCGTCGGCCGCGAATTCCTCCCGCAGCACGGTGGCCACCTGCCGGCTCTGCGCGCTCTCCGGGAGCACCCGCTCGTCCGGCGTGCCGAAGCTGACGCCCAGCAGCGGGCTCGCGGCGAGCAGCAGCACGCCGAGTACCGGCAGCGCGGTGAGCGCGGGCCGGCGCATCACGGCCCCCGCGACCCGGCCCCACAGCGGCGCGTCGGTGCGGCGCATGGCGCGGGCCCCCGGCACCCGGCCGCGGTTGACGCGGTGGCCGAGGACGACGAGCAGTGCGGGGATGATCACCAGTGCGCTGACCGCGGCGATGGCCACGACGCCGATGCCGGCGTAGGCGAAGGAGCGCAGGAAGTACAGCGGGAAGACCAGCAGCGCGGCGAGCGCGGCGACGATCGTCGCGGAGGAGAACGCGATCGTACGGCCCGCGGTCGCCACCGTGCGCCGGATCGCCGCCGGCACCTCGTCGCCCGCGGCCAGCTGCTCGCGGAAGCGGCTGACCAGCAACAGCCCGTAGTCGATGCCGAGCCCGAGGCCGAGCGCGATGGTGAGGTTGACCGAGAACACCGAGACGTCGGTGAGACTGCCCAGCACCCACAGCTCGGCGAACGTGCCGAAGATCGCCACCAGGCCGATCGCCAGCGGCAGCAGCGCCGCGACGACGCTGCCGAAGGCGAGGACGAGCAGCACGAGGGTGGCGGGCAGGGCGATCGACTCGGCCAGTGCCAGGTCAGCGGCGACCTGCGAGGACGCGTCGCCGTTCACCGCGGCACCGCCGCCGGCCCGGACGTTGACGCCGTCGCGGGTGCCGGTGTATTCGTCGGTCAGCTCCTCGGCGTTCTCGGGCTCCTTCGCGTCGCCGCCCGTGACGTGGGCGAGGATGAGGGCCCGGCTCCCGTCCTGCGACACCAGCCCGTCGCCGCCGCGGTCCCAGTACGACATCACGTTGGTGACGGTGGACTCGCCCCGCAGCGCCTCTGTGACCTCCCGCCCGCGTTCGCGGGCCGCGGCCCCGTCCGGCCCGCCGGACTCGGCGTCCACCAGCAGGACCAGGTTCGTATCGCCGCCGAATCGCTCGTCGATCACCTCCTGGGCCTGGCTGGACGGCGAGGCCGGGTCAGTGAAGCCGCCGGCGCTGAGCTTGCCGAAGGCGCCGAAGCCGAGCGCGGCCATGCCGACCACGGCCACGACGGCGAGCACGAGCACGAGCCGGGTCCTGCGCAGTACGAGCTCCGCGATGCGTGTCAGCACGGTCGCTCCTCTCCTAATGTTTATAGCGTTAACATCGAGCCTGTCAGGGGATGTTAATGCTGTCAACTTCAGGCATGATGCGCGTATGAGTGAGGTCAGGGGCGGCAAGGCCGGATACCATCACGGCGATCTGCGCAACGCGCTGGTCGAGGCGGCTTCGGAGCTGGCCCGCGGCGGCGGGCCCGAAGCGGTGGTCCTGCGCGAGGCGGCGCGCCGCGTCGGCGTGTCGCCGACGGCCGCGTACCGCCACTTCGCCAACCAGGCCGATCTGCTGCAGGCCGTGAAGGACGACGGTCAGCGGCGGCTGGCGGACTCCATGGAGTCGGTGCTCGCCGAGACCGGGCTGCCCGCCGGCGGCGATCCGGCCGCGGCCGCCAAGGCCCGGCTGCTGGCCATGGGCCTCGGCTACATCCGCTTCGCGGTCGCCGAGCCCGGCATGTACCGCACCGCCTTCTGCCGGGTCGAGGCGCACCCGGAGAAGTGGACCGGCGGTGACGGGGCCGGGGAGCCCCGGCCGGGCGACGCGCGCTCCTTCCAGATGCTCGTCGACGCCATGGACGCCCTCGACGCGGCCGGCGTGCTGCGTCCGGGCGTGCGGGCGGGCGCGGAGTTCGCCGCCTGGTCCTCGGTGCACGGGCTGGCCATGCTGATCCTCGACGGGCCGCTGCAGGACCTGCCGCCCCTCAAGCGGGACGCGATCGTCACCCGCACGACCGCCATGATCTTGGACGGCCTCACCGTGTGACCGGCAAACCCCTTGCGCAGGACGGCGTTTCACGCTTCTCCGGACGCGCGGGGATTGAGGTGACCACAGCATGCCGCGTCTTTGTCCTGTACGGCGTACGCTGGACTGATGCTGTTTGGCGGCATGTGGGCGATAAGGGAGCTTGGGGGTCGCCCCGGACCTGGTCGGGGTCACGACGCCGGCGGCGGCGTGTCCGGAATGGGCACATCTGGGTCCGCGGTGTAGAACGGGAGGCGTGACGGCTATGGCGAAGACGAAACCCCAGCTCGAAGGAGCGCCCGCCGTCTGCGCCCCGGGGGCGGCAGCCCAGGGCAGTCGACGGTGACCGCTGCGGACGACGCTCCGTCGCGCGCCGTACTCGGCCAGGCCGCCGACGAGAACTTCCCCGTGGCGCCGTTCTTCCTGCCCCGTGCCTGGCGCGCCGACCTCATGGCGCTCTACGGCTACGCCCGGCTCGTCGACGACATCGGCGACGGCGATCTCGCCCCCGGCGGCGCCGACGCCGCCGCGCTCGGCCTGGGCCCGGACGAGGCGGACGATCCGCTCGCGCTCCTCGACGCGCTGGAGGCCGACCTGGACCGTGTTTTCGCCGACGGCGCCGATGTAGCCGACAACAGCGCCGCCGAAGGCACCGGCCCCGGCCATCCCCTGCTGCGCCGGCTGCGCCCCACCGTCCGCCGCCACCGGCTGTCCCCAGAGCCGTTCCTCGGCCTGCTCCAGGCCAACCGGCAGGACCAGAAGGTGCGGCGCTACGAGACGTACGCCGAGCTGGCGGGGTACTGCGAACTGTCCGCCAACCCGGTCGGCCGGCTCGTCCTCGCCGTGACCGGCACCGAGAGCCCCGAGCGCATCCGGCGCTCGGACGCGATCTGCACCGCGCTGCAGATCGTCGAGCACATCCAGGACGTGGCCGAGGACCTGGGCCGGGACCGCGTCTACCTCCCGGCCGAGGACATGCGCCGCTTCGGCGTCACCGAAGCCGACCTCGCCCGCGCGCACGGCGGCGAGCCGGTGCGCGCCCTGATCCGGTACGAGGCCGACCGCGCCGCCCGCCTCCTCGACGAGGGCGCGCCCCTCGTCGGCAGCGTGCGCGGCCGGCTGCGGCTGCTGCTCGCCGGCTTCGTGGCGGGCGGGCGCGCGGCGCTGGCCGCCGTCGCCGCCGCCGGCCACGACGTGCTCTCCGGACCCCCGAAGCCCACCCGGCGCAGGCTGCTGCGCGAGGTGGGGTCGACCCTGCGACGAGAGGGGTGACCGCACCGTGACCACACCGTCGCGCGCGGCCTACGCATCCGCACCGGTGCTCAGCGCGTACCGGTACTGCGAGGCCGTCACCGGCCAGCAGGCCCGGAACTTCGCGTACGGCATCAGACTCCTGCCGTACGACAAGCGGCTCGCGATGTCCGCGCTGTACGCCTTCTCGCGCCGCGTGGACGACATCGGCGACGGCGAGCTGGCGCCCGAGGAGAAGCGCGCCCGGCTGGCGGACACCCGGCGGCAGCTCGACCGGATCCGGGCCGGCCGGGTGGCCGAGGACGACACCGACCCCGTCGCCGTCGCGCTCGCCCACGCCGCGCGCCGGTTCCCGATTCCGCTGGGCGGGCTCGACGAGGTGATCGACGGCGTCCTCGCGGACGTCCGCGGCGAGGAGTACGAGACCTGGGAGGATCTCAAGGACTACTGCCGGTGCGTCGCCGGCGCCATCGGGCGGCTCTCCCTGGGCGTGTTCGGCACCGTGCCCGGCGTGCGCCGCTCCGAGCGCGCTCCTGCCTACGCCGACACGCTCGGGCTCGCCCTGCAGCTGACGAACATCCTGCGGGATCTGCGCGAGGACGCCGCCGAGGGCCGCAGCTATCTGCCGTCCGTCGACCTGGCCAAGTTCGGCTGCTCCGCGGGCTTCCACGGCGACACGGCGCCACCCGGCTCGGACTTCCCGGGCCTGGTGCAGTTCGAGGTGCGCCGCGCCCGCGCGCTGTTCGCCGACGGCTACCGGCTGCTGCCCATGCTGGACCGACGCAGCGGCGCCTGTGTCGCCGCGATGGCCGGCATCTACCACCGGCTGCTGGAGCGGATCGCCGCGGACCCCGACGCCGTGCTGCGCGGCCGGGTGTCGCTGCCGGGCCGGGAGAAGGCGTACGTCGCGGTCCGCGGCCTCGCCGGCGTCGACGCGCGGCAGGCGAGTCGGAGGGCCCGGTGAGCCCCGCGCCCGCCGCCCCCGTGACCACCTCCGTGGCTGTCCCCGTGACTGTGCCCGCGACTGCGTCGTACGTACGCGTGGACGGGCCGGCAAACGCCGCGCGCGGGGCGGGTCGGGGGCGCCCGGTGGCGCCCGGGGTGTGCGCCCCGGCGTACGGGGCGCGGCGGTGTGCGTCGCGCTGCGGCAAGGTGTGCGGCCCCGCCCCGCGGGCCAGACATAGTGGGGGGCGCTACGGGTGGGAGGTGGTCGGTGATGGCTGACTCCGGCCCCGACCGGACGCCGCGGGCCGTGGTCGTCGGCGGCGGACTCGCCGGGATGACCGCCGCGATGGGACTCGCTGACGCCGGGCTCGACGTGACGCTCCTCGAAGGCCGGCCGCGCCTGGGCGGGCTCGCGTTCTCCTTCCGCCGCGGCGACCTCACCGTCGACAACGGCCAGCACGTCTACCTGCGTTGCTGCGCCGCGTACCGGTGGTTCCTCGACGAGGTCGGCGGCAGCGGGCTGGCGCCGCTGCAGGACCGCCTCGACGTACCCGTGCTCGACGCCGCCACGCCGGCCCGCAGGGGCGCGGGACCGCGCACCGGCCGGCTCGGCCGTGCCGACCTGCCCGTGCCGCTGCACCTCGCCGCCAGCCTCGCCCGCTACCCGCACCTGTCGCTCGCCGAGCGCGCGAGCGTGGGCCGCGCCGCGCTGGCCATGAAGCGGCTCGACCCGGCCGACCCCGCCCTGGACGGCGTGGACTTCGCCGGCTGGCTGCACCGGCACGGACAGTCGCCGCGTGCCGTCGAGGCGCTGTGGGACCTGGTCGGCGTCGCCACCCTCAACGCCTTCGCCCCGGACGCCTCCCTGGGGCTGGCCGCGATGGTGTTCCGGACCGGGCTGCTCACCGAGCGTGGCGGCGCCGACATCGGCTGGGCGCACGTACCCCTGGGCGAGCTGCACGACACCCTCGCCCGCCGCCGGCTCAAGCGGGCCGGCGTCCGCATCCTGCTGCGCACCCGCGCCACCGAGCTGCGCCGTACGCCGGACGGCGGCTGGCAGGTCGGCGTGGCGGCCGGACCCGAACGCGCGGACCGGACCGGCGCGACGACCCTCGACGCCCACACCGTGGTCCTCGCCGTACCGCAGCGCGAGACGCACGGGCTGCTGCCGGCCGGCGCGCTCGACCACAAGGACCGGCTGCTGCAGATCGGCACCGCGCCGATCCTCAACCTGCACGTCGTGTACGACCGCAAGGTGCTGCACTCCCCGTTCGTCGCCGCGATCGGCACGCCGGTGCAGTGGATCTTCGACCGCACGGATGCCTCCGGCCTCGCCGGCACCCCCGACGGCCGGGGCTGTCAGTACGTGGCCGTGTCCCAGTCCGCCGCGCAGGACGACATCGAACGGCCCGTCGCCGAGCTGCGCGAGCGTTACCTCCCCGAGCTGGTGAAGCTGCTCCCCGCCGCCCGCGGCGCCGGGGTACGCGACTTCTTCGTCACCCGCGAGCGCACCGCGACCTTCGCCCCCGCTCCCGGCGTCGGCCGGCTGCGCCCGGGGCCCCGAACCCACGTGCCCGGCCTTGTACTTGCCGGGGCGTGGACCGCCACCGGATGGCCCGCGACCATGGAGAGCGCCGTTCTCAGCGGCCTCGCCGCGGTCCGCGAGACCCTCGGTGGCCTGGGCCGCGAAGTGCCGCGGAACCTGCTGGAAGCAGTGTGAGATCCGTCATCGCAAGGAGAGAACGTGCCCCGTCCTGAACCGGACACCGACAGCGCGGCCGACCCCGGCGCCGCCGCCGTGCTGGCCCTGCTGGACCACGCCCGGGCGTTGACGAACCCCGTGCTGCGGTCCGTGGTCGACCGGCTCGTCCCCCCCATGGACACCGTCGCCGCCTACCACTTCGGCTGGATCGACGCAGGGGGCAACCCCGCGGAGGCGGACGGCGGCAAGGCCGTACGGCCCGCGCTCGCGCTGCTCGCCGCCGAGGCCGCCGGCGCCTCCGCCGAGACCGGGGTCCCGGGCGCCGTCGCCGTCGAGCTGGTGCACAACTTCTCCCTCCTGCACGACGACCTGATGGACGGCGACGAGCAGCGGCGCCACCGGGACACGGTGTGGAAGGTGCACGGCCCCGCGCAGGCCATCCTCGTCGGCGACGCGCTCTTCGCGCTCGCCGGCGAACTCCTGCTGGAGCCGGGCACGCCCGAGTCGGCGCGCGCCGCCCGGCGGCTCAACACCGCCACCCGCAAGCTCATCGACGGCCAGGCGCAGGACATCGCGTACGAGCACCGCGAGAGCGTCTCGGTCGCCGAGTGCCTGGAGATGGAGGGCAACAAGACCGGGGCGCTGCTCGCGTGCGCCTGCTCCGTCGGCGCCGTGCTCGGCGGTGCGGGCGACGAGGCGGCCGACGCGTTCGAGCGCTACGGCCTCCATGTGGGCCTGGCCTTCCAGGCCGTCGACGACGTGCTGGGCATCTGGGGCGAGCCCGCCGTCACCGGCAAGCAGACCTGGAGCGACCTGCGCCAGCGCAAGAAGTCGCTGCCGGTGTGCGCGGCGCTCGCCGCCGGCGGCCCGGCCTCCGCCGAGCTGGCGTCGGTGCTCGCCGCCGACGCGAAACGCGCCGACGACCGGAATACCGATGCGGAAAACGGTTTCGACGAGGAAGAATTCGCGGCCCGGGCCGCATTGATCGAAGAAGCCGGGGGACGCCGGTGGACTCAGGAGGAGGCACAAAGGCAGCATGAGAGCGCTCTCGCCTCGCTGGACGGGGTGAAGATGCCCGACGAGATCCGCGAGCGCTTCGTCGCCCTCGCCGACTTCGTCGTCGTACGCCGGCACTGACACCGACGCCCGGGCCCCGCGTCCGGACGTCCCTTCGAAAAGGGGTGTGCATGAAAGCCACTGCCGATGGCGGCCACGCAGCCGACACCGCCCCCCAAGGGGCGGCGGCCTTACTGGCCGTGAAGCAGGCGGTCGAGCGGGCGAGCGCCAACCTCCTCGGCCGGCAGGCCGTCGAAGGCTGGTGGAAGGGAGACCTGGAGACCAACGTCACCATGGACGCCGAGGACCTGCTGCTCCGCGAGTTCCTGGGCGTACGTGACGAGCACACCACCCGGGCCGCCGCCCGCTTCGTCCGCGGCCGGCAGGGCCCGGACGGCGCCTGGGCGACGTTCCACGGCGGCCCCGGCGACCTGTCCGCCACCGTCGAGGCGTACGTCGCGCTGCGGCTCGCCGGCGACGCGCCCGACGAGCCCCACATGGCGCAGGCCGCCGCCTGGGTGCGCGCACACGGCGGCGTCGCCGCCACCCGGGTCTTCACCCGCATCTGGCTCGCGCTGTTCGGCTGGTGGCGCTGGGAGGACCTGCCGGAGCTGCCGCCCGAGCTGATCTACCTGCCGTCCTGGTTCCCGCTGAACATCTACGACTTCGCCTGCTGGGCCCGGCAGACGATCGTGCCGCTCACCGTCGTCTCCGCCAAGCGCCCCGTGCGCCCCCGCCCGTTCACCCTCGACGAGCTGCACGCCGACCCCGCGGACCCCAGCCCGCCGCGGCCGCGGGCGTCGCCCGCGACCTGGGACGGCGTCTTCCAGCGGCTGGACCGGGCGCTGCACGCGTACCGCAAGGTCGCGCTGCGCCCGCTGCGCAAGGCGGCGCTGCGCAGCTGCGCCCGCTGGATCATCGAGCGGCAGGAGAGCGACGGCTGCTGGGGCGGCATCCAGCCGCCCGCCGTCTACTCCGTCATCGCCCTGCACCTGCTCGGCTACGACCTCGACCATCCGGTGCTGAAGGCCGGGCTGGAGTCGCTGGACCGCTTCGCGGTCTGGTCCGACGGCACCGGCACGGCGGTGGGGACGGGAGCGGCGAAGCCGGCGGCGGCGGACACCGACGGCGCGAGTGATACGGGAGACACTCGCGACGACGGCCCGGTCCGCATGATCGAGGCGTGCCAGTCCCCGGTCTGGGACACCTGCCTGGCGACCATCGCGCTGGCCGACGCCGGGGTGCCCGCCGACCACCCCCAGCTCGTCAGGGCCGCCGACTGGATGCTCGCCGAACAGGTGCTGGCCACCGGCGACTGGTCCGTACGGCGCCCCGGACTCACCCCCGGCGGCTGGGCGTTCGAGTTCCACAACGACAACTACCCCGACACCGACGACACCGCCGAGGTCGTGCTCGCCCTGCGCCGCGTCGCACATCCCGACCAGGCGCGCGTCGACGCCGCCGTGGAGCGCGCCGTCCGCTGGCTGGCGGGCATGCAGTCGAAGGACGGCGCGTGGGGCGCGTTCGACGTGGACAACACCTCGATCCTCCCCAACAAGCTGCCCTTCTGCGACTTCGGCGAGGTCATCGACCCGCCGTCGGCCGACGTCACCGCGCACGTCGTGGAGATGCTCGCCGGCGAGAAGCTCGGCCAGGACCCGCACGCTCGCCGCGGCGTCGCCTGGCTGCTCGCCGAGCAGGAGGCCGCCGGCGGCTGGTTCGGCCGCTGGGGCGTCAACTACGTGTACGGCACGGGGTCGGCGGTGCCCGCGCTCGTCGCCGCCGGGCTGCCCACGGCGCACCCGGCGATCCGGCGGGCCGTCACCTGGCTGGAGAGCGTGCAGAACGAGGACGGCGGCTGGGGCGAGGACCTGCGCTCCTACCCCGACCCGAAGTGGATCGCCCGCGGCGACTCCACCGCCTCGCAGACCGGCTGGGCGCTGCTCGCGCTGCTGGCCGCCGGTGAGCACGAGAGCGAGGCCGTCGAGCGCGGGGTGGCCTGGCTGGCGCGTACCCAGCAGCCCGACGGGTCCTGGGACGAGCCGCAGTTCACCGGCACCGGCTTCCCGTGGGACTTCTCCATCAACTACCACCTGTACCGGATGGTCTTCCCGCTCACCGCACTCGGCCGCTACCTGTCCGCGACCACCGGCCGGGCGCCGGGCGCCGGTGACGGCCGGGAGGTCTGATGCCCGACTCACCCGCGCCGCTGCTCGTCGTCTGCGCGCTCGGCATCGAACGCCGGGCGCTCAGGTCGGGCACCGGCCCCGCCGAGGGCGCGGCCGGTGGCGCGGGTCCGGTCGCCGTACTGCGCACCGGAATGGGTCCCGAGCGGGCGGAGCGTGCGGTGGCCCGCCGGCTCGCGGACGACGCGTTCCACGGCACGCCCGTGATCGCCGCCGGCTTCTGCGCCGGGCTACTGCCGGACATGCGCCCGGGCGACGTCGTCGTCGCCGACGCCGTCCGGGCGGACCGGGAGGGCGCCGAGGCCACCGGCTGTCCGGACAACGGGCCGCTCCTCGACGCCCTCGCGCTCCTCGACGCCCGGGTGCACACCGGGCTGCTGCTGGGCACCGACCACGTCGTACGCGGCGCCGCCCGCCGGGCCCGGCTGCGCGAGCGCGGCGCGGTCGCCGTCGACATGGAGTCCGCCGCCACCCTGCGCACGGCCGCCAGGGCGGCGGGGCCGCGGCCCGTCGCCGCCGTCCGGGTGGTGGTCGACGCGCCCGAGCATGAACTCGTCCGATTCGGAACGCTGCGCGGTGGCATCACCGCGTACCGCGTGCTCAGCTCTCTTCTTCCTGCTTTTTTCGAATGGCACCGCAATGTGAAGCTCCCCTGGAGGTGAGCCTGATGGTCATGCCACTCCGTCAGTCAGCCAAGGTCGCCAGCTATCTCTTCACCCAGAAGGTGATCAAGAGGCGGGAGAAGTTCCCGCTGATCGTGGAGCTCGAACCGCTTTTCGCCTGCAACCTCAAGTGCGAGGGATGCGGGAAGATCCAGCATCCGGCGGGCGTGCTCAAGCAGCGTATGCCGGTTGCCCAGGCGGTCGGAGCGGTGCTGGAGTCGGGCGCGCCGATGGTCTCGATCGCGGGCGGCGAGCCCCTGATGCACCCGCAGATCGACGAGATCGTGCGACAGCTCGTGGCCCGCAAGAAGTATGTCTTCCTGTGCACCAACGCCATGCTGCTGCGCAAGAAGCTCGACAAGTTCAAGCCCTCGCCCTACTTCGCCTTCGCCGTGCACATCGACGGGCTGCGCGAGCGGCACGACGAGTCGGTGGCCAAGGAAGGCGTCTTCGACGAGGCCGTCGAGGCGATGAAGGAGGCCAAGAAGCGCGGATTCCGGGTCACCACGAACTCCACCTTCTTCAATACCGACACCCCGCAGACCATCGTCGAGGTGCTCAACTTCCTCAACGACGACCTCCAGGTCGACGAGATGATGATCTCCCCCGCGTACGCCTACGAGAAGGCTCCCGACCAGGAGCACTTCCTCGGTGTCGAGCAGACGCGCGAGCTGTTCAAGAAGGCCTTCTCCGACGGCAACCGCAAGCGCTGGCGGCTCAACCACAGCCCGCTGTTCCTCGACTTCCTGGAGGGCAAGGTCGATTTCCAGTGCACGGCCTGGGCCATCCCCAACTACTCGCTCTTCGGCTGGCAGCGCCCCTGCTACCTGATGAGCGACGGCTACGTGCCGACCTATCAGGAACTGATCGACGAGACCGACTGGGAGAAGTACGGGCGCGGCAAGGACCCCCGGTGCGCCAACTGCATGGCCCACTGCGGATACGAGCCGACCTCGATCCTTGCCACCACGACCTCGCTGAAGGAGTCGCTGCGCGCTGCCAAGGAGACGGTCGCGGGCAATCGCACCCGGGGCGGAGTGCGAGGGGGAGGAGAATGAGAGGTCGCTAGCCCGGGCCGGGGAGCCGGCCCGTACCCGAACAGAGGGAAGAAAGCACCCGATGAGCTTCGACATCGGGGCGCTGCTGGCCGAGCGCGGGGGAGAGCGCTACGACCTGCACGCCCGGTACCTCAACCACCAGCTGCCGCGAATGCTGCACACGCTGGGCTTCGACAAGACGTACGTACGCGGCCAGGGAGCGTACTTCTACGACGAGGAGGGCCGGGACTACCTCGACCTCCTCGCCGGCTTCGGCGTCATGGGCCTCGGCCGCAACCACCCGGTGGTCCGCAAGGCCCTGCACGACGTGCTGGACCTGGACCTCGCCGACCTCACCCGCTTCGACTGCCAGCCGCTGCCCGGGCTGCTGGCGGAGAAGCTGCTGGCGCAGGCGCCGCACCTGGACCGGGTGTTCTTCTCCAACAGCGGCACCGAGGCCGTCGAGACGGCGCTGAAGTTCGCCCGCTACGCCACCGGCAAGCCGCGCGTCCTCTACTGCGACCAGGCGTTCCACGGGCTGACCACCGGCTCGCTCTCCGTCAACGGCGTCGATGCCTTCCGCGACGGCTTCGCGCCGCTGCTGCCGGACACCGCGATCCCGCTCGGCGACCTCGACGCGCTGGAGCGGGAGCTGCGCGCCGGCGACGTCGCGGCGCTCGTGGTCGAGCCGATCCAGGGCAAGGGCGTACACGCGCCGCCGCCCGGGTACCTGCGCGCGGCGCGGGAGCTGCTGCACAAGCACGGCGGGCTGCTGGTCGCCGACGAGGTGCAGACGGGCATGGGGCGTACCGGCGAGTTCTTCGCGTACCAGCACGAGGAGGGCGTCGAGCCCGACCTCGTCTGCCTCGCCAAGGCGCTGTCCGGCGGCTACGTGCCCGTCGGCGCCACCCTCGGCCGCGAGTGGATCTTCAAGAAGGTCTACTCCTCGATGGACCGCGTGCTGGTCCACTCGGCGAGCTTCGGCACCAACGCGCCCGCCATGGCCGCCGGGCTCGCCACCCTGCACGTGCTGGCGGACGACAAGCTCGTCGAGAACGCCCGGCACACCGGCGACATGCTGCGCGGCAAGCTCGCCGGGCTGATCGACCGGTACGAGCTGCTGCACGACGTGCGTGGCCGCGGGCTGATGATCGGCATCGAGTTCGGCAAGCCCGCGTCACTGAAGCTGCGTGGCCGCTGGACACTGCTCCAGGCCGCCCGCAAGGGGCTGTTCGCGCAGCTGATCGTGGTACCGCTGCTGCAGCGCCACCGCATCCTCACCCAGGTCTCGGGCGACCGGCAGGAGGTCATCAAGCTGCTTCCGCCGCTGGTGATCGGGGAGGCGGAGGTGCGGCGGTTCCTGGACGCGTTCACGGCCCTGATGGACGAGGCGCACGCGGGCGGCGGGCTGATCTGGGAGTTCGGCAGGACCCTGGCCAAGCAGGCGGTCTCCGGCCGCTGAGCGGGCCGGCCGCGGGGCGTCGTTGTTACGCCGCCCGCAGCCGCGGCCCTCAGGAGGTCACCAGGCGCTTGCGCAGCCGCTCGCGGGTCGCGTCGCTGAGCGCCAGCCCCTCGCGGAGGTAGCGCTCGACGCCGCCCCAGCGTCCGGCGATCGTGTCGAACGCCGCGCCCAGGTAGCTCGCCCGGGCGTCGAACAGCGGGCTCAGCAGCTCCATCACCTCCGGCGACGTGCCGCCCTGGGCCCGCTCGCCGCGCCGGACCCGGTAGCGCCGGTGCTGCGCGTTGGACTCCAGGTAGTCCGACTCGATCGCCTCCCGCTCGACGCCCACGGCGAGCAGCGCGAGCGCGATGGTCAGCCCGGCCCGGTCCTTGCCCGCGGCGCAGTGGAGCAGGGCGGGCGTGGCGCCGTCGGCCAGGGTGTGCAGCACCCTGGAGTGCTCCGCGTTGCGGCCCAGGATCATGTCGCGGTACGAGTCCTCCATGAGGGCCGCGCCCTTGCCGTCGCCGAGCAGCGAGCGGAGCGTCGGTATGTCGCCGTCGCGGACCAGCTTCCAGAACTCCTTGCCCTCGGCCGGGTCGTTGAGCGGCAGGTTGACGTTCCGTACGCCGGGCAGGTCGACGTCGGGGCCGTCGAGGCGGATGTCGGCGTCGTTGCGGAAGTCGAAGACCGTGTGCAGGCCGAGCGAGCCGAGGAAGGCGGTGTCCTCGGCGGTGGCGTGGGCCAGGTGCCCGCTGCGGTAGAGCCGGCCGTGCCGGGTCCGTCCGCCGCCGGCGGTGGGCAGCCCGCCGACGTCGCGGAAGTTGCGGACACCGGTCAGCTCGGGCTCCGTGGTCTGCGTCATCGGATCTCCCTGGCATGGCGTGGGACAACCCTTCGACAGTACGACACACGCACGCTGGACAAGCACCCTCCCGGCTGCGATGTTGTGTATCTCTGTTGAGTTATGGGAGACGAGATGGTCGAGGTCGGTGGGAACGGTCGGATCTGGCTGCTGTCGGGTCCGGAGAGCAGCTACGCCCTGCGGTTGACCCGGCATGACGAGTTGCTGCACCTCCACTGGGGCCCGCGGCTCACGCTCGCCGACGCCGAGGCGCTGGCCGCCGAGAAGCTGCCGCGCACCCGCTCCTTCGAGTCCCGCCTGGACGGCCGTGAGGAGTATCCCGTCGAGGGCGGCGCCCGCTTCGTACGGCCCGCGCTGTCCGTACGCGCCGTGGCCGGCGCCTCCGGACCGGGCAGCCGCGGCAGCGAGTGGGAGTTCCGCGGCGCCGAAACCGCCGGCGACGAGCTGCGCCTCGCCTTCCACGACCCCGTGCACCGCCTCGCCGTCACCCTGCACTACCGCATGCGCGCCGGTGCCGACGTGCTGGAGCGCTGGGCCACCGCCGTCCACGAGGGCGGCCCGGACGACCCCGCGCTGGACCTGCTGCGGCTCGACTCCGCGGCCTGGACCCTGCCGCGCGCCGACCGCCGCCGGCTGTCCCACCTGCACGGCCGCTGGGGCGCCGAGAGCCTGCTCGCCCGCGCCGAGCTGACCCCCGGCGAGACCGTCATCGGCAGCCGCCGCGGTCACACCTCGCACCGCCACCTGCCCTGGATCGCCCTCGACGACGGCACCGCGGACGAGGAACACGGCGAGGTCTACGGCTGCGCGCTGGCGTGGTCCGGGTCCTGGCGCATCGCCGTGCAGCAGCTCCCCGACGGCGTCGTGCAGGCCGTCGGCGGCGCCGGGCACGACGACTCCGGGCTGGTCCGGATCGCGCCCGGCGAGTCGTACACCGCGCCCGTCTTCGCCGGGCTCTACGCCGCGGGCGGCTTCGGCGCCGCGTCCCGCGCCTGGCACGCCTGGCAGCTCGCGCACGTCGTACCGGACGCGCACATCCCCAGGCCCGTCCTCTACAACTCCTGGGAGGCCACCGGGTTCGACGTCGAGCAGGGCCACCAGCGCGAGCTGGCGCGCCGGGCCGCGGCGATGGGCGTCGAGCTGTTCGTCATCGACGACGGCTGGTTCGGCGCACGCACCCACGACCGGGCCGGGCTCGGCGACTGGACGCCCAACCCCGACCGCTTCCCCGACGGGCTGAAGCCACTCGCCGACGAGGTCCACGGCCTCGGCATGCACTTCGGCATCTGGGTCGAGCCGGAGATGGTCAACCCCGACAGCGACCTCTACCGCGCCCACCCTGACTGGGTGCACCACCGGCCGGGCCGCCGGCGCACCGAGTTCCGCCATCAGCTGATGCTCGACCTCGGCCGGCGCGAGGTCCGGGCATATCTGTGGGAGCAGCTCGACGGGCTGCTGCGCTCCGCGCCCATCGACTACGTCAAGTGGGACTTCAACCGCTCCCTCACCGAGCCGGGCGCCCCCACCGACCCCTCCGTCCCGCACGTGCACGGGCTCTACGACCTGCTGGACCAGCTGCGCGCCGCGCACCCGCACGTCGCCTTCGAGTCCTGCTCGGGCGGCGGCGGCCGGATCGACCTCGGCATCCTGTCCCGTACGGACCAGGTGTGGACCTCCGACAACACCGACCCGCTCGACCGGCTGCCGATCCAGCACGGCATCGGCCAGATCCACCCCGCCCGGGTCACGGCCGCCTGGGTCACCGACAGCCCCAACGAGCAGATGCAGGGCCGCGTCAGCAGCCTGCGCTACCGCTTCGTCAGCTCCATGGCCGGGGTGCTCGGCGTTGGCGGCGACCTCGCGCGGTGGAGTGCGGAGGAGCTGGCCGAGGCCGGGCGGTGGGTGGAGCTGTACAAGCGCATCCGCCCCGCCGTGCAGCTCGGCCGGCTGTACCGGCTGCGCGCGCCGCAGGAGGGCCTGACCGCGGTGCAGTACGTCCTCGGCGACGACCCCGGGCGTGCGGAGGAAGTCGTCGTCCTCGCCTGGCTGCAGGCGCAGCGCTACAACGAGCCGCTGCCGCCGCTGCGCCTCGCCGCGCTCGACACCGGTGCGGAGTACGAGGTGCTGGCCGGCGGCGAGCCGGGCTCGGTGCTGCGGGGCGCGGTGCTCGCGCACCGCGGGCTGCACACGGGGCTGGCCGGCGACCTCGACGCCACGGTGGTGCACCTGCGCCGCCGCTGACGGCGAGCCCGCTGACGGCGAGCCCGCCGCCCGCCGCCCCCGGCCCCCCGTCCACCGCCCCCGTCCGCGGCGTGGGCCGCCCCCGGGCCCCGTACGAGCGCCGCGCGAGGTGCGTACCCGCCCGGGGCGTCGCACAATATGACGTGACCGGGGGGACCCCGACGGAGCGGGATCATGCGCTTTGAGGACCGCACGGAGGCGGGCCGCGCGCTCGCCCGGCGGCTGCGGGACGGCCGGCCCGCGGCCGGCCCTGTGCCCGTCGGCCCGCCGCCCGCCGCCGGCTCTCCGCCGGCGGCCGTGGTGCTCGCGCTGCCGCGCGGCGGTGTGCCCGTCGCGTACGAGGTCGCGCGTGCCCTCGGCGCCCCGCTCGACGTCCTGCTCGTCCGCAAGATCGGCCATCCGCGCCGCCCGGAGTACGGGCTCGGCGCGGTGGCCGGCGACGCCCCGCCGCTCTACGACCCGGACGCGCTCGCCGCCGCCGGGCTCACCGCCGGTGATCTGGCGCCCACCGTCGAGCGGGAGCGCGCCGAGCTGCGCCGCCGCGAGGAGGTCTACCGGGGCGGCCGGCCGGCGCCCGCGCTCGCCGGGCGCTGGGTCGTCGTCGTGGACGACGGGCTCGCCACCGGCGCGACCGCCCGCGCGGCGCTGCGCGCGGTGCGGGCGGCGGGGCCCGCCCGCCTCACGCTGGCGGTGCCCGTGGCGTCCGCGGACGGGCTGCGGGCCGTACGGAGCGAGGCGGACGACGTGACGTGTCTGTACACGCCGGCGGGGTTCGGCGCGGTCGGCCTCTGGTACGACGACTTCGAGCAGCTGTCGGACGCCGATGTGCTCGAACTGCTCGGTAAGAGCTGAAAAGCGGTCGGAACCGGTTTGCTGAGTGGCCGTCAACTAATGTCAAACGGGCGTTAGTTGGACATGCTGCGAACCTATGCCCGCGGCAAGCGGAGCGCACTAAGCTGCTTGCGATGCTCAGCGTGATCGCTTGGCGTCACACAGTCGTTCGACCCTGAGGATGCTGATGGATCCAGCGGGACCCGCCTCCGGCGCCCGGCGCACGGGCTTCGTCCGCTGGTGGCTGATACCCACCGCCGTCGTGGTCGTGAGCACGGCCATCGCCCTGCCGCTCGTCCCCGCGGACGCGCGCACCCCCGTCGCCGTGTGCGGCGTCGTCGCCGCCCTCGTCGTCGCGCTCGCCGCCGCGGCGGCCGAGCGCCGCGGACGGGCCGCCAGCGAGCTGTACGCGAGACACGCCGAGCACCAGGCGGCGTGGGAGCGCCGGCTCGCCGCCCAGGAAGCCGAGATGGTGCGGCTCGCGGGGCTGCTGCCCCAGGCCGTCGCCCGGCTGCAGCGGGGCGAGTACGCCGAGGAAGTGCTGACGGACGCAGAGGCGGAGAAGTCGCTGAGCCCGCAGGTGCGCGCCGCCCACGCGACCGCGCTGCGCTCCGTCGTCGAGGCGGTGCAGAACGCCGAGGACCTGCGCGTCTCCGCCGAGCGCGGATTCGTCAACATCGCCCGCCGGGTGCAGGCCATCATCCACCAGCAGGCGCGCAGCCTGCGGGAGATGGAGGACCGGCACGGCCGGCGGCACGAGTTCTTCGCCGACCTGCTCAAGCTGGACCACGGCACGGCCCTGGTCGGCCGGCTCGCCGACAGCATCGCCGTGCTCGGCGGAGACCGCCCCGGCCGTCAGTGGGGCAAGGCCATCGCCCTCTACAGCGTGCTGCGCGGCGGCATGTCCCGCATCATCGACTACCAGCGGGTCGAGCTGCACCCGGTGGCCGAGGTCGCCGTCGTGGGCTCGGCCGTCGAGCCGCTGATCCACGCCGTCGCCGAACTCCTCGACAACGCCACCCGCTACTCGCCGCCGCACGCCAAGGTCCATCTGTCCGCCACCGAGGTCCAGTCCGGTGTCGCCATCGAGATCGAGGACGGCGGCGTGGGTCTCAGCGAGGAGGCGCGCGAGCGCGCCGAGCGCATGCTCGCCGAGGCCCAGGCCGGCATCGACCTCAACGACCTCGGCGAGACGCCGCGGCTCGGGCTCGCGGTCGTCGGCCGGCTGGCGCAGACGTACGACTTCCGCGTCTCGCTGCGCCCGTCCGCGTACGGCGGCGTCCGCGCGGTGCTCGTCGTGCCGCAGGTCCTGCTCACCACCACGCCCGCCACCGGCGCCGCCCACGGCATCGGCGCCACCTCCGGGCCGCGGCCACTGCGCACCGCGGGGGTCGCGGGGAGCACCGGCACCCGCGAAGGCGTCCGGCACGGTACGGACCGGGTGCCGCCCTCGCGGCAGGCGGGCCCGCAGCCCTCGCCGCCCGCGCACGCCGGGCCGGTCTCCGGCAACCTGCCGCAGCGC
Organism: Streptomyces sp. CNX435; assembly: GCF_059570575.1. Lineage (NCBI taxonomy): Bacteria > Bacillati > Actinomycetota > Actinomycetes > Kitasatosporales > Streptomycetaceae > Streptomyces > Streptomyces sp. CNX435. The sequence continues at coordinate 193,386 of NZ_JCANTA010000003.1, read as the reverse complement.
CGCCGCCGGGCCCCGGCAGCGCCGCCGGCCACCCCCGCGGCCGGCGGAGTGGCCGGCCGGCGTACGGCCACCGCGTACCCGGCCGGGACCGAGAACGGCCGCGCGGAGAGCGGCGCCGTCGAGCCGGGCCTGTGGCTCGGCGAGTTCACCCGCGGACTCGAGGGCGAGGGCCCGGCCGAGGACGCCGGGCCCACCCCCGTCGGCGGGGAGGCGCGGGAACCGGGGAGACCCGCCCCCGGCGAGGGCGCGGAGATACGCCCGGAACGCTCCGCCCGCCCATCGCGCGGCGACGGAGCAGCGGAACCGTCGAATCCATCATCGGGCGAGGAGGGCTGACGTGGCGCAGCGAGCGGACATGGACTGGATGCTCCGGGATCTGGCCGAGAGCGTCCCCGAGACCCGGCACGTCGTGGTCCTGTCCTCCGACGGGCTGCGAATGGCACAGCACGGCACGGAGCCGGACACCGCCGACCGGCTTGCGGCCGCCTGTGCCGGGCTGCAGAGCCTGGCGAAGTCGATCGCCAGCGTGTTCCCGGACAGCAACGGCAAGATGCGGATGCTGGTCATCGAGGTCAGCGGCGGCTTCTTCTATCTCATGGCCGCGGGTGCCGGAGCGTATCTGGCGGTCGCGGCCGACGAAGGGGTCGACGCCGGCCTGATGGGCCAGCGCATGCGCGATCTCGTCGCACGCATCGGGGCACACCTGACAAGTCCTCCGCGGAGCGACGGACAGGCCTTATGAACGATGCGGACCACGAGTGGCCCGACGACGGTCCCGAACGGCTCTACGTCATCACCGGAGGGCGCAGCGGCACCGCCGCCGAGGGGGCACTCGACCTGGTCACCCTCGTCATCTCGCGGGCGCAGCCGGCGCCCGGGATGCAACACGAGCGCGCGGCCATCGTCCGGCTGTGCCGCGCGCCGCTGTCCGTCGCCGAGCTGACCGCCTATCTGCGCCTGCCCTTCAGCGCGGTGGCGGTGCTCGTAGCGGACCTGATGGCGGAGGGTGCGGTCGAGATCCGCTCTTCCGTGCCGCCCGTGGCAGACCTGCGACTCCTCGAGGAAGTAATGGATGGACTCGAACAGCTTTGACGCCGTCGTGGGTCCGCGCAGCGAGGACCTCCTGCCGGCCTCGGCGACGACGTCGGTGAAGGTCGTGGTCGTCGGCGGCTTCGGCGTCGGGAAGACGACCATGGTCGGCGCGGTGAGCGAGATCGAGCCGATGACGACCGAGGAGACGATGACCCGGGCCGGCGAGGGCGTGGACCACCTCGCCGGCGTGCCGGACAAGAGCGAGACGACCGTGGCCATGGACTTCGGCCGGATCAGCCTCAACGACCGGCTGGTGCTCTACCTGTTCGGTGCGCCCGGCCAGCAGCGCTTCTGGTTCCTGTGGCAGGGGCTCTTCGAGGGCGCCCTGGGCGCCGTGGTCCTGGTCGACACCCGCCGCCTCGAAGCCTGCTTCGACGTGCTCGGCCGGCTGGAGGAGGGCGGCGTGCCCTTCCTCGTCGCGGTCAACCGCTTCCCGGACGCCCCCCACCACTCCCTCGACGAGATACGCGCCGCGCTCGACCTCCCCGCGCACGTACCGCTCATCACCTGCGACGCGCGCGACCGGGAGTCCTCCCGCAGCGTCCTCAAGTCCCTGGTGCGCTTCCTGCACTCCATCGCTCTGACCACGGAGGCGTCGTGACGACCGATTCCGACCCCGTACCGCACGCCGGGCCACCCGATCCGGCCGCCGCCCCGGCTGCTCCGGCCCCCGACACCGCTCCCGCCGACACCGCTCCCGCCGCGCCGCCGGGCTGCCCCGCGCACGCCGGCGGGGCGGGCGGCCCGGCCCGTATGCACGGCCCCGAGGCGGCCTCGAACCCGTACGGCCTGTACGAGGAGCTGCGCGCCGAGCACGGCGCGGTCGCCCCCGTCCTGGTCAACGGCGATCTGCCCGCGTGGCTGGTCCTCGGCTACCGCGAGCTGCTGGACGTCACCCGCAACCCGACGCGCTTCTCCCGCGACTCCCGCAACTGGCGCTTCCTGCGGGACGGCCAGGTCGGGCCCGACAACCCGCTGCTGCCGCTGGTGACCTGGGTGCCGATGTGCTCCTTCGTCGACGGCGCCGAGCACCGGCGGCTGCGCTCCGCGGTCACCGACAGCATGAAGCGCTTCGACCGGCACGGCATCCGACGCTACGTCACCCGTTTCGCCGGCCAGCTCATCGACGAGTTCGCGCCCACCGGCCGGGCGGACCTGGTGGGCCAGTTCGCGGAGCACCTGCCGATGCTGGTGATGACGAAGGCCCTCGGCATGGCCGAGTCGTACGGCCCGCAGCTGGTCGAGGCCGCACGGGACATGGTCAAGGGCTCCGAGACCGCCATCGCGAGCAACGAACACATCGTGCGGACGCTGCGCGACCTGGTGGCGCGCAAGCAGGCGGCGCCCGGGCACGACTTCGCCTCCTGGCTGGTGGCGCACGACTCGGGGCTCGGCGACGACGAGCTGGTCGAGCACCTGCGGCTGGTGCTGATCGCCGGGTACTCCACCACCGCCAACCTGATCGCGAACACGCTGCGCATGGTGCTCACCGACACCCGCTTCCGCGGCAACCTGGCCGGCGGCCACATGACGCTGCCGGACGCGCTGGAACAGGTGCTCTGGGACGAGCCGCCGTTCTCCGCCGTCTACGGGCGGTACGCCACCGGGGACACGGAGCTGGCCGGCCAGCAGATCAAGGCCGGGGACCTGCTGATCCTGGGCCTGGCCGCGGGCAACCTCGACCCCGAGATCCGCCCCGACCTCGCCCTGCCGGTGCACGGCAACCGCTCGCACCTGGCGTTCAGCGGCGGCCCGCACGAGTGCCCCGGCCAGGACATCGGCCGGGCCATCGCCGACACCGGGATCGACACGCTGCTGGCGCGGCTGCCGGACCTGAGCCTGGCGGTGGCGGAGCAGGAGCTGAAGCACCGTACGTCGCTGCTCTCCCGCGAGCTGGTCGAGCTGCCCGTGGAGTTCACCCCGGTCAAGCCGGGCGCGCGGGCGACCGCCGGCGCGCCGGTGGCCGCGGTCGTCCCGGGGCCGTCCGTGCCCGCGAACGGGGTACCGGCGGCGGGGGAGCGGGTGCCGGCCGCGGTGGCGAGCGCGTCCGCGCCGGGTCCCGGGGCCCAGGCCCCCGCCCCCGAGTCACAGGCGCACGCGCAGCCGCACGCGCAGCCGCACTCCAACGGCCACCCGGCCGGGCCGCGCACGGCGGCCGGCAGGCGGCGGCGGCCGTCGCTGTGGCGGACACTGGTCGCGTGGTGGCGCGGGTACTGAGGCGCCGCTAGACGAGGTGCGGCTCTATGTACGCGGGCGCGGTGCCGACCCTCGTGGCGACCACCTCCCGGTAGCGCGGCGACCAGCCGTGCCACTGGAGGCTGCCGGCGATCCAGTGGCCCAGATCGGCGAGCGACGCGTCGACCACCGCCCACCGTTCGGCGTCGAGGCCGGACAGCGGCCGCATGGCGCGTACGTCCCGGCAGGCGGACACGAAGTCCTCGGTACGCTCCTCGACCCTGGCCGCCGCCTCGTCGAGGGCCTCCTGCCAGGTGCCGCCGCAGAGGCGCCGGAGCACGGCGGCTAGGTGGTCGTGATCGCCGCGGGCGATCTCCTTGTGCACCGAGTAGATGTCGTTGGTCCAGGAGATGACGTCGTTCGCGGCGACCCGGACGGCCCGGTACGCGTCGCTGACGGCGACGACGGCGGGCAGCTCGGTGAGGTTCGCGGGCTCGATCAGGTCGAAGCTCATCTCGCAGCCGGAGTTGAGCCGCCGGCGGCGCTGGAAGTCGGCGAGCGACTGGTGGGCGATCCGGCCCGGTTCGGTGTGCGGGAGGATCGTGAACGCGAGGAAGTCGCGGTAGTGCGCGGCGAACCGCTCGCGCCAAGCGTGGGAGAGGGGCTTGGCCGTACGCTCCCACAGATCGGCGAGCGCGGCGGCGAGGGGGCCGGCCGGCGCCGGCGCGTCGAGGTCGGGGTCGAGCTGGGCGCTCAGCGCGTCGGCGGTGTGCTGCCGCTGGGCGGTGGTGCGGGCGACGTGGCCCTCGTCCAGCTGGTCGTCCACGATCCAGTTGTAGAGCTGCCACTCGGCGACCAGCTCCAGCTGGCCGGCGCGGGGGTAGACGGTGGCGGCGAACCGGCCGAAACCGGCGCGGTGGAAGCGGGCGGCGGCCATTCCGTCGCGGATCAGGTCGGCGCGCCGGGCCCAGGCGATGATGTGGTCGTCCAGGCCCGCCGCCTCGGCGTGCAACAGGGCCGGAATCCGACACGAGATCGGCGGAAAAGTGACCTCCATTGGGGTCGTTTCGTCAAACCTTGCGCCACTCCTGTTCTTCCTGGATGTCATGTTCTGTCTCCTCGGGGCCAGGAATCGACAGTGACGGGCCGTACCTGCCCGTGCGCATGCCTGCGGCAACCTGTTCGCATCTTCTTTGGCTATACCTACGACGGAATGTGCCGAGCGATATGAGACAGAGCGTCACCGCGCCGCGCGTGGTCCATCCGTGTCCGCCGCAGAGGTGCACAACTGTGCCCGCGCGCCCCTATGTTGGTGTGGCCCCCCATGCGTCGCTCAGGACACAAGGCACCGCTCACTGGGAGGCCCCCTTGTCTCGTTTCCCCAGCACTCCGGGATTCAGCCGCCGCCGGTTCCTCGCGCTCTCGTCCGGGATGTCGCTCGCCGCCGCGCTGCCGATCGCCGCCCTGTCCGCCGCCCCCGCGTGGGCCGATCCCCGCTTCCGCGGCGACCCGTTCGCCCTCGGCGTCGCCTCCGGCGACCCGGCGCCCGACGGGATCGTGCTGTGGACCCGGCTCGCGCCCGATCCGCTGGCGGAGGACGGCCGGGGCGGCATGCCCGGGGCCAAGGTGCCGGTGTACTGGCAGGTCGCCGAGGACCCCGGCTTCCGGCGGATCCGGCGCTCCGGGGTCGAGCAGGCCGTGCCGGAGCTGGGCCACTCCGTACACGCCGAGGTCCGGGGGCTGGAGCCGGACCGGGAGTACTGGTACCGCTTCCGTGCCGGCGGCGAGGTCAGCGCCGTCGGGCGCACCAGGACCGCGCCCGCCGCCGGCGCCGCCATCGCCTCGATGGCCTTCGCCTTCATCAGTTGCCAGAACTACCCCGACGGTCACTTCACCGCCTTCCGCCACCTCGCCGAGGAGAACGTCGACGTCGTCGTCCACCTCGGCGACTACATCTACGAGGGCAGCGGCCAGGGCACCATCGGCCGCGGCCACCTGCCCGCCCGCGAGATCCACTCGCTCGCCGACTACCGGGTGCGCTACGGCCAGTACAAGCTCGACCCCGACCTGCAGGCCGAGCACGCCGCCCACCCGTGGATCGTCGTGCTCGACGACCACGAGGTCGACAACAACTGGGCCGACGGCCTCGACGGCGACGACGTCGGCGGCGCCGAGTTCGCGGCCCGGCGCGCGGCGGCCTTCCAGGCGTACTACGAGAACCTGCCGCTGCGCCGCTCCTCCCTGCCCGCCGGACCGCACATGCAGCTCTACCGCCGGCTGCCCTACGGCACCCTCGCCCAGTTCCACGTCGTCGACACTCGCCAGTTCCGCGACAACCAGGCGTGCGGCGACGGCCGGCAGTTCGACTGCGACGACCGGCTCGACCCGGAGCGCACCATGCTCGGCGCCGAGCAGGAGGCCTGGCTGCTCGACGGGCTCACCCGGTCGCGTACCACCTGGGACGTGATGGCCAACCAGATCATGACCATGCAGGGCGACTCCGCCGAGGGCATCGAGCAGGCGTTCGGCATGGACACCTGGGACGGCTACGCCGCCGCGCGGCAGCGCCTCTTCGACGGCGTCGAGAAGCGCGGCATCGGCAACTTCGTCGTCGTCACCGGCGACGCCCACCGCAGCGTCGCCGCCGACCTCAAGCACGACTTCGACGACCCCGCCTCCGCCACCGTCGGCGTCGAGTTCCTCGGCACCTCCGTGAGCTCCGGCGGCAACGGCTCGGACCAGGACGAGTGGGGCCGGGTCTGGCTGCAGGAGAACCCGCACATGAAGTTCCACAACGTCCAGCGCGGCTACGGCGTCTGCGAGGTGACCCGCGAGCACTGGCGCACCGACTACCGCGTCGTCCCGTACGTCTCCACCCCCGGCGCGCCCGTCCTCACCCGCGCCCGGATCCACGTGGCGGCGGGCACGCCGGGCATCCAGGAGGTGGAGCAGCCGGGCGTCCCGCAGCCCTGAGCCGGGGCCGGAACGGCGGGGCGGCTTCACGCCCTCCGGTCCGGGCGTGCGCTCAACACCCGGACCGGGGCGCGGAAATGCACGTGCGCCGGCACGCGGCGGCGGTGCAGGGTGGGGCATGAGCTGGACGATGACGCACGACCTCGACGCCTTCACCGCCGCCGCCGGCCCGTTCCTGCGCGCCGACCCCGCCCCGCACACCGTCCTGCTGACGGCGACCGCCTCGCTCACCGCCGCGGGCCTCGACCGGTACGGCGACGAGCCGCCGGAGTTCGGCTGGTGGCGTGCCCCGGACGGCCGGGTGGCCGGGGCGTACCTCGGTACCCCGCCGATGCCGCTGCTGCTGGCCCGTATGCCCCCGTCCGCCGCGGCCGAGCTGGCGGAGCTGCGCGCCGCCGCCGGGCTGCCGACCTCGGGCGTCAACGCCGGGCAGGCGGCGGCCGAGGCGTTCGCCGCGGCCTGGACCGGGCGCACCGGCGCGGCCGGCACCGTCGAGGACCGGCACCGGCTGTACCGGCTGGGGGAGTTGGTGCCCCCGGACCCGGCGCCGTCCGGGCGCTCCAGGCCCGCCACCGGGGACGCCCGGGACCTGCTGGTGGACTGGACCCGGGAGTTCGGCGTGGAGTCCGGCGGCGGCGCCGGCGACGCGGCCCGCGCCGTGGCCGACCGGCTCGCGTACGGCGGGGCGACGCTCTGGGAGGACGGCGGCCGGCCCGTGTCGTACGCCGGCATCACCCGTACCGTCGCCGGCATGGCCCGTGTCGCGCCCGTCTACACCCCGCCGCCGCTGCGCCGCCGCGGCTACGCGGCCGCCGCCACCGCCGCCGTGAGCCGCGCGGCGCTGGCCGCCGGCGTCCGCGACGTACTCCTCTTCACCGACCTCGCCAACCCCACCAGCAACGCCCTGTACCGGCGGCTCGGCTACGTACCCGTGGAAGACCACCTTGTGATCTCCTTCGGCGACTGACATCCATAAGAGCATCATGGTGCCCGGCGCCCCACCGGGAGAGGCTGGAGCCGGAAGCTCCCGCACCCCGCCGCACCCCGCCGCACCGAACCGCACCGATCGACCGCGAGGAAGGCGAGCCGCATGCACTCCGACACCCTTGAGGCCGGGGACGGCACCCCCGTCTCCACGTACACCTGGCTGCCCGGCGGCGGCCGGCCGCGGGCGCTGGTGCAGATCGTGCACGGCGCCGCGGAGCACGGCCTGCGCTACGACCGGTTCGCCCGCTTCCTCACCGCCCACGGCTACGGCGTCGTCGCCTCCGACCACCGCGGCCACGGCGCCACCGCCACCGCCGCCGCCACCGGCGGCTACGGCGTCACCGGCACGGGCGACGCGGACCCCTGGCGCGCCGTCGTCGGCGACCTCACCGCCGTCGGCGACCGGCTGCGCGCGGACCACCCCGGGCTGCCCTTCGTCCTCCTCGGCCACAGCATGGGCTCGATGCTCGCCCGCGACTACGCCCAGGAGCACGGCGAGGGACTGGCCGGCCTCGTGCTGACCGGCATCCTGCGCAGCCTGCCCGGCGTGGAGACCGAGACCGCGGTGCGCCGGCTGGCGGGGGAGGCCGCCGGGCGCGGGCGCGGCGGGCGCTCGGACTTCGTCCCGGAGATCTTCGCGTCGTTCAACGACCCGTACGAGCACCGCACCGGCTTCGAATGGCTCTCCCGCGACGCGGCAGAGGTCGACGCCTACGTCGCCGACGAGCGCTGCGGCTTCCCGTTCGACGTCGCGCTGTCGCTGGGCTGGGTGCTCGGTACCCGGAAGGTCAACGACCCGTACAACGTGGCCCGGATCCCGGTCGACCTGCCCGTGCACATCGCCGTCGGCGAGCAGGACCCGTGCAACCAGGGCCTCACGCACGTCGCCGAGCTGCTGGAGGACTTCCGCTACGCGGGGCTGCGCGAGCCGACCTGGCGCGCGTACCCCGGGGCCCGCCATGAGATCCTCAACGAGACGAACCGCGACGAGGTCCAGGCCGACCTGCTCGGCTGGCTCGACAAGCACGTGTGAGACGACGACGGGGTAGCACCGATGACCCTCACCGCCGAGGACGTACGCGAGACCGCCCTGGCGCTGCCGCAGACCGCGGAGAAGATGGCGTGGGGCATGCCCACGTTCCGGGTGAAGGGCAAGATGTTCCTCACCCTGCCGGAGGACGAGACGTCGTTCGCGGTGCGCTGTCCCAAGGCGGAGCGGGACGAGCTGGCGCTGGCGGAGCCGGAGAAGTTCTGGATCGCCGACCACGAGGCGTCGTTCGCCTGGGTACGGGTGCGGATCGCGGCCCTGGACGACCGTGACGAGCTGCAGATCATCGTCGCCGACTCCTGGCGCCAGGCGGCCCCGCCCCGGCTGCTCGCGGAGCACCCGGAGCTGGCCGGGGAGTCCTGAGGCGCCGGGGCCCGCGGCTCATGCCGCCGCCGGTACGCCGCCGGGCGCCTCCGTGAACGCCGCGATCCGCTCGCGCAGCGACGCCGCGTCCAGCCCGTGGGCGCGCACGTGCTCGGGGACCGTGCCGTAGCGCCGCAGCTCGCGCCGCGCGGTGCCCAGCCCCAGCACCCGGTGCGGCACGTCGGCCAGCGCGTCGTTCGCGTACGCCGTGGAGGTGCCGGCGAGGTACGGCTCGACCAGGACGACGTCCGCGGCGCGCCCCGTGCCCACCGCGGCCCGCAGCGCGGCGGCGTCGAAGGGGCGCACGGTCGTGGCGTACAGCACCGTCACGTCCAGGCCCTCGGTCGCGGCGAGCACGTCGTCGAGCACCGGGCCGACCGCCACGACCACGCCCCCGCGGCCCTCGCGCACGGTCAGAAACCCCGCGCCGGTGACGGGCCGGCCCGCGGCGTTCGTCTGCTCGGACAGCCGTACGTATACCTTGTCGTCGCCCGCGGCGACCGCGTGCCGCAGCAGCGTCCCGGCCTCGTCCGGGTGGCCGGGCACGTGCACCGTCCAGCCGTCGAGGGTGTCCAGCAGCGCCACGTCCCCGGGCGCCATGTGCGTGTAGCCGCCGGCCGGCCAGTCGTACGAGCCGTAGGCGCTGACCAGCACCGCGCCCGCGTCCTGGTGCCCGAGGTCGAGCTTGACCTGCTCGAAGGGGCGCTCCACGAGGAAGCTGGCGAAGGTGTGCAGGACCGGGCGCATCCCGGCCAGGGCGAGCCCGCCGCCGACGCCGACGAGCAACTGCTCGCGGATGCCGACGTTGATCACGCGGTCCGGGTGCCGCCGGCCCGCGGCGGCGAAGCCGTCGGTGCCGATCTCGGCGAGCACGACGGCCAGCCGGGGGTCCTCGTCCAGCAGCCGGGAGGTGACGGAGGCGAAGCGCTCGCGCATCGTGTCCATGGTCGGGAGTCCTTTCCAAGCGGTGGTGGCGGGGCGGTCAGGCGTACGCGGGCTCGACGCGGGCGACGACCGCGCGGGCCCGCCCGGGGTGCGGGGCGGTGAAAGCGGCGTACAGCTCCTCGTGGTCGCGGCCGTCGACGGTGGCGGTGGACCAGCCGGCGGCCTCGAAGCGGGCGGCGATGCGGCCGGGGAGCGCGTAGGTCGCGGAGGCGTTGTCGATGACGAGGGTGTGCAGCGGGTCCAGGCCCGCGGCGCCCGCGTAGGCGAGGGCCTCGTGGTTGCTGCCCTCGTCCAGCTCCGCGTCGCCGACGAGCACCCACACGCGCGGGTCTTGGCTCGGCCGGCCGTACAGCCCCCGGGCGCGCAGCCCCAGCGCGGTGCCGACGGCCAGCGGCAGGCCGTGGCCCAGCGAGCCGCTGCCGATCTCGACGCCGGGCAGCAGCGTGCGGTCGGGGTGGTGGCCGAGGGGCGAGTCGTACGAGCCGAAGCCGGGCAGCCAGTCGACGGGCAGGAAGCCCTTGGCGGCGAGCACGGCGTAGTACGCCATCGGGCCGTGGCCCTTGGACAGCAGGAACCGGTCCCGGTCGGGGGCCTCGGCGGTCTCGGGGGTCACCCGCAGCACGCGATCGTAGAGGACCCACAGGGCGTCGAGGGTGGAGGTGGCGGCGGGGCCGTGCTTCTCGTCGCCGGTCATCAGTGCCATGAGCCGCGGCAGATCGTGGTATCCCGCGGGCGGCCGCTGCGTTGCTGAGGCTGTCGTGGTCATGTGGCCCACCGTGCAACTTGAAGAAAAGTTCAAGTCAACAACGGCCGGTCACCGGGGGGGCCGCGGGGTGATCTGCGCCACTTCGCGGGCTACCCGGCGGTACGGCTCACCGTCCCAAAACAGGCCCTTCGCGGCATAGCGTTCGTCCCAGGCGCGGCTGCCCATAAACCTGATTGCTCCCCGCTGCGTCTAACGACTAGGAGATCACGTTCTCACAGCCGGGCGGAGGATCCGAGATGACCAGTCAGAAACCCCCCACGCAGCGCGCCACCGCGTCGGTGCCCGTGTGCCCGCGCTGCGGTCGTGTCCGCTGCATCTGCCCGCCCATGGCGGCCGCCTGAGCGGCCGCCATGGGCTCGCCCCACCGGGGTTCAGGGGTGCTTGCGCTGGTGCCCGAAGCGCATGCCGTCCAGCTTGAATCCGTGCACGGTGGGATCGACCCGGCGCTGCGTCGCGCGGCGCTCTTCCGCCGCCTCGATCACCGGCTCCGGCTCGCCCGCCGCGGTGATCCGCGCCAGCAGCCGGGCGCGCAGCCCGTCGGCGAGCGCGCGGTGCGAGGTGAGCCCGACAAGGTTGTCGAGCTCGTACGGGTCGTGGGCCAGGTCGTACAGCGCCGTCTCGACGTACCTGCTGCCGGAGCAGGTGCGCCAGCCGTCGGCCGCGGGGTCGACGACGTAGTACTTCCACCGTGAGGTGCGCAGCGCCCGTCCGCACTCGGACTCGCTGACCTGGACGAAGACGTCCTCCGGCCAGTCGGCGTTCGAGTCGCGGACCAGCGGCAGGAATGAGCGTCCGTGCATCTCCTCCGGGACGTCGAGGCCCGCGGCGTCCAGGAGGGTCGGCGGCAGGTCCAGGGTGCTGACGGGGGCGTCGAGCACCCGGCCGCCGTCGAAGCCGGGGCCGCGCAGGGCCAGCGGCACCCGGATCGAACCGTCGTGGCAGGAGCGTTTGTACTCGAAGTTGCGGGTACGGAAGTGGCTGCCGTGATCGGAGGTGAACGCCACGATCGTGTCGTCGAGCAGGTCCATGCTGCGCAGCGCGTCCAGCAGCCGGCCCAGCCCCTCGTCGACGCGCCGGACCTGGCCGCAGTAACCGGCGATGTGCCGGTGCGCCGTGCCGCCCTCCGCGGACAGCGCGGCCAGGTCCGGCGGCATCCAGCGGCCGGTGTAGCGCTCCTCGTAGCCGTCGGGGGCGGGGTAGTCGTCGACCTCGTTCTGGTGGTGCGGCTCGATGAGGGAGAGGAAGAGGAAGAACGGCTCCTCGTGGTGGTCGGCGGCGAACCGGATCGCCGCGTCGAACAGCGCGTCGGAGCGGTAGCCGGGCAGCCGCACCGGGTCGCCGTCCTCGTCGTACATGACCGTGCGGTACGCGTCGGAGGTGAACTCCAGGACGTTGGCGGCCAGCCAGTGCTGGTAGCCGCCCCGGTCCTCCGGCGGCACCGGGTCCTCCGCGGCCAGGTGCCACTTGCCGATGTACCCGGTGGTGTAGCCCGCGTCGCCGAAGTGGTGCGCGAGCGTGCGGGCGTCGCGCGGCAGCGTGATGCCGTTGCGGAAGCAGCCGGTGTCGGTGGGCCACCGGCCCGTCTGCAGCGCCGCCCGGGCCGGCGCGCAGACGGGCTGCGGGGTGATCGCCGTCGACGCGTACGTGCCCGAGCGGGCCATCCGGTCGAACGCGGGCGTCAGGCCGAGCGGGTTGCCGCCCGCGCCCGTCGTGTCCCAGCGCTGCTGGTCGGTGAACACGACGATGACATGGGGACGCCGGTCGGGCATCGGGGTCCTTTCCAGGGCGGTGGGGTGGGGGGTCATTTCAGGCCGGTCAGGGTGATGCCGCGGACGAAGTAGCGCTGGCTGAAGATCAGCAGCAGGGCCGTCGGCACGAACATGATGACCGAACCGGCGGCGGTGAGGTGCCACAGCTGGAACTGCTCCTGGCTGAACTGGGTGAGCCCCACCGGGATCGTGCGCATCTTCTCCGAGGTCGTCGCCACCAGCGGCCAGAGGAACTCGTTCCACTGGAAGACGAAGGTGAACAGCCCCAGCACGGCCAGCGCGGGCTTGCACTGCGGCAGGATGATCCGCCAGTAGATGGTGAACTCGTTCGCGCCGTCCACCCGGGCGGCGTGGATGAGGTCGTCCGGGATCGGCTGGATGAACTGCCGCATGAGGAAGATGCCGAAGCCGTCCATCAGGAACGGCACGATGAGCCCCTGGTAGCTGTCCAGCCAGCCGAGGTCCGACATCATCACGTACAGCGGGATCATGCGGACGAAGAGCGGGATCATCAGGGTGGCGAGGATGGCGATGAACAGCGTGTTCTTGAACGGGAAGTCGAACTTCGCGAACACGTAGCCCACCAGCGGGTCGAAGATCAGGTGGGAGACCGCGATCGCGCCCGCCACCACCAGGCTGTTGATGATGAAGTTGCCGAACGGCGCCTCCTCGAACAGCGTGCTGTAGTTGCCCCACTGCGGCGAGTCCGGCCACAGCACCGACTCCGCGGACAGCATCTCCGTCTCGGTCTGCAGCGACAGCGAGACCATGTAGACCAGCGGCACGATGGTGATCAGGCTGGCGATGGTGAGCAGCAGGTAGGCGATCGCCTTGGACGTCCTGGCGGTCATCAGTACTGCACCTCCCGCTTCCGGCCGATGCGCAGCTGCAGCAGCGTGAACGCCACGATGACGAACAGCAGGAGCACCGAGAGCGCGGACGCGTAGCCGAAGTCGCGAGAGCGGAACGCCAACTCGTAGACGTGGAAGACGAACAGGTCGGACGCCTCTCCGGGGCCGCCGCGGGTGATGATGTACGCCTGCCCGAACGCCTGCAGTCCGGTGATCACGGCCATCACGGAGACGAAGAGCGTGGTCGGGGTGAGCAGCGGCACCGTGATCCGCCGGAACTGCTGCCAGCGGTTGGCGCCGTCGACCTTGGCGGCCTCGTAGTACACGTCGGGGATGCCCTGCAGCCCGGCCAGGAAGAGGATCATCGTGTGGCCCGTGGTCATCCAGAGCGTCACCGCGACGATGGTGGCCACCGGGTGGGTGTTCAGCCACTCCTGGGTGGGCAGGCCGAGGTCCGACAGGATCCGGTTGAGGATGCCGAGTTCGGGGTCGAGGATGTTGCGCCACATGAGGCCCACCACGGCGATCGAGGTGAGGTACGGCACCAGCAGCGCGAGCTTGAACGCCAGGCTGCCGCGCAGCCGCTGGTTGATGAGCACCGCCAGGCCCATGCCGAGCACGATGGCGCCGATCGTCGTGCCGACGGCGAACTGGAGCGTGACCTTGAAGGCGTTGCGCGCCTGCGGATCCTCGAAGGCGTTGGTGTAGTTGTCGATCCCGGCGAACTCGTCCGTCCGCTGGCCCGTCAGCATGCTGGTGTTGAGGATGTCGGCGATCGGGTAGTAGAAGAAAATCCCGAAGAAGATGATCGCCGGCGTCAGGAACAGATACGCGGTCCGCGCCTGGCGCCGGGCGATCGGTGAGCGCTTGGAGCGCTTGGTGCGCTTCGGCAGCTCCATGGGCTCCGTGCGCTTCGTGAGTTCTGCCGGCGTTGCCATGTGCGCTTAGCCCTTGAGGATGTTCTTGGCCGCGTCGTCGTACGTGGCGAACGCCTCCTCGGCGTCGGCGCCCTCGATCAGCATGCTCTCGTAGAGCGTCTTGTAGATGTCCTCCAGCTCGCCCGCCTTGCCGGTGGTGTAGACGCCGGTGCGGAACTCCTCGGCGTACGGCAGCCCCTCCGTGAAGGGCTTGACGTCCGGGTTCTCCTGGACGACCGATTCCTTCGCCCAGGACTTGCGCGGCATCAGCATGCTGGATTCCTCGGTCGCCGCGGTCTCCGTCTTCAGCGCCGTGATCCGCTTGATGAAGTCCCAGGACAGGTCGGGGCGTTTGGCCTTCGCGGGGATGAACAGGGTGGTGCCGCCGGCGATCGTCGACTGCCGCTCGCCCGTCAGCGCCTGCGCGATCCCGTAGTCCAGGTCGGGGTTGGACTCCTTGATGATCGGGATGTCCCAGGGGCCGGTGAGGATCATGGCGGTGCGCCCGGCGGCGAAGAACTTCGCCGAGCGGGTCACGTCGAGGGCGGTCGTCGGCTTGGGGGAGACCTTGTGCTTGTGCACCAGGTCCCGCTGGAACTGCATCGCCTCCATGGCGGCGGCGCGCGGCTGCAGCAGCTCGCCGCTGTCCGCGTCGTACTCGTGCACGCCGTTCTGCAGCATCCACGGGTAGGAGTAGCTGAGCCCGTCGTTGAGCACGGTGCCGCTGACGTCGCCGGAGGTCAGCTCGCGGGCCGCGGCGAGGAAGTCGTCCCAGGTGGTGGGCGGTTCGATGCCCGCGTCGTCGAGCATCTTGCGGTTGTAGAACAGCAGCGTGCAGGTGTAGTGCATCTGGATGCCGTACACCTGGCCGTCGTGGGTGTTGTCGGCGACGGCGACCTCCAGCCAGTCGTCCGGGAAGCCGATCTTCGTGCCGTCCTTGCCGAGGTACTTCTGCAGTGACAGCGCGTCCCCGCTGAGCGCGAACTCCTGCACCCAGCTCCCCGGCTCCTCCACCACGTCCGGCACGTTCCCGGACTGGAAGTCGGAGACGAGCTTGGTGCGCAGGTCCTCCCACAGGAACTTCTGCAGCTCCACGGTGACCCCGTGGTCCTTCTCGAACTGCGCGACGACGTCCTTGTACGCCTCGTACTCGTGCGCGTTGTTCCAGTAGGCGCGGAACGTGCCGCCCCCGCCGTCGCCGCCGGACTCGGCCTCGGGCGCGCCCGAGCCGCAGGCTGCCAGGGGGAACGCCGCGGCGATACCGCCGGCGACGCCCAGCATCCTGCGCCGGGTCATCCACTGACCGTTGATGGCTGGCCTTGTTGACATGCGGGTGCTCCTCTCGCCGTGCTTTCGGTTGGTCACGCGCTCGTCGATCACGCGCTCGTTCACGTCGACTCCCTGGGTATGAAGGACCAGGGCAGGACGATCTCGCGGGCGGCCGGCGGCTCCGCCGCCGCCAGCCGTTCGAACAGCAGCCGGGCGACGCGGCTGAAGTCGACGTGCCGCTGCCCCACCGTGCTCAGCGCGGGGCGGATCACCGAGCCCTCCTCCAGGTTGCCGACGCCGAGGACCGCCACGTCGTCCGGCACCGTGCGGCCGGTGTCGCGGACGGCCCATATCGCGCTGATGGCCGCCCGGTCGGAGGCCACGAACAGCGCGTCCGGCGGGTCGGACAGGGTCATCAGCGTGGTGGTGGCGCGGTAGCCCTCGACGCGGCTGTCGGCGCCGGCGCGGACGAACCGGTCGTCCGGCTTGAGGCCGTGCCGCCGCAGCGCGTCCCGGTACGCCGTCAGCCGCGCGGAGCGGTCGCCCAGCTCCAGGTCGTGCCGGTGGCCGAGGAACGCGACGCGCCGGCGGCCCGCGGCCAGCAGGTGGTCCAGCGCCTCGCCGCACGCCTCGTACTCAGGGGTGCGGACCGCGTCGAAGCCGTCGGGCGCCACGGAGTTGTCGACGACGACCATCGCCAGCCGCCCGCGGGCCAGCTCGCCGAGGTCGCCGAAGTGCCGCGCGGAGTCGAAGAAGACGGCGCCGTCGGCCAGGCCCTGGCGGAGCAGCCTGGTGGCGTGCGCGGCGTGCGCCGGGGAGTCCACGATGAGCGTGAGGACGCCGTAGCCGTCGTCGTCGGCCGCCGCGTGCAGTTCGCGTACCAGCTGCTCCTGCACGGGGCTGCCCAGCGAGCCGATCACCAGGCAGACCCGCTCGGTGCGGCGCTTGCGCAGTCCGCGCGCGGAGCTGTTCGGCGCGTAGCCGAGGTCCCGGACGGCGGCCAGCACCCGTTCCCGGGTGTCCGCGCCGATCCGGTTGTCCCGCCCGTTGACCACATAGCTCACCGTCGCGACGGACACCCCGGCGAGGGCGGCGACGTCGCGGACCGTGGGACGTGTCTTCTTCGGCATGATGATACGTTTAAGCACCTGGGGCGCGGCACGGTCAAGCGTTCGCACATGAAGTCTCGTGACGAATCGTCAAGTCGCAGGTCAGCGCGGTGCGCGTGTGGGCTAGATGCGCACCCCGTGCGAGCGCAGATAGCGCAACGGGTCGACGTCGGACCCGTAGCCCGGCCCGGTGCGGACCTCGAAGTGCAGATGCGGACCGGTGGAGTTCCCGGTGGATCCGGAGCGGCCGACGCGCTGCCCGGCGTTGACCGGCCGGCCGGCGCTCACGGTGATCGCGGAGAGATGTGCGTACTGGCTGTAGCGGCCGTCGCGGTGCCGGATCACCACCTCGTAGCCGTACGCGCCCGCCCAGCCGGCGCTGACGACCTCGCCGTCGGCGACGGAGCGCACGCCGGTGCCGACGGAGACGGGGAAGTCGACCCCGGTGTGGTAGCCGCTGGACCAGCTGCTGCCGCTGACGCCGTACGCGGTGCCGATGGCGGCGCCGGCGAGCGGCGAGGTGTAGTCGGGGGAGTCCTTGGGCTCGGCCTTCGGCTTCGGCCTGGGCTTCGACTCGGCCTGGGGCGCGGGGGTGCGCTTCTTCGCGGCCGGCTTCGTGCGCTCCGGCGTGGTCTTCTGCGGCTTGGCCTTGCGCTGCTTGGCCTGCTCGGGCTTCGACGTACCCGACGTGGCGTTGCCGTCAGCCGTCGGCTTCGCCTCGTCGGTCCGGGGCCTCTTCGCCCCGGCCGCGGGGGAGTCGCCGCGGGGCCGGGGCGGCGCCGCCGCGCCGCCGCGGAGGGTGAGGCGCTGGCCGGGGAGTATGAGGTCGGGGTCGGGGCCGACGACGCCGCGGTTGCGCTCGTACAGGGCGGGCCAGCCGCCGCGTATGCGGTGCTGACCGGCGATGCCGGAGAGGGTCTCCCCGGCGGCCACCTCGTGGTGCGCGGGCTTCTCGCCGACGGTGCCGGCCCGGCCGCCCTGCGGCGCGGCGGCGCTGCCGCCGGCGGCGGTCTCCGTATCGGCGCGGTCGGATATCGCACCGTCGGACGGCGCCGTCCGGCCCTCCTGCGCCCGGCCCTCGGCCGGGCTGTGTACGGAGTCCGCGGGCGCGCCCGCGGCCGGCGTGGCGGCGCCGGCGACCAGGGGCAGCGCGAGACCCGCGCCGCTCGCGGTGACGGTGAGGGAGGCCCGCGACACCGGGCCGGGGCGGTAGCGGCGGTGCCGTCCGCGCCCTGTGCGCTCTGACATGGCTGAGTCACTTTCCGTGCGCCGAGACCTGAGCGAACGATAGAAGTGCGCATGCCGATGGACAAGAGGGCGTACCCCGCGCCCCGAACGGCGTAGCCCGACAAGATATTAGACAAAGTCTAAGGTAGGATGGGATCCATAAAGTACGGAGCAAGGAGGCGCCCACACATGACCACGATCCTCGACAAGAAGGCCCTGGACGTCACCGGCGAGGCGCTGCAGGGCGCGCTGGTCGATCTGCTGGATCTGTCCCTGCAGGCCAAGCAGGCGCACTGGAACCTGACCGGGCCCCTCTTCCGCGAGCTGCACCTGCAGCTCGACGAGGTGGTCGAGCTGTCCCGGGGGCACGCCGACACCGTCGCCGAGCGGGCCGCGGCCCTGGGTGTGAGCCCGGACGGCCGGGCGAAGACCATCGCCACGGGCAGCCCGCTGCCCGACATCGGCCCGGGGAAGATCTCCGACCAGAAGGTGATCGACGACGTCACCGACATCCTGGAGAAGGTGTCCGCGCGCATGCGGCAGCGGGTGACGGACACCGACGACACCGACCTGGTCACCCAGGACCTGTTCATCACCGCGACGCAGGACCTGGAGAAGCAGGCCTGGTTCTTCCGCTCGCACCGCATCAGCTGACGCGGATCCCTCCCGGCCCGCCCGCGCTGTCCGCGCGGGCGGGCCGGTGGGACGTCAGGCCGGGTTCTCCGCGTGGCTCAGCGTCTGCCAGGCCACGAACGGGTTGTTCGCCCCGGCGGGCTGCCGGATCCGGTCCCTGATTCAGCCCTGCCCGGCCGGCCGCACCACCGCCGCCGCGCCCCCGCCGCGGCGCTCCGGCTCCGCCGCCGCGACCCAGCGTCCGTCGGGCAGCCGCTCCACGCCGGTCGCCGCGCCGATCTCGCCGCCGTCGACGAAGTCGTGCCCCAGCGCCGTGAGTTCCGCGCTCTCCGGCAGGTCGAGGAACGCCGGCTCCGCCGACGTCGAGGCGGTGTTGCGCTGGCTCGCCCGCGGCGCCGCGATGGCCTCCGGCAGGCTCAGCCCGCGGTCCAGGCGCCCGGTCAGCACCTGCAGCACGGTGGTGATGATGGTCGAGCCGCCCGGCGAGCCCGTCGCCAGCAGCGGCTCGCCGTCGTCGAGGACGATCGTCGGCGACATCGAGGACCGGGGCCGCTTGCCCGGCCCCGGCAGGTTCGGGTCGGGCACGCCGGGCACGGACGGGGTGAAGGAGAAGTCCGTCAGCTCGTTGTTGAGCAGGAAGCCGCGGCCGGGCACGGTGATGCCGCTGCCGCCGGTCTGCTCGATCGAGAGGGTGTACGCGACGACGTTCCCCCACTTGTCGGCGGTCGTCAGGTGCGTGGTGCTCGGCCCCTCGTACGACGTCCCCTCCGGCACGCGCTCCGCCTCGCAGCCGGCGTCCGGGTGGCGCGGGTCGCCCGGGGCGAGCGGGCTGGTGAGCACCGCGTCGGGGGAGATGAGGCAGGCGCGGGAGTCCGCGTACGACTGGGAGAGCAGCTCCCGCGTCGGCACCTTCGAGAAGCGCGGGTCGCCCACCCAGCGACCGCGGTCGGCGAAGGAGACGCGGGACGCCTCCAGGAAGCGGTGGAGGTACTGAGCCTGGGACAGCTCGCCGAGGTCGGTGCCCTCCAGGATGTTCAGCGCCTCGCCGACGGTGGTGCCGCCGGACGACGACGGCGCCATGCCGTAGACGTCGAGCCCGCGGTAGCCGACGTGGGTCGGCTGCTGCGGCGCGACGCGGTACGCGCGCAGGTCGGCAGGGCGCAGGTCGCCGGCGCGTACGACCCGGTCGGCGGCCGGGTCGACGGGCGGGCGGCGCACGGTCTCCGACACGGCCGCGCCCAGGTCGCCGCGGTACATCGCCCGGACGCCGTCGTCGGCCAGCTGCGCGTAGGTGCCGGCCAGGTCGGGGTTGCGGAGCGTGCTGCCCACCTCGGGCAGCTCGCCGCCCGGCAGGAACAGCTCCCGGGTGGCGGGGAAGTCGCGGAAGCGCGCCTCGTTGGCCGCGGTCTGCGCGCGGAACGTCTCGTCGACCGTGAAGCCCTCCGCCGCCAGCCGCGTCGCCGGCGCCAGCGTCTCGCCGAGCGAGGAGGTGCCCCACTCCCGCAGCGCCTGCTCCCAGGTCGCGGGCGTGCCGGGCACGCCGACGGACAGGCCGCTGGTCACCGCCTGGTCGAACGGGACGGCCTCGCCGTCCTCGACGAAGAGGTCTTCGTCCGCGGTGCGCGGGGCGGTCTCGCGGCCGTCGAGGGTGGCGACCCGGCCGCTCTCCGCGTCGTAGTACACGAAGTAGCCGCCGCCCCCGATGCCCGACGAGTACGGCTCGGTGACGCCGAGCGCCGCGGCCGTGGCGACCGCGGCGTCGACCGCGTTGCCGCCGTCGCGCAGCACCTCGATGCCGGCGGCGGTGGCGTCGGGGTCGACGCTGGCCACGGCGCCGCCGTAGCCGGTCGCCACCGGCGACTTCGGCGGCGCGGGGACGTCCGGCCGGGCGGCCGTCGGCGGTGCGGCGGCCACGGCGGTGGCGAGGACCGCGGCGAGGGCGAGGGGAACGGTGGGGCTGGGCCGCACAGGTGCCTCCCGGACGGATGGGCGTCACGACCCGGCCCATTGTCGTGACCGCGGCGGGTGCCGTCACCGGGGCGTGCCGGTCCTTCCCGGATCGGCCGGCCCGGCGGACGGACGCCTTAGACGGATCGTCTAGAGTTGGACACTATGACTCATCTGGTAGACGAGCGAACCGGCCGTACGTACCCCTGCGACCCCCTCCGCTGGCGAGCCGACGACGGCACCCCGCTGCAGGTCGCCGGCGTGCCCGGGATCGGCAGGGACGACATCGAGACCGGCGAGCGATCCCTGTGGCGCTACCGCGCCGCCCTGCCCTTCGGTATCGACGCGCCCGTCTCCCTCGGCGAGGGCCGCACCCCCCTGCTCGCCCGCAGCTGGAACGGCACGGACGTGCTCTTCAAGCCGGAGTGGTTCGGCCCCACGGGCAGCTTCAAGGACCGCGGCGCCACCGTGATGATCTCCGCACTCGCCCACCACGGCGTTCGCGAGGTCATCGAGGACAGCTCCGGCAACGGCGGCGCCGCCGTCTCCGCCTACTGCGCCGCCGCCGGCATCCGGGCCCGCATCCTCGCCCCCGAGGGCACCTCCCCGGCGAAGGTGCTGCAGGCCCGCGCGTACGGCGCCGAGGTCGAGCTGGTGCCCGGCGGCCGGGACGCCACCGCCGCGGAGGCCGTGCGCCGGTCCGCCGACGTCCCGTACGCCGGACACAACTGGCACCCGCTCTTCCTCCAGGGCACCAAGACCCTCGCCTACGAACTGTGGGAGGACCTCGGCTTCGCCGCGCCCGACTGCGTCGTCACCGTCGCCGGCGCCGGCAGCACCGTCCTCGGCCTCGACGCCGGCTTCGGCGAACTCCTCGCCGCCGGCCAGATCCGCCGCCGCCCCCGGATCCTCGCCGCCCAGCCCGCCAACTGCGCCCCGGTCCACGCGAGCTTCCGGGCCGGCGCCGACGGGCCCGTACCCACCGACTTCGCGCCCACCATCGCCGAGGGCACCGCCATCCGCGAGCCCGTCCGGCTGCCGGAGGTGCTGCGCGCCGTGCGCCGCTCCGGCGGCGACATGGCGGCGATCGGCGAGGACGGCATCCGCGCCGCCGTCGCCGGCCTCGCCGCCCTCGGGCTCTACGCCGAGCCGACCAGCGCCACCGCCGCCGCGGCCGTCGACGTCTTCCGCGCCCGCGGCGCCGTCCGGCCCGGAGAGACCACGGCCGTGCTGCTCACCGGCACCGGGCTGAAGGCGGCGCCGGTGCTGGCCGAGGTGTTCGGGGGCGGGGCGTTCGAGGGCGGGGCGGCCGAGGGCTTCGGAGGCGGGGCATGAGCGCCGAGGACGAACTGCTGCTGCGCGAGGCCGAG
This sequence comes from Streptomyces sp. CNX435, assembly GCF_059570575.1. Lineage (NCBI taxonomy): Bacteria > Bacillati > Actinomycetota > Actinomycetes > Kitasatosporales > Streptomycetaceae > Streptomyces > Streptomyces sp. CNX435. The sequence continues at coordinate 171,945 of NZ_JCANTA010000003.1, read as the reverse complement.
AAGATCGTCACCGCCCTCGGCCGGATGTTCCCCGGCGTCTGCGAGGTCGTCCTGCACGACCTGCGCGACCCGCGGCACGCGGTCCGTACGATCGAGAACCCCCTCTCCGGCCGCGCCCCCGGCGACCCCGCCACCGAACTGGGCCTCGCCCGCATCGAGGACCCGGACTACCCCGAGGTCATCCAGAACTACCCGAACCGCTTCCCCGACGGCCGCCCCGCGAAGAGCACGTCGATCGGCATCCGGAACTCGGCCGGCGCATACGTCGCCGCCCTCTGCCTCAACCTCGACGTCTCCGTCCTCGACCGCGCCGCCCGCACCCTCCAGACGCTGACCGCTGTCGACGACCCCGGACTGCCGCTGACCGAGACCCTGCGGGCGCGTACAGCCGGCGAACTGCGCGCGGCGGTGGAGGAGTTCGCCGCCGTGCGCGGGCAGACGCCGCGGGCGCTGGGCTCCGCCGACCGCCGCGAGCTGGTCCGCGACCTGCGCGACCGCGGCCTGCTAGAGGTCAAGAACGCGGTCCGGCTGGTCACCGAACTGCTGGGCGTGTCGCGCGCGACGGTCTACAACTACCTGCGGTGAAGCGGGCCCGCACGGCGGGCCGCGCCCCGCCGCGGGCCGAACGGGGCCCGGCGGCGGCCCCCGTTCGGCCCCGCTCTGGACGCGGTACGGACAGCGGGCGTTCGAGGCTGACGGTGGCGGACCGCCGCGCTGGACCTGCACGCCCGCCACCGGCTCGGCGAGCGGGTGCCCGCATCGCTGTGCGGGGGCCGCGTGGAGCGCACCACGGGCCCGGACCCGGAGGTGGCGCCGCACCACCACCGCGACCGGCCCGGGACCGGCCTGCCGTAGACCACGAAGCCGGTGACGCGCCAGCGGCCCGCGGGCACGGACGATCTGTTCGTCGCCTGGGAGACACTGACCCACGCGGCCGGCCCCGGCTGACGCCGCCTGTCCAGGGTCGCCCGCCTTCCGCCGCCGCCGTTCCGCCGCCCGCCCCGATCCGAGGAGCCGCCCATGCTCACGACCGCCGGCACCACCGCAGAACAGGACAGCCCGCCCCCGCACGGCGACGCGGCGCACGGGCCCGCGGTGACCGCGACCGCGGTGGTGCAGGACCCCGCCGGCCGGGTGCTCGTCCTGCTGCCCGCCGAGCCGGGCGCGGACCCGGCCACGCCCCTCCTGCCCGGCGCCGCCGTCTCCGGCCGCGAGACCCCGGAGGAGGCGCTGACCCGTGTGCTGCGCGCCGTGCTCGACGCCGACCTGCCCGCCGGCCGGCTCCTCGCCGTGGACTCCGTCCCGCCCGCCGCCGGCGCCCCCTCCGGCCTCGTACACCTCTACGCCGCCACCGCGCCGTCCGCCGTCCGGAGTGCCGCGACCGCCGGCGCCGGCGCCCCGGGCGACGGCAGGGCCGTCCGCTGGCTGGACCGCGACGCCGCCCTCGCCGCCCTGCCCACGCCCGCGGCACGCCGGCTGCGCGCGGCGCTCGACGCCTGGGACACCGGCGCCGTCGCCCACCTCGTCGGCGGCGAGCCGCAGCCCGGTTCGTCGGCCGCGCTCCCCGCGGGGCGCCGCGCCGAGTTGGAGCACGCCGCCGCGCTGGACCCCTCCTCGTACCTCGCCGTGCGCCCGCGCGTGCTCGTCGGCGCCGGCGCGCTCGTGCGCGACGGCTCCGGCCGGGTGCTGGTCGTACGCGCCGGATACCGCGACGACGGCCGCTGGCAGCTGCCGGGCGGCGGCGTGGACAGCGACCTGGGCGAGACCCCGCGGCCGGCGGCCCGGCGGGAGTTGCGCGAGGAGACCGGGCTCGACCGGCCGCTCGGCCGGCTGCTCGCCGTCGACTTCGCCGTGCGCCGGCCGGTGCCCGCGCTCGTGCTGTACCTCTACGACGGCGGGGTGCTGGGCACCGCCGACCTCGCCGGCGTCCGCGTCGACGGCACCGAGATCGTCGACTGGCGGCTGGCCGGCCCCGACGAACTCGACGGCCTGCTCTCGCCCCGCGGCGCCGCCCTCGCCCGCGCCGGCCTCAGCGCGCTCGCGGAGGGCGCGGGACCGCTCGACCTCGTCGCGGGCCGGCCGGCCTGAGCGGCGGCGCCGGTCCGTACCGTACGGGCCGGGCGCACGGCGGCGCGTCAACGGCCCGTACCAGGGCGGCGCTACGCGCTGGTAACGTCCGGTCATGAGCGGACACGTACGCACCGAGCGCACCGGCCCCGTGACCACCGTCGTCCTCGCCTGCCCCGAGGTCCGCAACGCCGTCGACGGCCCCACCGCCGCCGGACTCGCCGCCGCCTTCCGGGCCTTCGAGGCCGACCCCGACGCCCGCGTGGCCGTGCTGTGGGGCGAGGGCGGCACGTTCTGCGCGGGCGCCGACCTCAAGGCGATCGGGACCCCCGGCGGCAACCGCGTCGCGCCCGACGGCGACGGCCCGATGGGCCCCACCCGGATGCGTCTGACCAAGCCCGTCATCGCCGCCGTCAGCGGCCACGCCGTCGCCGGCGGGCTGGAGCTGGCGCTCTGGTGCGACCTGCGGGTCGCCGACGAGGACGCGGTCTTCGGCGTCTTCTGCCGCCGCTGGGGCGTGCCGCTGATCGACGGCGGCACCGTCCGGCTGCCCCGCCTGATCGGCACCGGCCGCGCCCTCGACCTCATCCTCACCGGCCGCCCCGTCCCGGCCCGCGAGGCGTACGGGATGGGCCTCGCCGACCGCCTCGTGCCGCCCGGCCGGGCGCGCGCCTCGGCGGAAGAACTGGCCGCGGACATCGCCCGTTTCCCGCAGACCTGCCTGCGCGCCGACCGCGCCTCGGTGCTGGAGCAGCACGGCCTGCCGGAGGCGGAGGCGATGGCGGCCGAACTGCGGCGCGGCTCCGCGGCGCTGGAAGAGGCGCGGGCCGGCGCCGGGCGCTTCGCCGCGGGGGAGGGGCGGCACGGGGCGTTCTGACGCGCGGCCGTGGCGCTGCGCCGTGCGGCTGTGCCGTCGGCTGCTGTGGGGCTGCTCAGCCGGGGACCGGGAGCGTGAACGACCCGCGCGGCGCGCCCCAGTGCCGGCCCGCGGCGAGGTGCGACACGACCGCCCGCTCCAGCGTCGTACGCACCGGCAGCGCGGCGACGTCCGCGGGCGTACGCACCACCCGCCGGAACACGAACTCCACGATGCCGCGGTCGGGCGTCGCCAGCCCGTGCTCGTCCGGCTCCGGCACGTGCTCCGCCTCTCCCGGATCGAGCGTGAACCGGCGCTGGAAGCGCATGATGTTGCTCCCGTCCGGCAGGTACTCGCCGAGCTGCGGGTCCAGCAGCCACGACGCGCAGTTCACCCGCAGCTCGCCGCCCGCCGCGGCGGCGCCGAGGAACGCCCGGAAGCGGTGCGGGAAGAACTCCGCGGCCCGCGCGTACGACTCCTCGCACTCCCGCGGGGTCAGCGGGCCGGCCTCCGGGATGTGCACCTCCAGCCCGCGGCCGGCGTCCGGATCCCGGTCGAGGTTGAACTGCAGCCGGCCGAGCCGGTACAGGATGCCGCCGTACGGCAGCGTCATCCACCGCTGGTTGGTCATGCCGCCGGCGCCGTGCAGGCGGCGGTGGACGCCCACCTTGTTGCCCAGGTCGGCGAGCGTCGCCCAGGACACGTCGTCCGGCACGTCGAGGCGCGCGTGGTACGCCCGTACCGCCGGCACGGCGGCGAGGAACACCGCGGCGTGGAACCAGCGCCCCGGCGCGCCCAGCGCCGTCGGCAGCGTCGGCCCGCTCCCCGGGCCGCCCCGGTCGTCGCCGACCGACCCCAGGTCGGCGGTCAGCGCGGCGACGGCACGGTCCAGCAGCCACCCGTACGGCGAGCCGTCCGCGGTCAGCTCCGCCAGCGCGGCGGCCAGCTCGCCGTCCTCACGCTCCGGGACGCCGACGGCGCGCAGCAGCGCGGTCAGCTCCGCGCCCCGGGGCGCGGCGGCGGGCGGCGGCGCGGGGTGGGCGGCTTCGAGGGCGTCGGTCCACGGGGCGTACGTGGCGTCGAGGCCGAGCCACTCACGGACGGCGGCGGCGTTCAGGTCGGTCACGCGACGATCATCTCAGCAGACCGGCAGGCCGGGCACGGGGGCGTCGTTGGCGCCCCCCTTGATGTAGACGACGCTGACCCAGACGTCGACGTTGCCGTTGTCGTCGTCCGTCCTGCCCCACCACACGTTCGTCCACTCGCCGGACGTCTCGCGGTAGGACGTCTTCTGCTGGCAGTAGAAGTAGTTGGTGCCGGCGTAGAGCGTGCCGACCTGCCGGTGCGCCGAGTCGTACGACGAGGCGGTGCGCCACACCTGGCAGTTGTACTTCCCGCCGCCGATCGGCGTGCACGACGGCGCGGGGTCCGTGCCGCCGCCGGTGCCGCCGCCGTCCGACGTGCTCCCGCCGTCGTCACCGGCGCCGCTCCCGCCGGTGCTGCTGCCGCCGCTGCCGCTGTCGCCGCCGTCGCCGTCCGAGCCGGAGCCGTCTTCCTCGCCGGCCTCGTCCGTATCGCCGCCGGCGCCGCCCGCCGCAGCGCCCTCCTCCTCCGCGGGGGAGGCGCCGCCGTCCGGTGACGGCTCGTGCTCCGCGTCCTGGTCCCCTTGGTCCTTCTCGGCCGTGCCGTCCCCGTCGTCCTGCTTCTTGCCCTCGGCCTTCCCGGGCGACGGCGGTGCGGACTCCGCGGCCGGATCCTCCGTCTCCTCGCTCGCGGTGGTCTTCCCGTCGTCGCCCCCCGCGAGGGCGAACGTCACGCCGCCGCCGACGAGCAGCACCGCCACCGCCGTCGCGGCGACCGGGATCCACCGGCGCCCCGACCGCCGCCGCCGCGGCGCCGTCTGCTCGGCGGTGCGCGACTCCGCGTCGGGTGCACCGAGCTGCGGCGGACCGAACTGCCCCTGCGGGGCGGGGTGGCCCGGGCGTCGCCCCGGGCCCTTCCGGCCCGTACGCACCGGGCGTGCCGGGCGTGCCGGGCGTGCCGGGCGGCGGCGCGGCCGGGGCCCGGCTCAGCCGCATCGTGTCCGGCCCCCGCGCCGCCGCCGGCCCCGCCGTCACGGCGATCGGCTCCAGCAGGGCGCGGGCCCGTTCGACGTCGGCTCGCCCGGCCGGGTCCTTGGCCATCAGCTCCCGCAGCACGGGCGCGAGCGGTCCGGCCCGGTGCGGCTCCGGCAGCGGGTCCACGATGATCGCGGTGATCGTCGACCACGTCGACGTACGGCGGAACGGCGAGACGCCCTCCACCGCCGCGTACAGCGTCGCGCCCAGCGACCACAGGTCGGACGGCGGACCGGGCTGCTCGCCGCGCGCCCGCTCCGGCGCCAGGTAGTCGAGGGAGCCGACCAGCTCGCCGCTGCGCGTCAGATGCGTGCTGTTGCCGTCGGCCGGCTCCTCCATGGCGGCGATGCCGAAGTCGGTGAGTACGATCCGCCCGCCGCGCTCCAGCAGGATGTTGCCCGGCTTCACGTCCCGGTGCAGCACCCCCGCGCGGTGCGCGGCGTCGTGGGGGTACCCCCACGCCCTCAGGGCGTAGGGGGAGCGTCGACCACCTTCAGCCCGATCTGCGCGGCCTCGGCGGGCGTGACCCCGCCGCGCTCGCGCAGCACGTCGTCCAACGACGGCCCGTCGACCAGCTCCATCACGATGACGGGCCGGCCCTCGTGCTCCGTCACGTCGTGCACGGCGACGACGCCCGGATGCCGGACGCGCGCCGCGGCGCGCGCCTCCCGCTCCGTACGCAGTCGCATCTCGGCCAGGTCGCGCGCGTCCGCATCGCTGAACGCGCGCAGCTCCTTGACCGCGACCTCGCGCCCCAGCCGCTCGTCGACGGCCCGCCAGACGGTGCCCATGCCGCCGCGTCCGAGCTGCGCCAGTACCCGGTAGCGTCCGGCGAGCAGCCGCCCGGGCCCTTCCGCCCCGTTGTCCCCCAGTTGCATGCCCTGCCTGCCCCGTATCACGTGTCCGGAAGCGGCAGCTTACGTCTCATGGGGCGGGCGGGACGGGTGACTGGTCAGTAGTGCACCAAGACGTGATCAGCCGGCGGTGACCTGGGCCCCGTCGGCGGATTCGCCGGGTGCGGCGCCGCGGGGCGGGCCGCAGCTTGTTTGCGTTCTGGTGCAATCCCCGCCGCCGGCGCGCCGCGCGGGGCGATCCTGCCGTGACCGATCGGAACGCCGGAACACAGGGGGACAGATGAACTCGTGGCAGTACCGAACTCTCCTGGGCGTCGCCGCACTGGCGGCGCCCTTCGTCCTCGCCTCTCCGTCCCCCGCCTCGGGGTCCGCGGACGGCAGCGGCGCGGGCACGGGCACGCGGGGCGCCGCGGAGGCGGTGCCGAACAACGACCCGTCGTTCCTCCAGGTCTACGACGCCAACGTGGAGAACCTGCCGACCACGACGGAGTCCTGCCCCGGCGACTGGCACGACCTCATGTACTACATGCGCCTTCAGCAGTACCGGCCGGACATCTATCTGGTGCAGCAGATCAGCAACCGCGAGCAGCTCGACCTGCTGCTGCAGCGGATGGAGGAGCACTTCGGCGAGACTTACGCCGGTGTCCTCGCGGAGAACGAGCCCGCCGAGTACGACAACGGCTGCTCCGGGAAGGTGCGGCAGACCAACGGCGTCATCTGGCGCACCGACCGGCTGTCGCTGAAGCTGTCCGCCTCCCCGGACAACCGGTGGCAGGCGCAGCGCGAGTACCCGGCCGGCTCCGAGACCTGCGTGAACAACGACCAGCCGCGGACCAAGGGCGTCAAGGCCCTGCTGGCGGACGAGCTCTCCGGCAAGACGGTCACCGCGGCGTCCTTCCACTGGCCGACGCAGGAGCACGGCGGCACGTACTGCAACGTCTCCAACGCCGGTGAGCTGAGCAACGAGCTGACCGAGGACGGCTACGGCGTCGCGGACGTCTTCGTCGCCGGCGGTGACACCAACCACTCCGCCAGCGGCACCAACGGCCAGGACAACTGGACCACCTGGTACCGGGCGACCAACGGCGACATCGGTGGCGCGCACCGCTTCCGCGACGCCGTCTACGCCGGCTGCGCCGACGCGGGCGGCTCGATCCCGGACTGCCTGGCCGACAAGTGGACGCTGCACACGACCGGTCCGCGCCGCGTCGACTTCCTCCTCGCCCGCAACCCGGCCGGCGCGCCGCCGCGGACGAGCCACCCGGTCGTCCCGACCTTCGACGAGGGCGACGCGGCGGACCTGGAGCTGACCGGGAACGACGACCGGGACATGGACTACTCCGACCACCGGTCGGTGGGGGCGCGCATCTACTACTGACCCGCTACAGGCCCGCGGTCTGCCCCGGGCAGGGGACACGCGCCGGCGCGCTGCTGAGGAGCCGGCGCGCGTGGCCGGGGCGGCCGGAGCCGGGACGACCCGGCTCCGGCAGGGGACCGGGGTCGGCGGCTCGCACGGGGCCGCTGGCCCCGGTCCCGTACACCCGCCGACTCCGACGGGGCGCCCGCCCCGCGCCCCATCCGGCGCGGGGCGGGCGACGGGGGTTGACGGGCCGACGCCGGACGGCGTCAGCGCAGCAGCTCCAGGACCGCCGCCACCGTGTCGGCCTCCGCGGCCGTCTTGTCCTCGCGGTAGCGCAGCACGCGCGCGAACCGCAGCGTGACCCCCTCCGGATAGCGCGGCGAGCGCTGCACCCCGTCGAACGCGATCTCGACCACCAGCTCCGGCCGCACCACCACCCCCCAGTCCTGCTGCGCCACCGCCAGCTCCTGCAGCCGCTCCGTCTGCCACACCAGCAGCGCGTCCGTCATCCCCTTGAACGTCTTGCCGAGCATCGCGAACGAGCCGTCGTCCCGGCGGGCTCCGAGGTGCAGGTTCGACAGCGTGCCCGTACGCCGCCCGTGGCCCCACTCCGCCGCCAGCACCACCAGGTCCAGCGTGTGCACCGGCTTGACCTTCAGCCAGGCCGCGCCGCGGCGGCCCGCGCTGTACTCCGAGTCCAGGGCCTTGGCGACGACGCCCTCGTGGCCGCGTGCCAGCGTCGCCGCGGTGAACTCCCGTGCCGCCGCCCGCTGCCCGGGGTCCTCCGGGTCGGCGACCTCGATCCGGCGCACCCGGCGCGGCGCGGGGGTGATCCGGGCCAGCGCGGCGTGGCGCTCGCGCACCGGCGCGGTCAGCAGGTCGCGGCCGTCGACGGCGAGCAGGTCGAAGAAGACCGGGTACACCGGCAGGGTCTCGCGCGCGCCCGCCACGTCGACCCGCGAACCCACGCGGCCGGCGACCTCCTGGAAGGGACGCGGGCTCCCGTCCTCGCCGAGGGCGATCACCTCGCCGTCGAGCACGGCCGTCGCCGCGCCCAGCTCGCGGGCGGCGGCGACGACCTCGGGGAGCCGGCCGGTGATCTCGTCGAGCGTGCGGGTGTAGATCCGTACGTCGTCGCCGTCCCGGTGCACCTGCACCCGGATGCCGTCGAGCTTCTCCTCCACCGCGCTCGGCCCGAGCCGGCCGATCGCCTCGTCCACGTCCTTCGCGGACTGCGCCAGCATCGGCTGTACGGGACTGCCGACCGACAGCCGGAAGTCCGCCAGCGCGTCCGGACCGCGGGCGAGCACCGCCTCGGCGACCGTCCCCACCGAGCCGGCGAGCATCACCGCGCGCCGCACGCCGGCCGGCTCGGTGCCCACCGCGGCCGCCAGGCCCTCGGCCGCGAGTGCGTCGAGCGCGCCCTGCCGCAGCTCGCCGCCGATCAGCCCGGCGAGGAAGCGCTGCTCCTCCATCGTGGCGGCGCCCAGCAGCCTGTGCAGCAGCCGGCGGCGCTCGGCCTGCGCGCCCTTGCCGGCGACGGCGGCGATGGCGTCGAACGTCTCGTGCACCTCGCGCACGGTCAGCCGCGGCTGCCGGACGGGCGCCGGCGCGTCCTTCAGCGCCGTCCAGCCCACGCCGGTCCTGCGCTGCGGCAGCCGTCCCGCGAGATACGTGACCACGAGCGGCGCCTCGGCGGGCTCTGCCTCCCGGAACAACGCGGCGAGCAGCGCGGTCTTCTCCGAGCGGGCCCGGGTGGCGGCGATCTCCCGCGAGGTACGGGCGAGGTCGGCGAACAGCATGTCCCCATCGTCGCCCACGCCACCGACATCCGCCCCGCGGCGACCGGCGACGGGTGGCCGGCGACCTCCGACGGGTGGCCGGCGACCGGCGACCGGTGGCCCCGCCCACCGCTGTCCTCGCCGCCGGGGTCAGCCGCCGCCCGCGAACCTCGCCAGCGGCGCGACCAGCTCGTGCTCCTCGTACGACAGGTGCGACAGCAGCGCCTCGGTGAGCAGGTCGACCGCGGCCCGCAGCTCCGCGTTCCCCTCCGGCCCCGCGACGAAGGCGACCAGCGCGCGGTCGACACGCTCCAGCACGTCGTGGATGACCAGGTGCTCCTCCGACAGCCGGTCGAGCACGGGCGCGAGCCGCGGGTCGAACCGCCGCAGCTGGGGGAACAGCTGCTGGTCCTCGAGGGTGTGGTGGAGGGTGACGACCCGGCAGTACGCGGCGCAGTGGGCGCCGAGGGACCAGCTGTTCTGCCGCAGCGTCATCGTCGCGATGTGCGAGCGGGCGGCGGCGGCCGTGAGCGCGCCGCCGGCGACCTGGACGACCAGCTCGCGCAGCTGCTCCAGCTCCCCGCGCAGGTGGTCGTGGACCTCGACGAGGTGGTGGCCGGCGGAGACGTCCTCGCCGGGGCGGGCGGTGTGCGCCTCGGGCACGGTGGGACGGGTGCTCTCGTTCCAGAGCGCCGCTCTCGAAGCGGGGCGCCGCTCGCGGCCGGTCGTACGCGACGCACCCCCGCCGCCCCCCGGCCGCTCCGGCACCCGGTCGTCACCACGTTCCGCGGCGACCGACTCCCGTACCGCCGGCGCCACCTCCGCCGCGAAGCGCTCGACCGCGGCGGGGGAGTCGACGGCCAGCAGGAAGCCGCTGACGCCGTGGACGAGCGCCAGTTCGGCCAGCCGCTCCGCCTGCTCGGCGGGACCGCGGCCGGGGAGCCCGGCGAGGTTGTACAGCCGGCGCACCGCCGCCGGCCCCCGCCCCGCCGCGAGCGCGGCCTCGTCGATCAGCTTCATCCCCGCCGCCAGCGACTCCGGCTGCACCCGCGCCGCGCTGGCCAGCCAGCCGTCCGCGACCGCGCCGGTCAGCCGCAGCATCCGGGGCCCGTTCGCGCCGATCCAGATGCCCATGTCGTGCGCCGGGTACGGGCCCGGGGCCGCCCCGCGCAGCGCGTAGTGCCCGCCCTCCACGTGCACGTCCGGCCCCGGCGTCCAGCGGGCCCGGATGATCCGTATCGCCTCCGCCAGCGCCTCGACGGCCTCGCCCGGCGTGCGGCGCGGGCCGCCCGCGGCTTTGATCTCGTCCGGATAGCCGCCGGCGCCGAGACCCAGCTCGACCCGGCCGCCGCTCAGCCGGTCCAGGCTCGCCGCGGCCCCGGCGAGGACCGCGGGCTGGCGCAGCGGCAGCGCGACGACGTCGGGCAGGACCCGTATCCGCGTGGTCCCCGCGGCGACCGCCGCCAGCAGCGTCCACGCCTCCAGCAGCGCCGGTCGCGGATGGTCGGGTACGGCGAGCAGGTCGAGCCCCGCGTCGTCGGCCGCCCGCGCCAGCCCCAGCGTCTCCCGCGGCCGGTCGGCGTACGGGGTGATCAGGGCGCCGAACAGCAGGTCGTGTCCGTAGTCAGGCACTGCGGCTCCGCTCCTTGGCGACGAATTCGCGTACGGCCGGGGCGACCTCGCCGGTGAAGCGTTCGACCTGCCGCGGGTCGCCGGTCATCAGGAGGAATGTGCCGGTGCCGGACGAGAGCGCGAACTCCGCGAGCTGCTCCGACGGGTGCTCCTCCACGAGGTTGAGCAGCCGCCGCACGTCCCCGGGCGCGCGCCCGGCCTCCGCCGCCGCCTCGTCGATGACGGCGTTGCCCGCGGCGAGCGCGGCGGGGCCGTCGAGGGACGGCAGGGACGGCAGCCATCCGTCGGCGGCCCGGCCGACGAGGCGGAGCATCTTGGGCTTGTACGCGCCGAGCCAGATCTCCATGTCGTGCGCCGGCCGCGGCCCGCGCTTGGCGCCCCGCACCTGGTAGTGCCGCCCGTCGAAGCGGATCCCGCCGCGGGCGTCGGTGTCCCACGTCTCGCGGATGATCCGGATCCCCTCGTCCAGCGCCTCGACGGCCTCACCCGGCGTGCGCCGCGGCCCGCCGAGCGCCGCGATGGCGTCCCAGAACCCGCCGGCGCCGAGCGCCAGCTCGAACCGGCCGCCGCTGAGGATGTCCAGGCTCGCCGCGCTACGCGCCAGCAGGGCCGGCGGGCGCAGCGGGATCGGGTGGACGTTGCCGGACAGGGCGATCGAGTCGGTGCGGGCGGCGACGTAGGAGAGCAGTGTCCAGGTGTCGAGGAACGCCGGCTGGTACGGGTGGTCCTGGAAGGTGAGCAGGTCGGCACCGGCGCGCTCGGAGAGCTGCGCGAGCGCGACGACCGCCTCCGGCTCCTGGCTGGTGGGAATGAGGTTGATGCCGAAGCGGAGATCGTGGCCGTAGTCGGACATGGCGGCTTCCTCAGCGGGAGAAATTGGTTCGTGCTACGAACCAGATTATTTCGTGCCACGAACTAGTGTCAAACTGGACCCGAGTCCCGGGAGGTGGTGGTGGCCATGGGGCGCACGGACCCGGTGGCGCAGGTCGATGTCGACGCCGGCGCGGCCGGGCTGGCGAGCGCGCTGGTGCGGCTGACGCACGTGGTGCAGCACGTCTTCGCCGAGGTCGGGCGCGAGCACGGCCTCACGCCGCAGCAGATCCAGCTGCTGTGCGCGCTCAGTGGCGGCCCGGTGGGGATGAGCGAGCTGAGCCGCTGGCTGCACCTGGGCAAGTCGGGGCTGACCGGGCTGGTGGACCGGGTCGAGCGGCGCGGGCTGGTGGCCCGTACACCGGACGCCGACGACGGCCGCGCGTGCCGTATCGCGCTGAGTGCGGCGGGGGAGGGGTTTGCGACCCGTACGCACGCCGAGGTGACGGCCCGGGTCGCGGCCATGGCCGCGGGACTGGACGCCGGCGAGCGTGCCACACTGACGGACGCGGTGACGCGCCTCCTCGACGCGGCCTCCTGCCCGTCCCCGTCGCCGGAGGCGTGGCCTGAGCGGGCCTGAGCGGGCCTGAGCGGGCCTGAGCCCGGCCCGTGCGGGCGCCGGTGCCCGGCCCGCGCCGCCGTCCCGGCGCCCTCGTCAAGCGGTGCGGCGGCTGCTACGTTCCTCCGCCATGACGCTGCGGGGAACTCTGAGTCGTACAGCCGTCGCCTGCCTCAGCGCGGCGGCGCTCGCCGCCGGCCTCTGCCTCGCCGGCGGCCCGGCGTACGCGGACACCGCCGCCGACGCCGGCCGTCTGGCGGCGCGCGGTGACCTGCCCGGCTGGAAGTTGAAGGACACCGGCAGCGAGGCGCGGCTGCGCGGGCTGTCGGCGGTCAGCCGCGACGTCGCCTGGGCGTCCGGCTCCGGCGGCACGGTCCTGCGTACGGCGGACGGCGGGCGGAGCTGGCGGGACGTGTCGCCGCCGGAGACCGAGGCGCTGGAGTTCCGCGACGTCGAGGCGCTCGGCGCGCGGAGCGCGGTCGTCCTGTCCATCGGCCCGGGCGAGGACTCCCGCATCTACCGCACCGACGACGCCGGCGCGACCTGGACCGAGACCTTCCGCAACGACCACCCCGCCGCCTTCTACGACTGCGTCACCTTCTTCGCCGACGGCCGCAACGGGCTCGCGCTGAGCGACCCGGTGGACGGCCGGTTCCGCATCCTGTCGACCTCCGACGGGGGCCGCTCCTGGAAGGTGCTGCCCGACGACGGCATGCCGCCGGCGCAGCCGGGCGACGCGGCGTTCGCGGCGAGCGGGCAGTGCCTGGTCAGCGCGGGCCGCTCCGACGCCTGGTTCGCCACCGGCGGCGGCGCGACCGCGCGCGTCCTGCACTCCGCCGACCGCGGCCGTACCTGGACCGAGGCCGAGTCCGGCATCCCGGCCGGTGACCCCGCGCGCGGCGTCTTCGCCCTGGCCTTCCGCGATGCCCGCCACGGCCTCGCGGTCGGTGGCGACTTCCAGCCCGGCAACCCCTCGCCGGACGCGGCGGCCCGCACGGGCGACGGCGGCGCGAGCTGGACGGCCGCACGCAAGCCGCCGCCCGAGTACCGCTCCGGCGTGACCTGGCTGCCGCACAGCCACTCCGTCGCCCTGGCCGTGGGCCCGACCGGCTCGGACGTCACCTTCGACGCCGGGCGCACGTGGCACGGCTTCGACTCCGGTTCGTACGACACCGTGGACTGCACCGCCGACCTCGGCTGCTGGGCGGCGGGGGAGCAGGGCCGGGTGGCGCGCCTGGAGTAGCCGGGGCAGTCACGGCCCGCTGACTCTTCTGACCCCGGGGGCCGGCGGGCTATCGGCTTTGCGGCACACGGGGGTGGATGCGGTATGGTTCTCGTGCGCGATCGGCCGGGGCGAAACCCCAGGTCGTCCGGGCACCGGGACGTGGCGCAGTTTGGTAGCGCACTTGACTGGGGGTCAAGGGGTCGTGGGTTCAAATCCCGCCGTCCCGACGGTGCGAAAGAGGCCCTTTGCCGGGAGAAATCCCAGGTCAGGGGGCCTTTTGCTATTTACTGACACGCCATCAGTCTGGGGCCAAGATCACGTCCGTTTTCGCGGCGGACTGTGCGGTTCCTACAAAGACCGGAGTGGGTCGGTGCACCCGACAGGTGGGCGCTGAGCGACTGTCCCGCTCGCGTCAGGGCCTGGAGGTCGGGGCGCACTGCCCGGCCGCCGGGGCTGCCATCGTGCGCGGTCCGCGTCCGCACTTGGTCCCGTCAGTGGAAAATGTCTGGCAAGAAAATGCCGCACTTCTGCTTGACGACCGTCAAAAGTGTCTTTAGCTTCCGATCCGATGACGATTGGGCCCGTCACCCTCCCCCACCCCCCACGGCCCGAGTAGGTGATGCACGGCTGATGTCGTTCAGCCCCGTCTCGCACCGTCACCGCCCGGCGCCGACACGCCGTACGGACATCCACGACTCGTAGCTCGTCGGTCCAGGAGGTTCCGGAACATGAAGTTAGGACTGCGCCCACTCAGGGGACGGTCACCCGCGGCGGTGACGGTCGCTCTCGCGACCGCCCTCGCCGTCACGCAGCTCGCCGCCACGCCCGGCACGGCGAACGCACAGCCCGAGGAGCGGCACGTACTGATCTTCACCGAGACGACCGGGTATCGGCACACTGACGCGATCGAGCAAGGCGTGCCGATACTGCAGTCGGCCTTCGAGGACGCCGGGATGACCTCGGAGCACACCGAGGACTCCACCATCTTCAACCCCGACGACCTGGCGCGGTTCGACGCGCTGGTGATGTTCCAGACCTCGGGCGACCCCTGGACGGGACCGGGCGAGAAGGCGGCGCTGGAGGCGTACCAGCAGGCCGGGGGCGGAATCGCCGCCATCCACAACGCCGCGGACATGCGCGGCGGTTACCAGTGGTGGGACGACCTGATCGGGTCGCAGATGCCCGGACACGCCGACACCGCCCCGCCCCTGGGGCAGCAGGCGACGGTGCACGTGGAGGACACCGAGCACCCGTCCACGGCGCATCTGTCGCCGGAGTGGGTACGCCCCGACGAGTGGTACAACTTCGACACCAACGTCCGCGGCGACGCGCATGTGCTGGCCACGGTGGACGAGTCGACGTACGACCCGGGCGGGAACGCCATGGGCGAGGACCATCCCATCTCGTGGTGCAAGCCGTACGACGGCGGCCGGGCCTGGGTGACCGCGATGGGCCACTTCGGCGCCCACTACCAGGAGCCGGACCTGGTCCAGCACATCGTCGGCGGCGTGCAGTACGCCTCCGGCCAGGTCGAGGGCGACTGCGGCGAGGCGCCCGCCGCCCAGGAGCAGTTCACCAAGGTCGCGCTGGACCAGAACACCGAGGCGCCGTTCGCGATGGATGTGGCCCCGGACGGGCGGGTGTTCTACACCGAGCTGCTGACCGGCGAGATCCGGGTCTACGATCCCGCCACGCAGACCACGGGCACCGCGGTTCAACTGGACGTGTACTCAGGCGGCGAGGACGGGCTCCTCGGCCTCGCCCTCGCACCCGACTTCGCCGACAGCGGGCACCTGTACGTCTACTGGTCACCCGCCAGCGACGACGACACCAACCCGGCGAACTTCACGAGCCGGGTCTCGCGCTTCACCGTCGGCGACGGCTCGGCCATCGACCCCGGCAGCGAGCAGCTCGTCATCGAGGTCCCGGCCAGCCGGCTGCCCGACGAGCCGGGCCACACCGGCGGCAACCTCGACTTCGACCTGGACGGCAACCTGCTGCTCGGCGTCGGCGACGACGTCAACCCGCACTCGGAGCCGTCCGGCGGATACGCCCCGCTGTCCGAGCGGGAGGGCACGTTCCACGACGCCCGCGCGACCGCGGCGAACACCAACGACCTGCGCGGCAAGCTGCTGCGCATCACGCCGCAGCCGGACGGCGGCTACACCGTCCCCGAGGGCAACCTGTTCGACGAGGCACAGGACACCGACGACAAGACACGGCCCGAGATCTACGCCATGGGCTTCCGCAACCCGTTCCGCTTCACCGTCGACCCTGCCACGGGCTGGATCGGCCTGGCCGACTACGCCCCGGACGCGTCCCAGAACGCGCCGGACACCCGGGGCCCCGCCGGGATCGTCGAGTGGAACGTGCTCAAGGAGCCGGGCAACTACGGCTGGCCGCTGTGCATCGGCGCCAACGTTCCGTACCGCGACGTCGACTACACCACGGACCCGGTGACCGTGGGCGGGAACTTCGACTGCGACCGGCCGGTCAACGACTCGGTCCGCAACACCGGGCTGACGGAGCTGCCGCCGGTGCAGCAGCCGGAGATGTACTACGGCACGCAGACGTCGTCCGTACCCGACGCCATCCCCGCCGGCGGCGGACTGGCCCCGATGGGCGGCCCGTTCTACGACTTCGACCCCGACCTGCAGTCGGACACCAAGTTCCCGGAGTCCTACGACGGCAAGCCGTTCTTCTACGAGTGGGCGCGCAACGCCGTCTACTCGCTCACCCTCGACGGTGCGGGCGGGGTGTCCCAGGTGTCCGCGTTCATGCCGGACACACAGTTCCTCGCGCCGATCGACATGGAGTTCGGCCCCGACGGGTCGCTGTACGTCCTGGAGTGGGGCGGCGGGTATGACCCGCCGAACGACAATTCGGGTCTGTACCGGATCGACCACACCGGGACCGCCTCTGCGCCGGCGAAGGCGCCCACCGCCGGCTCCGGAGGCTGACACAGACGCGGGACGGGTGTCGGACCGTCCCGCAGACCGCCGGTGGCGGGACACATGCCCAGCATCCCGCCACCGGCGCGCCCCGCCGCCCGCACCCCTGCGGTGCGGCCGGAGCCCGGCGGCCGGACGCTAGCGCGAAGGGGTGCCGGACCCGGCCGGGCCCGACCGGAGGTACCGGTGGCCGAGCGCCTGCAGGTGTGCGACCAGCTCGCGCGGCTCATCGACGTGGAAGTCGAGGCCGAGCATGCCGATCCAGACCGCGACGGTCTCCAGGCTGTCGGCGCCGGTGACGAGGACCGAGTGGGAGTCGTCGACGGTTTCGACCACGCCCACGGCCAGGTTGATCCGGGCGAGCACCTCGGTAGCCGGCGCGTCGACGGCGATGCGGGCGTGCACCTTCCACCCCGTCGAGGCGACGTCGCGCAGCACGAACGCGGCGTAGTCGCCGCCGTCGAGCGGCACCGGGACGAAGTGGCCGCCGCCGGGGGTGCGGAGGGTGATCCAGTCGGCGCGGTAGGCTCGCCACTCGCCCGCCGGGCGGTGCCGCGCCACCACGTACCAGCGCTGCTGCCAGCTCACCAGGCGGTACGGCTCGGCCTCGGTCGGCTCCTGGTCGTCACCGTAGAAGAACCTGAGGGCCCGGTGGTCGCGGACGGCTGCCGCCAGTTCTGCCAGCAGGTCGGTGTCGACCGGCGGCGCCTCGACGTTGGTGGTGGTGTTCGCGGGGCCGACATCGGTGTTGTCGTGCAGGGCCCGCACCCGGCGCCGCAGCCGGTCGGGCAGGACGTGCTCCAGCTTGGCCAGTGCGAGCGTGCTCGCCTCCTCGATTCCGCGCACCGTACGCACCGTCCCGAGACCGACGGCGACGGCCACGGCTTCCTGGTCGTCGAGCAGCAGCGGTGGCAGCCTTCCGTGGTCACCGAGGCGGTAGCCGCCGGCCGGACCGCGGACCGAGTCGATCGGATAGCCGAGCTCGCGCAGCCGCTCGATGTCCTTGCGCAGCGTCCGCTCACCCACGTCGACCCGTGCGGCGAGATCCGCACCCGACCACGTGCCGCGCGTCTGCAGCAGCCCGAGGACCGCCAGCAGGCGGGCCGACGTTTCGAGCATCGGGCACCCCCGGAGAAATAAAGTCAGAAGACCGAAGAAATTCCGGAACGAACCCGGCCGGAACCCTTCCTACCTTAGCCACATGACCTTCAACGAAGCCCGGACCAGCAAGAACGTCGAGATCACCGAGATCGCCGCCGCGGAGAGCGCCGTCCGCCCGTTCGAGATCGCCATCTCCCAGGAGGCGATCGACGACCTCGACCGCCGCCTCGCGGGCACCCGCTTCGCGACCGAGGCTCCCGGCGACGACTGGGCGCTGGGGACCCCGGTGGCGTACCTCCGCGACATGGTCGAGTACTGGCGCACGTCGTTCGACTGGCGGGCGCAGGAGGAGCGGATGAACGCCTTCCCGCACTTCCTCACCGAAATCGACGGGCAGACCATCCACTTCCTGCACGTCCGCTCGGCGCACGAGGACGCGACGCCGCTGCTGCTCACGCACACCTATCCGGGTTCGTTCGCCGACTTCCTCGATGTGATCGGCCCGCTCACCGACCCCGAGGCGCACGGCGGCCGTGCCGACCCGGCGTTCCACGTCGTGATCCCGAGCCTGCCCGGGATGGGCTTCAGCACCCCCGTGGCTTGGGGCGGCTGGACCACGGGGCGGGTGGCGCGCACCTTCGACACCCTGATGCGCGCGCTGGGCTACCGGTCGTACGGTGCCCACGGCTCGGACATCGGCGCCATGGTCTCCCGCGAGCTGGCCGTGCTGAACCCCGAGGGCTTCCTCGGCGCCCACGTCCTGCAGCTCTTCTCCTTCCCCTCGGGCGATCCCGCCGAGTTCGAGAAGATGACCCCGGCCGACCACGCGGCGCTGGAGTTCGCCGGCTGGTCCAGCACCGTCAACGGCTACGCGCAGATGAACGCCTCCCGGCCGCAGACCATCGCGGCGGCGCTCAGCGACTCACCGGTGGGCCAGCTCGCCTCCAACGAGCTGTTCGAGAACTTCGGCAATGGCACCTCCCTTCTCACCCGGGACCAGGTACTCACCCACGTCAGCCTCTACTGGCTGACCAACACCTCCGCAGGCGCGGTCCGCTACCACCACGCCGAGAAGGCCGTCGAGCCGCGTGTCAACGACGGCCCGATCGGCGTCACGGTCTTCGCCGACGACTTCAGGTCCATGCGGCCCTTCGCGGAGCGCGACAACACCGACATCGTCTCCTGGACCGAGCAACCGCGCGGCGGCCACTTCGCCGCGATGGAGGTCCCCGACGTCCTGACCGCCGAGATCCAGGCGTTCTACGCCTCCGACCACCGCCGCGATGCTTCCTGAGCCAATCGCGAGCGACGGTGTCCCGGGTCACGGACCCGGGACACCGTTCGGGTTCGGAGCCCGCCGATGCCCCGCTTGGCACCATGCCACCGGTGCACAGCGGGAGGCCGGGGCGCACGGCGCAACGACCACGTGCTGACGGATCAGCGGATGTCGTATCCCCGCAGCACGGTCTGCTCGATGGTGTGGCCCTCGGTGTCGGCGGCCTTCACCCGGTAGCTGACCGAACCGCCCGTGCTGTCGCTCGGGGGGACGATGCGAGCGGCGAATCCCGCCGGCCCCACCCGGCGCACGGGTTCGGTGCTCCAGTGCTCGCCGCCGTCGAAGCTCACCTCCAGCGAGAGCGTGTCGAGCCGCGCCGGTGAGGTGTTGTCCACCGGGTGGTAGCCGGTGATCGTCAGCGTGCGCGGACGGCCGGCGGGGACGGTGTTGTCCAGATCGACGCTCGCGTCATAACGCAGGTCGAGCAGTCGCAGCGGGGCGCATGGCCCGGCGCCGAAGCTGAGCGTCCCCGCAAAACATCCGTCGTACGCGTGCCCGGACGTGGGTTGGGCCGACGTGAACGTCCACGCCGTGTCCACGCGTTGCGGGTGGGTCAGCGAGTCCCACGGCGGTGGCGTGCTCATCGTCATCCGGTAATCCGCGGAATCCGGCCCCAGCCGGAAGGCGGGAAACGGGATGCGGAGCCACACGGCCACGAAGTCGAGGGTCTCCAGCGGAACCTCGGCCCCGTCACGGTAGAGGTGGTAGTCGACCTTGACCGGGCTGTCCTCGAAGCTGAACCGGTTGTTGATGTGGGCCGTCGGATCCGCGCCGACGAGCGCGGAGTACGGCACGAGCAGGTCGCCCGAGCGGCACTGCGCGTTGCAGACCGTCGCCGCGGAACCGCTGGACAGCTCTGCCGAGGTATACACCGGCGCGCCCGGCGCGAGCGGTGCCGCCATCCACTTCTGCGTACGGCGACCAGGCCGGTCGAAGATGTTCTGGGAGGTCATTGTGGGCACCAGCCCAGGGCCGAAGTTGTGGAGGTCGACCAGATCGCGCTGCCAGCCGGTGTCCGCGGAGACCGGTCCTATGTACTCGGTCAGCGTGCTGCGCGTCGGGACGTGCAGCACGTTGCTGAACGGTGTGGACATGCCGGCGGAGTACTGCGGGCTCCAGCTGAGGCTCGCGGTGCTCTCATGCTCGGAATAGATCCGGTCGTCGACCTGTGCCAGCTCGTCCCTGGCAACCTTGTTGCGCCAGGGGGGTGTGCCCTGGGAGTCGAAGGCGAGTGGATAGACGTAGCGCGCGGTGTCGTGGGCGTCGACGTGCAGGCGCACGGCGCCGCGTCGCGCCAGCCGGCTGAGCCGAGCCCCCTCGTCCGCGCTCAGCCCGAGCGTCGGGATCGGGTACGACGCCCACGACGTGCGGCGTTCGAGGCCGAGGAACTCGGCGCCGGTTGAGCCGTATCCGAGGACCGCCGCGGCGCCTGCCGCTTCGGCCCGTTGCACGCGATCCAGGGCATTTTCGGTGCAGCCGTCGGACTGGCAGATGTCGCTGAGGTCCAACAGGACGATCCTGCCGCGAGCGTCGACGCCCTCGAAGTCGGCGGCCAGGCCGTGGCCCGCCGCGACGACCCGGTAGGTCTGTTCGCCGTCGAGCATCCGCGGCGTGCCGTCGGTGCGGTAGCCGCTACCGCTGTAGGCCTGGTACCAGGGGTGTACAGCGCCGCCCCTGTTGCCGATCCTCATGGTGACGAGGGGCGAGCCGAGCAGGGTGCTGGTGAAGCCCGAGACCGTGCCCAGTGACGGCTTGTCGACCTGGGACACCCACAGGTGCTGGTTCGGGTAGCTCGCCGTGGCGACCGGGAGGGCGTAGCCGATGTTGTCCTGGCGGATCTGCAGATAGCCGGAACCCACGATGACCGGGTCGGCCGGCTTCGGCGTCGAGGTGGTGACCTCCTTCGCTTCGCCCATGTCGATCGTCAGACTCGTGCGGTCGGTGGCCGAGAACTGGGAAATGGTGGCGAGTCCGGTGTTCCACTGCCCGTTCTCGTCGACCCATCCGACGGTCGCGTGCACGCTCCACGGACCGGCGGCCGGCAGTTGCGTGGTGGTGTCGAGCGCCTGCTGACCGTACGCGGCGAACCCCAGGTCGTCGCGGTTGTCGACCCGCATGTACGCAACCGTTCCCACACGTACTTCGCGCGCACCTTCCGGCGGGATGATGCTCAGGTCGACCGAGACCGGCTTGGCGGCGATGGTCGCACCGACCGCGACCCCTGCCTCGACCGAACCCGTCGCGTCCGTGGCCTCGACCCGGCCTTGGTACCGGCCCTCGCCGGCGCCGGCCGTGCGATCGAAGCGGACCGGAACGGTGGCCGTTGCCCGCGCGGGGACCGTGACCGACTCGGGCACCGTCAGCGTTCCCTCCGGCGGGACGCTGCCGCCATGAGCGGACACCTGCGCTTTCAGGCTCAGCGTCACGTCCTCGTCGGTGTCGTTGACGTAGCCGAGCTGCTTGGTGATCGGGCCGCCGTCCGCCGGGATCTGACGGAAGTCGACGTTGCCCGTCGCGTACACGCCCTGGGAAACGGCGCGAGCGACGTCGACCCGGCCCGAGCCCAGCTCGTACGCCCCGTGGCCGACGTCCTCGGCGGTGCTGACGAGCGCCGCCTTGAGTCGTTCCCCGCTCCAGTTCGGATGCTGCTCGGCGAGGATCGCGGCGGCACCGGCAACGTGCGGGGTCGCCATGGAGGTCCCGGACAGGCGGGCGTACGTGTCGCCGACCCGGGGCCCTATGTCCGTACCGGCGGCGCGCGCGGCGGTGATGTCGACGCCCGGAGCGGCGATGTCGGGCTTGAGCGCGTACGTGCCCCTGCGCGGTCCGCGGCTGGAGAACGAGGCCGGCTCGTCCGACTCGTCCACCGCGGCAACGGTCAGGGCCGCGTCGGCGGAGCCCGGCGAGGTCACCGTCGACGCCCTCGGCCCGCTGTTGCCGGCCGCGACGACGAACAGGGTCTCGTATCGCGCGGACAGGTCGTCGAGAGCCACGTCGACCGGATCGTCGGCCCCGTCATCCGGGCCACCAAGGCTCACGTTGACCAGGCGGGCGCCGCTCTCGGCGGCCCACTGCATCCCCGCGATGACCTGGGAGTCGGAGCCCGCCCCGGCGTCGTTGAGTACCTTGCCGACAAGGAGATCGGCGCCCGGCGCGACGCCTTGGTACGTGCCGTCGGACGCGGCGCCGGAGCCCGCGATGATGGATGCCACGTGCGTGCCGTGCCCGTAGCCGTCCTGGACGGACTCCTCACCCGTGAAGACCTTCGTCGCCGCGATCCTGCCGGCGAAGTCGGGGTGGTCGAGATCGATCCCGGTGTCCAGCACCGCGACGTCGACGCCGGATCCGTCGAACCCGGCCGCCTGCGCCTCCGGGGCCCTGATCTGCGACACGCTCTCGTCGAGCGACGCCCGTACGCGACCGTCGAGCCAGATCTTGGACAATCCGGATCCGAGCCGGGTGCGGCCGTCTCGTAGGGGCGCCGCCACCCGGTTCCAGAACGCCGGGGCCCGGTCCTTGGCGACGTTGACCGCGGCGCCGTCGACGCTGGCGAGCGCGCGGGGCGCGGAAGTCGCCGGCAGCGCGTCCGCCTCCGGCGCGAGTCGGCTCCGCGGTGTGGACGAGGCGTACCGCACGATCACCGGGATGTCACCCTTGGCGCCGCTGTAGCCGTTCTCGGCAAGGTAGGCCACGTCGAACAGCCGCCTGTCGAGCAGGCCGGCTTGTACCAGCGGCTGTGCATCCGACGGTATGACGGTGACCTCGTCGCCGCGGCCCGTGGTGAAGAAGGTGACCGGATGCCCATCCGGCCGCGGTGCGGTCGAGATGACCTTGGCCATCGGCCGTCCGTCCGCGTGGTAGTAGCCGATGACGTCACCGGTGAGCAAGGTGACCCGGGCCTCCGGCTCGGGCGTGCCCGAAGTCCCGGGCGAAGCGGTGTCGACGGTGCCGGCCGCCGGAGCGTCGCCGACGCTGCTCGGCGACACCGCTTGCGCCGGACCGAGCAGACCGACCACACACACCGCGGATACGGCTGCCGACACAAGGCGGGTGCACATCCTGCGGCGTATGCCCATCGTTACTCCTGCTCGCGCTTGATCGTCGGAAGCCACCTGGGCACAATTGCACGGTGGCCGACGACCCGGTAGAAAGCGACGGAGCCGGTTCGCGCCATGACGGGTATAGGACAGCGCCAAGTACCGTCGGCGTCCGGGCCGAACTACAGGTCGCGTACGCGGCGTTGCTGGCACACTCGCCGGCCACTGCCGAGAGTCTTGCTGCCGCAGTGGGGGTCTCGGTCGGTCAAGCGGCCGACCGGCTCGGTGAACTCGTCGCGGCCGGACTCGCCGTCGCCTCCGAAGCCACCCCCGGCAGCTACGCGGCGGCGGCACCGCACGACGTACTCCTGCCCGCGCTGCTGGCACGCGAAATGCAGTTGGCACAGGCACGCCATCGCCTCGTCCGGCTGGCGAGCCGACACGCGTCCCGGACCGCCAACGGGTCCGCGTACACCGGCGTCCGGGTGGCGGACGGAGGGGCCGAGACTCTCAAGCTCTACCAGACGCTTCTCGAGTCCGCCGAGGGGACGATCGCCGGCGTCGATGCCCCGCCGTACGTGGGCGACCCCCTTGAGGGCGATCCGGCGATCTTCGCCGCGCTGGGCAGGGGTGTGCGGATCCGGACGCTCTACGATCGGCAGGCGCTCGATGTGCCGGTCCGGCTGGCCGACCTCGAAGAGGGGGTGCGGGCGGGCGAAGAGGCGCGCGTCGGAGACGCCCCGGCCAAGTTCGCCATCGCGGACGGACGAACCGCGTTGCTCCTGTCCTACCGCGACGACAGCACCCCGTACGCCGTGCTCATCAGCGAGCCCGTGCTCGTCGCGGGTGTGGTCGCGTTGTTCGAGGTCTGCTGGGACGCCGCCACCCCACTGCGCATCACCGGCCGCGATTCGTCCCTGGACGGCCGGCCGGACGCCACGGACAAGCGGCTGCTGACGATGCTCGCCGCGGGATACACCGACGCGGAGATCGGTGCGAGCCTCGGGTGGCCGGATCGCCGCGTGCGGCGGCGTATCGCCGCCTTGTACGAGCGGCTCGACGCGACGAGCCGGTTCCAGGCCGGCTATCAGGCGTACGTACGCGGCTGGCTCAGCGCGTGATCGAGTTCGACGACCGGGCCGAAGCCGCGTACGAGCTCGTTCTCGACCACCCGGGCTGCTCGCTCGCCGAGCTGACCGCCCACTGGACCGGCGAGGATCTCGCCGACGTACTGCGCCGCCTCGTCACCCACGGTTTCGTCCTCCGCGACGATGACGGCCGGCATTCGGCGCTGCCGCCGGACATCGCCGCCGATGTGCTGTTCGGGGAGCACGAGCTGGAACTGCGCCGGATGCGCGAGTACATCGCCCGGCTCACGGCAGGACCAGGGCACGGGCCGCATGCCCGGACGCCGTTCGTCGAGCTCGTCACCGGCTTGCCCGAGGTACGCCGGCGGCTGCTCCATGCGCGTCACGCGGCTCAGCACCGAGTGCGCTGCCTCGACTGGCGATTCCCCGCCGGCACAGCACCACACGTCGAGCTGTTTGCCCGCGGGGTGGAATGCTTCGCGCTCTACGACCACGGCAGCGTCAACGTGCCCGGCGTCGTCGCCGAGATCTCCGCGCGCGCCGACGCGGGCGAGCAGGCGCGCGCCCTGCCCAGCCTCCCCCTGCGGGCGTACCTGGTCGATGACCACACCGCCATGATTCCCCTGCGGCGCGGCACCGCGTCGCTCGACTCCGCGGTCTTCCTGCGACCGTCCGTGCTGCTGGATGTGCTGCACAAGCTTTTCGACACTCTCTGGCAGCGAGCCATCCCGCTGCGTCTGGCCAGCGGACCGGCCTCCGTCGAGAGCGCCGAGCCCAACGATCCGGAGAACCAAAGGCTGGTCAGTCTCATGCTGTCCGGCCTCACGACGGCCGCGATCGCCCGGCAGCTGCGCGTCAGCGAGCGCACCGCGCAGCGCCGGGTCACCGCGCTCATGGCGGACCTGGGCGCCACGACGCGCTTCCAGGCAGGCGTGCAGGCAGCCCTGCGCGGCCTCGCTCCGCCGCCGAGCCGGTGAGGGTATGTGCCTCGGCGCCGGTGTCGTTCATGGAGAGACTCCGTAGCGGGCTGAGGGACGGGAGGGGTGGGGCGGGGCCGCTTCGTGGGCGGCCCCGCCGGGGGTGGTGAGGGGTCAGCGGTCCTGGGCGAGCGCGTACAGCTCGCCCAGGAGGCTTCCCTCGGTGGCGACGAGGGAGTCGAAGGTGCCCTGTTCGCGAATGCGCCCTTGGTCGAGGACGATGACGCGGTCGGCCATCCGCACGTTGTCCAGGCGGTGGGTGACGATCACGGTGATCCGGTCGTCCGTCTCGCGGAGTCGGCGGAAGATCAGGTGCTCGCCGCGGGCGTCCATCTCACTCGTCGGCTCGTCCAGGACGAGCACGGCCGGCTCCCGGTACATCGCCCGCGCGCAGGCCAGGCGCTGCCACTGCCCGCCGGACAGTTCGTGCCCGCCCCATACCGAGCGGGCCAGGAGGGTGTCGAGCCGGTCCGGGAGCGCCTGGAGGGACTGGGTCATGCCGACGCGTTCGGCGGCGTCCCAGATGCGGTCGTCGGTGTGCTCGCGGGGCTGGCCGAGGGTGATGTTCTCGCGGGCGGCGAGCGGCCAGTGTCCGTTCTTCTGGGGGACGAGGCCGACGTGCCGCCAGACCGATTCCGCGTCGGCGGTGGCGAGATCGGTGTCGTCCCAGTGGACGGTTCCGCCGGTCGGCACCGTCAGTCCGGTGAGCAGGCGGATCAGGGTCGACTTGCCGGCGCCGTTCTCGCCCACGAGGGCGACGACCTCGCCGCGGTTGAGGGTGAGGGTGATCGGGTGCAGCGCAGGGGTGTCCTTGCCCGGG
This sequence comes from Streptomyces sp. CNX435, assembly GCF_059570575.1. NCBI lineage: Bacteria > Bacillati > Actinomycetota > Actinomycetes > Kitasatosporales > Streptomycetaceae > Streptomyces > Streptomyces sp. CNX435. The sequence goes on along the minus strand of NZ_JCANTA010000003.1, from coordinate 146,314 downwards.
TAGGTGAACTCGGCCCCGCACAGGCGGATCTGCCGCGGCGCGGTGGCCTGGGTGGTGCCCCGGGCGGTGGCCATGGCTCGGACCTCGTCGGTGAAGGTGTGGTAATCGTGCAGGTAGAGGCCGTGGTGGAACATGATCGCGCCGTACCTGATGATGGAGTTGAGGGCGCGTCCGGCGGTCTGCGAGGCGACGATGGCGGTGCCGGCGATCGCGGTGGACATGGCTCCGGAGAGGGCGAGCGCGGCCAGCGCCGCCCACATGCCGAGCGTGAACAGGCCCGCCAGGGACGCCGCGAGGAGCGTCACGAGCAGATAGGGGCGCGCGCCTTGAAGCTCGCGGCCCTCGACCCTGTCGCACATCACCCGGTACCACGAGTGCAGGTAGGGCCGCATGGTGTTGGCGCGCAGTTCGTCGGCGAGGTCGGGGGTGGTCAGCCACCAGCGCATCATGCCGCGTACGTTCCGGGCGGAGATGGTGCGGTCGTGCACGCGGTAGTCGATGCGCGCGGCGATCACCCCACCCATGCCTCGGGGGATGACCGACAGCAGCAGCACGCCCAGGAGCAGGGGATGGAGGGTGGTGAGGACGGTCGCGGCGGACACGAGCTGGACGAGGCCGTTGGTCAGCGTTTTGGCGTCGTCCGCGAGGCCGACCGCGCGCAGCGCGCCGATCTCCGCGGCCCGGCTGCGGTCGGTGAACCCTTCGGTGTCGTAGGCGGACAGCTCGGCCTTCATGTGGAGGTCGACCAGGGTGAGATCGACGGCGGAGGCGATCTGCGGGTTCAGGCGGCGGGTGGCCCAGTCCGCGAGGATCCACATCCCGGCGCCGAGCGCCATCGCGACGACCGCAACCGTCAGCGCCGGCCAAGCCCGTCCCAGCCCGGTGCGGGCGTCGGAGGTGGCGAGGTGGGGCATCGCCTTGGCGACCGCGGTGAGCATGACGGCGGTGCCCAGGCCGGACAGCACCTGGCACACGAGGATCGTGAGCGTCATGCGGCGGTCGACCGACCACGCCAGCCGGGCCGACTGGGCCAGCGCCGTCGGGATCCGGCGGGCCATGTCCCACAAGGTGGCGTCATCCATGGCCCGGCGGTGCTTGCGCCCGTTGTAGTCCAGTTCGGGCGGGGCCGAGGGCTGAGGATCCGACGTGCGCGCGGCGGGAACGGCCGCCGGGTCCTGCACCGCGGGCGGGCCTTGCGGCACGGCGGTTGCCGCCTGCCGGGCGGTGACGCGGGGGCGCCTCACGCGACCACCCCCGCCTTTCGCGTCGCTCATGCACCCCACCTCGGCGACGGTCGTGATGCGGATGCGAACGGAGCACGGCGGGCGGCTGCGGGGTGCTGGAGCGCCGTGGGGCGGACGGGGTGAGCGGGAGGGTTTTCGAAGGCAGGGCGGGCGGTGGGGCACGGGCGCGCAGGATTCACGGTTTGCTCCTCAGGTAGGGATCGGCTTGGGCACCCCGGACAACGTGGATGGTCACGGGGCCGACACGGGGCGGTCCGGGCGACGCGTCGAGCGCAAGTTCGAGCTGGGGCGCGGCGGGCAGGCGTGGTCGGCGCTCCCCTACGTTCGATTCACTCGTGGAGGGGATGGCGGCGAGGGCGTGACCCGGGTGGGGGATTGCGTGAGGGTGTGGAAAGCACCGGTCTCCTCGGTGGGCGTGACAGGGTCTGCGGGAGGGAACCATCGCCCACGCCACCGACAACCAGGCGGCGGCGGTGCCGGGATCCGGACAATCCGAGCCTCCCGTCCGGCGTCGGGAAGCGAGCATCGAACCGGCCGCTGGCCTGGTACGGAATGGGGAGAAACGGTTCTCGAACCGGTTGCCGGATCCGCGGCGTTGAGCGGTCGGTGAGTTGGCTGGAACTGCCCGGACCGTGTCGCCCGTCAGAGCGGATTCCGAAGCGGCCGACCACATCCGCTCACCGCACCGCTCTCCGCGCGACCGAACAGGGCATCAACGGCATGTCCCACCGTGGATCACCCGGGCGGCGGAGGCGAGCCGTCCCGGTCCCTGCCCTGCTGCCGGGGCTGGCTGGGGGCGCCGGCGATGACGTTCTCGAAGCGGGTGCGCAGACTGCTCCAGCGGGCGTCGTGACGGGCCGCGCGGCGGGTGGCGCGGGCGAGCTTGTGCGGCCTGCGGGTGTAGAAGCGGTGCGCCCAGGGCGATTGGGGACGGGCCAGGCGGATCGCGCCGACCGCTCCGACCAGGGGGATGACCACGCCGAGCACGCCCATGCGGAACTTGCCCTTGGCGAAGGAGACCACGGCGATGAGGGAGCCGACGACGAGGTTGACCGACCACAGAAGCATCCCCTGCTCCTGCGGCCCCCCTCGGTCGTCCACGTCGAAGGGGGACGAGCCGATCAGCACCATGCCGACGACCACGACCGTCAGCACGGTGACCTCGACCGAGGCGCGGCCCTGCTCGGTCCAGTAGACGTCGTGCAGGTGGACGATCAGGGCGAACTCGTCGAGCACCAGACCCGTGCCCATGCCGAACACGACGGCGACCACGGACTCGGCGACCACGCCTCCCTCCACGAAGACCGCGCCGAAGCCCCCGATCACCATGAGAACGACCCCCGGCACCACGTGGTGGATGTGCATCCCGCCAGGGTCGACGTTCCGGAACGGTCCCCGGCCGGCGCGGATCATGCGGGTGATGCCGCGGGTGACGAGGAAGGTGACCACCAGGGCCGCCAGGGCCAGCAGCGGGGGCACCCGCTCGGTGTCGACCATGGTGAGGGTGAGCCGGCCGTCGACCATGCCGCGTCTACACCTTTCGCCTGGACTCAGATGTCTTCTGGATTATTGTCGCGAAGCGCGCGGCGGAGCGATCGCCGCCTCGCCGGGCGGCGGGCGAACCCGGGTCCGACCGGCCTCTCGGTTTCGACCACCCTGGATGACCGATCAGTGACGCTTAGTCGCTCATCAGGTGCGCTTCCGATGCCGGGTGCACCATGGAGGTACCGGCGATCAGGAGGTGCATGACCATGGCCGAGTTCATGGACGTTCACCACGGGATGAAGGGGATCACGAGCGAGCAACTGCAGGAAGCGCACCGCGCGGACCGGGCCATCGAGACCGAGGAGCGGGTGCACTTCAAGCAAACGTGGGCGGACCCACAGTCCGGCGAGGTCTACTGCCTGTCGGAGGCGCCGTCGGCGGAGGCGGTGATGCGCATTCACGAGCGCGCCGGCCACCCGGCGGACGAGATCCATCCGGTGCCGCTCACGGCGTGACACCGTTCCCGGTGCGGAGATATGCGCACAGCCCCCGGCCCGGCCGGCTGAGATCGATGCCGGCCGGGCCGGGCGTGACGCGGGCGCCAGGACCCTCGTGCGCACGCCGCCTCAGTCGCCGCCGCCCGGCGCGGAGTCGCTCGCGCCCACCCGGAACGCCGCATGTCGTTGTCGCTGAGGATCCGCTCAAGGTTCGTCAGCGCCTCCTCGGGGACGCAGTCGTATTGTGACAGACAGTGATCACAAACGTCATCACAGAGGGCGAAGGGCGCCCGAGTGCGACGAGCGGGCCGAACGCTTCAGCGGTCAGCTCGATCCGTACTTCTGCAGACCGGCCCGAACGTCGTCGAAGTTCATCACGGGCATGACGGTCACGTTGGCACCGAGTTCCTGGAAGAGCGGTTCGGCGACTGAGGGCATGTCGGACGGCTCCTTCAGGTCGAAGACGATGAATGCGGTACGCACCCCGTCCTTCGCTCCGAAGAACGCGCTCTCCGGCTTGACTTGCTCAAGCAGCGACGACATCGTCTTGGCGAGCGTATTGTGCGTGATCGCCTGGTTCGCCTTCTCGGTGTCCATCTGGGCGGTCAGCAACACCCTCATGGTCTATCCACCTCTCGTTGGCCTCTGGGCACGCCCGGTGCCCACCTGTCGATCGTCATCGCGATCCCGGGGTTTCGCATCCCGAGTGGGCCAGTGGGAGTACGCGCGGGAATCGGGCCGCCTCCTTCCCGAGGCCGACGTGCCTTCCCCGGCCGCCGCGTTTCCTCGGCACCATGATCCGGATCCCGACATGAGCGACCGGCGTCGGTGCGAGGAATGCGTCGCTGACGCCGTGGACCAACGTGACCCCGCCTGTGGCGGTCTGCGCTCGCGGCATGCCGACCGCGAAGGTGCACGGCTGCCAGGGCGCACGGTGGCGGACGTGCCGGTGGACGGCCGGCGGGTGGTGGTCTTGCTGCGGGTACGGCGAACGCCCGACGGCACCTGAACGGCCTCGTCGGCGGGCTCATCCGGCCCGCGCTGCGCAAGATGGAGCCATGGAAGCCGAACGGACACCTGGCATCGACCCCACCTCCACGCCAAGCGGGGAGGGCTGTGCCGAGTGTCTGGCGGGTGAGGCGCCGGGGTGGTGGTTTCATCTACGGCGCTGCGCCGCCTGCGGGCACATCGGCTGCTGCGATTCCTCGCCGGCACAGCACGCGAGCCGGCATGCACGTCAGAGTGGGCATCCGGTGCTCACCAGCTTCGAGCCCGGGGAGGACTGGTTCTGGAACGCGGACACGAACGAATTCCTGGACGGACCGGTGATGAGCCCGCCGGCCGCGCGTCCTGCCACCCAGCCGGTGCCGGGCCCTGCGGGGAAGGTCCCGCCGGACTGGCAGCAGCGCCTCAACTGACGACGTCCGGGAGCTGCTGGTGACGAGTGCGCTTCCCGCCGCCGACCCGTGGCCGGCGCTACGCGTCGGGGACTGGTCGAAGACCCGCGAGACCCTGCACATGTGGACCCAGATCGTCGGCAAGGTCCGGCTGGCGCTGGCGCCGATGGTCAACCACTGGTGGCAGGTGCCGCTCTACGTCTCCGCCCGCGGTCTGACGACGTCGGCGATCCCGGGCCGGCGCACGTTCGACATGGAGTTTGATTTCATCGACCACCGGCTGCGGCTGCGGACGACGGCCGGTGCCGTGGAGACGGTCGTGCTGGAGGCGAAGCCGGTTGCCGACTTCTACCGCGAGACGATGGACGCCCTGACACGGGCGGGGATCGACGTCGCCATTCTCGCCCGCCCGGTCGAGGTGGAGGAGGCGATCCCGTTCGCCGAGGACCGTACCCACACCTCCTACGACCCCGCGCACGCGCACGCCTTCTGGGGCCAGCTGGTCCAGGCTGCCCGGGTGCTGACCGAGTTCCGCTCGCGCTTCATCGGCAAGGTCAGCCCCGTGCACTTCTTCTGGGGCGCCATGGATCTGGCCGTCACCCGGTTCTCCGGGCGTACCGCGCCCACCCACGCCGGCGGCGCCCCGAACTGCGCGGACTGGGTGATGACCGAGGGCTACTCCCACGAACTCAGCAGCGCCGGCTTCTGGCCGGGCGGCGACGGCGAGGGCATGTTCTACGCCTACGCCTATCCGGAGCCCCCGGGCTTCCGCGACCACCCCGTACCGGCCGGAGGCTACTCGCAGGAGTGGAGCCAGTACCTCCTGCCGTACGAGACGGTGCGTACGGCTGCGGACCCGGACACCCTGCTGCTGGATTTTCTGCAGTCCACCTACGAGGCAGCCGCCATCCACGGCACCTGGGACCGCGCCGCCCTGGAGGACGACCCCGCCCGCCGCGCCGCCCCGCGCTGACAGGAGAAGCCCGTGCCCGAACCGCAGCCCGCCATCGACCTGCAGAACCTGCCCGTACCCGACAGCGGGATGCTCGTGACGCTCTTCCTGACCGTCAGAAAAATCGCCCGCTCCCGGGCCTTCTACTGCGAGGTCCTGGGCGGACAGGTCGTCCTCGAAGAGAACCCCTGCATCGTCAAGCTCGCCAACTCATGGGTGATCATGAATCCGGGTGGCGGCCCGACCCCCGACAAGCCGGATATCTCAGTAGTGGATTACGAGCCCGGCGACACCGTCTCCAGCTTCATGAACCTCCGCGTCGCCGACATCGACGCCGCCTACCGGGAGTGGAGCGCGAAGGGGGCCCGCTTCGTCACCCCGCCCATCGAACGCGGGCCGGAGAAGCGCTGCTACCTGCGCGACCCCGACGGCTACCTGATCGAGGTGGGCCAGGCCACCGGCCTGCTCGAAGGCAGACTCGCGCGGAAACGCCCCGAAGACCTACCCGGCTGAACCTGCTGCCAGACGGCCGCCCTATACCCCTTCCGACCTTGGGCTTTGCTGTTGCCCGGGCATGTGTCACCCACGTCGGCTCCGTCAGTGGTGGTGCAGGTGTCGGTTCACTCCAGGACGGCGAGGTGATCGGCGGCGCCGCCGCGCCACTCGATCAGGAACAGCGTCGCGTCGTCGCTGGTCATCCCGCCCCGTTCCTGCTTCAGGACGTGGGAGAGGGAGCGCACCACCGCGCGCACTCCTTCCTCGGTGTGCTCGATGCGGTTGACCCAGTCGATGAGTTGTTCCTCGCCGAACTGCTGGCCACCGGCTCCGCGCTCTTCGATGAGGCCGTCGGTGAAGCACAGCACCCGGTCGCCGCGTTGGAGTGTCTGCTCGCTGAGCTGGGGCTCGTCGCCGCCGACGCCGACCGGCAAGGTGGTCGGGGTGTGCAGTTGCTGGACGACCTCGTGATCGCGGATCAGCAGCGGCGCCGGGTGGCCCGCGTTGACCCAGTGCAGCTGGCCCGTCGTGGTGTTCAGGCGCATCATCTGCGCGGTGACGAAGTGGTCGGGCCCGAACTGCTCGGCGATCGCCCGGTCCATGAACGTGTAGATCTCGGTCAGGCCGATGCCGGCGCGTCGGGCGTGCCGGTAGGCGCCGATCGCGACGGTCGCCATCGTGGCGGCGTCCAGACCGTGGCCCATCGCGTCGACCATGGCCACATGCAGGATGTCGTCGTTGAGGGCGTAGTCGAAGCTGTCGCCCGCGACGTTGTAGGCGGGCTCCAGGACGCCGGCGACCGCGGCCTGCGGGACGGACATCGCCAGCGGAGGCAGCAGGGACCACTGGATCTCCGCGGCCACGCTCATCGGTTCGCTGCGCCGGGCCAGGAAGAACTGGTCCGTGTAGTGATGCTTGGTGACCAGCATGTCGGCGACCAGGCCGGCCAGCCTGCGTAGCAGCCGCCGGTCGTCGTCATCGATGTCATCCAGGGTGAGGGCGAGCACGCCCACCTGGTCGCTTCCGTCCAGCAACGGCAGGAACATCCGGACGCCGCCGGCCTGCGGCACCTCGACGGGGGTCGCACGCAGGAAGGCCGTGCCGGCGTGGGAGTCACCGATCGGCTCGGGCTCACCGACGACCAGCCTCCTGCCGGGCAGCGGCACCAGATACAGCTGCCCGTAGTCCTGCAAGAGGATCGAGAGATCCCGGCCACCGATCCTGCGCACCTCCTCCGCGATCAGTGGGGCGATCAGCTGCGGCGGCATTTCGTGCGCGCGGTCCAGCAGCACCCCCAGCAGCCGCTCACCGAAGCCTTCCGACCGGTCCACCACACCCTTGTCCGGACGCCGCTCACCTTCCGTCATGGCCATGTCCTTTCCATCGGGCCGGCCTCATCTCGCCTGAAAGAGGGGGGTTTCACCGGGTGGTGTGGTGTTCGGCCGCTGTGGCCTGGAGCCGGCAGGACTCGGTGCTGGTCTGGATGCGGGTGCGGCGGAAGGTGATCCGGTCGGCGATGGCCCGGGGAGCCGGGGCTCGTTGAAGATCGCCTCCCAGTCGTTGAACGGGGAGACTGTGGCGACCGCATCTTGTCCAGGTTGAGATAGCGAACTCGTCCGGACGCAAGAGGCCGACCTTGCTGTAGCGCGGGCGATTACGTCTGTGCACGAAAGCGTCTCCTGATACGACCTTGATCAACGGGCACAGCGTGACCGGCTGAACGGCCCAAGACCCCCATTACGCCGAAAGCGGCATGTCACACACCCGTGCTGCTCGTCTACGCCGCCCTGCGCGGCCCGAAACGCAGAGCCCCGCCGTCGCGGGCAGGAGCGAGACCGGGGAGACCGTCACCGCCCGGTGATCGCGTCGCGCCGCGGCCGGTGAAACCTGAAACAGATCCCGGGTCCGGTGGGCGTACGGCCGGGAGCGGTGACGCCGGGGCGTACGGCGTCCGCCTGGGGCTGGGCCCGCCGTGCGGGCCGCGTCGCTCGAAATAGTAATTGAAAATGATTACCATCACGACTACGGTGTGCCGCACGGTCCGCGCAACTGTGTGCGGCGCCATGGGGTTTGACGTTTCGCTGCCCGAACGCGCGGGCGGCCACAACCGCAGATGAGGGGCGATGGGAGCAGTCAATCGGCCGGCCCGGCTGCTGGGGGCGCTGGGTCTGGCGGTGGCCGGGCTGGTGTCGGCCGGCGCCGCGGGCGGTGGTGACGGGGATGCTGTCCCCGGAGCGCCGCCCGCGGCGCCCGCCGCCGTGTCGGCGGCCGGTGATGTGGTGGACGAGCGCACCGTCATCGACAAGGGGCACGTGGACGCGGTCGCGCCGCGTCTGGTGGACGGTGAGTTCCGCACCCTGCTGAAGGACAGCCGTGAGTCCGGCAACGTGGTCTGGCGGGAGCCGACCTCGGTGATCATGCATCTCACTCCGGCGGGCAGGCAGACGGTTCCCGATCCGGCCGGAGGGCTGGAGTACATCGGTGAGCCGGGCGATGTCTTCCACCTGATCCCGCAGGTGCAGGACCCGGAGGTGGTGTGGGCGGGCTGGAACACTGAGGAGTTCGCCCCCGCCGATATGGAGGGCCGCCTGCAGCTGTCCCTGGACGAGGTGGAAGGGCCGGGAGAGCTGGCCGTCTGGGCGTGGTCGACCTTCGGTGAGCCGCTGCCGAGGTTCGACACCCGTGACGGTCTGCGTGACTCTTACATCGTGATGGCCGGTACGCATGAACACGCCAACTGGGCCTTCACGGAGGAGGGCGTGTACCGGATGACGTTCACCTTCTCGGCCACGCTTGCCTCGGGCGAGGAGGTCTCCGACAGCCAGGTCTTCACCATGGCGGTCGGCGACGTCGACCCGGACGAGGTGTCTCTCCCGGGGGACGACGGCGGTTCTGCCGGCGGCGGCACCTCCGACGGCGGCACCACCGACGGTGGCGGCACAGGCGGCGGCGACACGGACGGTGGCTCGGACGACGGCGGCACCTCTGACGGCGGGTCCGGCGGCGACGGCGGTGCCTCCGACGGTGGCACGGACCACGGCGGCACCACTGACGGGGACTCGGGCGGCACGACGGACGCCGGTGGCGGCGCAGGCGGCTCCCCCTCCACCGGCGGCGGCGCGACCGGGAGTGCGGGCGGCGACACGTCGGCCGGCGGTAGCTCCTCCGGTGGTGACACGGACGGCGCGGGTGTGGTCGGCGGCGGCGCCGACGGGGCTGCCAAGGGCGGCGGGCTCGCCGGCACCGGCTCGGCGGGGGTGCTTCCCCTGGCCGTGGCCAGCGCGGCGCTGATCGCCGCGGGCGCCGGTGGCTTCGTCTACGCCAACCGCAGAAAGGCGCGCGCAGCTGGCCACCCCGACGTGGACACGACCGGTGCCCGACCCCGAGCCAGCTGAACTCGAAGGAGCCTTCGTCCCATGGCAACAAGGAAGAACGCCCGCTGGACGGCCGCCGGCATCGTCGGTTCCGTCGCCCTGGCGGCGGCGGGCACTCCCGCGGCCGTCGCCGGCCCCGCGAGCCCCACCGGGGCCGGCGGCGCCGACGTCGTGCTGTCCCTCGACGACGGCACGCTGGCCCTGGACCTCGGCCCCGGGACGTCGGACGCCGGCGACGGCGGAACGGCGGACCTCGACGTCGGTCCCGAGGCCCGCACCCGCGTGCCCGAGGGCGGCGGTTACGGCTTCCTGGGCAGGCCGGGCACTCCGGTGTGGGTCCTGGGCGGTGCGGCGGCCGGGAACGGCGCGCCGCGCTGGGACACCTCCGGCATATCGGCGGACAGCCTCGCGGACGGTGCCGACGGCGCCGTGGAGTGGGCGTTGACCGGGGTGGAGGGGCCAGGGAACGTGGCCGTTTTCGAGCCGCCTGCGGCCGGTTCCGCGGGAGACGCCCAGCGTCCGCGGGTGCTGTTCGACAGCAGTGACGGGCTGCCGGACGGCCAGGCGTTGCCCGCCGCCGAGAGCGGGGAGCTGGCCTGGGCGTTCGACGAGCCGGGGGAGTACCGCATCACCTCGGAGGCCGGTGCCGACCTCGCCTCGGGAACGGCCGCGACGGCCAGCACGGAGTGGACCGTACGGGTCGCACCGCAAGACACCGGTTCCGCCTCCCCGCCTCCTGCCTCCCCCGATCCGGCCCCGCCCGCGGATGACGGCGCAAGCCCGGGCGCGGCCACCGGCGGTGCGGGAGCTGCCCCCAACTCCGGCAGCTCCCGCACCGCCGATTCTCCCGCGGCGCGCAGCGGGGACATCGCGAGCGAGAAGGTGGTGATCGACGACGGGCACGTCGACGCGATCGCCGGCCGGATGGTGAACGGCAGGCTGCGCACGCTGTTCAAGGACAGCCGCAATCCGGGGGACGTCGTTTGGCGTGAGCCGTCCTCGGTGGTCATGCACGTGGTGCCGGAGGCCGGGGAAAAGGTGCCGGCCGGCGGTGACTACGACTTCCTGGGCGCGCCGGGCAGCGACTTCTGGCTCGTCCCGCAGGTGCAGAAGAGCGGGGTGATCTGGGCGGGGTGGAACACCGAGTCGCTGGCCGGCGGTGACCTGAACGGTCCGGTCGACATGGCGCTGACCAAGGTCAGCGGGCCGGGGGAGCTGGCGATCTGGTCGGCCGCGGGGCTGGGCGGAGCGGAGGTGCTGTACAACTCGCGGGACGGCGTGCCCGACGCCGGGAAGGTCGACCTCGGGGTGCACGCCCACGCCAACTGGGGCTTCAGCGAACAGGGCGTCTACAAGGTCACGTTCCGGCTGAGCGGTGAGAAGCCGAACGGCCAGACGACCTCGGACACCCGCACGTACACCTTCGCCGTCGGGGACGTCGACCCGGGCACGGTCACGCCGGGCGGCGGTGGCGACGACGGGAGCGGAACCGGCGGGCCCGGGGGTGGTTCCGGTCCCGGTGGCGACGGAGACGGCGGCGGCTCCCCGGGCCCGGGCTCCTCCGACGGCGGTGACGGCAGCATGGCGCACACCGGCGGTGCCCCCGTCGGTCCACTGGCCGCCGGCGCCGCCGCGCTGGTGCTCGGCGGCGCGACAGCCGTCGCCCTCGGCCGGACACGCCGCCGTACGGAGTCCGCGGCCGGCGGTGACGCCGCCTCATGACGACCCGCACCGCGCGCCGTCGAGGTGCGCCGCGAACCCTGACCGCCGCCGTCACCGCCGCCTTCGCGCTGGTGCTGGCCGGGTGCGAGGGCCACGCCCGGCCCTACGCGGCGGAGGAGAACCCGGACGCGGAGCTGAAGGTGGTCACCACCACGGAGATCCTCGCCGACCTGGTCCGCCAGGCCGGCGGGGACCGGGTGCAGGCCGACTCGATCGTGCCGCCCGGCGGCGATCCGCACTCCTACGAGCCCACCCCCGCGGATGCGGAGAGGGTCACGGAGGCCGACGTCACCTTCACCAACCATCTGCTGTTGGAGGAGCACGCCCTGATCAAGACCGTCGATGCCAACGCCCGCAAGGGCACGCCGAACGTCTCGCTCGCCGAGGCGTCGGAGACGTACGGCGCGAACGTCATCCCGCTGGTCGAGGACGTCGGCCTGGACGTGCTCTGGCTGGGCCTGCGGGTGCGCGGCGACGGCGAGGCCCGCGGCGCGACCCGGTCCTCCGACATCCTGCTGTCGGCCACCGGCGTGACGGGTCCGGGCGAGCTGGTGGCGTACCTGACCGAGTCCCTGGGGAAGCCGAAGAAGTACTTCGACTCCACGGACGGCTTCTCCGCCGCCGACACCACCTCCCTGCCGCCGGCCGCGCACACCCATCTCAACTGGGCCTTCACCGAGCCCGGGGTGTACGAACTGGCCCTTGAGGCCCGGCTGCGGAACGGCGGCGCCGAGCCGCGCCCGGTGGGGGAGGGCACCTTCCGTTTCGCGGTCGGCGTCGACCCGCACACGGTGGCGGACGAGGGCGACACCGTCCTCGACGGGGGGCACACGGACCTGACGGTCAACATCGACACCGGGCGGATGTCCGCGTACACCGACCTGCGCTCCGGCGGGGAGGAGCAGGAGGAGATACCGCCGGGCGACGTCGTGATCGACGTGCCCAACCGCGCCCTCGACGAGGTGCCCGAGGAGAGTGAGTTCTCCTTCCTCGGCCCGCCGGGCGCGCAGATCCACCAGCTTCCGCAGGCCGTTCTCGGCAAGCACGTGCACGGGGAGATCGACCCGCACCTGTGGCAAGACGTGCAGAACGCCAAGGCGTACACGCAGTTGATCCGCGACACGCTGAAGAAGGCGGACCCGCGGGGCGCCCGCACGTACGACAGCCGCAGCCGAGCGTACGGACGCGAGCTGGACCGGCTCGACGCCTATCTGCAGCAGCAGGTCGACCGGATTCCGGCGGACCGGCGGCAGTTGATCACCACGCACGACGCGTTCGGCTATCTCGCCGACGCCTACGGCATGACCGTCGCGGGGTTCGTCGTTCCCAACCCGGCCCAGGAACCCAGCGCGGACGACGTCGAGAAGCTCACCCGCACCATCGACAACCTCGGCGTCCCGGCGGTGTTCATGGAGCCCAATCTCGCCCGGCGCGCCTCGGTGCTCACGCAGGTGGCCGAGGACCAGGACGTGGAGGTGTGCAAGCTGTTCGGTGACGCCTTCGACGAGAAGACCCGGCATTACACGGACATGATGCGGCACAACGCCGACGAGCTGCGCCGCTGCCTCGGAGGCCCGGACACGTGACCACCACCCTCATCCGCCGCCGCGCCCTACCGCCGGCCGGCGCGCTGCTGGCCGCCCTGCTCGTCGCCGCCCCGGCCGCGGCGCAGTCGCCCGCCCAGGGTGACGAGTCCGGGGCCGCGCCCACGACCGGCACCGGACGCGTCGTCGTCGGGGACGGCCACGTTGACATCGGGCCGCGCTTCGACGACGGCGCCTGGACCGTGCAGATCCGCGACGACACCGTGGAGCCGCCGACGTGGCGCAACACCGACGACGTCGTCCTGCACGTCACCGACGCGGCCGGGGCGGAGGTGCCGGAGGGGACGGAGTTCTCCTTCCTCGGCGAGCCGGGCTCCCGGGTGTGGCTGCTGCCGCAGGCTCAGCGGGACGGCGTGCTGTGGCCGGGCTGGAACAGCCAGGAGCCGGAGGTCGCCGCCCGCGTGGAGCGGGAGGTGACCTGGCAGCTGACGGGCGTCGCAGGCCCCGGCGACTTCGTGCTCTTCCTGAACGGCAGCTTCGGCGCCCCGCAGATCCTCTTCGACGGGCGCAAGCCGCTGCCGCAGGAGACCGGCGTCGAGATCAACAGCCACGTGCACGGCAACTGGGCCTTCACCGAACCCGGAACGTACGCGCTGGACGTGCGGATGAGCGCGACGACCAAGGACGGCACCGCACACGAGGACAGCAGGACCCTGCGGTTCTCCGTCGGCCCCCAGGACCCGCGGAAAGCCTTCACCGCGGCCGGCGCGGCACGGGACGAGAACTCCCCCGGCGCGTCCGCGGGCGAGGAGCCGCGGGACGGCGCCGCGCCGGACGCCGCCGCGTCCTCGGGCGAGGGCACCGACGACTCCACGGCGCCGCGGTGGTGGGGCACCGGAGCCGCCGCGCTGGTGGCGGCCGTGGCCGCCACCGTCGTCTGGCGCCGCGGCCGGGGCCCCCGCCCGAGCGGGGGCGAGCGGTGACCGCCGTGGCAACGGAGCCGCCCCTGCTGGACGTACGCGGCCTCGGCGTGGCCCTCGGCGGGCGGATGGCACTGCAGGACGTCGACCTGGCCGTACGGGCCGGGGAGCTGGTCGGGCTGATCGGGCCGAACGGGGCCGGCAAGACCACCCTGCTGCGCGCGGTCCTCGGCCTGCTGCCCCCCGCGGCGGGCACGATCGACCTGCAGGGCGAACCCGCGGCCCGCGGCCGGGGCGGCATCGGCTACGTACCGCAACGCCACGAGTTCGCCTGGGACTTCCCGCTGCCGGTGCACAAGGCCGTCATGACCGGCCGTACGCACCGCATCGGCTGGCTGCGCCGGCCGGGCCGCGCCGACCGCGAGGCCGTCGACCACGCCCTGGAGCGAGTGGCCATGACCCCCTTGCGCGACCGACCCATCGCCGAGCTGTCCGGCGGGCAGCGCCAGCGCGTCCTGGTCGCCCGCGCCCTCGCCGTACGCCCCCGGCTGCTGCTTCTCGACGAGCCGTTCACCGGACTCGACGTACCCACGCAGGAGTTGCTGACCGACCTCTTCGCCGGCCTGCGGGCGGAGGGAAAGGCGCTGCTGATGACCACGCACGACCTGCCCCAGGCCGCCGATATCGCCACCCGGCTGTGCCTGCTGAACCGCACCGTCGTCGCCGACGGCGAACCTGCCACGCTGCGCGACCCCGCGGTCTGGCTGCGCGCCTTCGGCGTCACCAGATCCGAGGCCCTGCTCACCTCCCTGGGCGTGACCCCATGAGTGCATTCGCCGACTTCCTCACCGACCCGTGGCAGCACGTGTTCATGCAGCGCGCCTTCGCCGTCGCCGTCATGTGCAGCGTCGTCTCCGGCGTGGTCGGCTGCCATGTGGTGCTCCGCGGCATGGCGTTCATCGGCGACGCCGTCTCCCACGCGGTCTTTCCCGGGGTGGCGATCGCCTTCGTGCTGGAGTTCAACCTCGTCGTCGGCGGCGCGGCGGCCGGGCTGCTCACCACGCTCGCCGTCGCGGTGTTCTCCCAGAACCGGCGGCTGAAGGAGGACAGCGTCATCGGCGTGTTCTTCGCCGCGGCGTTCGGCCTGGGCATCGTCATCCTCAGCACCGCCCCCGGCTACGGCGGCTCGCTGGAGTCCTTCCTCTTCGGGCAGATCCTCGGCATCAGCGACGGCGACGTGCGCACCGTGGCCGTGATGGGGACGGTCGTGCTGCTCGCCGCCGCGGCGGTGCACAAGGAGCTGGTGACCGTCAGCCTGGACCGGGAGACCGCGAGGGCCGCGGGTCTGCCGGTCTTCGGCCTGGACATCCTGCTCTACGCGCTCGTCACGATCACGGTGGTCATCGCGCTCCAGGCGGTCGGGAACATCCTCGTCCTCGCGCTGCTCATCACCCCGGCCGCGTGCGCGCGGCTGCTGACCGACCGCATCGGCGTGATGATGGTCCTGGCGCCCGCCGTCGGCGCCGGCTCCGCGGTCGTCGGCCTGTACGTGTCGTACCACCGCAACCTCGCCGCCGGCGGCCTCATCGTCCTCGTGGCCACCGGCGCGTTCGTCCTGTGCTGGCTCTTCGCCCCCCGCCACGGCCTCCTCGCCGGCCACCGCAAGCGCGACGTGCGCCGGGAGGACGGCGCCGAATCCCCGGCGGGGGAGGGGCAGGACGTTCCGGCGCCGGCCGGGCCGGCCGCGGGCTGACCCGACCACCGCGACCGAACGGCCATATGCCTCGGCCCCGGGGGATCTTCCCCGGGGCCGTGCGCGCGGGTCAGCCCACAGTGAAGTGGTAGTCCACCGCGTCCGACGTGACGGTCGTGCCGTCGGTCAGTTGGCCGCTCGCCTGGAAGGTGAGGGTGTACGTCCCCTCGGCCACGAACGCCCAGTTGGTGTGGTGGTGGGCGCCGGCGGAGACGGCGACGGAGTCGGGCAGCCCGTCGCCGCTGTCGAACCGCTTGGCCGGTCCGCTCGTCCCGGTGTCGAAGACGCTGACGTCGGCCGGGCCGCTGACGGCGGTCAGCCGCAGCTGCACCGAGTCGCCCTGGAAGGCGCCGGCCGGCAGCTCGTGCGCGGACCAGCCGGCGAAGAGGAGTTCCGGGTCCTGGCTCTGCGGCAGGATCCACACCGGGTCGCCGGGGTCGCCGAGGAACCCGTACGCGGAGTCGCCGGGCACCGCGGTCTCGGCCTCCGGCTTGACGTGCAGGGTGACTTCGGCCGGGTCGCGCTCCACCGGCGTTCCGGTGGTCCCGTCGTGCAGGCTGAGCTCGAGCGTGCCCGCCTCGTAGCCGATGTCGACGACATCGACGTGCCCCTCGGAGAGGGTGACCGGCTCCGCGAGAGCCGGTGCAGCCGCCAGGCCGAGCGCGGCCAGGGTCGTGCCGGAGACGAGCAGGGCGCGGTTCAGGGTGGTGGACATCGAACCTCCGGTCAGGAGAAGTTGAGTACCTCCACCCTAAATAAAATGACAATCATATTCAATAACTCGGGCCTCGATGATCTGGCACGGCCGCCAGGTAGGCGTTGATCTCCTCGGCCAGATAAGGGCACGTGTCCACCGGGTGATCGCTCGGGCAGGTGAGCATGTGTTCCAGGTAGGCGCGAGCCGAGGCGAGCCGGGCCAACTGCTCGTCGCACGATGCCAGCCGCCGGCCCACCGCCGCGCGCCAGTCGCGGTCGGCGGTACCGCCCGCGAGAAGGGTGGCGATCTCGGGCAGGCTCATCATCGCCGTGCCCTGCAGGAGCTGGATCAGTGCGATGCGGCGGAGGTCGGCGTCGCCGTACACGCGCCGCCCCGCGCGGCGCGCCGGCGTGAGGAGCCCCTGCTTCTCCCACCAGTGCAGGGTGGAGGCGGCGACGCCGAAGCGGGCCGCCACCTCGCCCACGCCGTACGCCGCCGATCCGCCCCCGCTGCCGTTGCTGTCGCCGTTTGACATCAAGTCGACTTTAGGTCGCACCGTGGTCCCCTCGCAATGAAAATCGTTGTCGAAAGGACCGCTCATGCCCACACGCCCCGGTTGGCGGCTGCCCCTCGGGCTGATGCTCGGCGCGTTCATCGCCCTGCTCGACGTCTCGATCGTGACCGTCGCCCTGCCTGACATCGGGGGTGACCTGGACACCGGGACGTCGGGTATGCAGTGGATCGTCGATGCCTACACCCTGCCGTTGTCTGCGCTGCTGCTGTCGGGAGGCATGCTCGGCGACCGCTGGGGGCGTAAGCGCGCCTACCTCGTGGGTGTGGCGCTCTTCACCCTCGCCTCGCTCGCCTGTGCCGCCGCGCCCACCGTCGGAGGGCTGATCACCGCGCGGGCGGTGCAAGGGGCGAGCGCGGCCCTGATGTTCACCGGAACGCTGTCCAACCTCGTCCAGGCGTACCCGGAGCCGCGGGCGCGGGCTCGGATGCTCGGGCTCAACGGCGCGGTCGCCGGGGCTGCGATCGTCGCGGGGCCGTTGCTCGGCGGCGTACTGGTGGACACCGTGGGATGGCGCGGCATCTTCCTCATCAACCTGCCGGTGGGCCTGGCCGCGTTGTGGCTCGGCGTGCGCGCCATTCCCGAGAGCTCCGACCCGGAGCACGCCGCGTTCGACCCCGCGGGGCAGGTCCTCGGGCTGGTGATGCTCGGCACGCTCACGTACGCGCTGATCGAGAGCCGGGAGTACGGCTGGTCCTCGGTGCAGACCCTCGCCTCGCTGGCCGTGGCGGCGCTCGCCGCTGCCGGGTTCGTGCTGGCCGAACGGCGCGGCGCCCGGCCGATGCTGCCGCTGCGCCTCTTCCGCGACTCCCGGTTCACGGTGCCCAACGTCGCCTCGTTCGTCCTGGGCTTCGGCACCAGCGCCGTGTTCTTCCTGCTCTCCCTCTACCTGCAGCAGGTCCAGGGGCATTCCGCCATGTCCACCGGGCTGCGATTCCTGCCGCTGACCCTCAGCCTCAGCGCCGTCTCACCGTTCGCCACCAGGCTGTGCGCCCGCTTCCGTACGTCGACCGTGATGACGGTCGGGTACGCGATCTCCGGCGCGGCGCTCGCCGGTCTGGCGCTGCTTGCCACGGACACCGGCTTCTGGGCGTTCGCCGCCCTGTCGATCCTGCTCGGCGCCGGCATGGGTGCGTCCATCGGTCCCACCCAGCTGGCCGGGGTCGCGGCGCTGGCGGTCCAGCGCTCCGGCCTCGCCGCGGCCTGCATCAGCACGACGCGCCAGGTGGGCACGGCGCTGGGCGTGGCCGTACTGGGGCTGATCGTCGCGACCCAGGCCGGCTCCGGCGTGGGCGGCGAGCAGTACGCCCACGGCTTCGTCCGCGGGCTGCACATCGCCGGTCTGGCCACCGGAGCGGCAACTCTCGCCGCCGCGGGCCTGATCGCCGCCTCGGCCCGCCGGCAGCACGATCGGGCAGCGGACCACACCGCCCCCGCACCCCGCGCGGCCGGCGTGTGATGTCAGCGTGCGGGGCCGGGGGAGGCGTCTTTCCGCCCGGTCTCCGCCGGTTCCGCGGCCTCCGCTCCGGTGGCGTCGCTCAGGCCGAGGCGCAGGTGGTCGATGTGGTAGACGGCCTGGTCGAGGAGTTCGGCGACGTGGTTGTCGTAGAGGGCGTACACCACGGAGCGACCCTTGCGGGTGCCGGTGACCAGGCCGAGGTTGCGCAGCAGCCGCAGCTGGTGGGAGCAGGCGGACTGCTCCATGTCGACCGCGTGCGCCAACTCGGTGACCGTGCAGGGGCCCTCCCGCAGCCGAGCGAGGATCAGCAGTCGGGAGGGGGTGGCCAGGGCCTGGAGCGTCGTGGCCACTTTCGCCGCGTCGGCCGCGTCCAAGCGCGCACGTGGGACGGCGTTCTCTGCGGGGGAAACGGCTCCGTGGCCCATGCGCCCATCCTACCCATGGCAAATAATTGAAGAGGTGTTCATATGTTCCTGTATGGTGGGCCGGTCGGCACGCTTCCGGTCCGAGTGAAGGAGCCACCCCGGTCATGTCGCCCACCACGCTGACCCCGCACCCCGCGTCCGCGGCCACCGAACCGTCCCGGGGCGTTCCCCGGCGGCGTACGAGGGTGCTCGCGCTCCCCGAGGCACGCTGGGCCACCGCCGCGCTGGCGCTGTTCCTCCCGGCGCTGGCGCTGCAGCTGGCCGGTGGGCCGGCGTGGTCGTGGGGGCCGCTGTACGCGGCGGTCTACGTCACCGGCGGCTGGGCGCCGGGCCTGGCCGGGGTGAAGGCGCTCGCGGACAGGACTCTCGACGTCGATCTGCTGATGGTGGTCGCCGCACTCGGCGCGGCGTCCATCGGGCAGGTGATGGACGGCGCGCTGCTGATCGTCATCTTCGCCGCCTCCGGCGGGCTGGAGGCCGTCGCGACCGCGCGGACCGCCGATTCCGTGCGCGGCCTGCTCGACCTGACCCCCGCCACCGCCACCCGTCTGACCCCGAACGGTGGTGAGGAGCAGGTGGCCGTCGAGGATCTGGCGGTCGGCGACCTCGTTCTGGTGCGGCCGGGGGAGCGGGTCGGCGCCGACGGGCGGGTACTGGACGGGGCCGGAGAGGTCGATCAGGCCACCATCACCGGTGAGCCGCTGCCGGTGGCCAAGCAGGCCGGCGACGAGGTCTTCGCCGGCACCCTCAACGGCACCGGTGCGCTGCGGGTACGAGTGGAGCGGGACGCGGCCGACTTCGTCATCGCCCGCATCGTCGCCATGGTTGAGGAGGCATCCGAGACCAAGGCGCCGACCCAGTTGTTCATCGAGAAGGTCGAGCAGCGCTACTCGGCGGGGATGGTCGTCGCCACCCTGGCCGTCTTCCTCGTCCCGCTCGCCTTCGGCGCCCAGCTGACCGATGCGTTGCTGCGGGCGATGACCTTCATGATCGTGGCGTCGCCGTGCGCGGTGGTGCTGGCCACCATGCCACCGCTGCTGTCCGCCATCGCCAACGCCGGCCGCCACGGTGTACTGGTCAAGTCCGCCGTGGTCATGGAGCGCCTCGGCCAGGTCGACGCGGCCGCGCTGGACAAGACCGGCACCCTGACCGAGGGCATCCCGTACGTCACCGACGTCCGCCCGCTGCCCGGGGCCGGCCCGGACGAGGACACTCTGCTCACCCTGGCCGCCGCGGCGGAACACCCCGCCGAGCACCCGCTGGCCCGGGCGGTGGTCGACGCCGCCCGCACCCGCGACCTGGCCGTCCCGGCCGTGGACGGCTTCACCTCCACCCCCGGCCTCGGGGTGGCCGCCACCGTCGACGGGGTGCGGGTCGCCGTCGGCAGCCCGGCCCGGCTCCTTACCGACCTGACCGGACCTCGGGCGAAGACCGCCGTCGACGAGGTGGCCGCCCTGGAGGCCGACGGCCGCACCGCCGTGGCCGTCACCGTCGACGGCGAACCGGTCGGTGTGCTGGGCGTCGCCGACCGGCTGCGCCCCGACGCCGTCGCCACCGTCAGCGCCCTGACGGCGCTGACCGGCGCCACGCCGACACTGCTCACCGGCGACAACGAGCGCGCCGCCGCCCGTCTGGCCGGCCGGGTCGGGATCACCGACGTCCGCGCGGGTCTCCTGCCCCAGGACAAGGTGGCGGCCGTACGGGAACGGGAGCAGGCCGGGCGGCGGGTGCTGGTCGTCGGCGACGGCGTCAACGACGCCCCGGCGCTGGCCGCCGCGCACGTCGGCGTCGCCATGGGCAGAGCCGGTTCCGACCTGGCGCTGGAGACCGCGGACGCCGTCGTCGTACGCGACGAACTCGCCGCCGTTCCCGCCGTCATGGCACTGTCCCGTCGCGCCCGCCGGCTCGTGGTGCAGAACCTGGCCATCGCCGGGACGTTCATCACCGCGCTGGTCGTCTGGGACCTGGCCGGGTACCTTCCCCTGCCGCTCGGCGTGGCCGGCCACGAGGGCTCCACCGTCCTCGTGGGGCTGAACGGCCTGCGGCTGCTGCGCGAGAAGGCGTGGCGTGACGCCGCGGGCGGTGCGACCGCCGTGCGCCCGCGTCAGCCCGGCGGTGGGAGCAGGCCGCGCCGGTAGGCGCGGACGAGGCGGCGTGGCACGAGGTGCACCGTGCCGTCGATGGCGACCGGGACCAGGTCGGGTCGGGTGGCCTTCCACCGGGCGCGGCGGTGGCGGGTGTTGCTGCGGGACAGCTTCCGCGTGGTGTACTGCCATCCCTCTTCTTCGGAGGGAATCCCCGCCTTCAGGCGGGGAGGGAATCCGATCCGGGCTCTGTGGCGCGGAGCGCCGCGGCATCGCTCCGGAGTGCCCCACGGGTGTCGCGCGGTCAGTCGGGCCGCTTCTGGTTTTCGATGTAGTCCTTGAGGACTTGGAGTGGTGCACCGCCGCAGGGTCCGGCGAAGTAGGAGCCAGATCAGAAGCGGCCGTGCGTGATCGCGCGGTTGGTGCGGCCGGTGAACTGCTGGCGCAGTCGGCGTGAGCTGACGCCCTTGAGGGAGTTGACGGGGTGGGAGAGGGTGACCTTGGGCGGGTAGTGGATCAGTAGGTGTACGTGGTCCTCTTCGCCGTTGAACTCGATCAGGTCGGCCTCGAAGTCTTCGCAGACCTTCCGCATGAACTCTTCGCATCGGGTGAGCATGGCGTCGTTGAAGACGTTCCGCCGGTACGTAGTGACGAACACCAAGTGTGCGCGCAGGGTGGTAGACGACGTGACGGGCCGCGCCGTATATCAGGGTTTCATTTCCCAGCGAGGTGACATAAGCCAATGCTATGGTCTCGGCGTTCCGAGACTATGAGAGGGGGTGGGCCAGTTGATCCGTGCGTACAAGTTTCTGATGCGGCCCACCCTGTGGCAGGAACAGGCGCTTGGTGAGATACTGCGCGATCACTGCTCGCTCTACAACGGAGCCCTCCAAGAGCGCCGCGACGCCTTCCGGCATACATCGAAGAGGACCGTGCGGTACGGGCAGTAGTCCGCGCAGCTCAAGGAGATCCGGGCGTGCGACCCGGAGCGTCAGGGCCGGTGGTCGTTCTCCTCGCAACAGGCTACCTTGCGGCGTCTGGACAAGGCGTTCGCCGCGTTCTTCCGGCGCATCAAGGCCGGAGACAAACCGGGCTATCCGCGGTTCCGTGGGGTGGGCCGGTTCGACACCGTGGACTTTCCCAAGGACGGCGACGGCTGCCGCTGGAACTCCACCCCCCGCGATCGGGTCACCCGCGTCCGCTTCCAAAGCGTCGGACACGTCAAGGTGCACCAGCACCGGCCGGTGGCCGGCAAGGTCAAGACGGTCTCGGTGAAACGCGAAGGAAAACGCTGGTACGTGATCCTGACCGCCGAACAAGCCAAGCCCGAACCACTTCCCGCAACGGGGTCCGTGGTCGGCATCGACATGGGCATAGCCAACTTCCTCGCCGACTCCAACGGCGGCTTCGTACAGAACCCACGCCACGGCCGCAAGGCCGCCAGGAGACTCGAAGAGGCCCAGCGGGCTCTCACCCGGTGTAAGCGACGCTCGAAGCGGCGCCGCAAGGCCGTGGAGACCGTGGCGAAGCTGCACCGCAAGGTACGGCGCCAGCGTCTCGACCACGCGCACAAGACCGCACTCGACCTCGTACGCGAACACGACTTCATCGCGCACGAAGACCTCAAGATCCGCAACATGAGCAAGACCCCCGAGCCGAAGCCGGACCCCGACAACCCGGGTGCGTTCCTGCCCAACGGGGCAAGCGCGAAGGCCGGGCTGAACCGCTCGATCGCTGATGCCGGATGGGGGGTGTTCCTCCAGATCCTCACCGCCAAGGCTGAAAGCGCCGGACGGGAAGTGATGGCCGTGGACCCCCGCAACACCTCCCGGCGGTGCCCCCCCATGCGAGCACACCGCCAAGGAGAACCGGCCCACGCAAGACACGTTCCACTGCGTCGCGTGCGGCCACACCGTGCACGCTGACACCGTGGGCGCTGTGAACGTTCTACGGGCCGGGCTGGTCCGTCGCGAAGCCCAACCGGCATAGCGAGAAGCCACCCCGTACACGGGATGGAGGAGTCACGGAGTCCTCCGGACCAGTGGCTTTCTTGAGCTTGGATACGTACTCCGGCAGTGCGGCCAGCCACGGTCCGGCGTCTTCGATGCACAGCGGCCTGGGCTACCGCAGCCCCACCGAGTACGAAGCCGTCCACGCGGCCTGACCGACACAACCACCGTGTCCGTCAAACCAGAGCAAGCTCACCCTGTGTCATGCGCGGCGAACCGGCTGTGTGCTCGGTCGCTGCAGAACAGGACGACGGCGACGTGCCGGTCGAGTGCGGTGCGCCGCTGGTTGAGCCTGTCGTGCGCCGGTGTGCGCTTCGCTGTGGAGTGTCCGTGGTGGCTGCGAAGATGCGGGGATGACGACGCCTCGGCTCCGCCCACCGGAGAGGACATGTTCGGCGGCGACGTGCGATTGCGGGGCGGGCCGGCCATCGACGGGCGGTATGTCCTGATAGGCCGGGTGTGACCGGACCGCCGGAGGCGGCCTCACCGGCGTGCCAAACCCCAGTGCGCCTGGGTGCACCCATCGTGTGATGTCCGTGCTTGTGGGATCTAAGTGGCGGGCGGGGAGGGGACATCGTCGTTAGTGCGGTGAGCCGGATGGGTGAACCACCGGCCGCACCCGTCGCGCTCGTCTCTGCGCGGCGCAGTCACTCCCTCCCCGTCGCAATACGCGAGGGGACGACTCTTGGAGGCAAGATGTCCGTACAGACGACACCGGCTCTCTCCCCCGTCCGGGCCGGCACGGCCGAGAGGGCCGCGTTCACGGCGCTGGTCGACGAGCCGGAGGCCCCGTTCAGCGACGCGCCCGTGTACACCCCGCAGGGCGCCGGGGTCGAGCTGCTCGCGCTCGCGTCCCCGAAGCTCCCGAAGGAGCCGCGCCCCTCCTGATGACAGTCGCCGGGTCCCGGCCCGAAGAACCACGTCCGTGACCGACAGCAGAAGGTGAGCGCCCGATGTCGAATGCCGCACTGCGGGCCGACTACGCCCAGGCGGTGGAGCAACTGGCCGGGCGCGTCCTGGGTGTCCTTCGGGACACCCAGGCTCCGCTGCCGGCCGTGTCCGGGGCGGACGGGCCGGTGGACACCGCGGCGCTGGCCGCCGTGCGTGTGCTGGGGCCCGACCTCTTCGCACCGGCCCTCTTCGGCCGGCAGCCGTTACCGCAGCCCGACCGGGAGACCCTCGGCTCGGCCCTGCGGGTCTTCCCGCCCCGCCCGGGCGACAGCGCCGAGGCGCGCTGGCGCGACCACACCACCGCCGCGCTGCTCGCCCGCGGGACGGACGCCGTGCCGGCCGTGCCGTACCCGCCCGATGACCCCGAGTGGGCCACGGCCGCCGAGGTGGCCGATGTCGCCGGGAGCACCGAAGACGCCGAAGACGCCGAAGACGCCGAACTGTCCTGGCAGGAACGGTCGCGGCGCATGGCGCGGCTTGCCCCGCTGGCGCTTCCGGAGGTGGACGGGCCCGTCCAGCAGCGGGCCTGTCGGCACGTTCGGGCGCTCAGCCGCGGCACCACCCGCTCCCTGCTCCGCCGCGACTACCCCACCGCCGCCCGGCTCGTGCGCTGGCTCGCCCTGGCAGAGAGCCGCGGCGCGGCGCCTGCCCTCGACGTGCCGTCGGTGCTGGACCACCTTCGCCTGGGGCGCGGGCGGCGCCCGTACCGCGCTCGACCTCGCCATCGCCCGAAGGCTCCTGACCGGTGCGGAAGGGACACTGTGATGACGGCCGACAAGACGGCCCGCGAGCCGGCGGAGCCGGTGCGTGCCACCGCGCTCCGCATGGGCACCCGGGCGCTGGGCTGGCTGCACCGCAACCGTGAACAGACCGCGTTCGCCGAGGGCACCACGGCCGAACTGGCCGAGCCCGACAGCGCGTACAAGCCGCTGAGCGAGCTGGTGCTGGCCGCGTCCCTGGTGCTGCGCGACGAGTCGTTCCCCGCCGCCGACCGGCGTACGGCCCGCGACCTGCTCGACTTCGCCTGGGACCAGCTCCGCGGCGGCGACTTGCTCTACGAGCGGCAGTTGCGGTTCCCGGCCATGACCGACCCGCTGGAGACGTACGTCCACTTCCACCGCGCCGGCCACCGCCATGAGCGGCTGGAGCTGCTGGCCCACCTGACCACCCTCACGTCGTACCGCGAGTACGACCACGTGCCCAACCGCCGCATGGCGGTGGCCAACGCGACCCGCGTGATCGGGGTCGTCGACCGGACCGACTGGTCCGCGCGCACCGCGGCCACCTGGCTCGGGGCCACACCCGAGCCGTGGACCATGGACTGGATGACGGCGTACCACATGACCCACACCGTCTTCCATCTCACCGACTGGGGCGCCCGGCCGCACGCCCTGCCGCCCCGCCTGCGGGACTACCTGGCCACCTGGCTGCCGGTGTGGACGGACGTGTGGCTGGAGATCGAGGAGTGGGACCTCGTCGCCGAACTCCTCGTCGTCGACGCCTGCATGCCCGAGCCGGCCCGCGAACCGGCCGACTGGCGGCGGCTGGCCGCCGCGCAGCACGAGGACGGGCTGCTGCCGCGCGACGGCCGGACCGGCACCGGGGACCCGGACCGGCGGTTCGACGACCACTACCACTCCGCCGTGGTCGCCACGATCGCCGCCACTCTCGTGCTCTCGCGCATCGGTGCCTAGCCGGGCGGCGACGACGACGACATGAGACTCCGCGACGAACCCCTCAAGGCGGTGGCCGCCACCGCGGAACCGCGGGCCGCGGTGGCCGTCGCGGTGTCCGTGACCGGCGAGTACCGCACGCTGTGCCGCGGCGGCATCGACCGCGCGGGCACCGCGTCGGCCACCGACCGCACCCGCTTCGAAGTCGGCTCGGTGACCAAGACCTTCACCGCACTGCTGCTCGCTGACACCGCGGCGCGCGGCGAGGTCAGTCTGACCGGCCGGATCGCCGAACACCTCCCGTACGCCGCCCTCCCACGCGGCCACGGCCGCGCCATCACCTACGAGCACCTGGCGACCCACACCTCCGGCCTGCCCCGGCTGCCGCCGGGGCTGCTGCTCCACGGCCTGCCGTTCTGGTTCGCCAACCCGTACCGGTCCTTCACTCCCGAGATGCTGCTGCCGGCGCTCGGCCGCGCCGTCGTGCACCATCCGCCCGGGACCCTCATGCGGTACTCCAACTTCGGCGTCGGGCTGCTCGGCCGGCTGCTGGCCGACGGCGCCGGCACCGACTACGGGCCGCTGCTCCGCGAGCGCGTGCTCGACCCGCTGGAACTGACCGACACCGGCACCGCGGCCCCGGACGACCCCGACCCCGCGTACGCCGTCGGCTACTGGCACGGCCGCCGCCGCCCGCCCTGGGTCATCCCGGCGCTCCCCGGCGCCGCCGCGGTGCGCTCCAGCGCCCGTGACCTGATCCGCTTCCTGCGTGCCCACCTCGACCCGGGCGGCTCCGACGTGCCCCCGCCGCTGCGGATTCCGCTGAAGGAGGTCGTACGGGTCCGTGAACTTCCGGGGGAGACCGAGGAGAAGTCGGGGCTGGCGTGGAGCGTACGCACCCTCGCGGGGGCGACGCTGTACTTCCACAGCGGCGCCACCCGCGGCTGCACCGCGTTCGTGGGGCTCAGCCCGGAGCGGGAGGTGTGCGTCGCCGCGCTCACCAACTCCGGGCTCACGCTGCGCAGTCGGTTCGTGCAGTCGGCGTACCTGCTGCTGCGGGCGCTGGCGCTCGGCGAGGCGAAGTGACTCGGCGGGCGGTGGCGGTCAGGGAGTTCGGGGGCGGGGGGTCCGGGTGACGGTGCCTTCGGGGAAGTGCTCGACGCCGGTGACGGTGGTGGCCTTGTTGAGGGGGATGGAGGCCGTCGCCGACGTCAGCCGCGCCGCCAGCTCCGCGACCGCCGCCCGCAGCTCCGGGCCGCCCTCGACGCGGAAGGCGAACGGCAGCCGGGCCAGCCAGTCCCGCGCGTACATCGTCGGCGTGCTCGTGCTGCCGGTCAGCACGCAGCCGTCGCCCGCCGCCGCCAGGCGGCCCATCGGCGGCCGCACCCACCGTGCGACCTCCGCCACCGGCGCGTCGAACACCACGCGGGTGGGGTACTCCCAGCCCGTGCCCAGGTTCTCCTCCAGGACCGCGACCGGGTCGAGGTCGTCGGGCGGGGTGAACGCGCGGGTCGTCCGGTGGACCTCGCCGATGCGGTCGACGCGGTACGTGCGGATCGCGTCCGCGCGGTGCGAGCGGCACAGCAGGTACCAGCGCCCGTGGCGTACGACCACCGCCCACGGGTCGACGAGCCCCTCCGACTCCCGCCCCGACTCGCTGCGGTACGTCACCCGCACGCTCCGCCGCACCGCGCACGCCGCCACGAGCGCGCCGGTGGTGGCCGGGTCCGGGCGGGCCGCGTGCGGGTCGGGCGCCGCCGCGGCGTGGTCGCGCAGCGTCGCCGCCTGCCGGCCGACGTCCTCCGGCAGCACCCGGATCACCTTGTTCAGCGCCTTGCCCACGAGCGCGTCGGCGTCGTCGAGCGCCGCCATGACCAGCGCCAGCGCCTCGGCCTCGGTGAAGACCACCGGCGGCAGTCGCGCGCCGCGCCCCAGCCGGTAGCCGCCGTACCGGCCCCGGGCCGACTCCACCGGCACGCCCGCCTCCCGCAGGATCCCGACGTACCGGCGCGCCGCCCGCTCCGTGACGCCCAGCGCCGCGGCGAGTTCGTCCGCCGTCGCGCCGGGGCGGCTCCGGAGGATCTCCATGGTGCGCAGCGCCCGCGCGGTGGGGCTGAGGTCGGTCGGCACACGCGCAGACTAGGGGCCGGCCCGCTATTCCGGAAGCAGAACGTCCGGAATGCGCCGTAGCGTGTCGGGTGCACCCACCGCACGGAAGAGGGAATCGACCATGAACAGCCCACGGTCATCGGCGACCCCCGCCGCACGGCCCCGCGTCCTGGTCGTCGGCGGCAGGCTCGCGCATGTGCGGAAGGCCCGGGACCTCGGCCTGGACGTGGTGCTCGTCCAGTTCCCGGACGCGTACGACCGCGAGCTGTGGCCGTACGTCGCCCAGGCGCTGCTGCTCGATTACGGGGACACGGACCGGCTCCTGCCGCTGGTGCGGGCGCTGCACGCGGCGTACCCGATACGGGCGGCGGTCTCGCTGTTCGAGCTGGGGCTGCTGCCGGCGGCGCGGATCAACGAGGCGCTCGGGCTGGGCGGCGAGTCCGTCGAGACCGTGGAACTGCTGCTGGACAAGGGGCGGATGCGCCGCCGCCTGGCCGCGCGCGGCGTCAGCCCGGTGGCCTCCGCGATCGGCCGCTCCGCGGGGGACGTGCGGGAGTTCGTGGCGGCGCACGGGCTCCCGGTCATCGTCAAGCCGGTCCGGGAGTCGGGCAGCCTGGGGGTGTTCCACGTCCGCGACCGGGCGGACGTGGATGCCGTGGCCGAACGGTTCCGGGCGCTCGACGGCGCGTGGACCGCGCGCGACCTGACCGACGCCGGCGCCTTCGAGGAGTTCCTGATGGAGGAGTACCTCGACGGCCCGGAGATCAGCGTGGAGACCCTGAGCTTCGACGGCCGGCACGTGGTGGTCGCGGTGACCGACAAGGAGACCGGCGGCGCCGGCTTCGTCGAGATCGGGCACGCGCAGCCCAGCGGCGTCCCGGCCGGCACGCTGCGCGACGTCACGCGGCTGGTGGCGGACTTCCTCGACGCGGTCGGGCTGCGCAACGGCCCCGGGCACACCGAGGTCAAGCTGACCTCCCGCGGCCCGCGGATCGTCGAGTCGCACAACCGCGTCGGCGGCGACCGGATCAACGAGCTGACCGAGATCGCCTACGGCGTCGACATGGAGCGGTACGCCCTGGCCGCCGGGCTCGGCCGTGTGGCTCCGGCGCCGCTGTCCGCGGCGCCGGAGCCGCGCGGCGGTGCGGCCGTACGGTTCCTCACGCCGGAGCCCGGCCGGGTGGTGGAGGTGACCGGCGCCGACGAGGTACGCGCGGACCCGGCGTGCGTCGAACTCCGGCTCGACGTGCGGCCCGGCGTCGTGGTGTCCCCGCTGACCTGGAACGAGGACAAGGCCGGCCACGTCCTCACCCGCGGCGCCACCGCCGCCGAGGCCGTCGCGCACGGCCGCCGCCTCGCCGCGGCCGTGCAGGTGCGCACCGAGCCCGTCCCGTGACCGGCGGCGGGGTCAGGAGGGGCCGGGCGCGAACTCCGTCGTGGTGAAGGTCGCCGCGTCCCGCGACGAGGTGCCGGCGGTGATCCACCAGTACGTGGGATTCTCCCCGTACAGTGCGAAGAGCGAATCGGGCGCCCAGTTGAGAACCAGCTCGTCCTTGCCGTCGCCGTCGAAGTCCGCGGCGCCCACCGGCCGGGCGTTCAGCTCGTCCGCGGGTGTCTTCGTGCCGTCCGCGGTCCGCGCCGGTCCTTCGCGCAGGACGGACACGCGCTCGTCGCCGTCGATGAGCGTGGCGTCCTCGTACGTCGAGACCAGCAGGGCGTCGCGGCCGTCGCCGTCCGGGTCGGCGGCGGAGAAGTGGCCGGGGCCGTAGTCCGAGGCCTCGCCGGCGGGCGGTTCCGGCAGTGTGCGGAGGACCGGCTCGTCGCCGTTGCCTGGGTAGACGGTGGCCTTGCCGTCGACCTCCGGCTTCTCCGTCTCGTAGCCCGGCTCGTTGTTCCGGCCGCCGTCGTCGCCCACGGCGACGTCGCGCTGACCGTCGCCGTCGAAGTCCCCGAAGGCGTGGGCGCTGCCGAGCTGCAGCTCGCGGACGTCGCCGGACAGTCCGGTGCCGGGGCGGGCGGGGTAGAGGGTGTTGGTGGCCTGCTCGCCGTCCGTCATCCCGCGCCGCAGCAGCGCCGTCGCCCGCGGCTCACCGGTGGGGTCGATCTCGTCCGCGACGAGCGTGCCCTCGTCGACCGGCAGGCTGGTGTCGACGCGCGCGGGCTCGCCGGCCCGGGTGAAGGGGCCGTACATCACCACCAGTGCCCCGCCCGAGACGCCCTGCTGCTGCTGTGCCGCCAGGTCGTGGTGGCCGTCGGCGTCGAAGTCCCCGCGCACCAGCGTGCCCCAGCTCACGTCGGTCACGCCCGCGGGCAGCCGCAGGGCGGTCGTCTCGGGGTCCGGGACGGGTTGCCGCGGGCCGCCGAAGCTCACGTAGGGCATGGACCCGCCGTCTTCGCCCGCCAGTGCGGTCGTGACGAAGTCGGGGAACCCGTCGTCGTCCAGATCGGCGGTGACCACGTCGCTCACCGAGAGGTGGGCGGCTCCGGGGACATCGGCGGGGCCGTCCGGCAGACCGAGGTCGCCGCGCCTGTGGACGGTGTGCGTGGCCGGGTCGAGGCCGTCGGCCGAACCGTACACGACGCCCACGCACTCCTCGGCGGTCTCGGGATCGTCGCCGAGGAACACGGGCACGAGGAGGTCGCGGTGCCCGTCGCCGTTGATGTCGTCAGGATCCTGCGAGCCCTCGCCGGGCGCCGGCGCCCGGCTCGCGGTCGGCGGCGCGGGGACGCCGGGCTTCGACGCCCCGTCCGCCGAGGGGGTCGGCCCGCCGTCCGCGGCGTCGTCGCCGCAGGCGGCTGCCAGCACGAGCAGCGGGGACAGCGCGAGCGCGGCGAGCCTGGTACCACGGATCATGCGCGTCACTGTCGCAGCGCGCGGGCGCCGGACGCCGGGTCGAACGGGCGATCGTTGCACAGTCGTTGGCATCCGCCTCCCGGACCCACCCGAGTCGGTCGCGTCAGCCCGGCAGGACGGACTCGACCGCCGCGATCAGCGCGGGGTCGTCCGGCGCGGTCCGCGAGCGGAACCGGGCGACCGGCCTGCCCGCGGCGTCCAGCAGGAACTTCTCGAAGTTCCACTGCACGTCGCCGGCCGCCCCGTCGGTGTCCGCCGTCTGCACCAGCTCCTGGTAAAGCGGGTGCCGGCCCGGGCCGTTCACCTCGACCTTCTCGAACATCGGGAAGGTCACCCCGTACGTCGCCGAGCAGAACGTCGCGATCTCCTCGGCCGTACCCGGCTCCTGGCCGCCGAACTGATTGCACGGGAAGCCCGCGACCGCGAACCCCCGGGCCGCGTACTGCTCGTGCAGCTTCTCCAGGCCGGCGTACTGGGGCGTCAGCCCGCACTGCGACGCCACGTTGACCGCGAGCACCGCGGTCCCCCGGAATCGCCCCAGCGAGGCGGGCTCACCGGCCAGGGTGCGCAGCTCGACGTCGTAGACGCTCATGGGCAAGCAGGTCCTCTCCGCGTTCGGTCGTCGTCTCGGGTACGGGCGGCCCCCGCCCCCTGCGCCAGTCTGCCACCGACGGGTGAACGGGACGCGCCCGGTGGGCCTACGCTTCGGCTGGTCGGTGCGGTGCGGCGGACCGGGTGCGGAAGGGAGGCGGCGCGTTGGCGGAGCTGGAGCGCGGGGACCCCCGGGAGATCGGCGGGTACCGCGTGCTGAAACGGCTCGGGGCCGGCGGCATGGGCGTCGTCAATCTCGGCCGCTCGCCCGCCGGGACGCTCGTCGCGGTCAAGGTCGTACGCCCCGGACTGGTCGGCGACGGCCGCTACCGCGCCCGCTTCCGCCGCGAGGTGGCCGCCGCCCGCTCGGTGACCGGCGCGTACACCGCGCCGCTGGTCGACGCCGACCCGGACGCGGAGCCGCCGTGGCTGGCGACCGCGTACCTGCCGGGACTCTCGCTCGACGAGGCCGTCGGTACGTTCGGCGCGCTGCCCGCCGCCGTGGTGCGGCTGCTGGCCGTGGCGCTGGCGGAGGCGCTGGCCGGGATCCACGGCGCCGAGGTGGTGCACCGCGACCTCAAGCCCGGCAACATCATGCTCACCCCCGGCGGCCCGCGCGTGATCGACTTCGGCATCGCCCGCCCCGAGGACTCCGCGACGCTCACCCAGGACGGCGCGCTGCTCGGCACGCCCGGGTTCATGTCGCCGGAACAGGCCGCCGGCGGGCGCGCCGGGCCGGCGGCCGACGTCTTCGCGCTCGGCTCGGTGCTCGCGTTCGCGACGGCGGGGCGGGGGCCGTTCGACGCGGGCAACCGGGTCGACACGCTCCAGCGCATCCAGCGCGGCCAGGCCGACCTCGCCGGGGTGACGGACCGCCGGCTGCGGACCGTCGTCGCGGCCTGCCTGCGCCCCGACCCGCGCCGCCGGCCCCCCGCCGTGGCGCTGCTGGATCTGCTGGGGGAGCCCACGGAGACGGGGCACGGCACGCGCTGGCTGCCCGCCGCGGTCGCGGAGGCGATCGACGCCCGCACCGCCCGGGTGCCGTGGCCGCTCGCCGGCGCCGCCGCGGCGGTACGGCCCGGGGAGCCCACCGCGGACCCGTTCGCCGAGACGGGCGCGACGGCCGAGACGGGGCCGGCCGGAGCGGCGGGCGCGGCCCACGGCGCGACGCATGGCGCGGTGCGGCCGTGGGAGCGGGCCCGGCCGGGCGAACGCCGTGGCGGCCCAGGCCCGGCGGCAACTCGCGGCGACCACGCGCCCCGTACCCGCCGCCGCGCGCTCCTCGCCGCCCTCACCGCCGCGACCGCCGCCGGCGCCGCGGCCCTCGCGCAGCCCCTGCTGGCCGCGTTCGACCGCGACGCGCCCCCCGGCGACCGCCGCCCGCACCCGGACCACGGGGCCGCGGACCCGCCGCCCCCCGAGGCCGAACGTGCCTGGCGGGTACGGGTCCGCGACCCGGATGCGGACCCGCCCGGCCTCTACGTCGCCGGCGGCACGGTGTTCGTCCACGGCGGCGGCACGGGCGGCGTGCGGGCCGTCGACCCGCGTACGGGCGACGAGGTGTGGCGCCGCCGCTGGGGCTCGGGCGCGGCCGGCGAGTTCGCCGCCGGCGACGGCACCGCGTTCCTGGTCGGCCCGGACGGGGCCGAGGCGCAGCGCGTACGGGCCCTCGACGCCGCCTCGGGCGGCGAACGCTGGACGTACGAGCGGGAGTTCGCCTTCATCGACGCGGTGGCCGCCGCCGACGGGCTCACCTGCATCGGGGACGGCGGCGTCGTCGCGTTGGACACCCGCGGCGGCGGCCGGCGCTGGTCCGCGGAGACGACGGCCTTCTCCCTCACCATCGGCTCCGGCATCGTCCTCGCCGACAACGGCGCGGAGGTCACCGCGCTCGACGCCGCCGGCGGCAAGCCGCGCTGGCGGCACCCGGCCGAGGACACCACCGCCATCCTCGTCTCCGACGGCCTCGCCTTCGTCTGCGACGCCTACCTGCGCCTCGTCGCGCGCCCTGTGGACGACCGCGTCATCGCCTGGGAGAAGCGGCTGACGTACCCCAGCACCGTCCACGCCGCCGGCGGCGGCATGCTCTACGTCAGCGAGCCGAACGGCCACCTCCGCGCCCTGCGCGCGAGCACCGGTGACGAAGAATGGTCGAGCCCGGGGACGGAGTTCCTCGGCCTCGCCGACGGCGCGGTCCACGTCTGGGGCAGCGCCCCGGGGGGCGGCACCGGCAACGGCACCACGGGCACCGGCCCGCGGCTGTACGCTCTGGATCCGGCCGACGGCGAGGTCCTGTGGGCGTACGACGACGCCGAGCCCGTCGGCGGCATCATCACAGATGCCGCCGGGCTGGTGTTCGCCGTCCTGGCGAACGGGTACGTAGAAGCCCTCAGCCCCCCACCGCACGCCGGCCGAACGGAGGCACGAGTGGAGCCGCTTGAGCCCGACGACCCCCGCTCCCTGGGCGGCCACCGCATCCTGGCGCGCCTCGGCAGCGGCGCCACGGCCGTCGTCTACCTCGGCCGCTCCCGCGGCGGACGGCTGCTGGCCGTGAAGGTCGTGCACGCCGAACGGGCGCGCCGGCCCCAGGCCCGGGACCACTTCGTACGCGAGGTCGCCGCCACCGCCGCCGCGGGCGGCGTGTACAGCCCGTCGGTCGTCGGCGCGGACCCCGGCGGCCGGGTGCCGTGGATGGCGACGGAGTTCGTGCCGTCCGTCTCGCTGCACGAGGCGGTGGAGCGGTTCGGGCCGCTGCCCGGCCACTCGGTACGCCGGCTGGCCGCCGGGCTCGCGGAGGCGCTCGTCGCGGTGCACCGCGCCGGGGTCGTACACCGCGACGTCAAGCCGGCCAACGTGCTGCTCACCGCCGACGGGCCCAAGCTCGTCGACTTCGGCATCGCCGCCGCTGCCCGGCCCGCCGAACTCGCGGGCACCCCCGGCTTCATGTCGCCGGAGCAGGTCGCCGGCGCCGAGGTCGGGCCGGCCACCGACGTGTACTCGCTCGGCTCCACGCTCGCGTACGCCTACGCCCGCGGCGAGAACGACGAAGCCGGGTCTCCCCGCCCCGACGACGACGCCCTGCGCTCGCTCATCGCCGACTGCCGCCGCCTCGACCCCGCCGAACGCCCCACGCCCGCCGCACTCGGCGACCGCCTCGCCCGCGACCCCGGCCCGGACGGTCCCGCCGGGACACAGCCTGCCGCCGCCTGGCTGCCCGCGCCGGTCCTCGCGGCGATCGACGCCCACGCCGGCGAGGCCGCCAACCCGCCGCTGGCGCCGGCCGGTTCACCCCGCCGCCGCCTGCTCCTCGGCGGCGCGGCGGCCGTCGCGGCCGGCGCCGGCGCCGTCGTTCTGCTCGCCCTGCGCGAGGACGAGCCGCGGCCCCGGACGGGGGACGACGCCCGCCCCGCGGCCCGGGACTCCGCCCCGCCGGCCACACAATCCGAGGCGGAGCCGGAGCCCGCGCCCGAGCCGATCGCGGTCGAGTTCGCCCTCACCGGCGACGGGCCCGTCGAGAAACTGACGTACGCCGTCAACCGCAGGCCGGAGACGCTCAAGGACGTCTCGCTGCCCTGGCGCAGACCGTCGAGGTCCCCAGGGAGAAGCGCTCCGCCGCCTGGAGCCTCGACCTCTCCCATCACGGCGAGATCACCTACGAGATCCACGTCGACGGCCGCCGGGTCATGTCCCAGCGCTCGCCCGCCCCCGGCATCCCCGCCGCCGTGCGCGGGCCGGGACCGTACACCGCGGAGGCCGGCGGCGAGATCGCGTTCGGCGCCCCGGCCGGGGACACCAGCGCGTAGTCTCCCGCGCCCGGGACCCCTCCTGGCCGGGGGTGGTTACCGTGAGGCGCAGTCACCCACGAGAAGAGGGGGTACCCGCCATGGCGAGCAAGATCACCCTGCTGTCCAAGGAAGTCGGCAGCCTCAGTCGCGGACTGCCTCCCGTCGAGATGCCGCCGCAGCCGGAGACGTTGTTCGTGCTGGGCGCGAACGGCGGGATGAGCGTGGCCCCGGACGCCGGTTTCACCCTGGTGTTCGGGCGCAACGAGCCGGAGGTGCACGTCTGCGTCGGCGGCGGCGACCGGCACGTCAGCCGCCGGCAGGGGCTGCTCACCCGGCAGTACGCGCGCTGGGTGCTGACCAACACCGGGAAGCGGCCGATCCGCTTCCCCGACTCCCGGCTGGTGCACGGCGGCGATCACGCGTTCCTGCCGGCCGGGTACACCCCGCTGTTCGTCGTCTCGCCCCGCCAGGACCACCTGCTGGAGGTACGGATCTCCGCGGCCAGACCCGGCGGAGCGGCCGGGGGCCCGACCGTGCAGGAGGAGTCGACCCTCGGCGAGGAGCGCGACCTTGAGGACGAGGAGCTGCTGGTGCTCGTCTGCCTCGCCCAGCGCTATCTGCAGGGCGACCCGCAGCCGCAGCCGCTGACCTGGGCCCAGGTCGCGTACGAGCTGAGGCAGCTGCAACCGGGGCGTAACTGGACCGAGAAGCGCGCCGCGCACATCGTCGCCGGCGTGCGGCAGAAGCTCAGTCGCGACGGGGTGCCGGGGCTGCTGGCGAAGGACGTGCCGCCGCCCGTCGGCAACGCGCTCAACCACAACCTCATCACCGACCTGCTGAACACCGTGACGATCGAGAAGAAGCACCTGCGGCTGCTGGGGGAGTGAGCGCCCCGGGCGCCGGGGTGCGTTACGGGGCGCCGGGGTCGAAGGGAACACCCGCGGGCAGGGCCTTCTCCAGGTGGGAGACGAAGGTCGCGTCCTTCAGGCCGAAGTTGGCGCTCCCGAAGTCCGCCGTGGCGAGCCGGTCGCGCACCCCCGCGGGATAGCCGTTCCACCCCACCAGGTCGGGGAACTGCCACCCGCCCTGGTGGTTCTCCGGCGGCTCGTCGCCGCCGGTGGCGGGGCGGAAGGCGTGGGTGCCGATGCCGTCCTTGTGGTAGACGACCTTGGGGTGGGTGCCGTCCCACTGGATCTGGTCGCGCGGGTAGGTGTCGAAGTCGCCGTGGGCGGAGGTCGAGACGTACTGCGCCTGCTGTGCCGCGTCGTCCTGCACCCACACCACGACGTGCTCCCAGTCGTGCCGGTGCCCGCCGAGGCTCGTGCCGGGCAGGGCCTGGTCCTTCTCGAAGTACAGGCCGTAGACCACGGCGCACCAGCCGTTGTTGCACTTCGCACGGGAGTAGCCGTTGGTGTTGTCGAGGTCGGCGGCGTCGCGGCAGTCGCCGTCGAGCGCGCCGCCCGGTTCGAGGCCGGGGTTGAGAGTGCCGTCGGGGCCGATGGCCGGGGTGGCGTAGCAGCCGTCGGTGTCGTAGTCGTAGGCGGGTTGGAACGTCTGCTCCAGGCCGTCCGCGTTCGCCGGCAGTGCCAGCGGCGGCGCGGCGGCCGCCGAGGCGGCGTGCGGTACGGCGACGACGAGCGCGAAGGCGCCGCCGAGGACGGCGGTCGCGCGACGGATCCGGCTGTTCGACCTCATGTGGCCTCCCCGGGCGGCTTCGTGGAGCCCCGACGACCGACCATCCTCCGGGCCCGACCGCCGGCTGGGCAACGGTGCAAAGCCACCCATGGGCGACATGCGAGGCGGCGGTCGGACGAAGAGCGGGTTGCCGCGTGGTGGAGTGGCGCCGTCGCCGGGGTGCGCGCAGGTCAGCCGGTCAGCGCGACGAGCCCGGCGGGCGTCGGCCGGAATCCGCAACCGTCGACGTAGAACGGGCCCAACTCCTCCTCGAAGTCGACGTGGAGCCACTCGCACCCGGCCGCCCGCGCCCGGGCCACCGCCTCCGCGACGAGCCCGGCGCCGACTCCCTCGCGCCGCCGTGCCGACGGCACCACCGTGTCCAGGAGGAACGCGTGCACGCCGCCGTCCCAGGCGACGTTCACGAAGCCGACGAGCGCGCCGCCGTCGCGGGCGCACACCCAGCCGAGGCTGTGCCGGTGCAGTTGCGCGTGCCAGTCGATGTCGCGGACCGGGTGGCTGAACCCCTCCGCGTGCAGGGCGTTGACGTCCGCGTTGTCGAACCCGCCCCGCCACTCGTACGTGATCGCCATGCGGCGAGCGTACGGTCACCGGCCGGCGCGGGGTGCCGCCCGGTGACCGTACGCCTGCGTGACGCGCCGCCCGTCAGCGCGCGCCGGTGTCGATCGCCTCGGCCATCGCCCGGCAGCCCGTGTCGCTCGGGTGCGGATGGTCGCCGCTGTCGTACCCGGGCAGCGGCCGGTCCGGGTCCGCGGGGTCGGCCAGCACCCGGTCGAGGTCGGCGACCTCGTCGTACGCCCCGGAGGTGAGCTGAGACGGCCGCCCGGGCGGGCCGCCGTGGCGCGGCCTGCGTGACGCCGGCGGGGGCCGGGCGGGGGCCGGGCGAGGGGGCCGGCGGGGCACGGTCGTAGGCTGCACGGGTGACTGGGAACCTGTGGCAGATCGAGCCGTCCGGACCGCTGCGCGGTGACGTCACCGTGCGCGGGGCGAAGAACGCGGTCAGCAAGCACATGGTGGCCGCGATGCTCGGCACCGAGCCGAGCACCATACGCAACGCGCCGGACGTCGGCGAGGTCGGCATCACCGCCCGGATGCTGGAGCACGTGGGCATGAAGGTCGAGCGCACCGACGGCGAGGTCACCGTCGTGCCGGGGCCGGTGGCGGACCCGAGCGTGGACAAGGCGTTCACCGGGCTCAACCGCATCCCGATCCTGCTGCTGGGCCCGCTGCTGCACCTGGCCGGCGAGGCGTTCGTGCCGATGGTCGGCGGCGACCCGATCGGCCGCCGGCCGGTGGACTTCCACCTGGAAGCGCTGCGCCGGTTCGGCGCCGAGGTGGAGCTGGCCGAGGACGGCATCCACGCCCGTGCCACCCGGCTGCGCGGCACCCGTGTCGACCTGCCGTACCCCAGCGTCGGCGCGACCGAGACGGTGCTGCTGACCGCCGTACGGGCCGAGGGCCGCACCGTCATCCGCAACGCCGCGACCGAGCCGGAGATCGTCGAGCTGGCGCTGTTCCTGCAGCGGATGGGCGCGCGGATCTCCCTCTACCCGGACCGCCGCATCGTCGTCGAGGGCGTCGACGCACTCGGCGGTGCCACCACCCGGCTCGGCGGCGACCGTATCGAGGCGTTCTCGTACCTGGTGGCGGGGCTGGTCACCGGGGGCGCGGTGCGGGTGCACGGCTGCCCGCAGGACCGGCTGGTCACGCCGATCACCACGCTGGCCCGGATGGGCGCCCGGTTCGAGATCACCGACGAGTGGATCACGGCGTCCGCGCCGCGGCCCCTGCGCGCCGCGGCCGTGCAGACCGACACCCACCCGGGGTTCGCCACCGACTGGCAGACGCCGCTCATGGTGCTGTTCACGCAGGCCGCGGGGATGTCGGTGCTGCATGAGACGGTGTACGAGAACCGGTTGGCGTACGTCTCCGCGCTGCAGGGCATGGGCGCCGAGATCGAGGTGTACGACACCTGCCTGGGCGGCCCCGCCTGCCGCTACTACGACACCGGCGCCCTGCACTCCGCCGTCGTGCGCGGCGTCAGCGACCTGCGCGGTGGGGACGTCACCATGCCCGACATCCGCGCCGGGTTCTCCGCCGTGCTGGCCGCGGCGGTCGCCACCGGCGGCTCGACGCTGCGCGGGGTGCACCACATCGAGCGTGGCTACCACCGGCCCGTCGAGCAGTTCCGCGCGCTCGGCCTGGAGCTGTACAGCCGCGAGGAGTAGCGCGCTTGAGGGTGCGCGGGGACGGCGTTCGGCACCGGGACCGGAGGGGACCGACATGGAGTGGTGGTGGGTGGTGGCAGCCGTGCTGCTGGGCGGCGCGGGGGTGGTGGCCGCGGGCTTCCGGCAGGCCGACGACTCGCCGCGGAGGCTGTCGGGGCGCTCGCGGCGCACGGCACGCGGGCTGTCGGTGGTGCTGATCGGCGTCGCGGTGTTCTTCGGGCTGCTGGTGGCGGTGGCCAAGTTCCTGCTCACGACGGGGAACGGCGGGCTCTGAAGCTCTCCAGCATCCGGCGCTGGTGCCGGTGGCCGACGGTCTCGTAGCCGACGACGGTCACGAACGGCGCGAGCATCACGACCAGCAGGCACACCGCGACCGGCGTCCCGGCCGCGGCCAGCAGCACCGCCGCGCCCAGCACCGCCAGCGTCAGGGAGATCAGCAGCAGGTGGAAGCGGTCGCCGGACAGCAGCAGGGTGTGCAGCAGGTAGACGACGAGCAGGTAGAGGCCGACGGGCAGCGCCAGGGACAGCACCACGGCGACCTTGCCCACCTCGGCGTGGTGCTCCAGGTACAGCCCTGCCACGTGCAGCCCGGCGCCGGCGCCCGCGATGCCGGCGAACACGAGGATGTGGCCGTAGCCGAAGAGGTACCCGCGGGCCCGCCGGTGCACCAGGATGTCGCCGAAGGGCGTCGAGAAGTACACCCACCACATGCCGAAGGTCAGCCCGACGCCTGCGACGACGACGGCCACGGCGTTCGCCGTCCAGGCCGTGCCGTGCGGGCCGCCGAGGAGGTCGCCCGAGGAGGCGACGGTGCCGACCACGCCCTCGCCGAGGGTGATGATCGCGAAGAGGCCGTACCGCTCGGCGACATGGTGCGGGTGCCACGGCGTCCCGCCCGCGCCGCCCTGGGTGAGCACCGGCAGCAGCAGCTCCAGCGCCGCGAACACCGCGAAGGCGATGATCACCGGCCCGAACGACAGCTTCGTGAACGCCACCACGAGCCAGCCCACCTGCGCGATCACGGTCCAGCGGATGTTCGCCATGCTCACGGCGTGGAACGCGGGGGACTCCCGGGCGGCGCGCCACCACTGCGCCACCATGGCGATCCGCATGATCACGTACCCGATCGCGATCGCGCGGATCTCCAGGTGGTCGCCCTCCTCGACCGAGTGGAACATCGCCGGCAGGCCGAGGGCGAACACGACGACGCCGATCATCTGCAGCATCGTCAGCGACCGGTAGAGCCAGTCGTCGGTGCCGAACGCGGACGCGAACCAGCTGTAGTTGATCCACGCGTTGGTGATCGCGAACATCGCCAGCGCGAACGCCACCACCGCCCGCCCGGCGTGGTCCGCGGCGACCATCTCGGCGAAGAACGACGCGGCGATGCCGACGGCGACCACGAACGTCAGGTCGAACAGCAGCTCCAGCGGCGTGGCGGACCGGCCGCGCTCCTTGGGGTCGCGGCCCGTCATCGGCACCCGGCTGTGCGCGATCCGCCCGGGGCCGGCGTCGGCGGCGCGTTCGGAGTCGGTCATAGCGAGAGATGATGCCGCATCGGACGGGGTGGGTCAGCGGGCTCGCGCGGGGTTTCCGCACGGCCCGTACGCCCGCCGCCGTACGGACCGCGCGGCGAACCGGGTGGGTGCGGCGGAGCCGACTGCCGCGGGAGACGGCCCGGTCACCCGGGGTCCGCGGCGGCCGAGCCGCTCGCCGGCCCGGCCGGCCGGCACCACCCCGCGCCGCGACTCCTCGACGACGGGTGGCCGAACGCCCCGAAGGCCCCGACGGTTCCATGGCACCCCGCGAGCACCGTTGACACCGCCCGGAGCGCGGCTAGCCTCATGTCACGACCGTAGCCGACAACGATGTCAGGCGCGTCGGGGGGCGCGCCACACCGCGAAGGGGCACCATCGATGGGCACCGCCGCACACCACCGCACCCCGCTCTCCCGGCGCCGGCTGCTGGCCGCCGCAGCCGCGACGTCCGCCGCCGGAGCCGGCGCCCTGGCGCAGGCCGCGCCCGCGCGGGCCCTGTCCGGCCCGGCCGTCCACCCCGCGTCCGCCGCGCGCATGCCCGCCGGGCGGGAGGCGGCACGCGAGATCCGCGCCGAGTTCCTGCACGCCTGGAACGGCTACCGCGCCGCCGCGTGGGGCCACGACGAGGTACGGCCCGCCTCCGGCACCTCGCAGGAGTTCTTCGCCGAGGGCCACCCCGTGGGCCTGTCCATCATCGAGGCCCTCGACACGCTGTACGTCA
The DNA here is from genome assembly GCF_059570575.1 of Streptomyces sp. CNX435. Lineage (NCBI taxonomy): Bacteria > Bacillati > Actinomycetota > Actinomycetes > Kitasatosporales > Streptomycetaceae > Streptomyces > Streptomyces sp. CNX435. The sequence continues at coordinate 105,541 of NZ_JCANTA010000003.1, read as the reverse complement.
TGGAGCTGGACGACGACCTGACGGAGTCCGCCGACTGGCTGGAGCAGAACCTCGACTTCGACATCGACGCCGACTTCCACGTCTTCGAGGCGATCATCCGCGTCGTCGGCGGACTGCTCGCCGGCCACCTCGTCACCGGCCGGCAGTCGCTGCTCGACCTGTGCGTCGACTTCACCGACCGGCTGCTGCCCGCGTTCACCAAGTCGCCCACCGGCATCCCGTACACCCGCGCCAACCTGCGCACCGGCGAGGTGCACGGCACCACCCCGCCGCTCGCCGAGATCGGCTCGAACATCCTGGAGTTCGGGATGCTGTCGAAGCTCACCGGCGACGGCAAGTACTACGAGGCGGCCAAGCGGGCCTACCGCGCGGTGATCGACCGGCGTTCCGCGCTCGACCTCCTCGGCACCCGGCTCGACGTCGAGACCGGCCGCTGGACCGACCCGACGGACCAGGGCCCCAACCCGCCCGTCGACTCCTTCTACGAGTATCTGTGGGGCGCCTGGGAGCTCTTCGGCGACCGGGACTGCCTGCGCTGGTGGCGGCTCCTCAACAGGGCGATGACCGAGCACCTGGTGGAGGAGTGGGACGGCCATGTCTGGTACCGCCAGGTCGACTTCGCCACCGGCGAGACCACCGGCCGCCGTCAGTCCGAGCTGGCGTCGTTCTGGGGCGGCCTGGTCGCCAAGGGCGGCGACCGCCGGCTCGGTGAGGCGTACCACCGCTCGTGGGAATCGGTCCTGCAGCGCTGGCCCGTGCTGCCCGAGGAGATCGACTACGGCACGATGACCCCGACCTCGGTCGGCAACCAGTTCCGGCCCGAGTACGTCAACGGCGCCTTCGACCTGTACTGGCTGACGAAGGACGACTTCTACCGCCGCACCGCGTGGCAGTACTTCGAGGGCATGAGGGCCCACGCCCGCGTCCCCGGCGGGTACACGATCCTGGAGGACGTGACGACCTCGCCGATGCGTCAGGGCGACCTTTTCCCCGCGTACGCCTTCGCGGAGAACTTCAAGTACCTGTACCTGATGTTCGCGCGCACACCCCGCTTCGACGGCGGTGACTACGTCCTGTCGACCGAGGGCAAGATCCTGCGCGGCTTCCCCCGCCGCGGGTGAGCTGAGCCGGGCCCGCCCGTGTCGGGCGGGCCTCGGCGCGCTCGGCGGGCCGTCAGGCCCGTGCCCGGCTGAGGTCCGGGTGCTCAACCGGAGGCGGGCCGGTCGTCGACGAAGTGGAAGCCGGGGCGCGGGTGCATCAGGAAGTCGTGGTGCGAGATGTTCCAGGCGTAGGCGCCCGCCAGTGAGAACACCACCAGGTCCCCGGCTCGCAGCCCCGCCGCCGCGACTCCGCGCGCGAGCACGTCCTTCGGCGTGCACAGCTGTCCGGCGACCGTGACCTCGGCCCCGCGGGCCGCCGGCCGCGGCCAGGGGTGCGGCCACGGGCGGGGCGCGGAGTGAACCGTGCAGGGCTGGTCGTGGCCCTTCGTCGCGGGGGTACGCAGATGGTGGGTGCCGCCGCGGACCACGGCGAACTCCTCGCCGTGGCTGCGCTTGACGTCCAGCACCTCCGTGGCGTACCAGCCGCAGTACGCGGTCAGCGCCCGGCCCGGCTCGACGCGCAGCGTCAGCCCGGGGTGCTCCGCGGTCAGCCGGCCCAGCCCCGCGCCGTAGCCGCGCCAGTCGAACCGGCTCTCGGGGGCGGCGTAGTCCACGGCCATGCCGCCGCCGACGTCGACCTCCAGGCCGCGGGTGTCGAGCCCCGCCCGCCCGGCGAGCCGCAGCGCCCCGGCCACCACCGAGCGCGCCACGCCGAGCAGCCGTGGTGCGTCGAGCCCGCTGGCGAGGTGCGCGTGCACGCCGCGCAGCCGCAGCCGCGGGTACGTGCCCCCGGCGAGCAGCCGCGCGGCCTCCTCGGCGTCGGCGGGGTCGAGGCCGAAGGGGGAGGGGCGGCCGCCCATGGCCAGGGCGCTGCCGGCCAGCGAGCCGTCGGCGACGGGCAGGTTGACGCGCAGCAGCACGTCCACCCCCGGATCCGCGCCCGCGCCCCGGGCGTCGCCCGCGGTCAGCCCGCCGAGCATGCGCAGCTCGTGCAGGCTCTCGACGTGGACGCGGTGCACCCCCGCCGCGCGGGCCGCGGCCAGCTCCGCGGGCGTCTTCCCGGGCGCGCCGAAGGCGAGGCGGCTGCCGGGCACGGCCGCGGCGACGTGGGCGAGTTCGCCGCCGGAGGAGACCTCGTAGCCGTCGGTGTACGGCGCGAGGGCGGCCAGGACGGCCGGTTCGGGGTTGGCCTTGGCGGCGTAGTACAGCTCGACGGGCGCGGGCAGGGCGGCCCGTACCGCCGCCGCGTGGGTGCGCAGGGCGGCCAGGTCGTAGACGTACGCGGGCAGCTGACCGGGCGCGAGGGAGCGGAGGCGGTCCAGCACGGCGGGCGTCGGGGCGGTCAACGGGCGCTCCGGCGGGGTGAGTCGGGTGAGACGGATGAGTGGGCCGCCGGGTCGGTGCCGGGGGCGGCGAGCGGGTTCGGCAGGTGGACGTAGCCCGCCTCGCGGTCGGCGCGGCGGCCCCAGCGGGTCAGCAGGTTGGCCTTGGCGGGCAGCGGCGCCCCGCCGAGCAGGGCGCGCAGCCGGGGCGGGTCGCCGAGGTCGCGGGCGCAGTCGAGCAGCACGGCGCGTACCCGCGCCCACAGCGCCGCCTCGGCCCGCGGGTGCAGGTCGGCGAGCGCGGCGAGCATGTCGGCGACGTGGTTGACCAGCAGGCAGTACACCACCCGGCGCCAGCCGCGGGTCGCGTCGTACGTCATCGGCCCCGCCACCTCCGCCGGCAGCGCGGCGAGGGCGTCGGCGTGCCGCTCGGGCAGCAGCTTGGTGCCCTCCAGGTCGCGGAGGACCACCTGTGCCGGCATCCCGTCGGCGTCGACGCACAGCAGCACGTTCTGCAGGTGCGGTTCCAGCACCACGCCGTGGTCGAAGTAGGCGGCGAGCACGGGCGGGACGAGCAGTTCCAGATACGCCGACCACCAGTCGAGGGCCGTCTGCGGGCGGGCCGCGGCGGGCAGCCGGGAGACGTGCGCCGGGCCCGTCGGGTACTCGTCCGCGACCGCGCCGGCGAGCAGCGGGGTGGCGCCGGGGCGCAGCACGCCGGACAGCCCCTCGCGGACGATGACCCCGAAGCCCTCGAACAGCGCCGGGTCCGGCGCGCCGGCCGGGCCGGGCAGCGCCAGGGTGCGGTACGCCGGTTCGCGCAGCAGGGCGGCGGCGGGGTGGCGGGCGGCGAGGCCGGCGAGCACGGGGCCGAGCAGCCGGGTCAGGGCGACGGCGCCCGCCAGCTCGTAGCGGGAGTTCTTCCGCACGCAGTTGGTGATGCGCACGTTGAGGCTGAACTTCAGGAAACCGGCGCCGGTGTGCAGGGTGCGCACGGAGGCCGTCGGGGTGCACGGCGGCCCGCCGGCGCCGAGGTCGAGCACGTCGCCGCGGTCGAGGGCGGCGCGCAGCGCCGGGTGGCCGGCGAGGAGTTCGTGCTGCCAGGGGTGGACGGGCAGCAGCCGGTAGCCGTCGGGGACCGGGCGGAGCCGGTCGAGCGGGGCGGCGGCGCCGGGTTCGGCGGTCTCCTCGGCGGTCAGGTGGGCGCGTACGGCGAGCTGGCGCAGCGGGAACGCGACCCCGGCCTCGGGGGCGTAGGCGGACCAGGCGGCCGCGCCGCCGCCGCGCGCCTTGGGCGTGGGGTGGAAGCGGTGGCCGAGGGGCAGGGACTGCTCGGAGTCGAGGTACGCGGCGAGCGGCCCGGAGCCGTCCGGGGGAGCGGACCGCTCGCGTACGGCGGCCAGCGCGGCCCGGGTACCCCGGTGGCTGGAGACGACCTGCTCCAGGAACTCGTCGTTGCGCACCCCGGTACGCGCCGCCAGCTCGTCCTGCACATGCTCGGCGAGCCGCCGCCAGCCCACGTGCACCCAGTCGCCGTCGCGCCACTCGGCGACCGGCCCGCGGAAGCGGTGCGCGCCCAGCAGCGAGGTGCGGCGCAGCGCCACGCGCAGCAGCACGCCCCGGCGGGACAGCCGCAGCAGCAGCCGGCCGCCGTCGACGGTGGCCTGGTCCTCGGGTCCGCAGACCTCGCGCAGCAGGCAGTTGAGCAGGGTGTGCGCGACGGCTTCGTCGGCGGTGGGCGGCCGGGCGGGGGCCGCGGAGGTCGCGGGCAGGGCGGCGGGTGAGGCGGTGAGGGGCATCAATGGTTCCAGCCGGGGCGGGGGGAGGGGATGGACGGGCGGGGGGAGGCGTCGGGCGGAGGTGCGGGGGCGGCGCGGAGGTAGTTCGGGCCGGTGGTGTAGTGCTTGTTGACGTCGGCGGCGCCCGAGCGTTCCTTGGTCAGCAGCGTCCCGGCGGTGACCATCGCCTTCACCGGCAGCCGGCCGGCGTGCAGGACGTGCGCGCGCAGCACGGCGCCGGGCTCGCCGGGCGCGGTGCCGAGCCGTTCGACGGCCTCGGCGAGCCGGTCGCGTACGAGGGCGAGCCCGGCCGCGAGCGGCGCGCGGCCGTGCCGGGCGAGGCCGAACGCGTAGGCGCCGGCGCACAGATGGACGGTGATCGTGGCGAAGACGTCGGCCACGGGTCCGTCGTCGGCGCAGAGCGTACGGGCGTCGGCGAAGTCGCCGGGGCCGGGCGCGTCGGGGCCGAGGGCCGCGCGCAGCCGGGCGTGGTGGATGCGCGGCCCGTCGTCGTCCTTCAGCAGCAGCCGGACGCGCGGGCGGCTGGGCGCACCGCGGACGGCCGTGCCGTCGGGCGGGTCGAGGACGAGTGAGACGTTCTGCTGGTGCGACTCCAGCGCGATGCCGTAGCCGAAGAGGGTGGTCTGGAAGTCGAAGAGGAGGGTGAGGACGTCGTCGAGGAGGGCGAGGGGGTCGCCGCCGTGGCAGCGGTCGGCGAGGTGGTCGACGACCAGCCGGCCGTCGGGGGCGGGGGCCAGCAGTGCCGCCAGGGGGACGACGAGGGCGCCGTCGAGCCCGGCGGGCTGGCGGCGGCACAGCACCGCGAGCATGTCGTGGCCGGCGTGCGCGTAGGCGGTCTCGTCGGCGTGCAGCACGGTGTCACGGAACCGCGGCTCGCGTCCGGTGACGGTGTCCAGCAGCCGCTGGACCGTCGCGCCGTCGGCGAGGGTGGCGGGCTTGACGGTGCGCCGGTTGCGCAGCCCGAGGGTGGCGGTGGCCAGCGGCAGCTTCAGGTGCAGTCGCGGGTCGGCGACCGCGGCCACGGTACGCATCGACAGCGTCGGCACCGCGTCGAGGTACGGCAGCGGGGCGAGCGCCGCCCGGTCGGCGAGGCCGGTGGCGTGCAGCGCGCCGGCCAGCGGGGCGCCGAGGGTCAGCGGGTGGACGGGCAGGGCGAGATGGGTGCGGTCCAGCGCGGCCGGCAGGCCGAGGGCGGAGGGGGCGGGCCAGGCGGTCGGCAGAGTGGGCGCGGCGGCCGGGTCGAGCGCGCCGCTCAGGGTGAGGGCGCCGAGCGGCAGGGCGAGCCAGCGCAGGGCGAAGCGGGGGTGGAACTCCGGGGCGTAGGAGCGCAGTCCGGCGGCCGTGAGCCCGGCGCGTCCGCGGGAGGTCGGGTAGACCGGGTGGTCGAGGCGGGCGGCGAGCGTGTCGTACGCGAGCGTGCCGGCGTGACCGGTCCAGCGGGCCGGGTCCGGACCGTACCGCTCCGTCAGGGCCGCCGCCGTCCCGGCCCAGGTGGCGGTGTGCAGCCGCGTCGTGGCCAGCGTCTGGCGGCACTCCGCGGCGAAGTCGGCGAAGCCGCCGCGGTCTTCGGGCCCCGCGTGCCCGGCGAGGGCGGCGAGGACCGCGTCGAGCCCGGTGACCTCCGCGGTCCGGCCGCCGGTCTCCCGGAGCAGCAGCGGCAGGCGGGCGCCGTACGTGCCCTGGAAGCCGTCCGGCGCGACCGGCAGCAGCAGCGCCCCGGCCCCGGCGGGGTCCGCGAGCCGCAGCCACCGGCCGTCCGACCGGTCGTGCGTCGTCGTACGGCTGCGCAGCCCGACCGCGTCCTCGCGCAGCAGCGCGCTCAGCACGCGCAGCGTCAGCTCCGCCTCCTCGGCGCCCTCGGACTGCGCGGTGGCCCCGCTCACGGCGTGATCTCCCAGCGCTGCGCGGCCAGGAACTCCGCCACCACCCGGTCCACCCGCCGCTGGTCCGTGCCGACGGCGCGGGCGACGCCGAGGAAGTCGCGGTTGGTCCGGTGCAGTTCGTGCCGCTCGCCCACCTCGCGCAGCGGGCGGTACGTCAGCTCCACCCCGTCCACCACCAGGTCGGCCGGGCCCGGCGCGGCGGTGAGCGTCCCGGCGGCGCCGGCGCACGGGTAGGACAGCCGCGCCCGCCCGTCCGTACGCGCCCCCAGGTCCGCGGGCAGCGGCTCGCCGAGGTGCGTGCGCAGGATGTGCTCGAAGAGCGGGATGCCCAGCAGCCGGGCGAGCAGCAGATCGCACTGGTCCCCGATGGCCCGGTAGTTGACCTCGACGAGCCGCGCCCGGCCGGGCTGGACCACGAACTCGGTGTGGCAGGCGCCGAACCCGACGCCGAGGGCGTCGAGCTGCGCGAGCACCTGCGCCGTGACGGGCCCGGGGTGGGCGGGCACGTAGGCCATGCGCTCCTCGACGAAGTACGGCGGCGGTGACAGCTCGGTGTGGAAGCCGCCGAGCAGGTGTCGCACCCGCCCGTCGCCCAGCGTCTCCAGCGTGTACAACTCGCCGTCCAGGAACTCCTCGACCACCAGCGCCTCGCCCGGGCGCCGCGCCCGGATCTCGGCGCAGCGCCGCACCAGCTCCGCCGCGTCGGCGGCCAGCACCACGTCCTCGCTGGCGACGCCCTCGCGCGGCTTGACCACGCAGGGGAACGGCACGTCCGTCGCGGCGAGCTCCGCGGGATCCGCGTCGGCGGGCAGCTCCGCCGCCCGGACCGGGTCCACCCCGGCGGCTGCGAGCCGGCGGCGCATCTCCGCCTTGTCCTTGGTGGCGAGGGCGGCCCGCCAGCTCTTGGCGGGCAGGCCGAAGTAGGCGGCGGCGAGCGCGGCCTGGGTCTGCAGGTGGTCGCTGTTGGTGAAGACGGCGTCCGGCCGGTGGTGGGCCGAGATGCGGCCGATCACGGCGCGGAAGTCGTGAACGTCGCAGCCGAGGGTCTCCGGGTCCGGGGCGCGCCGCCGGTGGGCGTCGGGCTGGTCGGTGAGCACGGTGACGTCGAGGCCGAGGCGGCGCGCGGCGGGGAGGAAGCCGTCCGTGACCGAGTCGGTGGGGTTGCGCGCCAGCAGATAGAACCGCACGGAATCCTGACCTGACACCTTCCCGGAAGCACCCGACAGCCGCGGCAGAAGTAAGGCTTACCTTACTCTGTCGATCACCCGCCGGTGCCCGGGGTGCCGAAACGGGCCGGGCCGGCCCGTCCGCGTACCGCCCGGTCCGCGACGTCCGCCGGAGTCCACGTACCGAAACGGGTTTGAGCCCGCGGCGGGGTCGGAACGACACTGCGGGGGGAGCCTGCCGCGACGCGGTTCCACTGTGATGCCCGCACGGCCGTCGCCCAGGCGCTGACGAGTCACCGTTCCGAAAGAGAGCCTGTCGATGGCCACCGTCTTGCGCCGCCGGCGCCTGTCGCTGTCTCTGATGTTCCTCATACCCGGCCTGTCGCTCTCCTCCTGGGTGACCCGCACCCCGGACGTCCGCGACGAGCTGGGCGCGTCCACGGCCGAGATGGGCCTGATCCTCTTCGGCCTGTCCGTCGGCTCCACGATCGGCATCACCAGCTCGGGGCCGCTGGTGGCCCGGATGGGCACCCGGCCGGTGATCGGCGGCGGCACGGTGCTGATCGCGCTCGGGGTCGCGGGGGTCGGAACCGGGGCGCTCACCTCGACGGCGGCCCTCGTCACCGCCGGGCTGTTCGTCTTCGGGCTGGGCGGCGGGTCGGGCGAGGTCGCGCTGAACGTGGAGGGGGCGGAGGTCGAGCGCCTCCTCGGCCGGTCCGTGATGACGACGCTGCACGGGTTCTTCAGCCTCGGCACGGTGGTCGGCGCGAGCCTCGGCATGCTGGCCACGGCCGCCGGGTTCCCCGTGCAGTGGCATCTGCTCATCATGGCGGGCGTCGCACTGGCCGTCTTCCTCGCGTCCTTCGGCGACATCCCGGCCGGCGCCGGCAGACAGGCGTACGGGAACGGGGGCCGCGACGGAGACGGGGACCCGGACGCCGTGGCCGAGAACGCGGGCACCGGGCGTCCGCTGTGGAAGGACACCCGGCTGCTGCTGATCGGCGCGGTCGTCCTCGCCATGGCGCTCGCCGAGGGCGCGGCGACCGACTGGCTGCCGCTGCTGATGGTCGACGGCCACGGCCTGGACGCGGCGCTGGGGTCGCTGGTGTACGTGGGATTCGCCGCCGCCATGACCGCCGGCCGCTTCTGCGGCGCCTACTTCATCGACCGCTTCGGGCGCTTCCTCGTGATCCGGACCAGCGCGGTCTCCGCGGCGCTCGGGCTGGTCGTGGTGATCTTCGTCGACCACCCGGTGGCCGCCGGCGCCGCGGTCCTCTTCTGGGGCCTGGGCGCCTCGCTGGGGTTCCCGGTCGCGATCTCGGCCGCCGGCGACTCCGGCCCGAACGCCACGGCCCGGGTGAGCCTGGTGGCGATGATTGCGTACGGCGCCTTCCTGGTCGGCCCGCCGAGCCTCGGCTTCCTGGGCGACCACTACGGACTGCGCTCCGCGATGATCGCCGTCCTGGCGCTGGTCGCCTCGGCGATCTTCCTCGCCCCCGCGGTCGGCGAGCGCCGCCCCGCGGTGGCGGACGTCAAACACGACCCCACCGCGGCACGCGAGCCCGCGGGAGAGGAGGCACGCGCCGACCGCGACCGCTGAGACGCCCGCGGCCCGCCGGGGCGTTCGGCGCGGACCGAGCAGCGCCGCCAGCCGGCCGGCCGGTACGGCCCGGGCGTGCCCCGGCCGACGACGATGCCCGGGTAGCGGGCGCGGCGTCCGGGCGCGGGGGAGAGTGCGTCCACGGAGCCGCAGGCTACGCCCCCGCCGGCGGCGGCAGGTTCCAGATCTGCAGTACCCCGGTGTTGCGGGACGCGGTGACGAAGCGCCGGCCGTCCGGGGAGACCGTCACCGCGGACAGGAAGCGCGACTCCGTCCTGATCGTGCGGGCCGCGGCCGGCGGCGTGGCCGGGTCCCAGATGTGGGCGACGCCGCCGCTGCCGACGCTGACCACCCGGGAGTCGGGGGTGACGGCGACGTCCGCCACCGCCTCGCCGTGCGCGGTGACCTCCGCGCCGGTGGTCGTGCCGCTGCCGTCGAGTGCGGTGAGCTGCATCCGTCCGTCGACGCCGCCGCTGACCGCGCGGGTGCTGTCCGGGGTGACCGCCAGCCCGGTGACGAAGGACCGGTGCGCGACCACCGGGCCGCCGACCGCGGTGCCGTCGACCAGGTCCCAGATCCGGAGGACGCCGTCCTTGCCGCTCTCGTGCCCGGTGCTGACGATCTTCCGGCCGTCCGGGGTGACCGCCACCCCGGCGACCAGATCGTGCGCCCGGACCGACGGCCCGGTCGGCTCGCCGGACTCCAGGTCGAAGACGCGCACGGTGCCCTCGCCCCCGCCGGTGACGATCCTTTTGCCGTCGGGCGTGAGCGCGGCGTGCACGGACACCGGCACGCCCCACTCGCCGGTGTACCGGTGCGCGCCGAGCGGCCCGGTGACCGGCTCGCCGGTGCGCAGGCGCCACGCGCCGGCCATGCTGTGGCCGGCGGCGACCACGTGCTCGCCGTCGGGCGTCACCGCGACCGACCCGAGCGCGTCCCCGTACGTGTCGATCTCCCCGAGCAGCTTCCACGGCGCCAGGCGCCAGATCCGCAGCAGCCCGTCGTCGCCCCCGGAGATCACGTGGCGCCCGTCCGGCGTCATCGCCAGCGACTGGATCCCGCCGCGCTGCTGCGCGCGGGCTCCCGGCCTCGACAACAGCCGTTCCCGCCACCCTGTCACGCCGTACTCCCCTCCTCGGGCACCGCCGGATCACCGGAGGCGGCGCACGGGCCGCCGCGGTCCGGACACCGGCGCCACAGGCTGCCACGCGGTGCCGGGGACCCCTCCCGTGACCAAACGTGGACACGTGGCGAGCCCGGCGGCGCGTCAGCGTGCCAGCAGGGCGCAGTGGCGGCAGGCGCGGGCGGAGGCGGCCAGCCGGGTGTGCGCGACCAGGGTCAGCGCGCCGGCCAGCGCGCCGACCGGCCAGTCCTGCGCCAGCACCGCGCCGGCGCTCAGCGTGAGCGCGCTGACCGCGAGCGCCACGGCCGCGGTGGTGCCCGTCCAGGCCACCACGAGCGGCAGCCGCCGCGGGGTCGCCAGCCGGCGGGAGACGGCACCGGTGGCGGCCAGCGAACCGGCGGCGAGGAGGGCGGTCAGCGCGGCCAGGCCGCCGAGGTTGGCCGCGAGTACGAGCACGGCCGCGGGCAGCTGCCCGCCGGCGTCCTCGGCGGTGGCCCCGACCAGGTACCAGCAGGCCATCAGGAACGGGACGATGAGCGCGACGATCAGGGCGGTCTGCCGGGCCTGGGCGATGGTCAGCTCGCGCTGGAACGCGGGGCCGACCTCCTCGACGGTGCCGAAGTCGCGCACCGCGCGGGCCGCGGCGGCGGCGCGGGACGGGGCGCCGGCGTCGGCGTGCGCGGCGGCGGCGTCGGCGAGCCCGTCGCGTACCTCCGCGAGCATCCGGGACTTGGCGCGTACCGGGCCGGACAGCGCGGTGTCCAGGGCGGCGAGGTGGTCCTCGATCGCCGTACGTCCCGGGGTGCCGGACCCGCCCGGGGTGCTGCCGGCCGTACCACGTGGGGCCCGGGGGTCGCGGGCCGTCATGTCGCCGGCCTCGGCGCCCGGGCCGGGTCCAGGACCGAGCCGATCGCGCTGGTGAACTCCTGCCACGCGGTGCGCTCGTCGGCCAGCGCGCGCCGGCCCGCGTCGGTCAGCTCGTAGCAGCGCCGCCGCCGCTCGCCCACCGCCTCCCAGCTGCTGCGCAGCAGTCCCGTGCGCTCCAGCCGGTTGAGGGCCGGATAGACCGTGCCCGTACGCAGCTCCAGCGCACCCGCGCTGCGCCGCTGGACGGCGGTGATGATCGCGTAGCCGTGCAGCGGGCCGTCTTCGAGCGCGGCGAGCAGCAGTCCGTCCAGATGCCCGCGTACCGGATCGCCTCTCATGAGCACCCACCCTACCTCCCGTTGTTGGTGTGCTATGTATTGGTAGCCAATATATAGATGGCCTACTCTCGGGAGGGTGCGGTGACGAAGTTCCTGCTGTCCGTACACGTGCTGGCGGCGATCCTGGCCGTCGGACCGATCGCCGTGGCGGCGTCGGTGTTCCCCCGGATCGCGCGGGAGTCGGCCGCCGCCGACCCCGCGCACCGCGGCGGGACCGCCGCGTTCCTGCACCGCGTCTGCCGCGCGTACGCGGTCGTGGGCCTCGCCGTCCCCGCCTTCGGCCTGGCCACCGGCGCGCAGCTCGGGGTGCTGACCGACGCCTGGCTGCTCGCCTCGATCGTGCTGACGACCGGCGCCGCGGCGCTGCTCGCGCTCGCGATCCTGCCCGGTCAGCAGCGCCTCCTCGCCCGGGCGAGCGGCGACGCCCCCGCGGCGGAGGGCGACGGCCTGCGCCCGTCGGCGAGCCGGCTGGCCATGCTCACCGGGGTCTTCAACCTGCTGTGGGCGGTCGTCGTCGTGCTGATGATCGTCCGCCCCGGCTCCACCACGGGGGCGTGAACCGTGCGCGTGCTGCGGATCGCCGCCGCCGTCGAGCTGGTCACGCTCGCGGCCCTGCTGGTCAACCTGCTCACCGTGCACACCGGGGTCGTCACCTCCCTCGGCGGCCCCGTGCACGGCACCGCCTACCTCGCGGTCATCGCCCTCACCTGGGCGACGACCCCGGTGAACACCACCGGCGGCACCCGGACGCGGTCGGTCGTCCCCGGCGTCGGCGGCCTGCTGGTGCTGCGCCGGCTGCGCCGCCGGCGTCCGCCCGAGCCGCCGGTCACGTGACGGATCCGCCGCGGCGGGTGAGCCGGCGGCGCCGGTAGAGTGCCCGGAAGATCCGAAAGGCGTCCGGGAGCGGAGCGTCACCATGGCCGAGGTCGTGCTCTTCCACCACGCGCTGGGGCTCACCCCCGGCGTCGTCGCCTTCGCCGACAAACTGCGCCGCGCGGGGCACGCCGTGCACACCCCCGATCTCTTCGAGGGCCGCACCTTCGGCTCGTCGGCGCAGGGGATGGCATACGTCGCCGGGATGGGCTTCGGCGAGGTCGTCGCCCGCGGCGTGCGCGCGGCCGAAGCGCTGCCCGCCGAGGTCGTGTACGCGGGGTTCTCCCTCGGCGTGCTGCCCGCGCAGTGCCTCGCCCAGACCCGCGCCGGCGCGCGCGGCGCCCTGCTGTTGTACTCCTGCGTCCCGGTGGCCGAGTTCGGCCCCGCATGGCCGGAGGGGGTGCCGGTCCAGGTGCACGGCAAGGCCGACGACCCGGTGTTCGCCGGCGAGGGCGATCTCGACGCGGCGCGCGAACTGGTCGCCGGCTCCCCCACAGCGCTTCGCGCGTGGGCGGTACCCCCAGCGGACCGGGAGCTGTTCCTCTATCCCGGCGACGAGCACTACTTCGCCGACCCCACCCTCCCGTCGTACGACCCGGCCGCCGCCGCACTGCTCACCGAGAGGGTGCTCGCGTTCCTCGCCGGGGCGCGGCCGTGAACGCCGCGCTTCCGAGCGCGGCGTCCGGGGTCGTCCGGGGGCTGCAGGAGCGGGCCGCGCGGGCGCTGCCCGCGGAACTGGTCGAGTACGCGGACGGCTGGTGGCTGCGGCACGACTCCGGCAGCTCGTGGTGGGTGGGCTCGGTGCTTCCGCACGGGCCGGCCGGGTCTCCGGAGCCGGCCGGGCAGACCGGGACGGACGGGAGGGCCGGGAGGGCCGGGCCGGGGGAGCTGGCGCGCCGGGTGGCGCGCGCGGAGGAGTTCTACGCCGGGCACGGCACGGCGGCGCGGTTCCAGATCACCCCGCCCGCGTGCCCCGCCGGCCTCGACGACCTGCTCGCCGGGCGCGGCTACCGCCGCTCGGGCCCGGTGTCCCTGCAGACGGCGGCGGTGGCCGACGTGCCGGGCCGGCGGGAAGGAGACCGGCTGCGGGTACGGACCGAAGACCGTCCGGGCGCCCCGTGGTTCGGCGTCTGGCACGCCGTCCACGGCCGGGGCGCCGGCACCGCCGCCGAGTGGGGCCTGCTCGACCGGGTCGCGGGCCCGTCCGCGTACGCCCGCGTCCTGGACGGCGACGCGACGGTGGCGGTGGGCCGCGCGGTCGCCGACACCGGCTGGGCCGGTGTCTTCGCCATGGCCACGCTGCCCGCGGCGCGGGGGAGGGGTGCCGGCGGGCGGGTGCTCGGCGCGCTGGCCGGCTGGGCCGGCGCACACGGGGCGGCGCGCCTGTACCTCCAGGTCGAGCGCGACAACCCGGCGGCGCTGCGGCTGTACGCCCGCGCCGGCTTCCGCGAGCTGTGCACCTACCACTACCGCACCGCCGTGGCAAAGCCCTGATCCGGTCTCGTGGCGACTCGCCCGGCCGGCACCGCCTCACCTGACACCGGGCGCGGCGGCACTGGACAATGGGGCCGGTGGTCGGGCATGTCGACGAAGGAGCCGGCGATGAGCAGCGAGCGTGACGGAGCGGGGCAGGGCAACACGGAGTACGGCAGGAAGCGCTTCAAGCGCTCCCGCAGCCACTTCGCCGACCGGATCACCGCGGCCGGCGAGGACGGCTGGCCCGTCGAGGCCGGCCGCTACCGGCTCGTGGTCAGCCGCGCCTGCCCCTGGGCCAACCGCACGCTGATCTCCCGGCGGCTGCTCGGCCTCGAACCAGCGGTCTCCGTCGGCGTCACCGACCCGATCCAGGACGACCGCAGCTGGCGCTTCACACTCGACCCCGGCGACCGCGACCCCGTGCTGGACATCGGCTTCCTCAGCGAGGCGTACGACGCGCGCGAGACCGGCTACCCGGGCGGCGTCAGCGTGCCCGCAATCGTCGACGTGCCCAGCGGCAAGCTCGTCACCAACGACTTCCAGCAGATCACGCTCGACTTCGCCACCGAGTGGACCGCCCTGCACCGCGACGGCGCGCCGGACCTGTACCCCGAGGCGCTGCGCGACGAGATCGACGAGGTGATGGAGGGCGTGTACCGGGACGTCAACAACGGCGTCTACCGGGCCGGCTTCGCCACCGGCCAGGACGAGTACGAGGGCGCGTACCACGACGTGTTCCGGCGGCTGGACGAGCTGTCCGCGCGGCTGGCCGACCGCCGCTACCTGGTCGGCGACACCCTCACCGAGGCCGACATCCGCCTGTTCACCACCCTGGTCCGCTTCGACCCCGTCTACCAGGGCCACTTCAAGTGCAACCGCAACAAGATCGCGGAAGACCCCGTGCTGTGGGCGTACGCCCGCGACCTGTACCAGACGCCGGGCTTCGGCGACACGGTCGACTTCGACCACATCAAGCGCCATTACTACGAGGTCCACACGGGCATCAACCCGACCGGCATCGTCCCCGCCGGGCCCGACCTCTCCGGCTGGCTCACCCCGCACCACCGCGAGCAGCTGGGCGGCCGCCCGTTCGGCGACGGCACCCCGCCGGGCCCGCCGCCCGAGGCGGAGCGCATCCCCGCCACCGGCCGCCCCTGAGACGGCGCGCGGGCGCCCGCCCGGTGACGGGCAGCGCGTCATCTGCCCGCACGGGAAATGATGTTGGCGGTCCCGGGCCGCCTCCGCCATCCTGGTGCGGATGAGATTCCAGCTGGCAGAAGGCGTGGTGACCACGGGACACACGGCGTGGGTCGCCCGCTCCGGCGTGCCCGTGCGCCTCGCGGCCCAGGACGACGTCCCCGCGGGCGCACCCGTCGCGCTGGGCCCACCGGAGGCGGGGGAGGAGCGGGCCGGGGCCGCGCTCGCCGAGCTGGACCGGCTGGTCGCGGCCGGCGGCGCCGTTGCGGCCGGCGCGGACGTCGACCTCGGCGGCGGCTTCCGCTCCGCGCGGCTGGCCGGCGCCCGCGGCGAGAAGCGCGACGCGGTCCTCGCCGCGCTGCGCGCGCTGGGCCCCGCGGACGCCGGGCGGCTCGGGGACCGGGCCGCGGTCATGGTGGCGCTGTTCGGGCCCGCCGCCACCAAGCGCGTCGGCGCCGCCGCCGGGCGCGCCGTCACCGAGGAGCGCTGGGCCGCCGTACGGCTCGCGTCCGCCGCCAGCGACGTGCTGGGACCGGAGCAGATCGAGCAGATCCTCGACCTCAGTGCGCCCGACGGCGTCGACCCCGTCGACGGCGGCGCGCCCTCCGTGCTCGCCGGGCACCTCGGCCGCGTACTCGCGCCGCTGCCCCGGCCGCGCCGCCCGGCGCTGCTGACCGACCTGTGGGACCGGGTGCTTGAGAGCCACGCCCGGCGGGCGCGCCGCGAGCGGCTGCTCGCCACCCAGGCCCGCGACGACCGGGTGGCCCAGCTGCAGGCCCGGCGCGACCGGCTCGAAGAGGAACTGGTGCTGCAGCGGATGGCGCACGACGTGAAGGTCGGCGAGATGCCGCTGCTGGCGGCGGCCCGGTGGACGCCGCCCGACGGCTACTGGCACGGTGTGCTGACCCGGATCGTGCAGGACGCCCAGGCCGCCACCGTGCTGCTGCGCACCGCCGTCGCCGTCAGCGACCACGGCCCGGCCGTCGGACTCGCGTACATGGAGCCGCAGTTGGCCGCGGTCATCGCGGTCACCGGGGACGCCGCCGCGGCCCGCGCCGCCCGCCGCGTCCCGGGCCTGACCGGCCTGCCCGCCCGGCCCGCGAGTCACGCCCGGGAGCTGCACCGGCAGCTGCGCAAGCACGGCCCGGCGAAGGTCCCGTACGACACGCAGGTGCGCCCGCGCCTGGCGCGCGCCCGCGACTACGCGCTGGTGGTCGTCGGCGAGTTCGACCGGCTGCTGGACTGGGAGCTGCCCGTCCCCGGGGACGTGCTGCACGCGTGGGCGGCGGGCGGCCTGGCGGGATGGCGGCGCCGCACCGGCTACACCTCCGTCCGCCCGCCCGAGGAGTGGTCCGAGAACCCGCCGTGGGCACGCAGCCGCTTCGGCGTCGTCGACACCCTCGCCGACCGGCTGCGCGGCCTGCGCGAGAAGGGCGAGCCGGCGGTGCCCCGCGACGCCGAGGTGCTGGGCGACCTGCTCTGGTACGCCGACCTGATCGACGCGCTCGCGCAGCTGCACGGGCACGAGGCCGCGGCCCTCACCCCGCACGCCCCTCCGCTCGGCCACGACCACGACCCGCCGCCGGCCGCCGAGCCACTGACGCCGCGGCTGGACTCGGTGAGCCTCGCGGTCTCCGGCGCCGCGCAGCTCGTCGCCCTCGGCGGCACGCCGGGCAAGGGCGTGCGGACCTGGGCGGGGCTCGTCGACAGCCTGCGCGCGGACGTCGATGTGGCCGAGGCGCTGAGCGGCGAATTCCCCGTACCGCCGCCGCTGGCCGCGGTGGACGCCACCGTCGTCCCCGGCACCCGGGTCCGCTTCCGGCTCGCCCGCAGCGCCCGCACGCTCGCCGAGTGGGCGGACTACATGGGCAACTGCATCGCCACCCCGTACTACGTCGACGCCGCGCTGAAGGGCCGCAGTGCGCTGGCCGCGCTCCACGACGACAAGGGCCACATCCTCGTCAACGCCGAGCTGCGCCCGGCCCGCCCCGCCGAACGCGGCTGGCTGGTCGGCGAGATCGCCGGTCGTTTCAACGGCACCCCCGACCAGCGGCTGGAGGAGACCTTCCGCCGCTGGGTCGCCACCCTCCCCGGCACCGAGCGGCCGGCCACGGCGGCGGCCGACGAGGCGCCGGCCAGTCCCGTGCGCCGGCGGCGGGCGGCGCCGCGGCTCGTGCAGGCCGCCGGGCCGGAGCTGGCCCGGCTCGCGGAGCGCGCGTGGGCGGAGCAGGTGGACGACCGTACGGCCGCGGTCTACGCCGCACTGGCCGCCACGGTCCCGGACGCCCCGGCCGGCGCCGGTGCGGCCGGCGCCGCACGCGACACCGGACCCGCGTCATCCGCCGGCCCCGGCCCCGCCGGCGCCGCGCCCGCCCTGACCCGGCTGCGCCGCCTCGGCGCCGCGTCGCTGGCCCACGCCTGCCGCCGCGTCCTCACCGACGGCACCGCCGACCCGGCCGCCCTCTGGGCCGCCACCGGTGTCCGCCCGCTGGCCGCCGCGGTGGCGGAGCTGGACCCGGTGCTGCGCGACCGCTTCGAGCAGCTCGAACTCCTCGACGGCGCCGGGCCGCTGCCCAAGGCGCTGCGCGCACTGGCCCGGCGGCCCGCGGTGGCGCCCGCGTACGCGATGGGGCTCATGGGCCTGCGGCTGCGCGCGGCGCTCGGGCGGCTGGTGTACGAGGACGACGCCGCCGTCGCCCGCGCGGTCTCCCGCCGCCCGCCGGCCCCGCTGCTGTGCGCGGCGGCCGTCGCCGTCACCTGCCGCGCTCCGGAGATACCGCTGACCGCCGTGGCGGAGCCCCGTGCCGTGACCGTGCCGGGCTTCCCGGCGACCGGCCTCGACGACCCCGAGGGCCCCTGGCAGCGTGCCTTCCCCGCGGCCCGCGAACTGGGCGCGGACACCGCCGCGTTCTGGGACCGGGTCGCGGCCGAGGGCCTGCGGGTCCCCGCCTCCTGGCTCGGCTCCGCCGGCTGGCCCGCCCTGTGGGCCCGCGCCCACCGCTGACCGCCCGCCGACGCCCGGCGGACGGCTGACGCGGCGGCGTCCCGGACCGCTCGGGAGGCCCGGACCGCTCGGGAAGCCCGGGGCGCTCAGGAAGAGACGTACCCCACCTGCGCGAGCGCCTGCTTGAGCAAGTGCCCCTGGCCGCCGGGCATCTCCTGCTGCACGACCGGCGACGCCGCCTCCTGCGGCGTGAACCACATGAAGTCCAGCGCGTCCTGCCGCGGCCGGCAGTCGCCCGCCACCGGCACGACGTACGCCAGCGACACCGCGTGCTGCCGCGGGTCGTGGTACGGCGTGATGCCCTGCGTCGGGAAGTACTCGGCGATCGTGAACGGCTGCGGCGACGCCGGCACCCGCGGCAGCGCCACCGGCCCGAGGTCCTTCTCCAGATGCCGCAGCAGCGCGTCCCTGACCCGCTCGTGGTGCAGCACCCGGCCGGAGACGAGCGCCCGGCTCACCGCCCCGTCCGGGCCGATCCGCAGCAGCAGGCCGACGTGCGTGACCTCGCCCCGGTCGTCGACGCGGACGGGCACCGCGTCGACGTAGAGGACCGGCATCCGTGCGCGCGCCGACTCCAGCTCCTCGGGAGCCAGCCAGCCGGGTGTGGTTTCGGTCAAGTCAGCCATTGGCCGATCTTACGTCGAACCTCATCGGGCGTGGACGCTCACCTCGTAGAGCGAATAGCCGTGCTCCGTACCGCGCTGAACCCCGACGATGCGGACATATCTCGCATCGGTGGCGTCGAACGTCGCCGTGTCGAGCCCGCCGTCGCCGTCCTCCGCGGTCCACACCGTGCGCCAGTCGCCGCCGCCGGCGGAGACCTCGATGCGGTACGCCCTCGCGTACGCGCGCTCCCAGTCCAGCGTGACCCGGCCGATCCGGCGGCTCTCGCCGAGGTCGAGCCGCAGCCACTGGTCGTCGCTCCAGTCGCTGGCCCAGCGGGTGCCGCGGTCGCCGTCCACGGCGCGGCCGGGGGCGTAGCCGGTCAGCAGGCTGAACTCGGTGGAGCTGGCCGTCGCCGCGGCGCCGGCGGCGAGGTTCGCCGGCTTCTCGTGGCCCTCGGTGGCACCCCAGGTGGTCAGGTACGACTCGGCGCCCGCCATCAGGTCCTCGACCACGTCGGCGCCGCCGTGCAGCCGCATCTGCTCGATCCAGTCGGGTACGAGGCCCGCGTGCGCCCCGCCGTCGGTGTTGAAGTCCCAGGTGCGCTCGCCGGTGACCTGCCGGTCCAGGACCGAGCCGCCGTCGGCGCTGGTGAACGGGTACTCGACCTTGTCCGGGGCGTCCGCGCCGCGGGGCGCGGGCCAGCCGCCGACGCCGTTCATGTCGGTGCCGTAGCCGTATCCGGCCCCGTACTTGTCGCGCAGGCCGGCGCCCTGCCGCGCCTGCTCGACGAAGTCCTCGGCGGGGTTCATGTACTGGGCGGAGAAGCCGCCGAGGCGGTACAGCCGCTCAGTCCAGTCCGGGTCCATCCAGCTGTGGCTGGAGAGGACGCCCGGGTACGACTCCGACTCCAGGATGTCCAGCGCCCGGCCGGCGGCCTTGACGCTCATGTGGTCCAGCTCCAGCATCATGTTGCGTTCCATCATCCCGCGCACCGCGTACTCGCCGAGTCCGCTCAGCCCGCGGGTGTTGCACCGGGCGTCCTGGTTGTACGACGGGACGGACACCCCCGCGGGCAGCAGGTCGGTCGCCTCGGCGGGCGGGTCGGCCAGGCCGATGGGGTTGTCCTGCTGCCGGCCGGTGCACTTCTCAGTGGTCCAGAACGTGCCGGTGGACAGGAACTGGCCGATGTTCACCGCCGCGCCGATCGTGCCCGAGTCGAAGCGCACGCCGCACAGCGCGTTGTCGAACTTGTGGCACAGGAACATGCTGCGCACGCCCATGCCGTACAGCTCGTCCAGGCCGCGGTCGATGTCACCCTTGTCGCACTGCGCGATGCCGAGCACCTGCTTGCAGCCGAACGGCTCGGAGGTCTCCACGCCCAGCACCACGGCGAGCTTGCCCTCGGCGACCACCGCGCGCGCCTGCTCGGCGTCGGTGACGATGCGGAACCAGCCGCGGCCGGGGCCGCCGTACATGGCGTCGACGTAGTCCTGCATCTCGTAGGTCTTCGCGGCTTGCAGCCGGATGGAGTCCATCTCGTCGCAGCCGCGGTCCTTGGCCGGGTAGACGGAGCAGAGCAGCCCGTTGGTGACCAGGTCCTGCACCAGGATCCGCTGCCCGCCGCGCCAGGCGCGCTCCAGCCAGGCGTAGTAGTTCTGCTGGTGGCTGAGCGAGTCGTGGGCCGGCCAGTGCCCGAACGTCGGCCAGCCGACCGGGTCGTGGTGGCCGTCGGCGCCGCCGGTGAGGTTCTCGAACAGGGCGAGCGCGCCGTCCGGGTAGTGCTCGGGGCAGTCCTTGAGCGCCTCGGCGACGCCCTGCTGGGAGAACGGCTGCCCGCAGATGATCCGGCCGCCGAAGCCCTCGTTGGACATCACGTGGTTGTGCGCGTCGACGAAGCCGCGCACGTCGCCGTCGGCGTCGGTGCCGCGGAACGGCTCGCCGGTGACGTTCACCCCGGAGTCCGGGGCGGGCCGGGCGACGGGGTCCCACCAGTCGTTCGCCGCGGCGGCGGTGCCCGGCCCGGTGCCGAGCGCCGTCAGGGCGGCGAAGAGGACCGTGACGAGGGTGATCAGACCGGCCTTGCGCAGGTACGGCTGTCGGGTCATGGGGGTCCCGCCTCCGGTGGCGCGAAAAGGTGAGGCACTTTTCTACGTCTGAGTAACAAGAGGATCGCCGCGGATTGACACCTCGTCAAGACACGGGGGCAACGCTTTCCTGCCCCGTACGGAGAACGCGCGGAGCCGCGCCGCCAGGCTGTGCCGGGCTGGGAGCCGCCGAACGTGCCGGCGCTGTGGCAGGCCGTCTGACCTGAGGGCGGAACGGCACCACCGCGGCACCGCACGGACCGGCCGACGAGGCCATGACGACGCCGCGGCGGTATGCGGCCGGAGGTTCCCTGGGGTGTGTCCTCCGGCCGGGCCGGCGGCTGGGCCCGCGTGAACTCCGTTGCCCGGCCGGTGCGTTGAGCCTGGCCCGGGCAACGGGGGCCGCCGGTTGCGCCGCCGGGCGAGGCTCTACGATGGGGCCGCCGATCGGCGGGTTGCTGGCGACCGAGGATCCGGGGGGACACCGCGTGGCTGAGGAGTACGGGCAGAACGGGCAAGCGGGCGGCGGCTTCGGACCGCCGCCGCCGAACGGGCCCGGCGTGCCGCCCGGCGCGCCCGCCCCGCCGCCGGGCCCCGCGCCCGCGGGTCCACCGCCCGCCGCGCCGCCGCCCGGGATGGCGCAGCCGCAGGCCGGCGGACCGTACGTACCGCCGCAGCAGCCGATGGGCATGCCCGTGTACCCCGGCCAGGCGGGCCGTCCGCACCCGTACCCTCCGCCGCCCCCGCCCAGGTCCGGCGGCGGCGCCAAGGCCGTCGGCATCGTGCTCTCCGTGCTGCTCGTCCTCGCCGTGCTCGGCGGTGGCGCCGCGGTCGTCCTCCTCTCCGACGACGACGGCGGGAGCGGCGGCACGGCGCAGGACGAACCGCCATCGAACGCGCTGGAGCAGCTGTGGGCGACGCCGCTGGAAGGCACCCACGTCGGCGGCGGCGACGTGAGCAGCCTGCCCGGCCTGTGGCCGGCCGGTGACCACGTCGTCTACGGCGACGAGCGCGGCGGCATGCGCGCGTACGACGTGCGGTCGGGCAAGGAGACATGGCAGGTGAAGAAGCCGAAGCACGCCGGCGAGCTGTGCGCCATGTCCCGCACCATCAGCCCCGGCGGCATCGGCGCGGTGGCCTTCGACGCCGGCGGCGACGACTGCGCGTACCTCGCGGCGGTCGAGGTCGACACCGGCACGCTGCTGTGGGACGAGAACCTCGCCGAGGACATCGGCACCTCCAACCCCGTGCTCACCGTCAACGACGACACGATCAGCACCACCATCGGCACCTACGTCAACAACTGGACCGCGAAGGGCGGCGCCCCGGGGCTGGACTTCACCTCCCGCGGCCGGGACTGCGACTCCACCCTCGTCCTCGGTGACGACCATGCCGTCGGCAGCAGCGAGTGCACGGACGTCTCCCCGCGCCACCAGCTCACCGTCCTCGACACCCGCGACGGCGGCGAGCCGTGGCGCTTCCCCGGCGTCGACCTGCAGGTCCAGCGCATCCTGGGCGAGGACCCGCTGACCGTGCTGCTCCAGGACGACGAAGAGAACCGGTTCGTGCAGTCCTTCACCGACGAGGGCGAGCAGGGCAAGCTCATCCCGCTCACCGGCAAGCTCGGCGAGCTGCAGTTCGAGGTGGACCACACCTTCGTCACCGAGGACCGGGTGCTCGTCACCGAGTACCGGGACAACGTCCACTTCGCCGCCGTGGACCTGAAGTCGGGCGAGCCGCTGTGGACCACGCCGAAGAGCGCCTATCTCCAGATGATCGGCTACGACGCCACCGAAGACCGGCTGATCGCCGCCGCGAAGCCCGAGGAGGGCTTCCACCTGGAACTGACGGAGTACGACGTGCGCAGCGGGAAGAGCACGGTCATCGGCGCGCTGGCGGCCAAGGGCCAGTCGATGGGCTCGCCGTCCACGGCCACGTACGCCTGGGACGGCAGCACGGTCTACATGGTCGCCGACAATGCCGAGGGCCGGGCGGTGCTGCGCGCGTTCCGCGGCACCGCCTAATGGGACTTGCCGGGGCGCCCGGCCCGCCGCGGCTGCGGCGCCCCGCCGTCACCCCGGCCGCGGAGGGCGTCCCGGTTGGGCCGGGCGGGACGCCCTCCGGGGCGGGGGAGGGATGGTTCCTGCGGTCAGTGCTATCGGTCCCCGGCGGTGTTCTCCGGGGGGTTCGCCCCCGCGTACCACTCCGGTGCGGCCCTGCCGTTGAGGTCCCAGACGACCTCGCCGGCGCGCACGGTCGTCTCGGCGACCAGCTTCTGATCGCCGTCGATCCGCCAGCCGAAGCTGTCGACGAAGCCGAACGTGCCGCGCTCCAGGGCGAACACCGCGATGTCCGCGGGCGCGCCGACCGACAGGTTGCCCAGATCGGGGCGCTGGATGGTCTGGGCCGGCTGCCAGGTGGACGCCTCGACGACGTCTTCCAGCGGCATGCCGAGCGTCAGGAACTTCGACATGACGTTGGACAGGTCCTTCATGCCGCCGTTCATGCTGGAGATGTGCAGGTCGGTGGAGATGACGTCGGGCCTGAAGCCCTCCTTCATCGCCGGTACCGCCACGTCCCAGGAGAAGCTGCCGCCGCCGTGGCCGACCTCGAAGACGATGCCGCGGTCGCGGCCCTGCTGCATGGCCGGGTTGAGCTTGCCGTCCGCGCCCAGCTCACCGCGGAGCCCGGAGTACATGTGCGAGTAGATGTCGCCCGGGCGCAGCTTCTCGGTGAGCAGCTGCGACAGCGGGCGCTCCTCGCTGTTCGCGCCGAAGTCGATCAGGGCGGGGATGCCGGCTTCCTCGCCGGCCTGGACGGAGCGCTCGACCGGGTCCCACTCGGGGCCGTTGTAGTGCGCCGTCTTGATGCCGACGATGGTGTCCGGGTACTCCTTCGCCACCTTGGCCGCGACGTCGGCCTTCATGTCCTCCAGGTCCTGCTCGTACGGGTGGCCGGCCATGCCCTTGCCGACGATGTTCAGGAACGCCAGCACCCGGGTCTTGGACTTGTCGATGACCTCTTCCTTAAACTGCGCGAAGTTGCTCGCGCCCGACGAACCGGTGTCCACGGCCGTGGTCACGCCGGAGCGGAGCGTGAAGCCGTCGGGGGCCACGCCGTTCCAGCCGTTGGCGTAGTCCTGCTTCGGCCCCGGGAACATGTGCGCGTGCATGTCGACCAGGCCGGGCGTGACGTAGTCGCCGCGCGCGTCGACGGTCTTCTCCGCACCCGAGGCGTCGATGTTCTGCGCCACCTCGGCGATCTTGCCGTCCTTGACGGCGACGTCGCGGACGCCGTCGATGCCGTTCTTCGGGTCGATGACGTGGCCATGCCGGATGACGAGGTCGTACGCGGCACCCCCGTCGTCCTTCCCCTCGGCCCGGGCGTCCGCGGGCGCCGTGGCGCCGACGGTGGAGGCGGCCAGTACGAGGGTCAGCGCCGCGGGAAGTACCGTCCAGGAAACTCGCGATCTCGCGTGCATACCGACTCAATTCCCCATCTCTGTGTTAGGTGGTGGTGGCGCGTTCGATGCGGATCGCCACGGACCGTCAGATGACGGCGATGCAGTCGATCTCGACCAGGGAGTCGCCGGGGATGCCCGCGGCGGCGGCGATGGTGGTGCGCACGCCCGGCTCCTTGCCCCAGCGGCCGCGGAAGACCTCGTTCATCCCGTCGTAGTCGTCCAGGGTGTTGAGGTAGACGTTGACCTTGAGGACCTTCTCCATGGACGAGCCGACCGACTCCAGGTAGCGCTCGATCTCGTTGAGCACGTGGTCGGTGTGGGAGCGGATGTCGCCCTCGAAGTGCGCGCCGATGCCCGAGATGAAGACCATGTTCCCGTAGGTCACGATCGGGCTGAACAGCGGGTTCTCCGGCGGCTCGCCGCCGTCGGGGTAGTGGACCTCCTTGCGCGGCGGGCGGAGGTGGCCCTGGCTGCTCTCGTCGCTGGCGACCGCCTGGCCGCCGGCGACGACCGGCACGGCGGCGACGGCGGCCACCGGGGCGGCCTTGCGGATGAAGTCCCTGCGGTTGGAGGACATGCGTTTACTCCTTGGTGAATGTTCGGTGCATGACACGTGGGATACGGGGCGGCGCGCGCCGGCCGGGGCTGTCCGGCGCCGGCGCGCGCGCCTGCCGTTAGGACCGGGTCGCGGTCCAGGAGCCCTTCAGGTACTCGCCCATGTCGAGTTCGCCGCTGATCTCGTCCCCGTCGACGGTGCCGGTGAAGGTGTAGCTCAGCGAGTCGCCGTGCTCCTCGCCGTAGCTGCTGCGCACCCTCACCTGCGTGCCGCTCACGCTGCCGGAGGCCGGTCGGCTGACGAACTCGCCGGCGTGCGTGCCGGTGACCTCCGCGCCGTCCTGGGCCAGTTCCAGCGTGTGCGCGCTCGACGTGCCCGCCGCGTACTCGATCTCCACGGACCAGGTGCCGGCGACGTCCACGGCCGGCGGCTTCGGCGACTCCGGCGCGGGCGGCGGGTCGCGCAGCAGCCGGACGAGTTCGTCCGCGATGGTCCGCCAGTCGCTGGGCTCCATCATGTACGGCGTGATGGAGACGCCGGTCTGGTCCGGGTCGGAGCCGGAGGCGGCGTTGAGCGCGATGCGCGGCTCGCCGTCCCACATCGCGTCCATGATGGTGGTGCCGGTGACCTCCATGCGCTCGGCGCTCCACAGGATGCGCAGCGACGGCGTCCGGTTCGACAGCCCCTCGGGCTGGGTGATCTCGGTGGTCACCCCGCTCAGCGACGTCACAGAGCGGGAGATCTGCTTGAGCCAGTGCGTCCACTCGGCGTACTCGGCGTCGTGGTCGCGCTGAACCCACATCTCGACGGCCGCGAGCATGCCCATGGCCTCTTCCTTGCCGACCTTGAAGCCGCGCGCGTAGCCGTGGTGCGGGGCGCTGTGCACCCACGCGGCCCGTACGAGGTCCTCGCGGCCCAGGATCAGACCGGCCGACTGCGGACCCCGCATGCACTTGCCGCCGCTGTAGCCGACGAGGTCGGCGCCGCGCTCGATGTGCACGTTGGGGATGGTGAGGATCTCCGCGGCGGCGTCGACCAGGAACGGGACCCCGGCGGGCCTGGTCACCGACGCGATCGTCTCGGTGTCCAGCTCGCTCTCGTCCACGCGCGGCCCGGCCATGATGTAGACCAGCGCGGTCTGCGGGCCGATGGCCGCCTCCAGCTCCTCCTTCGTCTCGACCTGGACGACCTTGAGGCCCACCGCGCTGATCGCGGCCTCGTACACGTTCCGCGAGTGCCGCGGGATGATCGCCTCGGTCTTCTGAAACCCGGTCAGATCCGGGATGTTGACGTGCAGGTCGGGGTTGCCGCCGGCGGTACACGCCGCCGCCGCGTGCGTCAGGCCCGCCGCACAGCCGGCGCTGACCAGCCCGAACTCGGTCTCGGTGAGCTCGCCGAGACGGCGGCCGACGGCGTCGGCCAACTCGTCGAGCTGGACGTACTGCCGCGCCGCCGCATCGATCGCGTCGCGGACCTCGGGCAGCAACAGCGAGCCGCTGAGCACGGTGTACGTTCCCCGCGCGTTGATGAGCGGACGTACTCCGATGCGGCCGTAGCCGTCCTCGGGGCGGCCCTCGCCCTGGCTCGCGGCGGACGGCGCCCCGGACGTGGCCGCGAACGCTTCACCCGCCAGCAACGGACCCAGCGCGAGTGCTCCCCCGGCCGCCGCGCCTCTTCCGAGCATGGTGCGACGAGAAAGTGCCTCATCAGGCATACCGGCCCCCTGTCACCTCGTGTGTTGTGGTGCCGTAGACGTTAGAAAGATCGTGAGGCGGCGTTAAGGGCCTCTTTCCGATGCCGCTATTCGGAACCCGGATCCTGCCCCGTCAGCCCGCGGGCCTCGCCGCGCGCTACGGCGCGGGCTGAGCGCCCGGCCGCGGCGGAACGCGGATCACAGGTGTCCGCCCTCTTGACGGCCGCGTAACACGGGAGCAACATACGTAAACGTTTCCAGCGCCTGTAAACCTTTACAAGAACGCCCTGCCGGGGCGGCCTTGTACACGACGCGAAGGGGCGAGTGCGATGTCCTCCGGGGGCCCACCCACGATCGTGTCGATCGCCGAGCGCGCCGGGGTGTCCATCGCCTCCGTCTCCCGCGTCCTCAACGGCCTCGGCGCCCGGCCCGAGACCGAGGACCGGGTCCGCCGCGCCGCCACCGAACTCGGGTACGTGCCCAACGCCGTGGCCCGTTCGCTGAAGGGCGGCCACACCCGCCAGCTGACCTTCGCCGTCCCGGACATCGGCAACCCCGTCTACGTCGCCATGGTCCGCGAGATCCAGGCCGTCGCGAAGGCCGCCGGCTACCGCCTGCTGCTGCACTCCACCGACGCCGACGTCGCCGAGGAACTCGGCGTCGTGCGCAGCCTCGCCGACCGCACCAGCGACGGCCTCGTCCTCGTGCCCATCCGCATCACCCCGGCGCACGTCGAGGCGCTGACCGCCGCCCCCGGCCCCGTCGTCGTGATCGGCTCGCTGCCCGACGGCGTGCCGGTCGACGCCGTCCAGGCCGACTCCGTCACCGGTGCCGCGCTGGCCGTACGCCACCTCGTCGGCACCGGCCGCCGCCGCATCGCCTTCGTCAACGGCCCCGTCGACACCGTCCCCGGCCGCAACCGCGCCCGCGGCTACCGCGGGGCGCTCGCCGCGTGCGGCATCCCGTACGACCCGGACCTGGTCGCCGCCACCGACTTCGGCGTCCGCGCCGGTGCCCGCGCCGTCGCCCGGCTGCTCGACGCCCGCCCCGGCCTGGACGCCGTGTTCTGCGCCAACGACCAACTCGCCATCGGCGCCGCCCAGGCGCTGCACGCCCGCGGCTGGCGCATACCCGAGGACGCCGCCGTCGCCGGCATGGACGACAGCGACCTGGCCGTCGCCGCCTGGCCGCCGCTGACCAGCGTCGACCTCGGTGCCGGCGAACGCGGCCGGCGCGCCGCCCGGATGCTCCTCGAACGGCTCGGGCCCCGGGACGGCGAGCCCGTCCCCGCCCGCCGCACCACCGCCACGCCGCGGCTCGTCGTGCGCGGCTCCACCTCCCCGGGCGCCGCGCCCGCGGGCTCCGACGAGCAGGAAGGCGCGAGGTCCGCATGAGCGTTGCCGCCCCACCACCGAAGGCCGCCGACCGCGGCACACCACCACCCCGCACGCCCCGCGCCCGCAAGGCCGCCCTCGGCCTCGACGGCGGCACGTGGTTCCTGCTGCTGCCCGCGCTCATACCCATCCTGATTCTGAGTGTCGGCCCGCTGCTGTACGGCGCGTCGCTGGCGTTCACCGACGCGCAGGCCGGCCGCACCGAACCCACCGAGTTCATAGGCCTGCAGAACCTCGCCGACCTGCGGCACGACACCCTCTTCTGGGACTCGTTCCGCATCGGCCTCATCTGGGCCGTCTGCGTCACCGCGCTGCAGTTCGTACTCGCCCTGGGCCTGGCCCTGCTGCTCAACCAGAACCTCCGCTTCCGCTGGTTCGCGCGCACCCTCGCGCTCGTCCCGTGGGCGATGCCCGAGGTCGTGGTCGGCATCATGTGGCGGCTGGTCTACCACCAGGACGCCGGCATCCTCAACGAGACGCTGACCCAGCTCCACCTCATCGACGACAACGTCGACTGGCTCACCAGCCTCTCCCTGGCCCTGCCCGCCGTCATCGCCGTCGGCGTCTGGGCGGGCCTGCCGCAGACCACGGTGGTGCTGCTCGCCGGGCTGCAGAACGTCCCGTACGAGCTGAAGGAGGCCGCGGCCCTCGACGGCGCCGGCGTCTGGCGCCGCTTCACCACCGTCACCTGGCCCGCCATCAAGCCGGTGGTCATCGCCATCACCGCGCTGAACTTCATCTGGAACTTCAACTCCTTCAGCCTGGTCTTCGTGCTCACCGGGGGCGGCCCGGGCGGCGAGACCCGGCTGCCGATGCTCTTCGCGTACGAAGAGGCCTTCGCCTACGGGCAGTACGGCTACGCCGCCGCCATGGGGCTGGCGATGATCGCGGTCATCGCGGTGTTCCTGACCCTGTTCCTGCGCAAGCGACTGAAGGAGGAGAGCCGGTGAGCGACGCACGCGCGGCCGCTCGGCCGCACCCGACAGCGCGCCGTGACGCTCTCCCCCAGAGCTTCGCCTGGGCGCTGCCCTCCGCGGGCGGCGAAGTGAACGAAAGGAAGCACGGCTGATGAGCAGCGTGACGGGCCCGCGCACCAAGCGCGCCGCCGGCCGCACCGGACAGTACCTCGCCCTGCTGGCCTACCTGGTCTTCCTCGCCTTCCCGCTGGTGTGGCTGGTCTCCACGGCCTTCAAGTCACCGCAGGAACTGGGGAAGATCGACCCCACCTGGATCCCCCAGGACCCCACCCTGGAGAACTTCCGCGCCGCCTTCGACGCCCAGCCGGTGCTGCGGTCCGGCGTCAACAGCCTTCTCGTGGCCGGCAGCGCCGCGCTCATCGCCGTCGCCATTGCGGTGCCCGCCGCGTACGCCATGGTGCGGAAGCGCTCGAAGGTCACCACGGCGGCCACCGGCTGGATCCTGGTCAGCCAGATGTTCCCGTTCGTGCTCATCATCATCCCGCTCTTCATGCTGCTGAAGGAAGCGCGGATGATCGACTCGCTGCCCGGCCTCATCCTCGTCTACGTCGTGTGGAACCTGCCCTTCTCGCTCTGGATGCTCCAGGGCTACGTCAAGGCGGTGCCCGTCTCGCTGGAGGAGGCCGCGGCCGTGGACGGCGCCGGCCGGCTGCGCACCCTCGTCAGCGTGGTGCTTCCGCTGCTCACCCCCGGCCTGGTGGCGACGCTGATGTTCTCCTTCGTCACCGCCTGGAACGAGTTCTTCTTCGCCCTCGTGCTGCTCAAGTCCCCGGAGAATCAGACGATGTCGGTCATCCTCACCCAGTTCCTCGGGGCGGAGGGCGTCGTGGACCTCGGCCCGCTCGCCGCGGCCGCCACCCTCGCCACCATCCCCAGCCTGCTGTTCTTCGCGCTGCTCCAGCGCCGGCTGGTCAGCGGGATGCTCGCCGGGGCGGTGAAGGGATGAGGCCCGTACCGCGCTTCCGCCGCGCCGCCGCTCGGGCCGGCGCCGCCGCCCTGAGCCTCGCCCTGCTCGCCGGCTGCAGCGGCGACGGCGGCTCCGAAGACGGCACGGTGACCCTCGAGTACCTGAGCCTCGCCTGGCAGAAGGAGTCCATCGAGGCCAACAAGCGGCTCGTCGAGCAGTGGAACGAGGAGCACCCGAAGGTCCAGGTCCGCTACGTCCAGGGCATCTGGGACACCGTGCACGACCAGCTGCTCACCTCCTTCGAGGGCGGCGAGGCGCCCGACATCATCCACGATGCCGCCGACGACCTCACCGACTTCGCCTACGGCGGCTACCTCGCCGACCTCACCGGCCTGCTGCCCGAGTCGCTGCGCGCCGACATCCCGCGGCAGTCCTGGCAGACCACCACCATGAACGGCGGTGTCTACGGCGTCCCCTTCCTCCAGGAGCCGCGGATGATGTTCGCCAACACCGCCCTGCTGAAGGAGTCGGGGGTACGGGTGCCGACCCCGGAAGACCCGTGGAGCTGGGAGGAGTTCGAGGACGCGGCGAAGGAGCTGACCGCCGACACCGACGGCGACGGCGAGACCGACCAATACGGCGTCGCCTGGGGCATGAAGGAGCCCGTCAGCCTGTCGGTGAACCTCTCGCTCTCCACCGGCGGCGGCCTGTTCTCCCGGGAGCAGACCGACGACGGCCCGAAGAACCGCGTCAGCTACGGCCGCCGCGACTCGGCCGTCGCCGAGACCATCGACCGCCAGGTCAACGAGGACCACACCGCCCCGCGCAGCAGCCTCGGCATGTCCGGCTCCGACACGCTGCCCGGCTTCTTCGCCGGGCGGTACGCGATGGTGCCGCTGAACTTCTCGTACCGCCAGCTCGTCACCCAGCAGGCACCGGACGACTTCGGCTGGTCTGTGCTGCCGATGCCCGCGGGCGACGGCCTGGCCGACGGGCTCGCGCAGGGTGTCAGCCCGCAGACGCTGTCGGTGGCCGAGGACAGCGACCACCAGCAGGCGGCGGCCGACTTCATCTCCTTCATGACCCGGCCGGAGCACATGGCCGAGCTGGCCGCGGGCGACTGGATGCTGCCCACCGGCGCCGAGGCGCTCAAGGATCCGGCGCTGAACACCGAGAAGTACGGGTGGCGGACGGGCGTGGAGGTGGCCCGCTCGCTCCGGCCCGCGCCGGTGCTCGGGGTGCGGGGGTACCGCGAGTGGTCGGACAAGATCGCCACCCCGGCGTTCCAGCGGTACTTCAACGGCGACACGGACCTGGACGAGCTGCGCGAGTCACTGGTCGAGGACGGCAACCTCGTACTCGACCGGTACCAGCGGTGAGGGCGGCGGCCGGGGAGAACGCACGAGCAGGAACCACACGGACACGAGCAGGCGCACGAGGAGAGAGCACGAACAGCACGATGAGCACCGCACGATGAGCGCCGGAGCCGGCATCGAACCGCCCGTCCACACCGCCCCCGTCCACCCAGCCCCCGTCCGTCCCGCCCCCGTCAGGTTGCGCCCCGTCAGCCGTACCGCCGGGCGGGCCGCCCCGACGGCTCGCGACCGGGCCCGCGGCGCCATGCTCGGTCTCGCCGTCGGCGACGCACTCGGCGCGCCCGTCGAGAACATGAAGCCCTCGCAGATCCGCGAGCGCTGGGGGCGTATCGAGGACTTCGTGTCCGCCGCCCCGGCGGGCACCGACGACACCGAGTACGCGATCTTCTCCGGGCTGCTGCTCGCCGAGCACGGCGCCCGGCTGAGCCTCGCGCACGTGGAGTCCGCGTGGCACGAGCGGATCGCCGACCTCGACGAAGGCCCGTTCCGCGGCGCCGGGTTCAGCGAGCGCGGCACCCTGGAGAACCTGCGCCGCGGCCTCGCCGCGCCGATCACCGCGCAGCACCGGCACGCCTGGAGCGACGGACTCGCCATGCGCGCCGCGCCGTTCGGCGTCTTCGCCGCCGGCCGGCCGGCGGAGGCGGCGCGGCTCGTCGCCATCGACGGCACCGTCAGCCACGAGGGCGAGGGCATCTACGGCGGCCAGGCCGTCGCCGCCGGGGTGGCCGCCGCGATGGCCGGCGACTCCCCGGACGTCGTCGTCCAGGCCGCCCTGTCCGTCATTCCCGAGGACTCCTGGACCTCGCGCTCCCTGCAGCGCGCGGTCTCCGCGGGCCGCCGGGCGCGCCGCGCCCACGGCGCCACGCCGCTGAGCGTCGAACGTGCGGTCCGCTCCTCGGTCGTCATCGGCGGCTACCCGTGGTCCGACCTGGCGCCGGAGGCCGTCGGCCTCGCGCTCGGCGCGTTCGCCGCCGCCCGCGGCGACTTCGCCGACTCCGTCCTGACCGCCGTCAACATGGGCCGCGACGCCGACACCACCGCCGCGGTAGCCGGCGCGCTGGCGGGCGCGCTGCGCGGCGAGTCCGCGATCCCCGCCGGCTGGGCCGCGGCCATCCAGCCCGTACGCGGCACCTGCCTGCCGTCCATGGCCGGTCACCACGTGCTGGACATCGCGGACCGGCTCGCGCCGGCAGACGAGGAGGTCGCCTCATGAGCGCACCGACGCCGGGGACGCCCGGAAGCCGCAGCGTCCCGGAGCCCGGGGCGGCGCACGACGCGTCGCGGGCGCCGGACGTCGAAGCCCGTGGCGCGGCTCGTACGGCGGCACACGCCGGCGCGGCCACAGGTCCCGCCGGTGGCGCTGCACCGGAGCGCCCCGTCGTGGCCGCGCCGCGCGCGGAACAGCCCGTACCGGCCCCCGAGCCGCCGGGCGCCGGCCGCGCCGTCGGCGCCGCCAGCCTCGCCGAGGCGGGCGGCGACCTGCGGCGCGTGGAGGGGCTGCTCCTCGGCATCGCCGCCGGCGACGCCGCCGGGTGGCCCGCCGGCCGGCACCGCGCCGCCCGGATGCCCGAGTGGACCCGCCGGCTCACCCGCGAGCTGGACACCTTCGCCGAGCAGAACGCCACCACCACCCTGCCGGTGCCCATCGCGCTCAACCAGCCACCCGAGCCGCTGCGCCTGGGCCCGTCCGACGACGCGGAGTGGGCCGCCTTCACCGCGTACGCCGTGCTCTCCGCCGGCAGCGGGCTGCACACCGACCTCACCTCCGGCCGGCGCGTCCGCTCCGCGCTCACGCTCGCCTGGAGCGCGCTCGCCGACGAGGTCGCCGTCGCCGCTGAGCGCGCGGACGAGATCGAGTCGGCGGACATCCCGCTGCGCGCCCGTATCTCCGTACGGGCCGGGCTCGGCAACCTCGCCGCCGGCCTGCGCCCGCCCGCCACCGGCCACGACAACCCGCACTACTTCGACGACGCCGCCTGCGTCCGCGCCGCCGTGCTCGCCGCCGTCCACCCCGGCGACCCGGAACGGGCCGCCGACCTCGCCGAGTTCGACGCCCGCTACACCCAGGACGGCGACGGCGTGCACGGCGCCCGCGCCACGGCCGCCGCCGTCGCCGCGGCGCTCGGCGGCCGGCCCGTCGACGCCTGCGTGGACGCCGCGCTCGCCAAGCTCCCGCAGGGCACCGAGATCCTGCGCAACGCCGAGCGCGCCGTGCAGCTCGGCCGCACCGCCGTCGCCACCCGCCCGGGGCTGCCCGGCAACGCCTTCGCCCTCGTGCCCGTCCTGGAGCACGAGATCGTCGACCACGTCTACAGCTACGGCATCGCCGCCGCCGAGACGGTGCCCGTCGCGCTCGCCGTCGCCACCGCCGCGGCCGGCGCGATCTCCGAGGCCGTACCCGCCGCCGCCTGCCTGGCGCGCGTCGCCGACTCCGCGCCAGCGCTGGCCGGTGCGCTCACCGGGGCGCTCGGCGGCGCCGCCGGACTCCCCGCCACGTGGCGGGACGCCTGCCGGTTCCTCTCCGGCTGCGCCCTGCCCCAGCTCGCCGGCGCCGACCTCGTCGACCTCGCCCGGCAGCTGGCCGACAAGCAGTTCAGCACCCCCGCGGAAGGACCCCTCGTCTCATGACCCCCACGACCGCTTCCGCCACGCCCAGCGACCCCAGTGACTCGGCCGACCTCGTCAGCCCGGCCAGCTCCAGCCTCGCCGACCGCACCGCCGGCTGCCTCGTCGGCGCCGCCGTCGGCGACGCGCTGGGCGGGCCCGTCGAGGGCTGGACGCCCGAGGCCATCGCCGAGCGCTACGGCGGCCGGGTGCGCGGCATCGTCGAGCCGTTCCACCGCGACGAGTGGCGCACCGCCCGGCCCATCGCCCCGTACCACAAGGGCGACGGGCACGTCACCGACGACACCCTCATGACCCACGCCCTGGTGCGGGTCTACGACAAGGTCCGCGACCACCTCGACGCCTACGCCGTAGCCGCCCACCTCGTGCCCGACCTCATGGGCACGCCGCGCTGGATCCCCGAGCTGGAGGCCGAGGCGCTGCCGCTGCAGCGGATCTTCCTCGCCGAGAAGTGGATCGTCGCCCGGCTGCACTACGGCCACGTCGACCCGCGCGAAGCGGGCGTCGGCAACATCGTCAACTGCGGCGCCGCGATGTACATGGCGCCCGTCGGCGCCGTCAACGCCGGCAACCCCGCGGCGGCGTACGCCGAGGCGCTGGACGTCGCCGGCGCGCACCAGTCGTCGTACGGGCGCGAGGCCGCCGGCGTCTTCGCCGCCTGCGTCGCGGCGGCCTTCGCTCCCGGCGCCACGCCGGAGTCGGTGGTCGAGACGGCGCTGTCGCTGGCGAAGGACGGCACCCGCGCGGCCATCGAGGCCGTCTGCGAAACCGCCGCCGGCCGCGACGGCTTCGAGGAGGCGCTGGCGCCGCTGCGCGCGGCGGTCGAGCCATACGACACGGTCGGACCCGAATACCGCAACCCCTCGCTCGGCGCCCGGCGGCCGTCCCGGCTGCACGCCATCGAGGAGCTGCCGGTGGCGCTGGGCATGCTGCTCGTCGGCCGCGGCGACTACCGGCACACGGTCCTCGGCGCCGTCAACTACGGCCGTGACTGCGACTCGATCGCCACCATGGGCGGCGCGATCGCCGGCGCCCTGGGCGGCGCCGCGGCGGTGCCGGGGGAGTGGGCCGAAGAGGTCGCCCGCGCCAGCCGCCTGGACCTGCTCGCCCCCGCCGCCACGCTCACGGAGGTCGCGCGCGAGGTGTTCGTACGGGACGTGGCGCGCCGCCGCGCCCACGAGGCCGCGTTCGGCGCGCTCGCGGAGGCGTCGTGACGGCGCCGCCGGCCGACGGGCACGGGGCGCCGCTCCGGCTGACCTGGGTGCAGCCGGAGGACCTCGTCGGCCACGAGCTCCGCCAGGCGGCCGAGGACGGCCGCGCCGCCGGACCGCTGCGCCGTCGCTGGCTCGGCGCCGGCGGCCATCCGGCGCCGGACCGCGCGGGGGCCTCGCCGGGCCCGCCGAAGCCGCGGCTGCGGGCGCTGGCGCTGGAGCTGCTGGACGAGCTGGCCACGTTGGAGACGCCGCTGGCGGCGATCGAGCCGACGGACCTGGACGAGATCAAAGCCGCCTGTCCGCGCTGGCCCGCGGCGCCAGCCGCCCCTTCCCCGGCCCCGCCGTCCGCGGCGGGCGGGGACGGCGAAGCCGGCGGCGCTGACCTGCGCACCCGGCTGCACGCCGGGTGGCTGGGGCGGGCCGCCGGGTGCGTACTCGGCAAGCCCGTCGAGAAGGTGACCCTGGCGGGCATCCGGGCCATCGCCCGCTCCACCGGCAACTGGCCGGTGCACACCTGGTTCACCGCCGCCGGTCTCGACCCCGCGATCGCCGCCGCACACCCCTGGAACAGCCGCAGCGCCGCCACCTCCCTGGCCGAGACCCTCGACGGCGCACCGGAGGACGACGACCTCAACTACCCCCTGATCGGCCTGCTCCTCCTCGACCGCCACGGCCACGACTTCACCACCGCCGACGTCGGCCGGCTCTGGCTCGACGAACTGCCCGCGGGCCGTACGTTCACCGCCGAGCGGGTCGCGTACCGCAACCTGCTCGATGGCGTCGAACCGCCGCACACCGGCGCGTACCGCAACCCGTTCCGGGAGTGGATCGGCGCCCAGATCCGCGCCGACGTGCACGGCTGGACGCACCCCGGCGACCCGGCCGGCGCCGCCGTCGCCGCACACCGCGACGCCGTGCTCACCCACACCGCGAACGGCGTCTACGGCGCGATGTTCGCCGCCGCCGTCATCTCCGCGGCGGCAGGTGGAACCGGGGCGGGCGGAACCGCGGCCGGCGGCACCCCCGACGTGGACGAGGCGCTGCGCGCCGGGCTCGCCGTCGTGCCGCCGCGTTCCCGGCTGGCCCGCGCCGTGCGGCACGGCATCGAGCTGGCCCACAGCGAACCGACCGGGACGCCGGAGGGCTTCGCGGCCGTCGTCGACGAGCTGCACGCCGTCCACGAGGAGCGCCACTGGGTGCACGTCGTCCCCAACGCCGCGCTGCTCGCCGCCGCGCTCACGCACGCGGCCGGCGACTTCACCGGAGCGATCTGCCGCGTCGTCTCCGGCGGTTGGGATACCGACTCCAACGGCGCCACCGCCGGATCCGTCGCCGGGCTGCTCGCCGGGGCGCCGGAGGCGCTGCCGGAGCGGTGGACGGCGCCGCTGCGCAACCGGCTGGCGACCACCGTCGCCGGCATGGACGGCATCGGCTTCGACGAACTCGCCGCCCGCACCGCCGCCCACGCGCTCCCCGCCCCCGCCCGCCCGCACGCCGGCGCCGCACCCCCGCACGAACCACGGAGGCCCTCCCCATGACCACCCCCCGGGCGCCGATCGCCGTGTTCGGCAGCGTCAACATGGACCTCGTGGCGTACGTGGCCACCGCCCCGCGCCGCGGCGAGACCGTCTCCGGCCGCGAGTTCCGCACCGTGCCCGGCGGCAAGGGCGCCAACCAGGCCGTGGCCGCGGCCCGCGCGGGCGGCGCGGTGACGATGATCGGTGCGGTCGGCGCCGACGGATTCGGCGGCGAACTGCGCGCCGCGCTCGGCGACGCCGGCGTGGACACCGCCGGGCTGCGCACGGCCGCCGGCGCCAGCGGCACCGCGCACATCGTCGTCGACGACGACGGCGGCAACTCCATCGTCGTCGTCCCCGGCGCCAACGCCACCGTCACCGCCCTCGCCGCCGGCGACGAGGACCGCATCGCCGCCGCCGGCACGCTCCTGCTGCAGCTGGAGCTGCCGATGGACGGCGTCGTGGCCGCCGCCGAGTCGGCCCGCGGGCACGGCGTACGCACCGTGCTCACCCCCGCGCCCGCCCGCCCGCTGCCCGACCGGCTGCTCGCCGCCACCGACCTGCTCGTCCCCAACGAGCACGAGGCCGCCGCGCTCACCGGCAGGTCCGACCCGTACGAAGCCGCGGCGGCGCTGCTGGAGCGGGTGCCGGAGGTCGTGGTCACCCTCGGCGGCGCGGGCAGCCTGTACGCGGCGCGCGACCGGGAGCCGGTCGCCGTGCCGGCGTACGCGGTCCGGGCCGTCGACACCACGGCCGCCGGCGACACCTTCGTCGGCGCGCTGTGCGTGGCGTACGCCGAGGGCCGGCCGATGCCGGCGGCGATGGCGTGGGCGGCGGCCGCCGCCGCGCTCGCCGTGCAGCGACCGGGCGCGTCGTCCTCCATGCCGGCGCGCGCGGAGACCGACCGGCTCGCGGCCGAGGGCCCATGACCCGCGTACCGCCACAGACCCCAGCAAGGCCCCGGGCGCACGGCCCGCGCACGGCACCGCAACGCACCACCGAGGAAGGCGCGACACCATGACCGACACCCCCGCCTCCGCTTCCGCCGCCGCACGCGACGACGCCGTATCCGACGCCGCCGCCGTACCCGCCGCGTCCGCCGCCGCCTCCGCCGCCGCCTCCGCCGACGCCTCCGCCGACGCCTCCGCCGACGCCTCCGCCCCGCCCGGGGCCCCGCTCGCCGGACTGCGCGTCCTGGACCTCGCGACCCTCTTCGCCGGCCCGCTGGCCGCGACCATGCTCGGCGACTTCGGCGCCGAGGTCGTCAAGGTCGAGCACCCCGCGAAGCCCGACCCCTCCCGCGGCCACGGGCCCGCCAAGAACGGCGTCGGCCTGTGGTGGAAGCTGCTCGGCCGCAACAAGAAGACCGTCACCCTCGACCTGTCCACCGCCGGCGGGCGGGACGTGCTGCTGCGGCTGGCCGCCGGGGCCGACGTGGTCATAGAGAACTTCCGCCCCGGCACGCTGGAGAAGTGGGGCCTCGGCTGGGCTGAGCTGTCGGCCGCCAACCCCCGGCTTGTGCTCGCCCGGGTCACCGGCTTCGGCCAGTTCGGCCCGTACTCCCGCCGCCCCGGATTCGGCACCCTCGCCGAGGCGATGAGCGGCTTCGCCGCGGTCACCGGCGAGCCCGACGGACCGCCGACGCTGCCGCCGTTCGGCCTCGCGGACTCCGTCGCCGCGCTCTCCACCGCGTACGCGGTGATGACCGCGCTCGCCGGGCGGGAGCGCACCGGCCGCGGACAGGTGGTCGACATGGCGATCATCGAGCCGATGCTGACCGTGCTCGGCCCGCAGCCCGTCTGGTACGACCAGCTCGGCTACGTCCAGCCGCGCACCGGCAACCGCTCCACCAACAACGCGCCGCGCAACACCTACCGCACCGCCGACGGCCGCTGGCTGGCCGTCTCCACCTCCGCGCAGTCCGTCGCGGAGCGGGTGATGCGGCTGGTGGGGCGGCCCGAGCTGATCGACGAGCCGTGGTTCGGCACCGGCGCGGGCCGGGCGCGGCACGTTGACGAGCTGGACGAGGCGGTGGGCGGCTGGATCGCGCGGCACGACGCCGCGACGGTCGTCGCCGCGTTCGACAAGGCGCAGGCGGCGGTGGCGCCGGTGTACGACGTACGGGACGTGATGGCCGACGAGCAGTACCGGGCGCTGGGCTCGATTACCGAGGTCGAGGACGCGGAGCTGGGCACCGTGAAGATGCAGAACGTGCTCTTCCGGCTCTCCGAGACCCCGGGCGCGATCCGCTGGGCGGGCCGGCCGCACGGCGCGGACACCGACGCGGTGCTGGCCGAACTGGGGCTGACCGGCGCAGAGATAGCCGGGCTGCGGGACGAGGGGGCGGTGTGAGCGCCCCGCGCCCGTCCGCGGTCGCGGCGCACCCGGCGGCCGGGGGCGCCGCGGCCGGACCCGGGGCCGGGCAGGACACGTATCTGACCTGGCTGTACGTGCCCGGGGACCGGCCCGCGGTGGTGGCGAAGGCGCTGCGCAGTGGCGCGGACGTGGTGCTGGTCGACCTGGAGGACGCGGTGGCGCCGGAGCGCAAGGCGTACGCGCTGGCCGCCACCGCGGAGCTGCTGAGCGAGCCGCACCCCGGCCCGGTGCCGGTGCACGTGCGCGTCAACGCGCTCGCCGGGCCGCTGGCGGACGGCGAACTGCGCACGCTGGCCCCGCTGCCCGGCCTGGCCGGGCTCCGGCTGCCGAAGGCCGGCGGCCGGGAGGAGGTGCTTCGGGTGGCGGCCACCGCCCTCGAAGCCTGCGCCGCGGCCCCCGCGCCCGCGCCCGTACCCGCACCCGCGCCCGTCCCGGCTCCCGGCGGCCGTACGGAGCGCGATGCCGCGGACGGCGCGCCCGGGCCGGGCGCCGCGGCACCCCTCGGGCACGACACGACCGGCGGCGTCCCGCCGCTCTACCCGCTCCTCGAATCCGCCCTCGGCATCGAGCGCGCCTACGAGATCGCCACCGCGCACCCCGCCGTGCGCGGTATCGCGCTCGGCGAGGCCGACCTCCGCGCCGAGCTGGGCGTCGCCGACGACGCCGGGCTGGCCTGGCCGCGCAGCCGGGCCGTCGTCGCCGCCCGCGCCGCGGGGCTGCCTCCGCCCGCACAGTCGGTGTACCCGGACGTCGCCGACCTCGACGGGCTCGCCCGCTCCTGCGCCGCGGGCCGGGCGCTGGGCTTCCTGGGTCGTACGGCGATCCACCCCCGGCAACTGCCCGTGATCGAGCGGGCGTTCCTGCCCGCGCCCGCCGAGGTCGAGCGGGCCGAGGAGGTCGTCGCCGCGGCGGCGGCGGACGCGGGCGCGCTCGCGCTGCCCGACGGCCGCTTCGTCGACGCCGCCGTGGTCGCCGACGCCCGCCGTACGCTCCGGCTGGCCGGCCGGCTCGGCCGCTGAGCCCGCCGGTGGGGCGGCGGCCCCGCTCGTACGGCGGTGTCCCCGGCTCGTACGGCCGCGGGGGCGGCACCCGCACCCGGCGGTCCGGCGCCCGGCCGGACCCCGCGGGGACCGGGCGGGCGCCGCGCCGCTCAGCCCAGCGTCTGCAGCGCCCGGTTGAGGGTCTGCGACGGCCGCATGACCGCGGCGGCCTTCTCCGGGTCGGGCTGGTAGTAGCCGCCGATGTCGGCGGGGTTGCCCTGCACCGCCAGCAGCTCCTCGACGATCGTCGGCTCCTGCTCGGCCAGCGTCTGCGCCAGCGTCGCGAACGCCTCCGCGAGCCGCGCGTCGGCCGTCTGCGCGGCCAGCTCCTGCGC
Organism: Streptomyces sp. CNX435; assembly: GCF_059570575.1. Classification (NCBI taxonomy): domain Bacteria; kingdom Bacillati; phylum Actinomycetota; class Actinomycetes; order Kitasatosporales; family Streptomycetaceae; genus Streptomyces; species Streptomyces sp. CNX435. The sequence goes on along the minus strand of NZ_JCANTA010000003.1, from coordinate 65,630 downwards.
CCAGTAGAGCGCCAGGTAGAAGTGGCTGCCGCGGTTGTCGATGCCGCCGACGCGGCGGGTGGGCGACTTGTTCTCACCCAGGAACGTCGCCGTCGCCCGGTCCAGGGTGTCGGCGAGCACCTGGGCGCGGGCGTTGCCCGTCTTCTGCGCCAGGTGCTCGAAGGAGACGGCCAGCGCCAGGAACTCGCCGAGGCTGTCCCAGCGCAGGTAGTCCTCCTTGACCAGCTGCTGCACGTGCTTGGGCGCGGAGCCGCCGGCGCCGGTCTCGAACAGGCCGCCCCCGTTCATCAGCGGGACGACGGAGAGCATCTTGGCGCTGGTGCCCAGCTCCAGGATGGGGAAGAGGTCGGTGAGGTAGTCGCGCAGCACGTTGCCGGTGACCGAGATGGTGTTCTCGCCGCGGCGGATCCGCACCAGCGACAGGGCCATCGCGTCGGCCGGGGCGAGGATGCGGATGTCCAGGCTCTCGGTGTCGTGCTCCGGCAGGTACCGCCGCACCTTCGCGATCAGGTTGGCGTCGTGCGCCCGGCCCTCGTCCAGCCAGAAGACCGCCGGGTCGCCGGTGGCGCGGGCGCGGGTGACGGCGAGCTTCACCCAGTCCCGGATCGGTGCGTCCTTGGTCTGGCACATGCGGAAGATGTCACCAGCGGCGACCGGCTGCTCCAGCAGGACCTCGCCCGCGTCGTCGACGACGCGCACGGTGCCGGGAGCGCCGATCTCGAAGGTCTTGTCGTGGCTGCCGTACTCCTCCGCCTTCTGCGCCATGAGGCCGACGTTGGGGACCGAGCCCATCGTCGCCGGGTCGAAGGCGCCGTGGGCGCGGCAGTCGTCGATGACGACCTGGTAGATGCCGGCGTAGCTGCTGTCCGGGATGACGGCGAGGGTGTCGGCCTCCGCACCGTCCGGGCCCCACATGTGGCCGGAGGTACGGATCATCGCCGGCATGGAGGCGTCGACGATGACGTCGCTGGGGACGTGCAGGTTGGTGATGCCGCGGTCGGAGTCGACCATCGCCAGCTCCGGCCCCTCGGCCAGCTCGGCCTCGAACGACGCCTTGATCTCGGCCCCTTCGGGGAGCGCGTCGAGGCCGGCGAGGATGCCGCCGAGCCCGTCGTTCGGGGTCAGGCCAGCGGCGGCGAGCGTCTCGCCGTGGCGCGCGAACGTGCGGGGGAAGAAGGCCCGTACCGCGTGGCCGAAGACGATCGGGTCGGAGACCTTCATCATCGTGGCCTTCAGGTGCAGCGAGAACAGCACGTCCTCGGTCTTCGCCCGGGCGACCTGCTCGCCGAGGAACGCGCGCAGCGCCTCGACGTGCATCACGGCGGCGTCGACCACCTCGCCGGCGAGCACCGGCACCGACTCGCGCAGCACGGTGGTGGAGCCGTCCGCGCCGGCCAGCTCGATGCGCAGGCTGCCGTCCCGCTCGACGACCGCGGACTTCTCGGTGGAGCGGAAGTCGTCGGCGATCATGTGGGCGACGTTGGTCTTCGCATCGGCGGACCAGGTGCCCATGCGGTGCGGGTGGTTGCGGGCGTAGTTCTTCACCGAGGCGGGGGCGCGGCGGTCGGAGTTGCCCTCGCGCAGCACGGGGTTGACCGCGCTGCCCTTGACCTTGTCGTAGCGGGCGCGGATGTCACGCTCTTCGTCGGTCTTGGGCTCGTCCGGGTAGTCCGGCAGGTCGTAGCCGTGCGCGCGCAGCTCGGCGATGGCGGCCTTGAGCTGCGGGATGGACGCCGAGATGTTCGGCAGCTTGATGATGTTCGCCTGCCGGGTACGCGCCAGCTCGCCCAGCTCGGCGAGCGCGTCGGCCACCTGCCGGCCGGCCGGCAGCCGCTCGGGGAAGCCGGCGAGGATCCGCCCGGACAGGGAGATGTCCCGGGTCTCCACGTCGACCCCGGCGGTCGCGGCGTACGCCTGGACGACCGGCAGGAACGAATACGTCGCCAGGGCCGGGGCCTCGTCGGTGTGGGTGTAGATGATCGTCGAAGCTGATTCAGTCACCGGGTGCTCCAGTCCGCGTCGCTGCTCTGCCGGATTGCTTGATATCAAGATATCCAATGGGCCGCCCGCGCCGGACAGTACCCTTCGCCACCGCGACGGGGACTGTGTCACACCTGCTCGACGGCGCCGGAAGGGCCGTACCGGACGGGATAAGCTCCCGGCACCGAAGCTCCCGGGGGGACCTGTCTCATGCGTGGACTGCGGATCGTGTTCGTGGTGTGTGTCGTGCTCGGTGTGCTCTTCGTCGCCGCCGACCGGCTGACCGTGTACGTGGCGGAGGGGAAGGTGGCGGAGAAGATCCAGGCCAGGCAGGGGCTGGAGGGCAGCACGGAGGTGTCGATCAACGGCTTCCCGTTCCTCACCCAGATCGCCGGCAAGCACCTCGACGACGTCGACGTCACGATGACCGACATCCGCGCGGACGCCGCCTCCGGCACCGGTGAGCGGCTGATGATCTCCGAGTTCAGCGTGGAGCTGAGCGGCGTCGAGCTGGACGAGGACTACGGTGGTGCGACCGCGGAGAGCGCCGAGGGCTCCGCCCTCATCGCGTACGAGGCGCTGACGGCCGTGGCCGGGCATGAGGGCGTCGCCTTCGGTTACGGCGGCGACGGCAAGGTGAAGGTCACCGCCAGCGCCGCGGCGCTGGACGCACCGGAGCCGGTCGAGGTGCTCTCCACGGTCGAGTCCGAGGGCGGCGACACCATCCGGCTGCACGCCGAGGAGATCCCGGCCTCGGGTGTTCCCGGGGCCGAGGAGTCGGTGCGCGGCGCCGTCGACGTCGACCGGCAGGTCGGTGGGCTGCCCGACGGGGTACGGATCGACATGGTCACGGCGACCGGGGACGGCATCGTGGTCGACGTGGCCGGTCAGGGGATCCGGGTCGCCGGCTGAGCCCGCCCGCCGACGGAGCGGCCCCGGGGTCAGGCGAGGTTCACGAGGAAGTCGCGGCACGCCCGCTCGCAGCGGCGGCACGCCTCGGCCCGCTCCGCCGCCCCCGGCGCGGTGGCCGCCAGCCGCTCGTAGTCCTCCGCGCAGGCCGCGCAGGTCGCGGCGCACAGCTCGACCTGGGCCCGCAGGCCCGGCCCGTCGTACCGGCCGTGCTGCGTGAGCATCCGGGAGGTGTGCTCGCAGACGTCCGCGCACCGCAGGTCCAGCCGCTGGGCCGCGCTCGGCTCCGCCGGCCCGGCGGGCTGCAGGCACGCCGTCGCGCACTCCGCGCACGCCTGCGCGCAGACGAACCCGTCCTCGATGTACCGGACCAGGGCTTCACGGTCGAGTTCGTCGGCCGAAACGGCCACCTGAGATCGCCTCCTTCACCAGCGCCGTCATCTGCTCGCCCGCTCCGTGCTCCCGGGACACCGGTCGCCCCGGGACGCCGGAGGTCAGCTCACCGGACCCGGCTGCGGATCGGGGTCCGGCACCGGGTCGGGCCCGGGCGGCCTGGGGATCGGATCCGGCGCGGGCGGCGGCTCCGGTACGGGCCCGGGGCGCGGCCCCGGTCCGGGGCCCGGGTCGGGGCCGGGCCGCGGCGGCGTGGGCGGGGCCGGGGGCATCGGCGGCACCGGGTCGGGCTCCCGGTCCGCCGCCGAGGGCGGGCGGGTTCCGGTGTCAGCTGTCGGCACCTGAGTCGGCTGCGTCGACATGGCGTCCTCCCGTGGGACGGGGTTTCACGTCGTGCGTGACGGTCATGGGGGCGCGTGCCCGCCCGCGCCCGACTTCACGCCCCCGGGTCGCGAGATCCGCCCGATTGCCCCCGCCCCGGCCCGCGGCGGGCCCCGGCCGGCGGGCCGGCCGGGTGCCGGAGCTGCCGTGGTCCCTCAGCTCGTGCGGGGATTCCGCGGCCGCATGGGACACTGAAGCACGTGCGTTTCCTGAATGACTCCTCCGCGCCGTACGACCTGACGTACGACGACGTGTTCATGGTCCCCCGCCGCTCCGCCGTGGGCTCCCGCCAGGCCGTGGACCTGTCCTCCGCCGACGGCACCGGGACCACCATCCCGATCGTCGTCGCCAACATGACGGCCATCGCGGGCCGCCGGATGGCGGAGACCGTGGCCCGCCGCGGCGGGCTCGTCGTCATCCCGCAGGACATCCCCATCGACGTCGTCGCCGATGTCGTCTCCTGGGTCAAGCAGCGCGACCTGGTGCTCGACACCCCCATCGTGCTGGGGCCGCACTCCACCGTCGCCGACGCGCTGGCGCTGCTGCCCAAGCGGGCGCACGGCGCCGCCGTCGTGGTCGAGGACGGCCGCCCCGTGGGCGTCGTCACCGAGTCGGACCTGAGCGGGGTGGACCGATTCACCCAGCTGTCCGAGGTCATGTCCCGCGAGCTGCTGCTGCTCGACGCGGACATCGACCCGCGCGAGTCGTTCAACCGCCTGGACGCCGCCCACCGCCGGCTCGCCCCCGCCGTCGGCGCCGACGGGCGGCTCGTCGGCCTGCTCACCCGCAAGGGCGCCCTGCGGGCCACGCTCTACACCCCCGCCACCGACGCCCGCGGCCGGCTGCGCGTCGCCGCCGCGGTGGGCATCAACGGCGACGTGGCCGGGCGCGCCAAGGAGCTCCTCGACGCCGGCGTCGACACCCTCGTGGTGGACACCGCGCACGGCCACCAGGAGCAGATGCTCCACGCGCTGCGCGCCGTCCGCGCCCTCGACCCCGGGGTGCCGGTGGTCGCCGGCAACATCGTCGCCGCCGACGGCGTACGCGACCTCGTCGAGGCGGGCGCCGACATCGTCAAGGTCGGCGTCGGCCCCGGCGCAATGTGCACCACCCGCATGATGACCGGCGTCGGCCGGCCGCAGTTCTCCGCCGTGCTGGAGTGCGCCGCCGAGGCGCGCCGGCTCGGCAGGCACGTGTGGGCCGACGGCGGCGTGCGGCACCCCCGCGACGTCGCGATGGCGCTGGCCGCCGGTGCCTCCAACGTCATGATCGGCTCCTGGTTCGCCGGCACCTACGAGTCCCCGGGCGACCTGCAGCAGGACGCGGACGGACGGCTGTACAAGGAGAGCTTCGGCATGGCCTCGGCGCGCGCCGTCCGCGGCCGGACCGCCGAGGAGTCCGCGTACGACCGGGCCCGTAAGGGGCTCTTCGAGGAGGGCATCTCCACCTCGCGGATGTTCCTGGACCCGCAGCGGCCGGGCGTCGAGGACGTCATCGACGCCGTCGTCGCGGGCGTGCGCAGCGCGTGTACGTACGCCGGGGCGGCGACCCTGGAGGAGTTCCACGAGCGGGCCGTGGTCGGCGTGCAGAGCGCCGCGGGCTACGCCGAGGGTCAGCCGCTGCACGCCAGCTGGCAGTAGCGGCCCGTCCCCGCGCGGCCGGCCGGCCCGCCGGGAGCGGGCCTGCCGGGCGTGGTGTACTGCGGACATGCGCCTCGACGAGCTGGACGAGCGGATCGTGCGCGCCCTCGCCGAGGACGCCCGCCGCACCTACGCCGATGTCGGCGCCGAGGTCGGGCTCTCCGCCCCCGCGGTCAAGCGGCGCGTGGACCGGCTGCGCGCGGCCGGCGCCATCACCGGCTTCACCGTACGCGTCGACCCCGCCGCGCTCGGCTGGGCCACCGAGGGCTACGTCGAGCTGTACTGCCGCTCCCACACCGGCCCCGCCGACATCCGCCGCGCCCTGTCGCGCTATGCGGAAGTGGCCGCCGCCTCCACGGTCACCGGCGACGCCGACGCCCTCGTGCAGATCTTCGCCACCGACATCCGCCACTTCGAAGAAGTGCTGGAACGGATCGCCGGAGAACCCTTCGTCGAGCGCACCAGATCGGTCCTCGTCCTCTCCCCGCTCGTGCGCCGCTACGCCCCCGACCCACCCCTCTGAGGGGGCCCGGAGCGCGCGCAACGGATCGCCGCCGAGGCCCGGACCCGCGCAACGAATCGCCTGGATGGACGCAATCGACCGGCCTTGTTCCGGGCCCCGCGCGGGACGTACCGTCGGGTGGAACGGACCGCACCACCCGCCTGCGAGGTTGCACATGGCGCCGCTGCGCATCGCCCTGCTCCAGGGGCCGGCCGGGGTGCCCCCGAGCAGACAGGAGGGGCTCGCCGCGCTGGAGACCGCGGCCCGGAGCGCCGCCGCCGGCGGTGCCCGGCTGCTGGTCGCCTCCGAGCTGTTCCTCAGCGGGTACGCCACCGACCCCGCCGGCCGCGCCGAGCCGGCCGACGGTCCGGGCGCCCGTGCCGTCGCCGGCATCGCCGCCGACCACGGCCTGTCCATCGCCTACGGCTACCCGGAGCGGGACGGCACCGACGTGTACAACGCCGTCCAGCTCATCACCCCGTACGGCTACCCGTCGGCCAACTACCGCAAGACCCACCTCTTCGGCGACTTCGAGCGGAAGTTCTTCACCGCCGGCGACGCCCCGGTGGTCCAGGCCGACGTCGACGGCGTCCGCGTCGGGCTGCTGATCTGCTACGACGTGGAGTTCCCCGAGCCGGTGCGGGCGCACGCCCTGGCCGGCACCGAGCTGCTGCTCGTGCCCACCGCGCTGACGCGCCCGTACGAGTTCGTGGCCCGCACGCTCGTCCCCGCGCGCGCCTACGAGAGCCAGCTGTACGTGGCGTACGCCAACCGCGTCGGCCCCGAGGGCGAGCACCACTTCGCCGGGCTGAGCTGCCTGGCCGCCCCCGACGGCACCGTGCGCGCCCGCGCCGGGCACACCGGCGAGGACCTCGTCCTCGCCGACGCCGACCCGGTCCGGATCGCCTCCGCCCGCCGCGACAACACCTACCTCGCGGACCTGAGGCCCGAGCTGTACGCCTGACACCGCCCGGCACCGCCCGGGCGGCGCACCGCCCGTCGCGAACCGCCCCGGGGCCGTGCCGTGCGGAGGTGAGCCAGCCCACAGCGTTCGGCGGGTTGACCGGTCTCCGGGCGTGGCAGACTGAAGGCGTACCAGTGACGTACGCGCACTCCGGGGTCGGTGAAAGTCCGAACCGGCGGTTAAAGTCCGCGACCCGGCCGCTGCCAGCGGCCGGTTGACCAGGTGAAATTCCTGGACCGACGGTGAAAGTCCGGATGGGAGGCAGTGCGCGGCGGGATGCCACAGGTGCGCCGCCGGCGGCGGCCCGCCCCTTTCCGGGTGGTCCACCCGTCTTCCGGCCGGCGCCCCGGTGATCGCGTTCCGTGACTGTCGTGAAGACAGGCCCCGGAGTCCGTGCCCGACGAGGCAGGAGGACCCGGGTGGCCACCGCAGCCGAAGCCCAGGCGATGCGCCGCGCCATCGCGCTCGCCGCCCGCGCGCTCGGCGACACCAGCCCCAACCCCGTCGTCGGCTGCGTGATCCTCGACGCCGCCGGGCGCCCCGCCGGCGAGGGCCACCACGCCCGCGCCGGCGGCCCGCACGCCGAGATCGCCGCCCTCGCCGACGCGGGGGAGCGGGCCCGCGGCGGCACCGCCGTCGTCACCCTCGAACCGTGCAGCCACACCGGCCGCACCGGGCCCTGCGTGCGCGCCCTCGCCGAGGCCGGCGTCGCCCGCGTCGTCTACGCCGTCGCCGACCCCACCCCGGCGGCCGGCGGCGGGGCCGCCGCGCTCGCCGCCGCCGGCATCGAGGCCGAGGGCGGCCTGCTCGCCGACGAGGCCGCCGCCGGGAACGAGCCGTGGCTGACCGCCGTGCTCCGCCGCCGGCCCTACGTGCTGTGGAAGTACGCCGCCACCCTCGACGGGCGGGGCGCCGCCGCCGACGGCTCCAGCCGCTGGATCACCTCGCCCGCCGCCCGCGCCGACGTCCACCGGCTGCGCGCCGAGGCCGACGCCGTCGTCGTCGGCTCCGGCACCGTACGCGCCGACGACCCGCAGCTCGCCGTCCGCGGGCCCCGCGCCGAGGCCGGCGTCACCCAGCCGCTGCGCGTCGTCGCCGACACCGAGGGCACCTCCCTCGCCCCCGGCGTCCGCCTCCTCGACGGCAGCGCCCCCACCCTCGTCGCCGTGGCCGCCGACGCCTCCGGCGACGCCACGGACCGCCTGGCCGCCGCCCTCGACGCCGTCGCGGCCGGCGGCGGGCACCCGGCCGGCCTGGTGCGCCTGCCGCGCGCCGCCGCCGGCCGCGGCCTCGACATCGCCGCGCTGCTCGCCGCGCTGTACGGGCGGGACGTCCGCTCCGTGCTGCTGGAGGGCGGCCCGACGCTGGCCGGCGCGTTCCTCGCCGCCGGCGTCGTCGACAAGGTCGTCTGCTACCTCGCCCCCGTCCTGCTGGGCGCCGGTCCCGCCGCGCTCACCGACGCCGGAATCGGAACGATCGGCGAAGCGTTGCGCCTCGATGTGACCGCCGTCGATCACCTCGGCCCCGACCTGCGGCTGACCGCCGTGCCCGGCCCCGCCCCCGAGCCGCCCGCCACCAAGGAGAGCTGACGTTGTTCACCGGAATCGTTGAAGAACTCGGCGAGGTCGTCGCCGTCGAAGAGCTGCCCGACGCCGCCCGCTTCCGGCTGCGCGGCCCCGTCGTCACCGAGGGCGCGCGGCACGGCGACTCCGTCGCCGTCAACGGCGTCTGCCTGACGGTCGTCGACCTCGACGGGCCGGAGTTCACCGCCGACGTGATGGCCGAGACGCTGAACCGCTCCAGCCTCGGCGGCCTCGGCCCCGGCGACCGGGTCAACCTGGAGCGCCCCACCGCGGTCGGCGGGCGCCTCGGCGGGCACCTGGTGCAGGGTCACGTCGACGGCACCGGCGAGATCATGGAACGCAAGACCTCCGAGAACTGGGAGGTCGTCACCGTCTCGCTGCCCGTCGACCTCACCCGCTACGTCGTGGAGAAGGGCTCCGTCACCGTCGACGGCATCAGCCTCACCGTCGTGGACGCCGGCCCCGACTTCTTCACCGTCAGCCTCATCCCCACGACCCTCGCGCTGACCACTCTCGGCCGCAAACAGCCGGGTGACCCGGTCAACCTGGAGGTCGACGTCGTCGCCAAGTACGTCGAGCGGATGCTCGCCCCGCACCTCAACAGGGCCGCGGGAGCGCGGGAGTGAGCGCCCTGGACTCCCTCAACGGGGTGGCCTTCTCGGTGTTCGGCGAGGACATCAAGTGGGCCGACATGACCGGCAACCTCCTGGGGCTGGCGGCCCTCGCGCTCGGCTGGCGCCGCTCGGTGGCCGTCTGGCCGGCCCAGCTGCTCTCCGGCGTGGTGCTCGTCGCCGCGTACGCCTCCGCCGGCCTCACCGGCGGCGTCGGCAAGCAGCTGCTGGTCGTCGGCGTCTCGGTGTGGGGCTGGACGCAGTGGACGCGCGGCCGGCGCGAGAGCGGGGCGATACGGGTGCGCTTCGCCACCTGGGCCGAGCGCGCCCGGCTCGCCGCCGCCACCGCGGCCGGCACCACCGCCGTGGCCCTGCTCTTCCTCGCCTTCCCCTCGCTGTCCTGGAACCCCTGGCCGGACGCCTATCTGTTCACCGGCTCCGTCGCCGCCATGGTCGCCATGGCCCGCGGCTGGGTCGAGTTCTGGTTCGCCTGGCTCGCCGTCGACGCCGTCGGCGTCCCCCTCGCGTACTCCAGCGACCTGAAGTTCTCCGCCCTCGTGTACGTCGTCTACGGCGTCGTCGTCCTCCTCGGCCTGCGCGCCTGGTGGACCGCGAGCCGCCGCACCGCCCCGCCCGCCGCCGGGCGGGCCGAGGCACTGGAAGGAGCCACCGCATGACCGCCCTGACGACCTGGCAGGCCGCCGGGGACGTGGAGGACCTCGCCCTCGACCCCGTCGAGCGCGCGATAGAGGAGATCGCCGCCGGCCGGCCCGTGGTCGTCGTGGACGACGAGGACCGCGAGAACGAGGGCGACCTCGTCGTCGCCGCCGAGCTGATCACGCCCGCCACCGTGGCGTTCATGATGCGCGAGTGCAGCGGCCTGATCTGCATGCCGATGGAGGGCACGGAACTGGACCGGCTCGGCATTCCGCAGATGGCCGAGCGGAACACCGAGTCCATGCGCACCGCCTTCACCGTGACCGTGGACGCCTCCCCGGCACACGGCGTCGGCACCGGCGTCTCCGCCTCGGACCGGGCCAGGACGATCCGGCTGCTCGCCGACCCCGCCGCCGCCCCCGCGGACTTCGTCCGCCCCGGGCACATCTTCCCGCTGCGCGCCCGCGAGGGCGGCGTGCTCGCACGCGACGGGCACACCGAGGCCGGCGTGGACCTGGCCCGGCTCGCCGGGCTGCGGCCCGCCGCCGCGATCGTGGAGATCGCCGGCGAGGACGGCGAGATGCTGCGGCTGCCGCAGCTCGTGCCGTTCGCCCGCAGACACGGCTTCGCGATCATCTCCATCGCCGACCTCATCGCCTACCGCCGCGCCACCGAGCCCGCCCCGCCGGCGCCGGCGCCCGCGTCCGCGGACTCCGCCGCCCCCGCCGTACGCCGCGAGGCCGAGACCCGGCTGCCCACCGCGTACGGCGACTTCACCGCCTACGGCTACCGCTCCGCCGCCGACGGCGCCGAACACATCGCCCTGGTCTTGGGCGACGTCACCGGCGACGACCTCGACGAGGGCGTGCTCGTACGCATCCACTCCGAATGCCTCACCGGCGACGTCTTCGGCTCCCAGCGATGCGACTGCGGCCCCCAGCTGCAGGCATCCCTGCGCCGCGTGGCCGCCGAGGGCCGCGGCGTCGTGATCTACCTGCGCGGCCACGAGGGCCGCGGCATCGGCCTGCTGTCGAAGCTGCGCGCGTACGAGCTGCAGGAGCGGGGGCGCGATACCCTCGACGCCAACCTGGAGCTGGGCCTGCCCGCCGACGCCCGCGACTACGCCGCCGGCGCCCGCATGCTGGCCGACCTCGGCGTCGCCTCGGTGCGGCTGATGACCAACAACCCGGAGAAGGTCGACGCCCTGCTGCGGCACGGCCTGACCGTCACCGGCCGCGAGCCCACCCCCGTCGAGGCCGGCGAGCACAACCTGCGCTACCTGCGCACCAAGCGCGACCGCATGGGCCACCACCTGCCGTGGCTGGACGGCGCGCCCGTCGCGGTGTGCAGCAACCAGTGACCCGTAGCGACACATCCCTGCACACCCCGCACACCCCGCACATCCGCACAGCGAACGAGGAGAGCCGTGAGCGGCAAGGGCGCACCCGAACTGACCGTGAAGAACAGCGCGGACCTGCGGGTCGCCGTCGTCGCCGCGCTCTGGCACGAGCAGGTGATGGACGGGCTCGTCGACGGCGCCCTGCGCGCCCTCGGCGAACTGGGCATCGCCGAGCCCGCCCTGCTGCGCGTGCCCGGCAGCTTCGAGCTGCCGGTGGCGGCCAAGGCGATGGCCGACCGCGGCTACGACGCCGTCGTCGCCCTCGGCGTCGTCATCCGCGGCGGCACGCCGCACTTCGACTACGTGTGCCAGGGCGTCACCGAGGGCCTGACCCGGATCGGCGTGGAGACCGGTGTACCCGTCGGCTTCGGCGTGCTCACCTGTGACACCGAGGAGCAGGCGCTCGCCCGCGCCGGGCTGCCGGACTCGGTCGAGGACAAGGGCCACGAGGCGGTCACCGCCGCCGTGGCCACCGCCGCGGCGCTGCGCACCGTGGCCGAGCCCCGGCGCTGCGCGCCCCCGCGGACCCCGTAGACTTGGGCCCACCATGGCCAGCAAGACATTCGAGGAGCTCTTCGCCGAGCTCCGGCAGAAGGCCGCCACCGGCGACCCCGCCACCTCCCGCACCGCCCAGCTCGTGGAGCAGGGGGTGCACGCCATCGGCAAGAAGGTCGTCGAGGAGGCCGCGGAGGTCTGGATGGCCGCCGAGCACGAGGGCGAGGGGCGCACCGCGGAGGAGATCTCCCAACTCCTCTACCACCTGCAGGTGATGATGGTCGCCCGGGGGATCTCCCTCGACGACGTCTACGCCCACCTCTGACGCCCGTACGCCACCGCTACCGCCGGCCGACCGGCACGACAGGAAGACACGCCACCATGCTGCGCATCGCCGTCCCCAACAAGGGTTCTCTCGCCGAGCCTGCGTCGGCGATGCTCCATGAGGCCGGCTACCGACAGCGTACGCAGCGCCACGAACTGGTGCTCACCGACGCCGACAACGACGTCGAGTTCTTCTTCCTGCGCCCCCGCGACATCGCCGTCTACGTCGGCTCGGGGCGCCTCGACATCGGCATCACCGGTCGCGACCTGCTGCTCGACTCCGGCGCCTCCGCCGAGGAGATCATGCAGCTCGGCTTCGGCGCCTCCACCTTCCGCTACGCCACCCGCCCCGGCACCGCCGCCGGCGTCGCCGACTTCGGTGGCATGACCGTGGCCACGTCCTTCTCCGGGCTGGTCGCCAAGCACCTCGCGGACAACGGCGTCGACGCCGACGTCGTGCACCTCGACGGCGCCGTCGAGACCGCGATCCAGCTCGGCGTCGCCGAGATCATCGCCGACGTCGTCGAGACCGGCACCACGCTGCGGCAGGCCGGGCTGGAGATCATCGACGAGCCGATCCTCACCTCCGAGGCGATCGTCGTCCGCGGCGCCGGCTCGCCGCGCGAGGAGCCGGACGTACGAAAGTTCCTCCGCCGGATGCAGGGCGTCCTCGTCGCCCGGCGCTACGTGATGATGGACTACGACGTCCGCGCCGAGCACCTGGAGCAGGCCGTCGCCCTCACCCCGGGCCTGGAGTCGCCCACCGTCTCCCCGCTGCACCACGAGGGCTGGGTCGCCGTCCGCTCGATGGTCCCCACCGCCGACGCCCAGCGGATCATGGACGAGCTGTACGAGCTGGGGGCCCGCGCCATCCTCACCACCACGATCCACGCCTGCCGCCTGTGACCGCCGCCGGGCCGCCGGTCACCTTCCGGCCACACCGCACCCGAGTGGTGCTCGTCACCGCCGGCGTCGTCCTCTTCGCCGTGCTCACCGCGATCGGCTTGACGCTGAGCATGGGCGTGGGGGAGCGGATCAGCTTCGTCGTCGTCGGGCTGTTCTTCCTCGGCGGACTGCTGCTGCTCAGCCGGCCCAAGGTGGTCGCGGACGACGACGGCGTCACCGTCACCAACCTGACCCACCGCCGGCGCCTCGCCTGGGCCGAGATCCTCCGCGTCAACCTGCGGCCCGGCGACCCCTGGGTCTCCCTGGACCTCGCCGACGGCACCAGCCTGCCGGCGATGGGCATCCAGCCGGGCATCGCCCGGGAGCAGGCCGAGCGGGACGCGCGGGCGCTGGCCGGGATGGCGGCGGAGCGCGGCACGGGCGCGTCCGGCGCCTGAGGCTGCCGTACGCCCCGGGGCGTGTCTACTCTGGTGCGCAAGGCTCCCGAGGGGCCTTCCCGGAGCGTCCGGCACCGGGGCACCCGGCGACCCGAGGAGTGAGCCCCCCAGGGCGATGGACGGATCCTCCGGTAGTACCCGCGCCGCCGTCCCCGGCAAGGCGGCGACATGATCACCTCACTGGCCCTGCTCGGCACGGCGTTCCTGCTGATCCTGGCCAACGGCTTCTTCGTCGCGGCCGAGTTCGGGCTGGTCGCCGTGGAGCGCCCGCAGGCGGAGCGGGCCGCGGCGGCCGGTGACCGGCGCGCCGCCCGCGTCGTGGCCGCGCTGCGGCAGCTGTCGTTCCAGCTCTCCGGCACCCAGCTGGGCATCACCCTCACCTCGCTCGTCGTCGGCATGCTCGCCGAGCCCGCGCTCGGCCGGCTGCTGCGCGGCCCGCTGACCGCGGCCGGGCTGCCCGCCGGCGCGGTGCCGGGCACGGCGCTGGCCGCGGGGGTGCTGCTCGCCTCCGCGGCGCAGCTGGTCCTCGGCGAGCTGGTGCCGAAGAACTGGGCGGTCTCCCGCCCGCTGGCCGTCGCCCGCTTCGTCGCCGGGCCGCAGACCGCGTTCTCGCGCTTCTTCCGCCCGCTCATCGCGCTGCTCAACGCCGCCGCCAACCGGCTGGTGCGGCTGCTGGGCGTCGAGCCGGCCGACGAGCTGGCCTCGGCCCGTACGCCGACGGAGCTGGGGTCGCTGGCGCGCAGCTCGGCGCGCGCCGGGATGATCGAGCCGGACGCCGCGGACCTGTTCGTGCGTACCCTCTCGCTCGGCGAGCTGACCGCGCAGCACGTGATGACTCCGCGGGTGCGGGTGGTCGCGCTGCAGTCCTCCGCCACGGCCGCGGACGTCCTCAACCTCACCCGCGCCACCGGCCTGTCCCGCTTCCCCGTCTACGCCGACCGGCTGGACGAGGTGACGGGCATGGTCCACCTCAAGGACGCCCTCGCCGTGCCCGCCAGCCGCCGGCTGCGCACCCCCGTCGCACGGATCGCGGTGCCGCCGCTGCTGGTGCCGGGGACGCTGCCGGCGCAGCCGCTGCTGGAGCGGCTGCGCGGCGGGCAGCCGATAGCGGTGGTCGTCGACGAGTACGGCGGCACCGCGGGCGTCGTGACGCTGGAGGACATCGTCGAGGAGCTGGTCGGCGAGGTCCGCGACGAGCACGACCGGGACGTCGACGGTGTCCCCGAGCTGCGCTGCGCCCCGGCCGCCGGCGACGGGCGCCCGGGGTGGGACGCCGACGGCGGCTGCCGCGTCGACGCGCTGCGCCGGATCGGGCTGGCGGCGCCGGACGGTCCGTACGAGACGGTGGCGGGGCTCGTCGCGGCGCTGCTCGGCCGGATCCCGGCGGCGGGCGACACCGCCGCGCTGCCGGGCTGGCGGCTGGCCGTACGGCACGTCGACCATCACCGGGCGGCGCTGGTGCGGCTGGTGCGTACCGCGGACGGCGCACCCCCGGCGCCGACCGTGCCCGCCGCGGCGTCCGGGGACGGGGCGCGGGGGAGGGGGGCGTGAGCGCGCTCCACCTGGTCTTCGCCGCACTGCTGGTGCTGGCCAACGGGTTCTTCGTCGGCGCCGAGTTCGCGCTCGTCTCCGTACGGCGCAGCCAGGTCGAGCCGTACGCCGCCGCCGGCGCCGCCCGCGCCCGCCGGGTGCTGCACGGGCTGGAGCACCTGCCGCAGATGATGGCCGCCGCGCAGTTCGGCATCACGGTCTGCTCGCTGACCCTCGGTGCGCTCGCCGAGCCCGCCATCGCCTCGCTGCTGGAGCCCGCCTTCCACGCCGCGCACGTGCCCCACGGCCTCATCCACCCGCTGGGCTACGCCGTCTCGCTGGCCGTCGTCGTCTGCCTCCACCTGGTCGTCGGCGAGATGGTGCCCAAGAATCTGGCGCTGGCCGCCCCGACCGCCGCGGCGCTGTGGCTCGCGCCCGCGCTGGTCGCCTTCGCCCGGCTGTGCCGGCCCGCCACCGCGCTGCTCGGCGCCCTGGCCCGGCTCCTCCTGCGGCTCGTCGGAGTGGCGCCGCGCTCCGCGCTCACCAGCGTCTACACCACCGAGCAGCTGACCGACCTGGTCGCCGACTCCCGCGAGGCCGGGCTGCTCGGCGACGGCGAGCAGCGGCGGCTGAACGACGCGCTCGGCCTCGGCTCGCGGCCCGTCACCGACGTGCTGCTGGCCCCGGAGTCGATGGTCGCGGTCGCCGCCTCCGCCACCCCGCGGCAGGTCGAGGAGCTGACCGTCGCCACCGGCTACTCGCGCTTCCCGGTGCGCGGCGCCGGTGCCGCCGGCCCTACGTACCTCGGCTATCTGCACGTGAAGGACGTTCTCGACCTCGACGAGCGCGAACGGGCCGTGCCCGCACACCTGTTCCGGCCGATGACCGTGCTGCGCCCGGAGCTGCCGCTGGACGACGCGCTGGCCGCGATGCGACGCGGCGCCTCGCATCTGGCGGCGGTGGCGGACCCGGCCGCCCCGGGGCGGGTGCTGGGGCTGGTGGCGCTGGAGGACGTGCTGGAGCTTCTGGTCGGCGAAGTACGCGATCCGGCACACCGGCTGGCGGTACGTCAGCGCACGGCGGACGGGACCGCCGCGGAGTCCGTGCCCACCTCGGTCGCGTGAGCGGGGCCCGTGGGGATGCACGGCCTCAGCCGGGCTCCGGCTCCTCGCCCGGTTCGCGGCCGGAGAGGATCTCGCCGTACGCCTGCATCAGGTCGGGCAGCCGCAGCGTCGCCAGGTCCTCGCGGCCCGGCGGTCCCGGGTAGGCCGACAGCCGCAGATCGCGGTAGGCGCAGCTCTTCTCGTACAGCGTGCGCAGGAAGCGGCCGTTGCCCAGCTCGTCGATCCAGCCCTGGTCGACGACGTGCCCGCAGATCGAGCGCAGCTCCTCGACCGCCTCCTCGTCCCACCTGTCGCCGTTCTGCGCGGCCAGCACCTCGCCGATGGCGGTCAGCTCCAGCGGGCGGTAGCTGGGGAAGTCGACGCGCGTCGTGAAGCGGGACGTCAGGCCCGGGTTGCTGGAGAGCAGCCGGTCCATGCCCTTGGGATAGCCGGCGAGGATGACGACGAGCCGGTCGCGGTTGTCCTCGGCGCGCTTCAGCAGCACCTGCAGGGCCTCGTCGCCGTACGCGTCGCCGCGGGAGTAGCCGACGCCGGCGAGGCTGTACGCCTCGTCGATGAAGAGCACGCCGCCGAGGGCGGAGTCGATGAGGTCGTTGGCCTTGACGGCGGTCTGGCCCAGGAACTCGCCGACGAGGTCGGCCCGTCCGGCCTCCACCAGCCTGTCGCTGGCCAGCAGCCCCAGCGCGTAGAAGACGCGACCCAGGATGCGGGCCACGGTGGTCTTGCCCGTACCGGAGGGGCCGGAGAAGACGAAGTGCCGCTTGGGCGGCTGCACCGGCAGGCCCTCGCCGGCCCGCAGCCGCGCCATGTTCAGCTGCGCCGACAGCGCCCGCACCTGCCGCTTGACGGGGTCGAGGCCCACCATCCGGTCGAGGTCGGCCAGCGCTTCGGCGAGCATCGCGGGGTCGGCGGCCACCGGCGGGGGCGCGGCGTCCGCGTGCAGCGAGGCGCGCTCGCGCAGCACGCCGGCGCCTCCGGCGGGGGCGGGCGGGCGCAGCACCTCGTCGGCGGGCACCAGCTCCCGGCCGTCCGGCGCCGGGGGCGCGGGGTCGCCCGGCGCGGTCTCCTGCTCGGCGCCGCCCAGGGACACCGACGCCAGCCCCGGCACCGGGTCGAGGCCGTCGAAGTCGTCGAGGCCGTCGATGGCGGCGATCCGGGCGGCGGTGTCCATGAAGGACGGGTCGATACGGTGCACCGCCCGGTAGAGCGGCAGCGCGGCGGCGCTGCGGCCGGAGCCCTCCTGCGCGCGGGCCAGCCAGTAGCGCAGCTCCTTGCGCTGCGGCTGTTCGCTGCGGCAGCGCAACAGCGCGGCGGAGAGGATCGGCACCGCCTGCCCGTACATCTCCAGCCGCACCCGCGCCATGCCGGCGAACAGCCCCGCCTCGATGCCCAGCAGCGGGTCCTCCGTCAGCGGCACGGTCAGCCGGACGAGCTGCTCCCAGTCCTTGACCAGATACGCACGGCAGGCGTGCAGGAAGCGCACCTGCGGGTCGGCCTCGGCCGGGGGACAGGCGGCGAGCGCCTGCTCCAGCTCGGCGACGTGCCGGCCGTCCAGCCAGTGCGAGGCGTGCGCCAGCAGCAGGTCGCGGCCGGAGTCGAGGACGGGCTGCACCCACCAGCCCAGCCAGTACCACGAGTTGAGGGGGCGGCGGTGCCGGGCGCGCTGCTCGCCGAAGCGGTCGCGGTGCCGGTACATCTCCAGCAGCGCCGTGGCCGTGTCCGCGCGCAGCGCGTGCAGCCCCAGCCAGCCGTCGGCCATCTGCGGATCCAGCCGCACGGCGGACCTGAACTCCTCCTCGGCCCGGGTGTAGGCGCCCATGGTGTAGGCGTCGACGCCCCGCAGCCAGGCGAGCTCCGCCGGGGCCTCGGGCCCGCGCGCGCCGTTGTCCGTCACGTAGCCACCAACCGTTCCCCCGTGGATATCCTCGGGTCGCTGGTCGGCCGTCTCTCGCGAACTGCCCTGCGGAACAGGGGCGTTGCGGCAGGGACGGCCTGTTCGCATGGTACCCGCGGCGGCGATGCGGGCCGACGGCACGTATCGGACGCGCACGCGGGGGGCCCGGCCGCCCGACGTGGTGACCGTGGGTGAGGGGCGCCCGGTCCGTAAGTCATCCCATTGTTCCCTCTTTGGACAGAACGAAGCCCCCGATCACGGGGGAACAATCGGGGGCTTCGCGCGTGAAGCGGTGCCGGTGGGGCCCGCTCACTGAGAACGTAAGTGCTGTACTGCCCCTGGGTCAAGCGGAGTTGGGGCTGGGAGGGGCATATTCCAGCCGGTCCGGAGGGCGGCTACGCACGGTGTGCGCCCGGCCTGGTCACCGGGCGTGCGCAGGTCCCGGGACCAGCGTGTACGCGTCCCCGTCGGGCAGCACCAGAAGGCCGGCGTACGGCCGGGAAGGGTCGGCCGAGAAGTGCGCCCGCTCCGCCCGCTCCCAGCCGTCCCAGAACCCCGCGAGCGCCGGCCCGTCGCGCCGCCGTCCGCGTGCCCACGCCGCCGCGGCCGGTACCTCCATCCACAGCAGCCGGGCGAGGTGCGGGCGCAGCAGCCGGCAGCCCGCGCCGACGCCCTCGACGAGCACCACGGGCGCCGGCGGCAGCGTGCGCCGCCCGGTGAAGGCGCGGGCCTCCCAGTCGTACGTGTCGTAGACCGCCGGGCGCCCCGCGGCCAGGGGGTCGAGCACCTGGGCCCGCAGCCGCCCGGTCCAGCCGAACATCTCCCGGTGCGTCGCGATGTCGTCCAGGGGGAGTACGGGCGCACCGGCCAGCGCCCCGGCGAGCCGCCCCGCGAACGTCGTCTTGCCGGACCCGGCGTGCCCGTCGACGGCCACCAGCCGCACGGGGCCGCAGGACGGCGCGAGCCCGCGCAACTCGCGGGCCAGGGCGGCCAGCGCCGGGTCGGCGGCGGGGGAGTGGGTGGCGCTCATCGCCGCAAGGCTACGGCGAGCGCCCCGCGGCGCCGTCCTCCACCCCAGGTCACACCAGTGGTATGAACCAATATTCACCCATCCCGTAGCACGGATTGACTTCCTAACGGCAGAGCGAGGGTGAATAGTTGAGGCCTGCCCCCAAGCACGTGTCGCAATCATCTGGAGAGCTGGAGAGTTCGCCATGTCCCGAAGTGCGTCACGGCGCACCGTGCTGGCTGCCGCACTGGCAGCCGCAGCGGCCGGTGCCGCGCCGACCACGTCCGCCTCCGCGCTCACGGCCCCCACCACCGCCGGCGGCGCGGCCGGCCGTCCGCCGCTCGGCAGCTCCCTCGTCGACTACCAGGGCTGGTCCTCCGCCGCCGCGTGGAGCCGCGGCAGCGCCCGCGGGACGAAGGTCGTCTCCGGCCCCCGGCCCGGGATCGTGATCGGCCGCCCCGTGGGCCGCACCGAGTACGCCGACCCGCACACCGGGACCACCGCCGCCTGGGAGTACGCCACGTGGACCTCGCCGGTCCACCGGCTCGGCCCGCCCGCCACCGAGGTCATCGCCTCCTGGAACGCCGCCACCCCGGCCGGCACCTGGCTGATGGTCGAGCTGCGCGGCACGTACAACGACGGCGGCCGCACGCCCTGGTACGTCGTGGGCCGCTGGGCCGCGGGCGACGCGGACATCCGCCGCACCTCGGTCGACGACCAGTCGGACGGCAAGAGCAGCGTCTGGACCGACACCTTCTCGGTCGACGACGCGGCGAGCGGGCTGCGGCTGGTCGACTACCAGCTGCGCGTGACTCTCTATCGCAAGCCCGGCAGCGACGCGACGCCGCAGGTGTGGCGGCTCGGCGCGATGGGCTCCGACGTGCCGGACCGCTTCGAGGTGCCGGCGAGCGAGCCCCGGCTGTCCCGCGAGCTGGTCGTCCCGCGCTATTCGCAGAACATCCACGCCGGCCGGTATCCGGAGTACGACAACGGCGGCGAGGCGTGGTGCAGCCCCACCTCCGCACAGATGATCATCGAGTACTGGGGCCGCAAGCCCACCGCGGGGGACCTGGAGTGGGTCAACCCCGACTTCGACGACCCGCAGGTCTGCCACGCCGCCCGCTTCACGTACGACTACCAGTACGAGGGCTGCGGCAACTGGCCGTTCAACACCGCCTACGCGAGCACGTACCGCGACATGCACGGCGTCGTCACCCGGCTCGGCTCCCTCGCCGACGCCGAGCTGCTGATCGGCGCGGGCATCCCGCTGGTAACGTCCCAGTCCTTCATCGAGTCGGAGCTGGACGGCGCCGGCTACGGCACGTCGGGCCACCTGATGACCGTCGTCGGCTTCACCAAGGACGGCGACATCGTCGCCAACGACCCCGCCTCGCCCGACAACCCGGCGGTGCGGCACGTCTACAAGCGCCGCCAGTGGGAGAACATCTGGCTGCGGACCAAGCGCTACGACGCCTCCGGCGCCGTCCGCTCCGGCACCGGCGGCGTCTGCTACGTGCTGTGGGGCAGCGAGATTTCCCCAGCTCAGAAGGATGCGCTGGCTGCTGTGGGGATCCGGTAGAGATAAGTCCGCGCCCCTCTCTGACGATGGGGGAGGAGCGCGGAGGCGGTCTCAAAACAGGGCCCAGGGAGAATCTGGGGAGATCCACTGGATTGATCTTCGATCCAGACCCGCATCGCGACCCTGCCGCGGGCGTCAGCCGCGGAACAGCGCGGCGCCGGCCGGCCAGACGTAGCGCAGGCACGCCGGGGAGCCGGCGAGCCGGGCCGGGTCGCCGCCCGGCGGCGGGACCGGGGCACGCTCCGTACGGGAGCCGCCGAGAGCGGCGTAGAAGCTCTGCGCCCGATCGTTCTGCTCCAGCACCCACAGGTGCAGCCCCGACTCCGGCGTGTGCTCCGCGACGCCCCGGGCGGCCAGCCGCATCAGCCGGGTGCCGACGCCGCGCCGCTGACTGCCGTACGCGACGTGCAGGTTGTCCACCAGCGCGCCCCAGCGGGGGTGCTCGCCCAGGACCGCGTGGACGAAGCCCACGACGGCGCCGCCGGCCTCGCAGACGTACGTCAGCCGCCCGCCCGCGCCGCTCTCCCCGCCCGCGCCGTGCGCGTCCGCGAGGCGCGCGGTCCAGACGGTCTCGCGGTCGGCGACGACGTCGCCGTCGAGGAAGGCGTCGGCGTACGCGCCCCGGTAGTGGCGGCGCCAACTGGCCGCGTGCAGGGCGGCGACGGCGGGTGCGTCGGCGGCTCCGGCGGTGCGGAAGCGCGGCTCGCCGCCCGCGGTGCGGGCGGCGGCGGGTTCGGGCGCGGACGGGGTCACGGTCAGAACGTAGACGACCGCGCCCGCCGGACGCACGCCGGTTTCCCGCGCCCGGTGCCCGCCCCGCGGCGGCCCGGGCAGCTCACGGGCCGGGCCGGCGCCGGAAGCGGAACCGCCGGCGCACCGCGCCCCGCCTCCGCCGCTGCCCTGGCGGGGCGGCCCCCGCCCGCCGCGGCCCGCCGGCACCGGCGCCGGGCAGCAATGGATCACCGGGGCCGCCGACGTCCGCGCGCCGGTCCGCCGCCACCCGGACCTCGTGATGCGAGTCGTACGAGGTGACGCGCATCGCCTCCTCGTACGCGGCCAGCGCGCCCCGCATCGCCGAGCCGGCCGCCCCGCGGCGGCGCACGACGCCCTTGAGCCAGGTGAAGAAGCCCATCACCGCGACGAGGCAGCCGAACACGGCCAGATACGGCACGACGTCACCCATGCCCGGCCAACTCCCCGCGCGTCCGCGGGGTTCCGCCGTCTCCCGGCCGGCCGCGGTGCGGCGTTCAGCCCTCGACGAACTTCAGGCCGATGACGCCCGCGAGGATCAGCCCCAGGCACGCCAGCCGGGCCGGCGACGCGCTCTCGCCCATCGCGAGGATGCCCACGGCCGCGACGCCCAGCGAGCCGAGCCCGACCCAGACGGCGTATGCGGTGCCCACGGGCAGGTTGCGCAGCGCCATCGTCAGTACGACCACGCTCACCATGGCCGTCACCAGCCCGGCGGTCGTGGGCCAGGGCCGGGTGAGGCCGTCGGAGTGCTTCAGCGCGGTGGCCCAGACGAGTTCGAGGCCGGCGGCGATCAGCAGGAAAATCCAGGGCACGGTGCCTCCCGGGGGCTGTGGTTCGGGTGCTGCGGGGTGCGCGCGGGTGCCTTCGGCCCGCTACGCGGCGAAGCCGCCGTCGACGGCGATCGCCGTACCGGTGATCTGCGCGCCGCCGGGACCGGCGAGATGGGCCACGGTGGCGGCGACGTCCTCGGGGCGGCCGTAGCGGCCCAGCGCGCTGATGGCGCGGGCGGCGTCGGAGTCGGGGGAGTCGGCGGGGTTCATCTCGGTGTCGGTGTCGCCGGGGTGCACGACGGTGACGGAGATACCCTGCGGGCCCAGGTCGCGGGCCAGCCCGCGGGTGAGCCCCACCAGCGCGGACTTGCTGGCGGCGTAGAGCGTCCAGCCCGGAATCGGCACCCGCTCGACGAAGCTGCTGCCGATGCTGATGATCCGGCCGCCGGGACCGAGGTGCCGGGCGGCGGCCTGGGCGGCGAGGAAGACCGCGCGCACGTGGATGGCGAGCACCGCGTCCACGTCCTCCCGGCGCACCTCGGCCAGCGGCCCGTACAGCGCGATGCCCGCGTTGTTCACCAGGATGTCCAGCCGGCCCAGCTCGGCGGCGACGCGGTCCACCGCGCCGACGACGGCGTCCGGGTCCGCCGCGTCGGCGGGGATGGCCAGCGCGCGCCGGCCGGCCTTCTCCACCGCCCGGACGACCTCTGCCGCCCGTTCGGGCGAGCGGTGGTACGTCAGCGCGACGTCCGCGCCCTCCTCGGCGAGCCGCCGCGCGATCGCGGCACCGATGCCGCGGCTGCCGCCGGTGACCAGGGCCGTTCGGCCCGCAAGCTGCGTCATGAGCGTTCCCTTCGCTATTCGGAGAGTTCTCCGCTTACCTGACTGAAGCGTAACCGGAGAGTTCTCCGGATGTCAGCGAGAACCGGAGAACTCTCCCCTTCGGTATCCTCCGGACGGGAAGGAGCCCAGGTGACCTACGACGACGCGACCGCGGCCCGGCGCCCGCCCGGCACCGAGCTGCCCGTGGTCGGCGGCCCTCCGGCGGAGCGCGCGGACGCCGCGCAGAACCGCCGCAAGATCCTCACCGCCGCCGCCGCGATCGTCGCCGAGCGCGGCCCCGACGCGCTGTCCATGGACGAGGTGGCCAGGGCCGCGGGCGTCGGCGTCGGCACCGTCTACCGCCGCTTCGGCGACCGCGCGGGACTCGCGTACGCGGTCATCGACGACCGCGAGGTGCAGTTCCAGGCCGCGTTCCTCAAGGGCCCGCCGCCGCTCGGCCCCGGCGCCGGCGCGCTGGAGCGCGTCCGCGCCTTCCTGTACGCCCTCGTCGACCGCACCGAGGACCAGCTCGGGCTGCTGCTCGTGGCCGAGATGGACTCCGCCGACGCTCGCTTCACCGAGGGTTCGTACGAGCTGTACCAGCAGCACCTCGCCCTGCTCATCGGCCGGATCCGGCCCGAGGCCGACGTGCGCTGGCTCGCCGACGCGCTGCTCGCGCCGCTCGCCGCCAACCTCTACGGCTACCAGCGCCGGACCGGCGGCATGAGCGTCGCCCGCGTCAAGGCGGGCTACGACGACCTGCTCGCCGGCCTGACGGCCCACGGCGGCACCGACGCCCCCTGACACCCCGCGGAACCCGCCCCGCGCCCGGGCCGGTTCGGCGCTCCGGGCGTGGCGGGATGGCTCGTACCCTGCCTGTCTCGGCGTACCGCCGATCGGGCATACTCCCCTTCACCGCAGCCGCACGTGCCGGCTCGCCGTAATCCGGCGGGGCAGCATCGGGCTGCAGCAACACAACGGGCGGAGCCGTCACATCCCGGCCGGCGCCGCCGTCGACAGCGCCGTACGCGCGCCCGGCAAAGAGGAGTGCACCGCATGGCCGTACGTGGTCCGCTGCCCGTGGAACGCGAGCTGCCCACCGAGGAGTCGCGCGACCTGCTGGCCCTCGTCCGCGAACTGGTCCGGCGCGAGATCGCCCCCCGGGCGGCCGAAGAAGAGGAATCGGGCCGCTTCCCCCGCGAGTTGTTCACCACTCTGTCCGAGTCGGGACTGCTCGCGCTGCCCTATGCGGCGGAGTACGGCGGCGGGGGGCAGCCGTACGGGGTCTATCTGCAGATGCTGGAGGAGTTCGCCGGCGCCCGGCTGACCGTCGGCCTCGGCACCTCCGTGCACACCCTCGCCGCCCACGCGGTCGCCGCCTACGGCACCGAGGAGCAGCGCAAGGAGTTCCTTCCGGCCATCCTCGGCGGCGGCCTGCTCGGCGCGTACTGCCTCTCCGAGCCCGCCTCCGGCTCCGACGCCGCCGCCCTGACCACCCGCGCCGTACGCGACGGCGACGGGTGGATCCTGAACGGCACCAAGGCGTGGATCACCCACGCCGGCCTCGCCGACTTCTACACCGTCTTCGCCCGCACCGGCGGCCCCGGCGCCCGCGGCATCACCGCCTTCCTCGTGCCCGGCGACGCCCCGGGCGTGAGCGCCGCGCCGCCGGAGAAGAAGATGGGCATGAAGGGCTCGCCCACCGGACTGGTGCACTTCGACGGGGTGCGGATCCCCGACGCGCGCCGCATCGGTGAGGCGGGGCAGGGCTTCGCGATCGCGCTCGACGCCCTCGACTCCGGCCGGCTCGGCATCGCGGCGTGCGCGGTCGGGGTGGCGCAGGCGGCGCTGGACACGGCGCACGGATACGCGCTGGAGCGGCAGCAGTTCGGCCGGCCGGTCGCCGACTTCCAGGGGCTGCGCTTCATGCTGGCCGACATGGCGACGCAGATCGCGGCCGGGCGCGCGCTGTACCTCGCCGCCGCGCGGCGGCGCGACGCGGGCCTGCCCTTCGCCCAGGACGCCGCGATGGCGAAGCTGTTCTGTACGGACACGGCGATGCGGGTGACGACCGACGCGGTGCAGGTCCTCGGCGGCTACGGCTACACGGCGGACTTCCCCGCGGAGCGCTACATGCGCGAGGCGAAGGTGCTGCAGATCGTGGAGGGCGCCAACCAGATCCAGCGCGTGGTGATCGCGCGGCACCTGCTGGGCGCCGAGACGGACCCGGGGTAGGGGCCGTCGCGTACGGCGCCGGTGGCCCAGCCCGGCACAGCACCGCACAGCCCGGCACAACACGGGATCGGGGCGCGGCGGGCGCCGTGGGGCCGGACGCGGGCGCTACTTCCGCCGGCGCATCCCCGGCAGCCGGCGCCGGACCGGCTCGGTGCCGGGGCCGCTTACGTGCGAGAAGGGCTGACGGCGCCAGTCGAGGCCCTCGGGCAGCGTGAGCAGCGCCGCCGGGTCCTCCGCACGCGCGTCGAGGTGCGCGTCCTCGGGCGCGGCGGCCGACAGCGGGCTGCCGGAGCCGGTGCACACGGTCAGCCCGAACGGGTTCGCCGGAGTGACGCGGGCGTGCTCGGGCAGGACGTCCTCGCCCTCCAGCAGGGCGATGGGCTGGACGCAGTCCGGGCAGAGCACCCGGAAGATCAGCGAGGTCTCGGCGTAGCCGCCGCCTTCGTCGTCGTCGATGACGGCATCGGGATCGACGAGCTCGACATGCTCGGAACGGCGCATGCTGCTCCCCCTCAGGTTGGGCCACCTGGACGGTCACGTGGTGGTCTCGACCACAGCAAGGATTTCCCTCGCTGTCATCCGAATAATCGTCCGCAGGGTCCCCCTGGCTCCCGGTTGGGCTGTGGCCTTCATCACACGCCGCCCCCGCGCGCCCCGTGCGCCCCCGCGACGCCCCCTCCCGGCCGCCCCAGCGGCCCCGGATGTACCTGACCGCCGCAAACGCAGTAGGTTGATGCGTTGTGGAGGAGTTGGACAGGCACATCGTGGAGCTGCTCGTCAGAGACGGGCGCATGAGCTATACGGACCTGGGCAAGGCCACCGGCCTGTCCACCTCGGCCGTGCACCAGCGGGTGCGGCGGTTGGAGCAGCGCGGCGTGATCCGCGGCTACGGCGCCATCGTCGACCCGGAGGCGATCGGCCTGCCGATGACCGCGTTCATCTCGGTCAAGCCGTTCGATCCCAGTGCCCCCGACGACATCGCGGACCGGCTCGCCGAAGTCCCCGAGATCGAGGCGTGCCACAGCGTGGCGGGGGAGGAGAACTACATCCTCAAGGTGCGCGTCGCCGCCCCGGCGGAGCTGGAGGACCTGCTGGCCCGTATCCGCTCCCTCGCCGGCGTCTCCACCCGCACCACGGTCGTGCTCTCCACGCCGTACGAAGCCAGGCCGCCGCGCATCTGACGGCGCGGCGCACCCGATCCGAATCCGAGGCACCGCTGCCGTGACCGCCGAGAGCCCCGCCGCCCGCACCTCCGACCGCCCCGCCGACGCCGCGGCCAGGCCCGCGAACTCCGCCCGCGACGGCGCGGGTTCCGCCCGCCGCACCGTGCTGCTGCGCGGCGGCAGCGTCCACAGCCCGGCCGACCCGTTCGCCACCGCCATGGTCGTCGAGGGCGACCGTGTCGCCTGGGTCGGCTCCGAGGGTGCGGCCGACGGCTTCGCCGACGCCGGCGCCGTCGACGAGATCGTGCACCTCGAAGGCGCCCTCGTCACGCCCGCGTTCACCGACGCGCACGTACACCTGACCGCCACCGGACTGGCGCTGACCGGCCTGGACCTGTCCGGTGCCACCGGGCTGGCCGACGCCCTCGCCCGCATCCGCGCACACGCCGCCGCCCGCCCCGCGGACCGGGTGCTGATCGGCCAGGGGTACGACGAGACCGGCTGGCCCGAGGGGCGCCCGCTGGCCCGCGCCGAGCTGGACGAGGCCGCCGGCGGCCGGCCGCTCTACCTCACCCGCGTGGACGGGCACTCCGCAGCCGTCAGCACCGCCCTGCTCGACCTGGTGCCCGGCATCGCCGGCCGCGACGGCTTCGCCGCCGACGAGCCGCTGACCCGCGACGCCCACCACGCCGCACGCCGCGCGGCGTACGCCGCCATGTCGCCCGCGCAGCGCGCCGCCGCGCAGGGCGCCGCCCTCGACCGGGCGGCGGCGGTCGGCATCGGCTCCGTACACGAGTGCGCGGGGCCCGACGTCAGCGGCGCGGACGACTTCGCGGCGCTGCTCGCGCTGGCCGCCGAGCGGCCGGGGCCGCGGGTGACCGGCTACTGGGGCGAGGCCGTCACGGGCCCCGAGGACGCCCGGCGCGTCCGCGCCCTCGGCGCCTTCGGCGCGGCCGGCGACCTCTGCGCCGACGGCTCCCTCGGCTCGCGCACCGCCCACCTGACGCGGCCGTACGCCGACCGCCCCGGGCACCGCGGCAACGGCTACCTCGACGCCGACGCGGTCGCCGCCCACGTCGCCGCGTGCACCGAGGCAGGGCTGCAGGCGGGCTTCCACGCCATCGGGGACGCCGCCGTCGCCGCCGTGGTCGCCGGTGTGCGGGCGGCGGCCGAGCGGGTCGGCCGGGACCGCGTACGGGCGCTGAGGCACCGCGTGGAGCACGCGGAGATGCTCACCCCCGAGACCGTCGCCGCCTTCGCGGAGCTGGCGCTGACCGCGTCCGTACAGCCAGCGTTCGACGCGGCCTGGGGCGGCGCGGACGGCATGTATGCGCGCCGGCTGGGGACGGAGCGGGCGCGGACCCTCAACCCGTACGCGGCCCTCCTGCGCGCCGGCGTGCCGCTGGCCCTCGGCTCCGACGCCCCGGTGACCCCGCTCGACCCCTGGCGCACGGTCCAGGCCGCCGCCTTCCACCGCACGCCGGAGCACCGCGTCTCCGCCCGCGCCGCGTTCACCGCCCACACCCGCGGCGGCTGGCGGGCAGTCGGCCGCGACGACGCCGGCGTGCTCGTGCCCGGCGCGCCCGCGGACTACGCCGTCTGGGCGGCCGGGGACCTCGTCGTACAGGTGCCCGACGAGCGGGTCGCGAACTGGTCGACCGACCCGCGCTCCGGCACCCCGGGCCTGCCCGACCTCACGCCCGGCGCCGACCTGCCCGTGTGCCTGCGCACGGTCGTGGCCGGAAACACCGTCCACGCGGGGCCGATCGGGTGAGTTAACGATCTTCGATAGGCCGAACGAAGGCCGTCCGGGGCGCGGGACCGCGGCCTGATTTCGGGATTGACCAGCCGCTTCGGCAAAACGCCACAGGTGACACGGCTGTTGACACGACGCGGGCAACGGCGGGTAGTTTCGGCCGAGTCCACCACAGGACGTCCGGCCGGATCACCTCCGCGCAGTCGTGGAACGCTCTGGGCCACGGATGGTGTGCCGCACCGGCGCACCATCGCAGGCAGCCAGGTCCAGGACTCCGGCACGGGGGCGAGGGAGGATGGCATCCGTCGGGCTGGTGTGACCCCGGGTGGGGCCCGGACGCTCAGTAGACAACGGCCCTCGGTCGATCCGCAGCCAGCGGGTCCCAGGTCGGACCGAAGGGCGCCGGGCCCGACCCGCAGCGACCACGGCCGCGGGCGGGCACGGGATCGCGTCCCGCGGCGTGGTGTAGGGGGTTGGGCGCCACGACTCCGCAGGTCACGGCCCCGGCATGCGGCCACCGCCCGCTCGTAGCCGGCACCTCCTCCGCAGGCAGCGGCTTCTTCGCCGCGCTGACCACGAAGGCGGCGCCCTGACCTGAGACAGCCACACCGCGGGGTGCGCGCCGCCTCCACCACGCCGTGGGACATGACCGGGCACGGCCGCACGGCCGCCCTCATCCCGTCGGCACCCCTTTCCCTTCTTCCTCCTCTTCCTCCTCCACTTCCTCTCCCTCCCGCGGCACCTCTGCCCGCGTCCGGGGTACCGTTGCGGACCGCCTCGGTGCCGGACCGCGAAGGACTCTGGCTATCGTGGGCGTCCTGTCCCGCGCGGGCGTGAGCGCGCGGGGACGGGCCAAGCGGGAATTGCGGAAGGGACGGCAGTGACAGACGGGGTTCAGGGGCGCTACGGCCCGCTGGGCGGGATCCTGGTGATCATCCCGACGTACAACGAGGCCCTGAACCTCGAGTCGATCGTCTCCAGGGTGCGGACCGCGGTGCCGGCCGCCGACATCCTGGTCGTGGACGACAACAGCCCGGACGGCACCGGGAAGCTCGCCGACGAGCTGAGCACCGAGGACGAGCACGTGCACGTGCTGCACCGGGCGGGCAAGGAGGGCCTGGGCGCCGCCTACCTCGCCGGCTTCGGCTGGGGCCTGGAGCGGGGCTACGGCGTGCTGGTCGAGATGGACGCCGACGGCTCGCACCGGCCGGAGGAACTGCCCCGGCTGCTCACCGCGCTCAAGGGCGCCGACCTGGTGCTCGGCTCCCGGTGGGTGCCCGGCGGCCGGGTGGTCAACTGGCCCAGGTCGCGCGAGTTCATCTCCCGCGGCGGCAGCGCGTACTCGCGGATCTGGCTCGGGCTGCACATCCGGGACGTCACCGGCGGCTACCGCGCGTTCCGTCGGGAGACGCTGGAGGGCATCGGGCTGGGGAACATCGCCTCGCAGGGGTACTGCTTCCAGGTGGATCTGGCCCGGCGGGTGGTGGACGCCGGCTATCACGTCGTCGAGGTACCGATCACCTTCGTCGAGCGGGAGCGCGGCGACTCGAAGATGAGCAAGGACATCTTCGCCGAGGCGGCATGGCGGGTGCCGGCGTGGGGCGTACGGTCCCGGATGGGACGGATTCTCGGCCGCAGGCACACTTGAGTCATGAGCGATCGCATTCCGCAGCCGTACGAGGACCCGTCAGGCTCCGACGACCGGGGCGCAGGCCCCGGCGGCCCGGGCGGCTCCGGCCGCCCCGCCGGCGGCGGTGACGGCCGCGGGCGCCCCGCACGCCGGCGCCGCTCGCTCGCGCGCACCCTGGCGCCCCTGGGGGTCGCCGCCTGGGCGCTGCTGGAGCTGTGGCTGCTGATCATGCTCGGTTCCGAGATCGGCGTCCTGGGCGTCTTCGCGGTCCTTCTCGGCGGTCTGGTCCTCGGCACGGTCGTCATCAAGCGGGCCGGCCGGCGGGCCTGGCGGTCGCTCGCCGAGCAGCTCCAGCGGCAGCAGAGCGGTGCCGCGCCGCCCCCGGAGGACGGCCGCGGGCAGGGCAACGGGCTGACGATGCTCGCCGGGCTGCTGCTGATGGTGCCCGGTCTGGTCACGGACGCCGCGGGGCTCCTCCTGCTGCTCCCGCCGGTACGGGCCCTGGTGCGCCGCCGCGCCACCCGGATGATCGAGCGGTCGGCCGCCGGCCGGGACCTGGGGCACGTGTACACGCAGGCGCGCATCCGCCGTCCGGACGGCAAGGTCGTCCAGGGCGAGGTGATACGCGAGGAGGACGACCCCGGGGACCGGCCGTCGGGGCGCTGAGCCCGCAGCCCTCGGTCACTCACCCCGGGCCGGCGCCGTCCCGCCGACGGGCGCGGGCCGGGAGGTGCACGCCGGGGGCCGGCTCACCTACCGCCGTCCCGTTTCCGGGCATCCGTAAGGGCCCGTTCCACACCACGGGCGGGTGCGGTACGGGCCCTTACGGATGTCGCTCGTCCCCGAAGCGGTGCCGCGTCTCAGGCCGACTTGCGGCTGTCGCGTGGATGCACGGCGATGTTCATCGCGCCGGAGCGCAGCACCGCGAGCCGCTCGGCCAGGACCTCTTCAAGCTCGTCGCGGGTACGCCGCTCCATGAGCATGTCCCAGTGCGTGCGGGCGGGCTTGACCTTCTTCTCCTCCGGTCCCTCGCCGTCGACGAGCAACGCCTGGGCGCCGCACGTCTTGCACTCCCACTCCGGCGGGATCTCCGCCTCGACCGAGAACGGCATCTCGAACCGATGGCCGTTCTGGCATGCGTACTCCACCGCCTGGCGCGGGGCCAGGTCGATGCCGCGGTCCGTCTCGTAGCTGGTCACCACGAGTCGCGTGCCGCGTAGAGCTCGCTCACTCATGAATCGTTGCCTCCCGGGCTTGTCGCCCACAGGACAGGTGTCGCTGTCGTCGTCATCCGGTCAACGTCCGGTCGGCGATGAAGATTCCCGTTCCGGGACATGCGTCGCCTGTCGTGCCGCCCCATTGCTTCTACCCACAGGCGTCCGCTTTGTCACGTGTGACGGGGATGTCACCGGCTGATTTCATCTCACTGCATGCTGTAACGGTCCGCCTGCCGAGCCGGAGGCGTACACTACCGCTCCGCACCAGGCCACACATAATTCACCTCGTGGGTGTCGCGTCACACTCCGCTCCGGAAACGGGCTCGCGGACGGCCGGCGCCGGCTCGGGGATCGCGAAGACGCGCATGAAGAACTGGGCCAACGGGCCTATCGCCAGGGCGTAGACGACCGTGCCGGCGCCGACCGCCCCGCCCAGTGCCCAGCCGGACGCCAGCACGGCGATCTCGATCAGGGTCCGGACCAGCCGGACGGACAGGCCGGTGCGCCGGTGCAGCCCGGTCATGAGGCCGTCGCGGGGGCCGGGGCCGTAGCGGGCGGACAGGTACAGGCCGGTGGCCACGCCGTTGAGGGCGACGCCGGCGAGCATCTGCGGGATCTGCAGGACGAGGCCGTGCACGTCCGGCAGCACCGCCAGCGAGACGTCCATGGCGAGGCCGATCACCACCACGTTGGAGACGGTGCCGAGCCCCGGGCGCTGCCGGATCGGGATCCACAGCAGCAGCACGGCGGCGCCGACCACGATCGTCGCCACCCCCATCGACCACCCGGTCTGCTCGCCGAGCCCCTGATGGAAGGTGTCCCACGGGTCGAGACCGACCCCGGCGCGTACCATCAGCGCGCAGCTGAGCCCGTACAGCGCCAGGCCGACGTACAGGTGCGCGAGCCTGCGGCCCGTACGAGATCCCCTCGAACGCGACAAAACTGGCTCCCCTCTGGTCCTGTTGGATGGCTGCGTGCCACTATGTGGACTGGACTTGTACAGGTGATATGGCCAATCGGGGAAAGGTGGCCTGGTTGTCATGGCGGAGTGGACGGCGGCTGTCGGTGCGGTTCAGCTGGCGCGGCTGCTGCGGTCGCAGGAGAGTGCGGGCGCCGTGGCCTCCGGCCCGGCCGGTCGTCGCCTGCCCGCGTACCGTTCGCTGGCCGACGGCGTGCGGCTGCTGGTGCTCGAAGGGCGCGTCGCGGTGGCCACGAGGCTGCCCGCCGAGCGTGAGCTGGCCGCCGCTCTCGGTGTCAGCCGTACCACCATCGCCGCGGCGTACGAGCATCTGCGCGCGGCCGGTTTCCTGGAGTCCCGCCGCGGTGCCGGGAGCTGGACCTCGGTGCCGGCCGGGCATCCGCTGCCCACCCGTGGGCTGGAGCCGCTGCCGCCGGACGCCACCGGCTCGGTGATCGACCTCGGCTGCGCGGCGCTGCCCGCCCCGGAACCGTGGCTTACCCGCGCGATGCACGGGGCGCTGGAGCAACTCCCGCTGTACGCCCACACCCACGGTGACTATCCCGCGGGGCTGCCGGGTCTGCGTGCGGCCATCGCCGAGCGGTACACCGCCCGCGGGGTGGCGACCATGCCCGAGCAGATCATGATCACGACCGGGGCGATGGGCGCGATGACGGCCATCTGCCGGCTGTTCGCCGGGCGCGGCGAGCGCATCGCGGTGGACTCGCCGAGCTACGCCAACATCCTGCAGCTCATGCGGGAGGACGGCGCCCGGCTCGTTCCGGTGGCGATGGGCGAGGGGCTGACCGGCTGGGACGTCGAGACCTGGCGGCAGACGCTGCGCGACGCCGCCCCGCGGCTGGCGTATGTCATCGCGGACTACCACAACCCCACCGGGGCGCTGGCCGGCGACGACCAGCGCCGCGCACTCGTCGACGCCGCCCGGCGCGCCGGCACCGTCGTCGTCGCCGACGAGACGATGGCCGAACTACGCCTCGACGACACCGACGAGCGCCCCCGCCCCGTCGCCTCGTACGACCCGGCGGGCTCGACCGTCGTCACCGTCGGCTCGGCCAGCAAGGCGTTCTGGGCCGGCCTGCGTATCGGCTGGGTGCGCGCCGCCCCCGAGGTGATCCGCAGCCTCGTCTCCGCCCGCGCCTACGCCGACCTCGGCTCCCCGGTGGTGGAGCAACTCGCCACCACCTGGCTGCTGGCGGGCGGCGGCTGGGCCGCGGCCACCGACCTGCGCCGCTCCCAGGCCCGCGCCAACCGCGACGCGATCGTCGGCGCCCTGCGGCGCCACCTCCCGGACTGGGAGTACGCGGTGCCGCACGGCGGGCTGACGCTGTGGGTGCGCACGGGCGGGCTGTCCGGCTCGCGGATCGCCGAGGCGGGCGAGCGGGTGGGGGTACGGATTCCCTCCGGCCCGCGGTTCGGCGTCGGCGGGGCCTTCGAGGGGTACGTGCGGCTGCCGTTCACCGTCACCGGCGCGGTCGCCGAGGAGGCCGTCGGCCGGCTCGCCGCGGCGGCCCGCGCCGTGGCCGAGGGCGGCGGGCCCGCGGCGGCGGAGCCGGCGGGGGCGTTCATCGCCTGACGCGCTGGTCGCCACCCGCGGCCACGGGGGCGGGTGCCGACCAGCGCGTCAGGCGGAGCGACGACGGGCGGGCCCGGAGGCCGGCGCCCGGCCGGGCCGACCGGGCTGGCCGTCCGAGTGGAACTCCCCGCGCCGGCCACCGGTCGGGCAGCCGGCGACGGCCGTGCGCCGCGCGCCGCGTTGCCCCGCGGCCCGCCCCCAGCCGTCCGCCCCCAGCCGTCCGTCCTCAACCGTCCGTCCTCAACCGTCCGTCCTCAGCCGCCGGTCCGCGTCGCCGCCGCGCCCGCCGCCGGGTCGCCGGCCGGCGGCTGCGGCAGCAGCTCCAGCACCGCCCGCCGCAGCGCCTCCGGGGTCTCGCGGTGGCCCGGGTCCGGCGTCGCGGGCACCTGCAGCCGGTGCACCGGGCCCTGGCCGAGCCGGACGTAGCCGCGCCCCGGCGGCACGTCGTACACCGGCGTGGTGTGCGGCGGAGCGCCGAGCACGGACTCGACCTGCCCCGCCGAGGCCGGTCCCAGCACGACGCGGGCGCGGGTGTGCTCCCGTACGGCCGCCCCGAGGGAGCCGGCGCAGTCGAAGTGGTCCGCCACCACGACGGTGACGTTCGCCGCCCGGCCGTGCCGCAGCGGCACCTCCAGCAGCCCCTGCGGATCATCCCGCCCGTCCGCGGCGGCCAGGTGGCTCAGCGTCGCGGGCCGGTCCACCACGACCCACAGCGGCCGCGGCCCCGCCGCCCGGCCGCCGCCGCTGCCGGCACCGCCGGCGCCCCCGCCCGTGTGGCCGCCGGCCGGAGGGCGCAGCAGCCGGCGCTCCGTCTCCCGCGCCGCCCAGCGCAGCAGCGCCAGCGCGCCGCCCACCGTGGACTCCACCGCCAGCACCCCGGGCCGACCCGTCAGGAAGCCGAACTCGCCCGCCGCGCCCCCGTCGACCACCAGCACCTCGCCGTGCTGCAGCGCCTGCAGGGCCAGCGACCGCAGCAGCGTCGTCGTGCCCGTGCCGGGCTGGCCGAGGGCGAGCAGGTGCGGCTCCGTGGAGCGCGGTCCGGTGCGCCAGAGCACCGGCGGCTCGTCCCGGTCGCCGGTCGCGGCGCGTACGGGGAGCGTCCGCCGCACGCCCGCCGCGTCCGTGAAGCCGAGCACGGACTCGCCCTGCGCCGTGACGTAGGGCTGCGCCCCGATGTCGGTGGGCAGCGGGCCGAGTACGGCGAGGTCGAGGCGGTTGTCGTCCTCGTGCCACTCGAAGAGGTACTCCCGGCCGCGTCCGCACTTGGCGTACAGCAGCTGCTCGACGCGCGCCCGGGCCTCCGGCTCGCCGTCGCGGAAGTACGGCGGGTAGCGCAGCCGCAGCCCGGTCAGCCGTCCGTCGCCGTCGAACTCCGCATCGCCGAAGACCTGCTCGGTGTCGCCCTCGTGGGCGTAGAGCGGGTGCGGGTCGTCGGGGTCGGAGAAGTACGGCACGAGCGCCTCGTACAGCGCCGCGAGCCGCTCCTGCCGCCGCGCCGCCGCGTCCTCGTCCGGGCCCGGCCCGGGCCGGTCGCGGCCGGCCCACACCACCGCCGCCAGCAGCGCCGCGCCGGCGGCGGGCGGGCCGTACGGCATCAGGTACACCAGCAGCAGGAGGGCGGCGGCGAGGAACGCCGTCGGCCCCCGCCGCTCCCGCGGGGTGGCGCTCCAGCGGCGGCGGGCGGCGACCGCCAGCCGGCCGGCGCCGCGGGCGAGGACCACCGCCGGCCGCAGCACGTCCGCGGTGCCGTCCGCCGCCGTCCTGGCCAGCTCGCGTCCCCGGGTCACCGGAGGTGTGGCGCGGCCGGTGATCCGGGCGAACGGTCGTCGCATGCGTCGGGTCTCCGAGTCCTGGGTGCGGGACGCCGGGGGGCCCGGGGCGTCCTAGATCTTGATGCCGCCGAGCAGGCTCGCCAGGCTCTGCCCGCCGGCCTTGATGCTGGGTGCGATCGCGGTGCCCGCCAAGTAGAACCCGAAGAGTGCGCAGACGATGGCATGGGACGGCTTCAGCCCGTCCTTGCGGAAGAAAAGGAAGGCGATGACACCCAGGAGGACAACGCCTGAGATCGATAGAATCACGGAAATCTCCAGGGGCGACGGAGCCGTCAGAGGTCGTTTGCCAGCCTGGCAGTGAGATTTACCGAGGAAAAGCGGCAATTGGGTGTTTTGGGGGTGGCTCACCCGAGTGGCCGGAGAGGAGTCGCCGTGGCGCGGCGGCCGCTGCTCCGGCGCGCGGAGCAGCGGCGGGCCGCGGGCGGCGTCACTCGTCGAGCCGGGGCTGGTGCGCGGGCGCGGGGCAGACGCGGCGGCCCTGCTGGTCGAAGACGAAGAGGTGCTCCAGGTCGATCAGCAGCGGCACGTGCGTGCCGGGCCGGGCCTGGACGTCAGGGCCGGTCCGTACGACGAGGTCGCCGCCGGCGATCGCGGCGCGCTCGGCGCTCTGCGGCGGCGCGGTCGGCATCGGGGGCGCCTCCAGTACCCTCACGGTCCCCGGCTCGCCCTGGCCGCCCTGGCCGAAGCCCTGCAGATGGGCCACCGCCCGGTCGCGCAGCCGCCCGAGAACGGTGCCCTCCTTGTTCTTGCGGTGGCCGGGCGCGGTGTCCGTGCGGGGCCCTTCCAGCGCCGGTACGACGGCCGCGCGCGAGCCGGTGTTCAGGTGCAGCAGCGCCTCGTGGCCCAGGTACTCCACGTGCTCGACGATCCCGCTCATCGCGCACTCGCCCGCGCGGGCCAGCGACGGCCGGGCGATGCGGATTGCCTCCGAGCGCAGCCCGACGATCACCGGCCGGCCCTGCTGGATGCGGAGCATCTGGAGGTCGGGGGAGAGGGGTTCTGGCAGCACCATGCTCTGCCGGCCGA
This sequence comes from Streptomyces sp. CNX435, assembly GCF_059570575.1. Taxonomy (NCBI): domain Bacteria; kingdom Bacillati; phylum Actinomycetota; class Actinomycetes; order Kitasatosporales; family Streptomycetaceae; genus Streptomyces; species Streptomyces sp. CNX435. The sequence continues at coordinate 29,557 of NZ_JCANTA010000003.1, read as the reverse complement.
GTTCGATGGTCATCCGGCCGGGCAGCGGGGCGTGGACGACGGCTTCGAGGAGATTGATCCGCGGGGTGCCGATGAACGCGGCGACGAAGATGTTCTTCGGCAGCGCGTACGCCTCGCGCGGCGAACCCACCTGCTGCAGCACGCCGTCGCGCATCACGGCGACGCGGTCGCCGAGCGACATCGCCTCGGCCTGGTCGTGCGTGACGTAGACCGTGGTGACCGCCAGCTCCCGGTTGAGCCGGGCCACTTCCGCGCGCAGGTGGTTGCGCAGCTTGGCGTCGATGTTGGACAGCGGCTCGTCCATGAGGAACGCGGTGGGCTCCCGGGAGATCGCCCGGCCTATCGCGACCCGCTGCCGCTCGCCGCCGGAGAGCTGCGCGGGATAGCGGTCGAGCAGGTCCTCGATCCCCAGCAGCCGGGCGGTGGCGTCCACCCGCGGGCCGACGTCGCCGCGCGCCTCCAGCTTCAGCGGGAAGCCGATGTTGTCGCGGTTCGTCATCCGCGGGTAGAGGGCGAAGTTCTGGAACACCATGGCCATCCCGCGCTGCCCGGGCGCCAGCTCGGCGGCGTCCTCGCCGTCGAGCAGCAACTGCCCCTCGGTGACCGACTCCAGTCCGGCGATCATGCGCAGCACGGTCGACTTGCCGCACCCGGAGGGGCCGAGCAGGACCACGAACTCGCCGGGTTCGATGTCGAGCGAGAAGCGGTCGACCGCCCGGATACCACGCTCGTAGACCTTGGTGACGCCGTCCAGGGATATCGCACGTGACATGGTGTTCTGTTCCGTATTCCGGTGACAAGGATGCGGTAGACGTGCAGAGTTGGACTACGGGCACCGAAAGATAGCGAAGTTCACCCGGACTGGGAACGCCTCGCGCACCCCGTCGCGCAGGTCGGGCCGGATACGTACCGCAGCGGGGCCAGGGCCGTGCCCGCGGCGGGAGTTACAGCAGCTCCCGCTCGTCCGTCCGGACGAGCCGGGCGCCGCCGGCGCCTTCCTCGCGGGCCTGCTCCAGGCGCAGCCGGGCGCTGTCCCGGCCGTGCAGGGTGAGCGTCATCAACTGGTTGCCGAACCACGGCCCGCCGGTCTTGCGCCAGCTGATCGGCGGGGCGGCGAGCCGGCCGTGCCGGGCGAGGGCCCGGCCGATGAGCCGGCCGGCGCGGCTCCAGCCGAAGCGGAATCCGGCCCGGATCGGGGCGGGGACGCTGTTGTGCATCGGCGAGCAGGTCAGCTGCGCGACCGCGGGCCGCGGGGGCTCCGGCGGGGCATCCTCCGCCCCCGCCGTCCGGTGGCCCGCCGGCCACCGCGGCTCGGCGACGTAGGCGTGGTGCACGTCGCCGGAGAGCACGAGCACCGAGGCCGGCGCCTGCTCGGCGCGGCCGACCTCGGCGATGAGGTCCGTCAGGTCGTCGAACGACCGCGGGAACGCCGCCCAGTGCTCCAGGTCCGCGCGCTGGCGCAGCTTCTCGCCCAGCCGCGCCCAGCGGGTGCCGCGCTCGCCGGCGCACAGCGCGGCGTTCCACCCCTCGGCGGAGTGCACCGCGGGCGGCAGCAGCCACGGCAGCGACGTGCCGATGAGGAGGTGGTCGTACGCGCCGGGGTCGTCCAGCGCCTGCCGGCGTACCCACTCCATCTCGTCCGGGTCGACCAGCGCGCGGTTCTTCTCCTCCAGCACCCGTGCGGCGCGCGAGTCGACCATCAGCAGCCGGGTGCGGCCGAGGTCGCGGCGGTAGCTCCAGCGCACGGCGGCCGGGTCGGCGTCGGCGCGCTCGGCGAACTCGCGCAGCGCTTCCGTGCCGTCGCCGGCCTCGCGGACGGCCGCGTAGAGCGGGTCGGCCGCCAATTCGTCGGGGGAGAGGTTGCCGAGGTGCTGGTAGACCCAGTACGACATCAACCCGCCGAGGATCCGCTCGCGCCACCAGGGCTCGGCGCGGATCGAGGCCAGCCAGGCGGCGGAGGTGTTCCAGTCGTCGATCACGTCGTGGTCGTCGAAGATCATGCAGCTGGGCACGGAGGCCAGCAGCCGGCGCACCTCGGGGTCGAGCCAGGACTCGTCGTACAGGTGGGTGTATTCCTCGTAGTCCGCGATCTGGTCGCCCGGCGGCACGTCGAGGTCGCGGCGGCCGGCGAGCCAGCGGCGGGTGGCGTCGGAGGTCTCGTCCGCGTACACCTGGTCGCCGAGGAGGAGCAGGACGTCGGGGCGCTCGGCGCCGGGGTCGCCGTCCAGCCGGCGGGAGAGGGTGTCGAGGGCGTCGGGTCCGACGGGGTCGTGGCCGCCGCCGGGCTTCGCCGCCCAGCGGCAGGAGCCGAAGGCGACGCGCAGGGCGGCGCCGGGGCGGGGGGTGCGGATGGTGCTCGCGAGGGTGCCGGGCAGCGGCCAGACCTCGTGGCCGTCGAGGAATACGCGGTACGCGGTGGCGGTGCCCGGGGTCAGGCCCAGGACGGGGACCAGCGCGTAGTGGTGGCCGCCGACCTGCCAGGTGCGGGCGGTGCCACCGGCGCCGTCCGCGCAGCGGACCTGCGCCTCGCACGGGCCGGAGGTCTCGACCCAGACCGTGGCACGGGTGTCGTCGACGTATCGCAGCAGCGGCCCGAGCCGCAGCTCCGCCGTCGCCGTCTCCTCGACCTGCCGGGTACGCGCCACTGCGGGGGAACGTGCGGACCCGCCGGGAGGTTCCGCGGAACGCGGGCCGCCGCCCGCCGGCCGGGTCAGGCGACTGCCGGGGCGGGGACGGCGAGGCGCCCGGGCACGAGCGACTCGAGCAGAGCCAGGCAGCGGGCGAAGGACTGCCACTCGCTGTCCCGGTCGCCGTCCCCGTCGGCGTCCACGTCCGCCGGGCCGCCGGTCCCGGCGGGCGCGGTGAACCGGGACCACACGGCCTTGCCGACCGGCCCCGGGGCACTCCAGCCCCACGCGTCGCTGAGTGTCGCCACTATCTGCAGGCCGCGCCCGGACTCGGCGACGTCCTCGGCCTCGCACGGCGCCGGCACGCCCGCACCCGGGTCGAAGACCGCGCAGACGACCTCGCCGCCGCGGCGTACGAGGGTGAGCGTGACCGGCTGCGGCTCCGGCACGGGCAGCGGGGCGGCGCCGGGCACTCCGTGGCGTACGGCGTTGGTCACCAGCTCGGAGACGACGCACTCGACGCTGTCGGACAGCTCGGCGAGGTCCCACTCACGCAACGTGGTGCGCACCGTGCGACGCGCTTCGGCTATCGAGCGCGGGTGGGCATCGAGGACGCAGGCGGCGAAGGCCGAGGCCACGGCCCGCTCCCCGGAGGCTGCCGCCATGCCAATACCCCGATCATGATGCCGTCGTGGAACGCGCTTGTCGTCTCATGGTGAGTGATATAGACCTCTCGATGCAAGTACAGATGCACTTTCATCCGCAAGCGCATGTGCACGTCCCGCGGCAAGTGCGCGATTCGGGTACATGCAGCAGCAGTTCAGTTACGCAGCGCGTCCGCCGCGGTCGTCGCGACCGACTCGACGAGGTCGATGCCGGCCGCGTGGGAGGCGTGGCCGTCGGAGACGACGGCGACGAGCAGGGTGTGGCCGCGGTGCTCGACGCGGCCGATGCTGTTGACGTCCCAGAGCCCGGTGGCCGAGCGCGGCAGCCAGCCGTTCTTCAGCGCCGCCGAGCCGGCGTCGTCCGCCGCCGCGGACACGCCCCAGCGCTGGCCCTCGACCACGGTGGTCATCAGCTCTTCGACGTAGCGGCGCGAGTCGGAGCTGAGCGGCGAAGTGCCGTCGCCGTACACGGCGTCGAGCAGCGTCAGCTGGTCGGACGCGGTGGTCTGGGTGAGCCCCCAGGTGCCGCCGGGGCCGGGCTCGGTCCCGGACAGGCCGAGCCGGCGGTTGGCCTCCGCGAGACCGGGGCCGCCGCCGATGTCCCACCAGAGGGTGTCGGTGGCGGCGTTGTCGCTGCTGCGGATCATCGCCGCGGCCAACTGCTCCTGCGCGGCGGTCAGCGTGCTGCCGGCGTCCTGGGCCTGGAGCAGCAGGGCGACGAGTATGTCGACCTTGACGATGCTCGCGGTGTCGAACGTGCCCTCGCCCGACGCGTACGCGGCCTCGGCGCCGGTGTCGAGGTCGGCCACGGCCACGTCGTACCGCCCCGCCGTCTCCGGCAGCGCCGTGAGCGCCTCGGTCACGGCCTCGTCCGGGTCGGGAGCGGGGTCGGGGGCGGAGGCGGAGTCGGGCGGGGGGCCGGCGTGGTAGACGTACAGCAGGCGGTGGGGGCCCGTGGTCTCCGCGGCGTCCCGCACCGGGGGCGCGGAGGACGAGGCGGTGGCGGCGAGGACGAGGAGCGTGGCCAGGGAGACCGCCGCGGAGGGCGGCGTGCGGAGGATGCGCGACACCCGCCGGACGCTAGGAGCCGCAGGTCAGAATCGGCTGGGAGCCGTGTAAACACCTGATGAAGAACCGGGCGGACGGCGGCGGCGCCGGGTGACCGGCGCCGTCAGCCGTCCGTCACCGGGCGGAAGGCCAGCCGGGCGCGCTTCGGCGGCAGGTACACCTCCGGCAGGTCCACCTCCGGAAGCGTGACCTCCGGACCCAGGGCGAAGCCCTCGCGGCGCATCCGGGCGATCGCCGGCCCGTTGTCCGCGTCCGGCTCGACCACCAGGCGGCGTGCGCCGCCCGCCGCGGCGAAGCCGGTGACGACCCGCATCAGCGCGGCGGTGAAGCCGGGCCGCACGGCACCGGCCGCCGGGCCGATCAGCAGATGGATGCCGAGGTCCCCGGGCTCGACGGCGTAGCACTCCGCGACCCGGTCGGCGGCCGGGTCGTACGTCTGCAGCAGCGCGACCGGCTCGCCGTCCAGCAGCATCAGGTGGGCGTGGTGGGTGGTGAGCGTGTCCATGTGCGCGTAGACGTCGCGCACGTGCTCGCGCTCCAGCCCGGTCATGCCCCAGAAGCGGGCGCGCTCCCCGGCGACCCAGCCGTGCAGCAGACCGGCGTCCACGTCCGGGACGACGGGCACGACGCGGACGGCGCCGAAGCCCTCGACCTTCCGCTCGTAGCGTGGAGCCCGGTCGTGGGGCGCGGGGTCAGCGGTCGCCATGGGACTCCTTCAGGGCCTGCCAGTCGGTGAGTACGGGAACCAGCTCGCCGCGCAGCCACGGCGCGAGCTGGTCGCGGTGGTGCGGGGAGCCGGGGACGCCGTCGGCGCCGAACGGGACCACCCAGCGGCTCTCCTCGCGGCGGGCGACGTCCCAGACGTAGCGTGCGGCGGGGCCGCGGGCGCACAGGTCGGTGACGCCGGGGACGGCGGCGGTGGCCAGCACGCAGTCGTGGTCGCCGGCCAGGCCCGGCCACGGCTCGCCGTCGGCGTCCGCGCTGCCGCCCAGGTCGCCGCCCCGGTCGCCGGGCAGCGCCTGCCAGGGCGCCAGCCGGTGCGCCTCGCCCCAGGTCGCCGGCTCGCCCGGCGCCGACCCGGCGAGCTGTGCGGCGGCCTCCTCGGCTGCGGCCCGTACCAGCGCGGGCCGGTCGATCTCCGGCAGCCGGTCGGTGGTGAGCAGGGTGCCCAGTGCGTACCCGATCCGGGTGGGCAGGTCGAGCCAGGGCAGGAACAGTCCGGGGTACGCGGGCGGCGCGGCCAGCGGCGCCAGCGCGGGGTGGGCGGCCAGGGCGCGGACGACGGCGGAGCGCAGCCTTGCGTACGCCAGCGCGTCGGCGCTGCCGGCGTCCATCCGCAGATCCCAGCGCAGCAGCCGGTCCCGCAGGCCGGCGGCGGCGGGGCCGAGGCCGTCGAGCCCGGCGAGCAGGTCCAGCAGCGGGCGGGCGGCGGCGGTGAAGGTGTCGGTGTGGACGGCGGCCATGTCCCCGGCACGCCATCGCTCCCCGCCGGCCAGCAGCTCGCGGATGCGCTCCGCACGGTACGGCGGGGCGAACTCGGCGCCGAACGGGGCGGCCGGGCCGCGCTCGTTGGCCATCACCGCGAGCCCGTCGGCCACCGGCACGGCCGGCATCGGCGCGTGCCGCCCGCGCCACGCGTGCGCGGACTCCCACGCCGGTACGACGCCGAGCAGGTTGGCCCGGTCGCGTACCGGCACCGTCCCGGCGACGCGGTGCAGCACCCCGCCCCCGGTGTCGGCGGCGAGCACCACGTTGACGGGCTCCGCCCAGCCGTCCAGCGCCGCGTCCACGTCGGCGACGCGGTGCGCCGCGAGCAGCGCGGGCAGCGCCGAGAAGCCCAGGTCCCCGTAGACCCGCGGCGGATAGCGCAGGCTCAGCGCCTCCCACTCGCCGCCGGCCGCGTCCTGCGGGAACTCGGCGATGACCGGGCCGCGGCCGGTCTCGACGACCTCGACCAGGACCGGCTCCGCGCCGGCCACCTCGACGGTCTCGGTGTGCGCGGCGGCCGGACGCCAGCCGTCGGGGCCCAGCGCCTCGACGTGGCCCGCGCGGCGGCGCAGCCGTTCGCGGTAGAGGTCCTGGTAGTCGGCCATGGCGTTGGTGATGGCCCAGGCGACGCCGCCGGTGTGGCCGAAGTGCGGCAGCCCGGGGACGCCCGGGACGGCGAAGCCGACGACGTCGTACTCCGGGCAGGCCAGGTGGATCTGCTGGTAGACCCCGGGGTTCTCGATGAACCGGTGCGGGTCCCCGGCGATCAGCGCGCCGCCGCCGGCGGTCCGCTCGCCGGTCACCAGCCAGCCGTTGCTGCCCGCGGTCCCCGGCCCGTCGGTGGCGAACAGCTCCACCGCCGCCGCGCCCAGCCGCTCGGCGACCAGCCGGCGCCACAGCTTGGCGGGGAAGCCGGCGAAGAGAATGTGGGTGGAGAGCCACACGGCCAGCGGCGTCCACGGCGACCAGCGGCCGGGCGTGAGCCGCACGGCCGCGAACTCCGGCGCCCGCGCGGCGCCTTCGGCGAGCCCGGCGTTGACCCCGTCGACGTACGACGAGAGCCAGCCGGCGGTCTCGGTGTCTTCCTCGGCCAGCCGGCGGAAGCAGCGGCGCGCGGTGTCGTCCAGTCGGGCGCGGCGGGCGAAGAGGTCCCAGCCGAGGGCGGCTTCGCCGAGGAAGGCGGCGGTGGCGCCGGCGGCGCGGTGCCGCTCGGTCTCCAGCTGCCAGGCGCGGTCGACGGCGGCGTTGTGCCCCTGGGCGTGGGCGAGTTCGCGGGGGTCGGTGGCGCGGATGTGGGGGATGCCCCACGAGTCCCGGTACACCTCGATGCCCAACGCCGTCGCCACCCCTCGCTCGATGCAACTTAGGGTAGCCTAACCAAAAAGTTGGGTGGGGCGCGGTCGGGGGTCCGCGCCCCACCCAGTCGGGGGCCTGCCTCAGTACGGGATGAGGGCCGTCGGGGGGCCGTACCTCATCCGGACGAGTGGCCGCCCGGGCTCTCTTCCGCGGGTTCGAGTTCGCGGGATCCGCCGCCGACGGGCAGCTCCGCGTGCTCGTGGTCGTGTGCGACCGCGCGGTATTCCTCGATGGTCGGCTTCGGGATCTGCGTGCCCGGCCCGAACATGCTGTGCGCCAGCCTGGCGCGCACCCGGTTGGCGATGCCCACGGGTGGCCGGCGGACGCCGTTGGCGTCGGTCTCCGGGCCGAGTTCGTAGGGCTGCGGCTGGTCGTGGGAGGTGAGCTTGTGCAGCTCCTCCGGCGACAGCGGCTCGTGCACCTCGACGTACTCGCCGTGCGGCAGCCGCTTGATCATGCCGGTCTCGCGGCCGTGCAGCACCTTGTCGCGGTCACGCCGCTGCAGCGCCAGGCAGATGCGCTTGGTGACGATGAACGTGAGCACCGGCACCACGAAGACCGCGACCCGAAGGCCCCAGGTGACGTGGTTGACCGCGATGTGGAAGTGCGTGGCGAAGATGTCGTTGCCGCCGCCGATCAGGAACAGGATGTACAGCGCCAGCCAGGAGGTGCCGAGCGCCGTCCGCACCGGCACGTTGCGCGGCCGCTGCAGCAGATGGTGCTCGCGTTTGTCGCCGGTGATCCACGCCTCGATGAACGGGTACGCGGCGATGGCGACCAGCATGAGCGGGAAGAGGGCGATGGGTATGAACACCCCGAGTGCGAGGGTGTGGCCCCAGGCGTTGATCTCCCAGCCGGGCATGATGCGCACCATGCCTTCGGCGAAGCCCAGATACCAGTCCGGTTGAGCGCCCGTCGACACTTGGTCTGGTCGGTAGGGGCCGACGTTCCAGATCGGGTTGATGCTCGCGATCGCCGCGACGAAGGTGATGACGCCGAAGACCAGGAAGAAGAACCCGCCGGCCTTGGCCACGTACACCGGCATGAACGGCGCGCCGACGACGTTCTTCTCGGTCTTGCCCGGGCCGCCCCACTGCGTGTGCTTGTGGTAGAAGACCAGGATCAGGTGCGCCACCAGCAGGGCGAGCATGATCCCCGGCAGCACCAGGATATGCAGGGCGTAGAAGCGTGGAATGATCTCGTGCCCGGGGAACTCGTCCCCGAAGAGGAACAGCGTCAGGTACGTCCCGACCACCGGTGTGGAGATCGTCGCGCCCTCCACGAAGCGCAGCCCCGTGCCGGAGAGCAGGTCGTCCGGGAGCGAGTAGCCGAGGAGGCCCTCGAAGAGGCCGATGAAGAGCAGCAGCCAGCCGAACAGCCAGTTGATCTCGCGCGGCTTGCGGAACGAGCCGGTGAAGAAGTGCCGCATCATGTGCACGACCATGCCGGCGACGAAGATGAGCGCGGCCCAGTGGTGGATCTGACGCACCAGCAGACCGCCGCGCACGTCGAACGAGATGTCCAGGGTGGAGGCGTACGCCTCGGACATCCGCACGCCGTTCATCGGCGCGTACGAACCGTGGTAAACGACCTCGTTCATCGAGGGGTTGAAGAACAGCGTCAGGTAGACGCCGGTGAGCATGATGACGATGAAGCTGTAGAGGCAGATCTCGCCCAACAGGAATGACCAGTGGTCCGGAAAGACCTTCCTGGCGTACCTCTTCCCGGCGCCGTGCAGTCCGAGCCGGCCGTCGGCCCAGTCGGCGAAGCGCTCGCCGGACGACGTCCGGGTGGGCGGACGGGTGCCCATCGCGCCACGCGACGAGTCTTCCGCCTGTGTTACGGACATGCGGTTGCTCCTGCCTCCTTGGTGCACTCACCCCTAAGGACAGGAACAGGAGGCCGAATGTGACACAGAGAGGAGGTGGTGTGAGCCACGTCACAAATTGCTCAACTGTCCGGGATTTCCTGCTCGGTCCAGACGACCTTGCCGCGGGGGCTGTAGCGGACCCCCCAGCGGTGTGCCAACTGGGCGACCAGGAACAGCCCGCGACCGCCCTCGTCGTTGCTCGTGGCGTGCCGCAGATGCGGCGCGGCGTGGCTGGTGTCGGAGACCTCGCAGGTCAGGACCGACTGGCGGATGAGCTTGAGCCCGATGGGGCCCGGGGCGTGCCGGACCGCGTTGGCGAGCAGCTCGCTGACGATCAGCTCGGTCGGCAGCGTCAACTCCCGCAGCCCCCACTCCGTGAGCCGCCGACGCACGAGGTCGCGGGCGTCGGAGAGCGCCGAGGTCTCCACCGGCAGCCGTACGGAGACCACGTGGTCCGGCGGCAGCGTCCGCAGCCGGGCCGCGAGCAGCACCGCGTCGTCGTTCGGGCGGGCGGGCAGCAGGTCCCGTACGGCGGCGTCGCACAGGTCCTGTACCGGGCGGTCCGGGTGGGCCAGCACGCGGCGCAGGCGGGGGAGCGAATCCTCGGGCCGGTCGGGCAGCAGGCCGTTGGTGTAGAGCGCGAGGAGGCTGCCCTCGGGCAGGTCCAGCTCGGTGCTCTGGAACGTGCCGGAGCCGCTGCCCAGCGGCGGCCCGGTCGCCGCGTCCACGACCTGCGTACCGCCGTCGGGCCGGACGACGACCGGCTTCGGATGCCCCGCCAGCGCCAGCGTCACCCGCATGGCGATGGGGTCGTGGACGGCGTAGACGCAGGTCGCGGCGGGCGCCGACCGGTCCGGTGCCGGATCCGCGAACGGGTCGGGCGGATCCTCCATGAGCCGGGACACCAGGGCGTCCAGATGGGTCAGCAACTCGTCGGGCGGCAGGTCGAGGCCGGCCATGGTGCCGATCCCCGAACGCAGCCGGCCCATGGTGGCCGCGGCGTGCAGCCCCGTGCCGGTCACGTCGCCCACCACCAGCGCCACGCGGGCGCCGGACAGCCCGATGACGTCGAACCAGTCGCCGCCCGCGCCCCCGGTGCCGGGGAAAGTGCCGGGGACGTACGCGAGGCCGGCCTCGATCGCGCTGTTCTCCGGCAGCTGCGCGGGCAGCAGGCTGCGCTGCAGGGCGGAGGCGGTGGTGCGGGTGCGGGTCTGCCGACGGGCGTTGTCGAGGCTCACCGCCGCCACCTCGGCGACCTCGGTGGCCAGCCGCAGGTCGGCGTCGTCGAAACGGGTGGGGCGCTCGGAGCGGTAGAGGCTGACGAGGCCGAGGAGCGTGCCGCGGGCGGTGAGCGGGACGAGGATCAGGGAGTGGGCGCCGGCCGCGGCTCCGGGCAGGTCCGCGTCGGCGATCGCGGGGCGCTCGACGCCGTTCGCGCCGTCGGGCCCGGGTACGGGTCCCTCTGTGCCCGGTTCCGTACCGTCCGCGGAGCCGGGGTACGGCGGGTCCTGGATGAGCCGCGGGCGCAGGTCCGTCAGCGCGCTGGACTGCGGTGAGGCGTACGGGTAGTGCACCAGGGCGCCAACCCCGCGCCCCGCGCCGGGCGCCGGAGGCGCCACCCCCGCCCGCCGCAGGGCCAGCTCCTCCGCCCCCGGCCCGGGGGCCGACCGCTCGCCACGCCACACCGCGTCGGCGATGTCGACCACCACCGCGTCGGCCAGCGCCGGCACGACGACCGCCGCCAGCTCCCGCGCCACCCGGCCGACGTCGAGCAGCGCCCCGATGCGCGCCTCCGCGGTGTACAGCAGCTCCAGCCGGGAGCGGGAGCGCTTGCGGTCGGTGATGTCGCGGATATGGGCGAGCGCGCCCACGGGGGCGGCGCCGTCGTCCGCCAGCGGGTACGCGGAGACCGACAGCTCCCGGGCACCGCCGTCGCCGCCGGGCATCCGCACGTTCCGTACCGGGGCACCGGTCGTGAGCACGTGCCGCAGCAGCCGCTCCAGCTCGGCCCCGTCCGCGACCGCTCCCACGTCCCGGGCGGCCGGGGCGCCGGCGGGCGCCACCGGCGCCGCGGGCTCCCCGGGCTCCGTACGGCCGCCGTCCGCGCCGGGCTCCTCGTCCGGGACTCCCGGGAGCCGTCGCGCGGAGGCGTTGGCGCGCAGCAGGCGCAGCTCGGCGTCGAAGACCAGCAGGGCGGAACGCGCCTGGGAGAAGAGCACGCCGAGCAGCAGCGCGTCGAGCCGGCCGTCGAGGGGCGCGCCGGAGTGGGCACTGGCCATGCCCCCAATCTCGCCCTCGCCGGCCCGTCGCGCATCTGCGCGGGCGCGGCGGGCCGGCGGGAGCGGCGACGGCCCGTGCCCCTGCCGGCATCGCCCGTGCGAGCGAGGCGTACGGGCGTTACCTGCCCGCGCGCTCCGTGGGCGTGTGGGGCGTGCGCTCCGGCTCGCCCTCCTCGCTCGTGCTGTCGGTGGGCGTCGGGGTGGGCGATTCCGCGGGGGAGGAGGACTGCGAGGCGGAGGGCGTGCCGCTCGGCGCCGACACCGTCGCCCGCGACGAGGCGGTCGATGACGGGCTGCTCGGCTCCGCGGAGCTGCGGCTCGGGCTGGGCGCCGGCGTCGTCGGGTCCGCCGTCCGAGTGGTCGGCGGCGCCGTGGAGGGCCGGGAGCGCTGCGCGCGGTCCGGTGCCTCCGCCCGTTGCTCCACCGGCGGGCTGGTCGCCGGCGACGAGTCGTGGGTGCCGGGGGCGTTCGACGGCAGCGGCCCGAGCGGGGCGTCGGGACGCTCGTCGGCGCGGGTGCCGTCGGGTGTCCCGTTCCCGCCGAGCACGTTCGCCGCGAGCAGCCCGCCGGAGAGCGCCGCCACCCCGGCCGCCGCGAGGGCCGCGAGCCGTGCGCGGGGCGGGCGCCGACGCCGTCCCCGGCCGTGCCGGGCCCGGCCGGGGACGACGGTGTGCGCCACCGTGTCGCCGTCCGGGGCGGCGAGTGCGTACGGGGCCGGGTCCGCGTACGCCGCCCGGCCCTCGGCGAACAGCTCCACGTCCCGCGGGTCCGGCCCCGGCACCGCCGGTCCGGGCTCCTGCGGCGGGACCGAGCCGCCGGTCACCGCGGGACCGGGGGCGGCGCCGCCGCCCGCGCACCGGGGGGCGCCGGCGGCGTCGTGCCACCGACCGCAAGCCGTGCGGTCAATCATGGCCACCTTTCCTCGCCGTCCTTCCGTGGCGTGGCGGGGTCTGCTGACAACGGCTCAGTCTGCCAGCGGGCAACCGGGGGCGTAGCGTACTGAATCGGCATTTATGAGCGCCGCCTGAGACCCGTCTCACACCCGGCGCCCACGCCCGCCCGGGAGTTACGGCACCACCACGATCTTCCGGCCCTTCCCGGCCGCGAACTGCTCCAGCGCGCGCGGGTACTGCTCCAGCGGCAGCCGGTCGCTGATGAGCAGCTCGGGGTCGAGCACGTCGGCGGCGAACAGCTCCGCGGCCCGCTCGTAGCTGTGCAGTACGGCCATCGAGCCGGTGATGGTGATCTCCTGGTTGTAGATGCGGTACGGCTCGATGGTGGCCGTCGTCGCGTAGTCCGCGACACCGAACTGCAGGTAGGTACCCGCCTTCGCGACCCGGCCCAGGCCGTCCTGGATGGCCGCCGCGTTGCCGGTGGCGTCGATGACGACGTCCCAGCCCTGCGGCTGCCCGAACTCCTCCGGCGAGGCCGCCGCGCGGCTGCAGCCCACCTTCTGCGCGGTGGCCAGCCGCTCGGGGTTGACGTCGACGACGTCAACCGACGCCGCGCCGGTCCGCTTGGCCAGCTCCAGCATCATCAGTCCCATCGTGCCCGTGCCGTAGATCAGCACGTGCGCGGCGAGCCTGCTGTGGAGCACGTCGTAGCCGCGCACCGCGCACGACAGCGGCTCGATCAGCGCCGCGTCCTGGGTGCGTACGTGGTCCGGCAGCCGCACGCAGTTGGCGACCGGCGCGAGCGCGTACTCAGCCGCCCCGCCGGCGACGGTGACGCCGATGGCGCCCCACCGGTCGCACAGGTTCCCGTGGCCCGTACGGCAGTGGCGGCACTCGTGGCAGTACAGCGACGGGTCGACGGCGACCCGGTCGCCCACCGCCAGCTCGGTGACGTCGCGGCCGGTGCCGACGACCTCGCCCGCGAACTCGTGGCCCGGCACCACCGGCAGCGTGGGCGCGAACTCGCCCTGCAGGATGTGCAGGTCGGTCCCGCACAGCCCGCACGCCGCGACGTCCACCACGACCTCGCGGGGGCCGGGGACGGGATCGGGAACGTCGGTCACGGTGACCGTGCCGGGGGCTTCGATGACGGCGGCCCTCATTTGACTGCTCCTAGGGACAGGCCCTGGACCAGCTTGTCCTGGGCGGCGAACCCGGCGGCCAGCACCGGGAGGGAGATGACGACGGAGGCGGCGCAGACCTGGGCGAGGAAGAGCCCCTGACTGGTGATGAAGCGGGTGAGGAAGACGGGGGCGGTCTCCGCCGTCACCCCCGTGAGCACCCGGGCGAACAGCATCTCGTTCCAGCTGAAGATGAAGCAGATCAGCGAGGTGGCGGCGATGCCGGGCCCGGCGACCGGGGCGATCACCCGGGTCAGCACGGTGGTCAGCCGGGCGCCGTCGATCTGGGCGGCCTCGACGATCGAGACGGGGATGTCGGCGAGGAACGACTGCAGCATCCACACCGCGATCGGCAGGTTCATCGACGTGTACAGCAGGACGAGCAGCCAGATGTTGTCGAGCATCCCGGTGTTCTTGGCGAACAGGTAGATCGGGAGGAGCCCGGCGACGACCGGCAGCATCTTGGTGGACAGGAAGAAGAACAGCACGTCGGTCCAGCGTTTGACGCGCCGGATGGACAGCGCGTACGCGGCCGGCAGCGCCAGCGCGAGCACCAGCACGGTCGAGAACACGCTCGCCATCGCCGAGTTGATCAGCGCGGGCCACGGGCTGGGGCCGCCGCCGGAGCCGAAGAACGTGCGGTAGCCGTCGAGCGTGAGCGACGCGGCGACCGCGGGCGGGTTGGCGGCGGCGTCCGACTCCGCGTGCAGCGACGTCAGCACCATCCACGCCACGGGCAGGAAGAACGCCAGTCCGACGAGCCAGGCCAGCAGCCCGAGTCCGGCGCTGCGGCGCCGGGCACTGCGCAGCGCGGGCGGCTGCGCGGCGCGGGTGGTGCGGCCGGTGCGGCCCGGCTTCGGGGCCGTGGCCGTCACGGTCGTGCTCATGCGCGGGACACCTCCTCCCGGAACAGGGACGACACGACGCGCAGCGCGAAGGTCGCGATGACGATGGAGCCGATGACGACGAGCACGCCGGCGGCCGAGGCCAGCCCGTACTCGTGCGCCTGGTAGAAGGTCTGGTAGATCGTGTACGGCAGGTTGGCGGTGCCCAGCCCGCCCGAGGTGATGGTGAACACCGCGTCGAAGTTCTGCACGATGTACACCGAGCCGAGCAGCACGCCCAGCTCCAGGTAGCGGCGCAGGTGCGGCAGCGTGAGGTAGCGGAAGATCTGGAAGCCCGAGGCGCCGTCCAGCTTGGCGGCCTCGACCATCTCCGTCGGCCGGCTCTGCAGCCCGGCCAGCAGGATCAGCATCATGAACGGCGTCCACTGCCAGATCAGCGCGGCCTCGACGGCCATCAGCGGCATGTCCGACACCCAGTCCGGCTGCGGCGGCGTGTCGTCGCCGAACAGCTCCGCGACCCAGGTGAGGGCGCCGTTGAACAGGCCGTACTCGGGGTTGTAGAGCGCGTGCTTCCACAGCAGCGCGGCCGCCACCGGCACCAGCAGGAACGGCGCGATGAGCAGGGTGCGCACCAGGCCCCGGCCGGGGAACGTCCGGTCCAGCAGCAGCGCGATGAGCAGCCCGAGCACGACGCTGACGAGGACGACCGCGGCGGTCAGCACCGCCGTGGTGACCACCGACTCGCGCAGGCTCTCGTCGCTCGCCACCTTGCTGTAGTTGTCCAGCCCGGTGAAGCTGCGGTCGTCCGGGCGCAGGGAGTTCCAGTCGAAGAGGGAGATCACCAGCGTCGCCACGAACGGCAGCTGGGTGACCGCGATCAGGAACACCAGGGCCGGCAGCAGCGGCGCGCGGGTGGCCCAGGCCCGGGCCCGGCGGCCCGGCCGGCGGGGTGCCGGCCGGCCCGCGCGGGGGGCGGTGCGTACGGTGCGTACGGCGGTCGGGGCACTCATCGGTCCTGGTACTCCCCGCCTACCTCCTCGGCCAGTTCCTGGGAGTTCGCCAGCGCGTCATCGACGGACTGCTTACCCGCGATGGCCGAGCTGATCTCCTGGGAGACCTTGGTGCCCAGGTCGGAGAACTCGGGGATGCCGACGAACTGGATGCCGGGCGCGGGCCGCGGCTGGGTGCCCGGGTTGCGCGGGTCGGCGCCCTCGATCGCCGCACGGGTGATGTCGGCGAAGGAGTCGGCGGCCTTGAGGTAGTCCGGGTTGGAGTACGTCGACGCACGCTTGCCGGCGGGCGCGTTGGCCCAGCCCAGCTCCTTGCCGACCAGCTCCTCGTACTCCTTGCTCGACGCCCACGAGATGAACTTCCAGGCGCTCTCGGGCCGTTCCGAGGCCTTCTGCACGCCCCACGCCCAGGTGTACAGCCACCCGGAGTTCTCCGTCTTGTCCACCGGCGCCGGCGCGTAGCCGATCTTGCCGCGGACGGGGGAGTCCTCCGCCTCCAGCGAGCCGGTGGCCGCGGTGGCGTCGTACCACATGGCGGTCTTGCCCTGGGTGAGGTTGTTCAGGCACTCGGCGTACCCCGACTGGGCCGCGCCGGCCTCGCCGTGCTCACGTACCAGGTCGACGTAGAACTTCACCGCCTCGGTGAACTCCGGCGAGTCCAGCCGTGCCTCCCAGTTCTCGTCGAACCAGGTGCCGCCCATGGTGTTGACCACCGTCGTGAGCGGCGCGATGACCTCGCCCCAGCCGGGCAGGCCGCGCAGGCAGATGCCCTTCATGCCGGGCTCCGCGCCGTCGGCCTCGGCGGCGAGGTCGGCGACCTCCTGCCAGGTGGGCTTGGCGGGCATCTTCAGGCCGTGCTCGGCGAAGACGTCCTTGCGGTACATGAGGAACGACGACTCGCCGTAGAACGGCTCGGCGTACAGCTTGCCGTCCTCGGCCGTCAGCGACTCGCGCATCGGGGCGAGGACGTCCTCCTGGTCGAACTTCGCGTCGTCCGCGGCGTATTCGTCCAGCGGCAGCAGCCAGTCGTTCTCGGCGTAGAAGGGGACCTCGAAGTTGCTGATGGTGGCGACGTCGTACTGGCCCGCCTGGTTGGCGAAGTCCTGGCTGATCTTGTCGCGGACCTCGTTCTCCGGCAGCACGGTGAAGTTCACCTCGATGCCGGTCTTCTTCGTGAAGTGCTTGGCCGTGAGCTTCTGGAGTTCCACCATCTGCGGGTTGTTGACCATGACGACGTTGACGGAGTCGTCGCCCCCGGAGCTGCCGCCGCCCCCCGCGCCGCTGCAGGCGGCGAGCAGGGCCGCGGCGGTGGCCACGGGTACGAGGGCGCGGATGGTGCGCTTGCTGCGGGTTGGAGTGAGCATCGCAAGCTCCCAAGGAGGGTCGGGGGAGGGATTCGAGGCGTACGGAGCCGGGCCACCCGGGTTGCTTCTCGTCCGGGGGGCGTGACCTGCGCGGATATGGGGTGTGGGTGGTGGGAGGGGTTACGGGATGCCGGCTACGGGCCGGTGCCGGGCGGGTCAGGTCCGGATGACCTGCGGGCCCAGTAGCGAGTAGCGGTGGGCTTCGGCGGCCGGCAGCCCGGTGTCGGTGACGATCACGTCGAACTCCGAGACCTCCGCGAAGCGGCAGAAGCTCACCGCGCCGAACTTCGTGTGGATCCCGGCGAAGACCTTCCGCCGGGCGACGCGCATCGCCTGCGCCTTCACCTCGCTGACCGCCGGGTCCGGCGTGGTCAGCCCGTACGCGCGGGAGATGCCGTTCGCGCCGACGTACGCCAGGTCGATGACGAAGCCGGCGAGCATCCTCGTCGTCCAGTGGTCCACGGTGGCCAGGGTGCCGCCGCGCACCCGGCCGCCGAGCAGGAGCACCGTGACCCGGTCGTCCCCGGCCAGGGCGCTCGCGGTGGCGAGCGAGGCCGTGACGACGGTCAGCGGGTGGGGACGCGGCAGCGCCTCGGCGATGAGCTGGGGGTTGAAGCCCTCGTCGATGAAGACCGTCTCCGCGTCACCGAGAAGCTCCGCCGCCGCGGTGGCGATCCGGGACTTCTCCGGTACGTGCATGGTCGTGCGGTACGCGAGCGTGGTCTCGAACCCCGCGCTCTCCACGGGGTAGGCCCCGCCGTGCGTGCGCCGGACCAGTCCGTGGTCCTCCAGGTGCGTCAGGTCGCGCCGCACGGTCTCGCGCGACACGCCCAGGTCGGCGGCCAGCTTGGCGACGTCCACCTTTCCGGCGCGCCGGGCGGTCTCCAGGATGACCCGCCGGCGTTCTTCTCCGTCCACGATGACCACCTGCCTTCGCGGTTTGGCTGTGGGGGGTGTTGTTCGGAGGGCGAAGCCATGCCCGTTCGGGCTTGACAAAGGCATTTCTACCCGCGGCCCACCCCACCGGCCAGGCTTGATGCAGAACACGTCATGACCGAATGTGCCCGTTCTCCCCACCCCATCGCCGCTGGGAGGCGGGCATTGCCCGCCCCGGGCGCCCACCGCGCGTGCCCGCCCCGGCCGGGACTCGTGCCCGTTCGGTGCCCGCTTGGGCATCGGGCGTGGTTTCGGGCCCCGAGCGCCGAGGGTTGGCTTCGAGAACTGAACGCGGCGGGATCCGCGGGATCCATTGACTGCGCCCGCGCAAAGGAGTTCACTTTCGCACCGAACCAGGTCTGGACCAAGCTCGATACCCGGCTGCTGACCAGTCGGGACGTCCCGGCACCCGAGGCGTTCCCGCGGTCGGCAACCCCCACCAGAGGATCGAGGCGCACATTCATGACATCACACGGCAAACGGCGTCGCCGTACGCCCGCCGTCCTGCTACTCGCGGCGGTCTGCGCCGGGCTGAGCTGGACGCCCGGCTCCGCGGGCGCCGCGCCGGACGGCATCGAGGCGGTGACCTTCGAAGACAACTTCGACGGACCCGCAGGTTCCGCCGTCGACGACGGCAAGTGGCTGATCGAGACGGGCGACAACGTCAACAACCACGAGCGGCAGTACTACACGCCGGGCAGCGCCAACGCCGCGCTGGACGGCGAGGGCAACCTCGTCATCACCGCGCGCAAGGAGAACCCCGGCGACTACCAGTGCTGGTACGGCCGGTGCGAGTACACCTCCGCCCGGCTCAACACCTCCGGCAGGTTCACCACCACGTACGGCCACGTCGAGGCGCGGATGAAGGTGCCGCGTGGGCAGGGGATGTGGCCGGCGTTCTGGATGCTCGGCGACGACATCGGCCAGGTCGGCTGGCCGGCCAGCGGCGAGATCGACGTGATGGAGAACGTCGGCTTCGAGCCGAGCACCGTGCACGGCACGATCCACGGGCCCGACTACTCCGGCTCCGGAGGCATCGGCGCCGGCTACTCGCTGCCGGGCGGCGAGGCGTTCGCCGACGGCTTCCACACCTTCGCCATCGACTGGTCGCCCAACGAGATCACCTGGTCGGTCGACGGCACCGTCTACCAGACGCGCACGCCCGCGGACCTCGGCGGCAAGCAGTGGGTCTTCGACAAGCCGTTCTTCCTCATCCTGAACCTCGCGGTCGGCGGCTACTGGCCGGGCGACCCCGACGGCAGCACCGTCTTCCCGCAGCAGCTCATCGTCGACTACGTGCGCGTCACCACGCCCGACGCCGCGGAGTAGACCGGGAGGCCGTGAGCCCGCCGGCCCGCGGGCCGGGCGCCGGCGGGCTCACGTGTCGTAGCTCTGGATGCGGCGGCCGTGGCCGCGCTCGGTCAGCGCCGCGAGGCGCGGGGCGAGTTCGGCCGCGACCTCCGCCACGTCGACCGTCAGCAGCCGCCGGTCGCGCATGAGGACCCGGCCGTCGACGACGGTCGTGCGCACGTCGCCGGCGCGGGCGCTGTGTACCAGGGTGGCGGCGAGGTCGTGCACGGGCTGGGTGTGCGGGCCGGTGAGGTCCACCAGGATCAGGTCGGCCCGCCGGCCGGGCGCCAGCGAGCCCACCCGGTCGCCGAGGCCGACGACTTGCGCGCTCTGGATCGTCGCGTGGTGCAGCACCTGGCGGGCGGTGGCCCAGGTGGCGTCCCGCTCCGCGGACTTCTGCACCAGCGCGGTGAGCGCCATGCTCTCCCAGACGTCGAGGGTGTTGTTGGACGCGGCCCCGTCGGTCGCCAGGCCCACCGGGACACCGGCCGCACGCAGCGCGCGCACCGGCGTGGGATCCCAGCCGAACTTCAGATAGCCGCGTGGCGCGGTCGCCACCCCGGCGCCCGGCGCCCGGCCCAGCAGGGCGATGTCGGCCTCCGTCAGCCCGGTGCCGTGCGCGATCAGCACGTCGGTGTCGAGCAGACCGCAGCGCTGCAGCACCTCGACGGGCGTACGGCCGTGCCGGGCGACGCTGGTCTCGGTCTGCTCCCGGTTCTCCGCGGCGTGCAGATGGACGAGCAGTCCGTGCTCCCGCGCGAGCCGGGCCGTGGCCTCCAGGTCGGCGTCCGTCACGGTGTACGGCGCGTGCGGCGCCAGGCACGTCGTGATCCGTCCGCCCGCGTCCCCGGCCCGGCGCAGCGCGAACTCCAGCGACGCCTCGCGGCCTTCCGCGCCCTGGGAGGAGAAGTACGCCAGGCCGAGCACGGCGCGCAGCCCGGCGGATTCGGCCGCGTCGGCCACCCGGTCCATGGCGAAGTAGTGGTCGGCGAACGTGGTCACCCCGCCGCGGATCATCTCGGCGCAGGCCAGCAGCGCGCCCAACTCGACGTCCCGGTCGGTGAGGTTGCTCTCCACCGGCCAGATCCAGTCGTTGAACCACTCCTCGACCGGCACGTCCTCGGCGAAACCGCGCAGGAAGACCATCGGCGCGTGCGTGTGGCAGTTGACCAGGCCCGGCATCGCGACCTGGCCACGGGCGTCGATACGCTCCGCCGCCGGCACCCGCGCCGCCTCGGCGGCGGAGGTCACCGCCGCGATCGTGCCGGCCCGGATGACGATCCCGGCGTCCTCGGCGAACGCGACCTCGCCGGCGGCGTCGTGGACCAGCGCGGTGCAGCCCTCGACCACCAGGTCGGCGGGCCCGGCGCCCGGCCCGCCGGGCCCGTCGTCCGCGGTGTGCTCCGGCGGCTGCGGCATGAGTCGGCTCCTCCATCGCCCCGGTGGTTCCGGTCGGGAACGCTACCGGCTGCCACCGACGGCGCGGGGCCCGTTCGGTGCGTACGGGCAACGCCGCGGCAACGGCCCGTGCCGCGGGGCTTGACGCGTCTGTGTCAGGAGTGGATACATGGGAGCGCTCCCATTTTCCGTCTCGACCGACTCGCGAGGAGCCGCACATGAGCGCACCGAGAACGACACCCCCCACCGCCCCCGGACGCCGCCGGCGCGGCGGGCGGACCCGGACCGTAGGCATGCTGCTCGCCGCCCTGCTCGGCCTGGCCGCCGCCGTCGCCGGGTTCGGGCCCGGCGCCCAGGCCGAGCCCGCCGCCGAGCCCGCCGCCGCGGCCGTCGGGCTGCACACCGAGGGCGGGCGGCTGCTGGAGGGCAACGGCAATGACTTCGTCCTGCGCGGCGTGAACCATGCGCACACCTGGTATGCCAGCGAGCTGGACTCGCTGCGCGAGATCAAGCAATTGGGCGCGAACAGCGTGCGCGTGGTCCTGTCCTCCGGCGACCGCTGGACGCGCAATGACGTTGCGGACGTTGACAACGTTGTCAGCCAGTGCAAGGCCAACCGCCTGATCTGCGTGCTGGAGGTCCACGACACCACCGGCTACGGCGAGGAGGGCGCCGCCGTCTCCCTCGACCGCGCCGCCGACTACTGGATCAGCGTCCGCGACGCCCTCGTCGGCCAGGAGGACTACGTCATCGTCAACATCGGCAACGAGCCGCACGGCAACCAGGGCTACGAGCGCTGGACCGCCGACACCCAGGGCGCCATCGGCAAGCTGCGCGCCGCCGGGTTCCAGCACACCCTGATGGTGGACGCCCCCAACTGGGGCCAGGACTGGACGAACACGATGCGCAGCAACGCCAGCGCGGTCGCCGACTCCGACCCGCAGGACGACACGCTGTTCTCGATCCACATGTACGGCGTCTACGACACCGCGGCGGAGATCGAGGACTACCTGACGTCCTTCACCGAGGCCGGACTGCCCATCGCCGTCGGCGAGTTCGGGCACAACCACTCCGACGGCAACCCCGACGAGGACGCCATCATGCGCCTCACCCAGGAGCTGGGCCTCGGCTACCTGGGCTGGTCGTACAGCGGCAACAGCGGCGGCGTCGAGTACCTCGACATGGTCACGGGCTTCGACCCGGCGGCGCTGACGGACTGGGGCCAGCGCCTCTTCAACGGCGAGAACGGCATCGTGGCCACCGCGAAGGAGGCCACCGTCTACGGCGGCGGGGGCGGCGACACCTGAGGCGCCCACCGCCCCGGCACTCCGTCCCTCACCGGCGCGACCCACGACTCGGCGACGCCGAGCTGGTCAGCGGCCGCTGACAACGTTGCCGTCTCCGGCTACGACGGCTACGCCGTCTCCGGCACCACGGCGGACCGGGTCGCCGGCACCACCGGCAACTCGGTCACCGTGGGGATGACGGGCACGGGCAGCTCGACGCTGTCGGCGCCCGCCGACCTGGTCTGCGCCACGGACTGATCGCGGCACACCTACCCGGCGGTACGGGACCGGCCCCCGTGCCGCCGGGCGGGCAGCCGGTGCGGGGCCCTTCCCGCCCTCCGCCGCCCGCGCCGCCCGTACCGCCGCCGTCCGGCCCGCCGCTCAGTCGCCCGTGCCGCCCGTGCCGCCGGCGTCGCCGGCGCCGCCCGTGCCGTCCGCCCCGCCGAAGCTCGTGTACACCGCGCCCAGGTCCTCGCCCCCGTGCCCCGCCCGGGACGCCTGCGCGTACAGCGCCCGCAGCGCGCCCAGCAGCGCGGTGTCGACGCCCGCGCCCCGGGCCGCGCCGCTGATGAGGTCGATGTCCTTCAGCGCGGCGTCGAGCGCGAACTGCGGCTCATACACCCCCGCGAGCATCCCCTCGCCCTTCACGTGCGCGTACCGGCAGTCCGCGGCGGAGCCGTCGATGGCCGCGAGGAACAGCTTCGGATCCAGGCCGAGCGCCCCGGCCAGGGCCAGCGACTGCGCCGACGCCGCCGTGATCGAGGCGATCCAGGCGTTGCACGCCAGCTTCAGCGCCGTGCCCGTGCCGAGCTCCGGGCCGGCCCACACCGACTTCACCGAGATGGCCGCGGTCAGCGGCTCGATCCGGGCGAAGACGGCCGGGTCGCCCGCCGTCAGCAGCGTCAGCCGGCCGGTCTCGGCGGGCTGCTTCGTGCCCAGCAGCATGGCCTCCACCAGCGTGCGCCCCGCCGCGGCGGCGAGTTCGCCGGCCCGGCGGGTCGCGTCCGGGCCGATCGTCGCCGACTGCACCCACACGGCGTCCTCCGGCGACGCCGGCAGCGCGTCGCCCAGGACGCCGAGCACCGAGGCCGCGTCGTACAGCGCGACGAGCACCGCGTCGGCGTCGCGCACCGCGTCCGCCGCGCTCGCCGCGACCCGCGCGCCGTCGTCGGCGAGCGGTGCGGCCCGCTCCGGGGTGCGGTTCCAGACGGTCACCTCGACGCCGCCGCGGAGCAGCGAGCGTGCCATGCCGGCGCCCATCACGCCCGTTCCCAGAACTGCCGCTCTCACCTTCGGGAATCCTCCGCGCGCTACGGTGCGGCGTCGCCGCTCGTACGAACCGCCGCGATCCGTCGATACGGACCGCGGGTCAGAACTCCTCGTGGTCGTCCGGATCGCCGCCCACGCGGTGCTGCGGCCGGCCGGCCACCGCGGCCATCTCGGCGGCCGACAGCTCGAAGCCGAAGACGTCGAGGTTCTCGCGCTGCCGCACGGGATCCGCGGACTTCGGTACGGGAACGGCGTCGAGCTGCGCGTGCCAGCGCAGCACGGCCTGGGCGGGCGTCACGCCGTGCGCCTCGGCCACCCGGGCGATCCCCGGGTCGGCCAGCACGTCGGTGCCGCGGCCGAGCGGGCTCCAGCTCTGGGTGACGATGCCCTTGGCGGCGTGGTGCGCGCGCAGCTCCTCCTGCGGGAAGTGCGGGTGCAGCTCGACCTGGTTGACCGTCGGCAGCACGCCGGTCTCGTGCTCCAGCCGGTCCAGCTGGGCGACGGTGAAGTTGGAGACGCCGATGGAGCGGACGAGGTCCTCCTCGCGGAGCTTGATCATCGCGCGCCAGGAGTCGACGTACAGGTCCACGCGCGGCAGCGGCCAGTGGATCAGGTACAGGTCGACGTATCCCACGCCGAGCCGCTTGCGGGACTCCTCGAAGGAGGCGAGCGTCTGCTCGTAGCCGTGGTGGCGGCCGGGGAGCTTGGTGGTGACGACGACGTCCTGGCGCGGGACGCCGCTGCGGGCGATGCCGCGGCCGGTGCCGGTCTCGTTGCCGTAGTTGAGCGCGGTGTCGACGAGCCGGTAGCCGGACTCCAGGGCGGTCGCGACCGCCCGCTCGGCCTGCGCGTCGTCCATCGGATACGTGCCGAGGCCCAGCGCGGGGAGCTTCGTACCGTCGTTGAGCCTGCGGACCGGGACGCTGGTCACACGTGCTCCTTCCCTTTATCGTACGGTGCGTTCAGTATAAGGCGGACGCCGGAGGCGGGCATGGGCGAAACGGGTGGGCCCCGCGCGCCGCGGGGCCGGCCGCGCAGCGAGCGGGCCAGGTCCGCGGTGCTCGCCGCCGCCGCCGAACTGCTGGTCTCCGGCGGGGTGCGGGCGGTCACGATGGAGGCGATCGCCGCCCGGGCGCGGGTCAGCAAGTCGACGGTCTACAAGTGGTGGCCCACGCGCGGGCACGTGATGCTCGACAGCCTGGCCGGCGTCACGGACGCCGCCGCCCCGCCCGAACCGGCCGGCGGCGGCGCGCCGCTCGCCGACGCCCTCACCGCCCAGGTCGGCGCGCTCGTCCGGGCCGTCCGCGACACCCCCGCCGGCCGCCTGGTCGCCGATCTCGTCGCCGCCGCGCAGGCCGACCCCGGCATCCGTACGGCGCTGGAGGACCGGTGGGTACGCCCCCGCCGCGCGGCCTGCGCCCGGCTGCTGCACGAGGCCGTGGCCCGCGGCGAACTGCACCCCGGCACCGACGTGGCCGCCGCCCTCGACCAGCTCTTCGCGCCCGTCTACCACCGCCTGCTCTTCGGCCACCGCCCGCTCGCCGACGACCTCGCGGCCACCCTCGTGCGCCAGCTCCTCGACGGCCTCCGGGAGCGCCCCGGGCGGCCGGCCGAAGATCGGTGACCATCCGGGCGGCGGCCCCGCACACGCCCCGTGCGGTGCGACAACTCCCGTATGTCCCCCGGGAGTGTGGCCTCGTGCGCGCGGACTGGACGGGATCCTGCGGCGGGCCGTAGCGTGCTCTTCCGCGCGGGCGGACAGCGAAGGGCGTGGTCGGCCCCCCGAAACCGGCACCTGGGGGGTGCATTCCGAATGGATCCGTTTTGTGCCCGCCGAAGCAGAGCGCCACGGGCGGGCTGACCCGGCATGACGGAGGCTGACGGCCCGCTCACGGAGGCGATACGCGCCGCTCAGGCCGGCGACGAGACCGCGTTTGTGAATCTGTACAGAACGGTGCACCCCTGGCTGCTGCGCTACGTCGGCACACTCGTCGGCGACGCCGACGGCGACGGCGACGCGGAGGAGGTCACCGCGGGCGTGTGGCAGGAGATCGCCCGCGACCTCGACGCGTTCGGCGGCGACGACATGAGCTTTCGCGCCTGGTGCGCCCGGATCGCCCGTACCCGGGCGCTGACGCGTCTGCGCCGCCGCCGCGGCCGGCCTGACCGCGGTCCGCGGCGGCCCGACGCCCCGGACCCAGGGCGGCATCCGGACGGGGCCCCGGCGCGACCGGACGGGAGGCGTAGCCTTGCCCTGATCGCCTGGCTGCCGCGCGAGGAGGCCGACGCCGTCGCGCTGCGGGCGATCGTGGGGCTGGACGCCGAGAGAGCCGCGTACGTGCTCGGTACGAACCCCGCGGCGGCCCGCTCCGCCGCCCACCGCGGCGTGCGCAGGCTCGCGGACCAGCTCGGCGAGGCCGCGGCCGGTGCCCGCCTGACCGGCGAACCGGCGGGCGACGCCACCTGCACGGACACGTGGATGCTCAGGGGTATGTGATGGGCGACGACGACCGGAACGACTGGCTCGACCTCCGCGCCGCCGAGCGGCTGCTCGACGGCGAGCCGCTGGACGCCGGCCCGGCGCTGCCGCCCGCCGACCGGGACGCCGCCGAGCGGCTGGCCGCGCTGCTGGACACCGCCGCCCGCGCCGGCCGCCCGGTGCCCGGCACCGAACTCCCCGGAGAGCAGGCGGCGCTGGCCGCGTTCCGCGCCGCACGGGCCGCGGAGTCCGCCGGCGCCGGCGGTGCCGCCCGCAACGGCCCCCCGGTGAACGGCCGGTCGCCGAACGACCACGCGCGGAACGGCACCCGGCCCCGCGGCGAGAGCCGGGTGCCGCCGCGGCAGGGGGCGGCCGAGCCCGTCGTGCGGCTCGCGCCCGGCCCGTCGGCCACCGCCCCCGTACGCCCCGCGCCGCGGCGGCTGCGACGCCTGCGTACCGCCGCCGCGGTGACCGCGGCCGGCTGCGTCCTCGGCGGCGTCGCCCTCGCGGCCGGAACGGCCCTGCGCGGCGCCCCCGCCGCGCCGGAGACGACCCCCGGCCCCGCCACCTCGCCGACGGCCACCGCCGGCCCCGACCGCACCGGCGGCGACGACGCCGACGAGGGCGCCGCGTCCGCGGGCGGCAGCCGGACGGAGGACAGACCCGAAGGCAGGCGCGACGCGCGCGGCACGGCAGGCGGGACGGGCGCGGAGCCCGGCGGCGGTGCCGACGGCGCCGGAGAGCCGGACGGGCGGCCGGGCGACGGCGCCGCGCCGGGCGGCTCCGGGCACGGCGACGGGCCGGGCGCGAAGGCCACGTCCGTGGAGCGGCTGTGCAAGAAGTTCCACGCGGTGCACGACGGCGAGTCGAAGGCGGGCGACAAGAAGTCCTGGAACCGCCTCGTCCGGTCGGCCGGCGGCGAGGATGCCCTCGCCGACTACTGCGAGAAGCGCGGCGGCGCCGGCGCCGGCAACCGCCATCCCGGCGGCCACGGCCCCGGCGGCGGCGACCGCGCCGGCCGCGACCAGGGAGAGGACGACGAACGCGACGAGGACGACTGAGCCCCCCCGTGCTCGCCCGGCCCTCACTCGAACTGCGTCAGCACCAGCGTCACCACCCACAGCACGATGGCGCCCGCGACCACGATCGCGGGCCAGCTCCGCGCCGTCTCACCCAGCGGATGCGGGCGACGGCCCGAAGTCCACACGACCCAGAACGCCTCCGCCTCAGCGGGCTCCACGCGCTCGCCGTCCAGCAGCCACAGCGCCGGCCCGTCGATCCGCGGCCCCGGCAAACCGGACGGGACGCGGTCGTCGCGCATCTGCTCGACCTCCTTCACCAGCCGGCCGCCGCAGTAACTCTCGCGTCGGATCAAGGGCGTTCCTCTCGGTCGCGGATGCCGGATAACCGGAAAAACCGTGCTGCCCCCGTCGCGAAACCGATCATAGGGTGGGCCGGTGACAGAGACCGAACGCGAACGACTGCGCAGGACCTTCACCGAGGCGCCGGAGCTGTACGACCGCGCCCGCCCCCGCTACCCGCGGGCGATGTACGACGACCTCGCCACCGCCGCCCCCGACGGCCTCGGGCCCGGGTGCCGGGTGCTGGAGATCGGCTGCGGCACCGGACAGGCGACCGTGCCGCTGGCCGAGCGCGGGTGCCGGGTGACCGCGGTGGAAATGGGCGCGGAGATGTCCCGGGTGGCGCGCCGCAACCTCGCCGGGTTCCCGCACGTGGCCGTCGTGAACGCCGGGTTCGAGGAGTGGCCGCTGCCGCCGGAGCCGTACGACGTCGTGCTCGCCGCCACCGCGTTCGCCTGGGTCGACCCCGCGGTCCGGGTGCCGAAATCGGCGGACGCGCTGCGCCCGGGCGGCGTGCTGGCCACCGTCCGGACCCACCATGTGGCAGGCGGCAGCGAGGACTTCTTCGCCGAAGTCCAGGAGTGCTACGAGCGCTTCGACCCCGCGACGCCGCCCGGCCTGCGCCTGCGGCCCGCGTCCGCCATCCCCGAGGACCGTGACGACCTCGGCGGCGAGGAGCGCTTCGAGCCGCCGGTCTTCCACCGCCACGAGTGGGAACTGCCGTACTCCACCGCGGAGTACCTCGACCTGCTCCGCACGTACTCCGGTCACCGGGCGCTGCCCCGGCCGGCCCGCGACGGGCTGCTGGAGTGCATCGGCGGCCTGATCGACGGGCGGCACGACGGCGGCATCGTCAAGCGCTACCTCACCGAGCTGCGCCTCGCCCGTCGCACGGCGTGAGGCCGCGTCACCCGCCGCGGTAGCGCAGCAGCAGCATCGCCGCGTCGTCGTGCAGCGGCGCCCGTACGTGCTCGATCACGTCCTGGCGCAGCGCGGTCAGCGCCCCCTCCGGATCGGGGTCCTTCAACAGCCCGGCCCGCTCCTCCAGCGGGTAGAAGGCCCCCGTGCGGTCGCGGGCCTCGGTGACGCCGTCGGTGTAGAAGAGCAGTTGGTCTCCGGGGGCGAACCATGCCGTGTGCGGCTCCGGCCGGGCGACGCCGTGCTCCCCGAGACCCAGCGGTAAGGCCCGCTGCGGCGGCGCGAGATAGCGCACGTCGCCGTCCTGGCGCACCGCCAGCGGCGCGGGGTGGCCGAAGTTGAGCAGCGTCACCTCCGGGCCGGGGCCCACCTCGGCGAGGATGGCGGTGACGAACTTCTCGCCGTCGAGCTGGCGGTCCAGCGCCCGTTCCAGCCGCTCTCCGACGCCCGTCAGGTCCGCCTCGTCATACGCCGCCTCGCGGAACGCGCTCAGCACCACCGCCGCGGTCTCCACCGCCTCCAACCCCTTGCCCTGGACGTCCCCGACGATCAGCCGGACGCCCACCGGCGAGATCACCACCTCGTACAGGTCGCCGCCGATCCGCGCCTCCGCCACGGCCGAGGTGTACGAGACCGCCGCGCGCAGCCGGCCCACGCTGCGCGGCACCGGCCGGAGCAGCACGCGCTGCGCCACCTCGGCGATCGACCGCACGCTGGCCAGCTCCTCCTCGCGGCGGTGCCGCATCCGCACCGCGAGCAGCGCGGCGACCGTGACGCCGACGACGGACAGCAGGGCGACGTAGCCGCGCCGGGACTCGAACATCACGTCGGAGATGCCGAGCAGGACGCACAGCACCAGCGCGATCCCGCCCACGAACACCGTGCGCCGCCAGCCCCCGACCAGGCCGGCGAACGCCGGCCCCAGCGAGACCAGGGGCAGGAACCCGACCCCGGGTCCGGCGGTGACGTCGACGACGGCGACACAGCCCATGACCAGGTACGGCAGCGCGTACAGCGTTCGGTGATGCGGCAACTTCCGGTCGGTCATGCGCTACTCGCCACTCCAGCCGCTGTTCGGCCCGGCACCTCGGACGGCGCGGAGATACGGCCCCCGCCGGGGCCGGCCCCACCCCGTGAGGCTAGGCAAGGATCGGCCCATCCGGGACCGATGCGGCCGAATCGTTGCCTGTCCGGCACCGGGCTCCGCGCCCCGGGTCTCGTACGATCCGGGCGAAACGCCAGCAACCGGACGACACGCGGCGACGCATCTCACCGGCCGTGGCCGGATCCGAACGGTCACCGTCGAGGTCCGGCCGCGGATGCGAGGGAGCCGCCATCGTCCCGCACGTACGACGTCGCCGCGCGCCATCCCGTCGCCCCGTTCGCCGCTCTGCGCTGAGGCATCTCTTCCGCTACAACGGCAGGTTGTTCAGGATAGCGTGCCCGTTGTTTGAAACAGGCATCGACGTGGGGATTTGATGGCGCTCCTGACAACGTCCCGTTGTGTGAGGAGCCGTCGTGGCCAAGCCGCCTTTTACGCATCTGCATGTGCACACGCAGTATTCGCTGCTGGATGGGGCGGCGCGGTTGAAGGATATGTTCGCGGCGTGTCGTGAGATGGGGATGTCGCATATTGCGATGACGGATCACGGGAATCTGCACGGGGCGTATGACTTCTTTGCGCAGGCGTCGGCGGCGGGGGTGACGCCGATTATCGGGATCGAGGCGTATGTGGCGCCGGAGTCGCGGCGGAACAAGCGGAAGGTGCAGTGGGGGCAGCCGCATCAGAAGCGTGATGACGTGTCTGGTTCGGGTGGGTATACGCATAAGACGATCTGGGCGTCGTCTCGTACGGGTTTGCATAATTTGTTCCGGTTGTCGTCGGATGCGTATAAGGAGGGGTGGTTGCAGAAG